>JBBCHB010000011.1:0-95351 GCA_037200015.1 Aliidongia sp. | reverse complement strand
TGCTGCAGGCACTCCCGACGCAGGTCGTAATCCCGCGCCGTGCGGATCTGCGCGTGCTCGGCCGCATCGATCGGCCGGAAGCGCACGGCATCGCCCGGCGCCAGCAGCGCCGGTGGCGAGCGGCCCGGGTCGAACAGCGGCAGCGGGCAATTGCCGATCAGATGCCAGCCGCCCGGGCTCTCGGTCGGATAGATGACGCTGAGCGCCTGCGCGACCGCAACAGAGCCGCCGGCCAGCCGCGTGCGTGGCTCGGTCCGCCGCGGCAGGTCGAAGCGCGGATCCAGCCCGGAGAGGAACGGGCAGCCGGGCAGGAAGCCCAACATGGCCACCGTGAACGCCGTAGCGCTATGGGCCTCGATTACGTCGCATGTCGTGAGGCCGGTCGCTGCCGCGACATGGTCGAGATCGGGGCCGAATGCGGCAGCATAGCAACAAGGCAGGAGCCAGGAGCGCCCGGCCGTCGCCGGCGCGGCATCTGTATCTTCCAGTGCCGATATCGTTTCAGCGAGCGCTTCGGCGCTGGTCGTGAGCGGATCGTAATGCACCATGAGCGAGCGGAAGCTCGGCACCGTCTCGATCACGCCCGGGATGCCGGCCGCCGCCACGGCACGGTCGAGCGCTTGCACGGCAGCGATCAACGCCGGCTCGACGGTCGTGCCGAACTCGACGATCAGCGCCGTATCGCCGGCTGCCAGGAAGCGCGGTGTCGTGCCGTGACGTGTCACTTGTCCTTGGTCATCCGCAACGCGTCGAGAGGGGGAGTGTAGTCGCCAAAACTGAACGCATGTAGCCGGTCGCGAAGAAACGCGCCAAGAGAATTTAGGGTGCTGTTCCGGCAGGCGACCGTCGCAGATCGCGTGTCGCGGTCACGGCTTACCTCCCGGCAAAGCCCCATCACCCATAGGCAACACCGCCAGTACCACTGGCATGGCGACGCTGCCATAGGGCCAGGTCAGCAGACGCACTTGCCCGCCCTCCGTTTGAGCCTCCCATCTGCCGTAGCTCATCCGACGGTAGCCGTTCAGCGCAATGCCCTGACATGCGACCGGCCCGCCGTCGAGGTTGAGTGCCGAGGTGAGATCGAGCGGTGCCTGGAGCAGGAATTTGGCAAGGCGGCCAAGCGAGAAGAAGGCATCCGTCGTCGTGCCGATCAGCACCCGCCCTGCCGAGTCCTGGCCGACGAAGCTACGATTGGCGAGCCAGTTGCTCTCGCGCTTGACCCGGTTCTCGCCCTCCGCGACGAGCAGTGGAAATGAAACGGTGGCGTTGTCGGCGCCGCGGAATGCCGAGCGCCAATCCTGGCCGGCCAGATCGCGGATGCCGGCGAAGCCGTCGCCTGCCACGAAGGCGCCGGCCTTGGCATCGTAATCCGACGGCCCGAGCGGCACGCCGTCGCTCAGAACCGGTGTGTCGGGTTCACCGGTCCGGGTGAAATAGCTGCCATTGACGACCAGCGCCGCATCCAGCTGCGTCATCCAATCATCGAGGTTCCTATCGCCGGCCGGCGCGTTGCGTAGGACGAAGCGATACCGGGCCGGATCGATCCGGGCCAGCAGGATATGGTCGACGATTTCGTCCGACGCCGAGACCGGCAGATCGGCGACGTCAAAACCGGGCGCGATGCTTTGCCAGGCGAAATCGCCCGGCGTGGCATCCGGCGCATCTCTAAGGGCGAGCCGCATCGACCGCGACAGGCGCGGGCTGTCGGGGGCGACATCGATCCAATAGGTACCGCCATGCCGCAACAGGACATGGAAGCCGTAGGAAAGTTGCCTGTGCCAGCCAGCCAAGGCGAGCGTGACGAGCGCAAGGCTCGTCAGCAGGAAACGCGACTTCATTGTCATGCAGGTCTCCGGCGATCGGGCGATCGATCGCCGAGCATCGCCATAGGGCGTGCCCTGCTGGTGGCGATCCCTTACGAAATCCGTGGCGGATCTGTGCCGAAATCGTGCAAACACAGGCGGCATTCCGCAGCATTCCCAAGCGCGCGCTGTCATGCGACCTTGTCGGCCCATGCATGGAGAGGCAGTGCGATGACCGGCTTGATCGATCTCAATGTCGATTGCGGCGAAAGCTTCGGCGCCTGGCCGATGGGCAATGACGAGATCGTCCTGCCGCTGGTCAGCTCGGCCAATATCGCCTGCGGCTTTCATGCCGGCGATCCGCAAGTCATGGCGCGGACCTGCGAGATCGCGAAGCGGCACGGCGTCAGTATCGGCGCCCATCCGGGCTTGCCGGATCTGCAGGGCTTCGGACGCCGGCCGATGCCGATGTCGGAAGTCGAGATCGAGACGCTGGTCGCCTATCAGATCGGCGCGCTGCAGGCGATCGCGGCGCGCGCCGGCCTGTCGGTCGCCCATGTCAAGGCGCATGGCGCGCTCTACAACATGGCGGAACGCGATGCGATTGTGGCCGGTGCGATTGCGCGGGCCGTCAAGGCGGTCGAGCCGCGGCTGATCCTGATTGCCGGCACCGGCTCGCCGCTGGTGGCGGCGGCGGAGGCTGCCGGGCTACGCTTTGCGGCCGAGGGCTTTCCGGACCGCGCCTATACCGATGACGGGTTGCTGATGGCGCGCAAGCTGCCCGGCGCGGTTATCCACGATCCCGAAATTGCGGCCGAGCAGGCCGTGCGCATGGCGCTCTCAGGCGAGATCCGCACGGCCGGAGGCCGGATCCTGAAACGGCCGGTGCAGACTCTGTGCATCCATGGCGACGAGCCGAGCGCCGGCGCCGTGGCCGGCGCGATCCGAGCCGCCCTCATTGCGGCCGGGGTGCGGATCGCGCCGCTGGCGGATGTCATCGGGTAAAGCGCTCAGGTCCCGGTGAGCGGGAGGTAGTTCTCATTGCCCGACAGGTTGTAGATCGCGGTCCCGTTGCTCGCGTCGCTCTTGATCCGCTTGTCGATGGTCGAGGCGCCGATCACGCCCAGCCGTCCTGTCCGCTGGTCGAAATACGGCAGGCCGATCCGCTGGCCGATACCGATCAGTTGGCCGCCGGAATGCACTTCGCCGATCGCAAAGTTGCAGCTCGGCTCGTGCATAACTCGCCTCAGGCGTTCGATGAGCAGCCCGGCCTGCTCGGGGCCGTAGAGATCGTAAGGCGTCTTGCCCTTGAGGTTCAGCTCCATGATCTGCATGACCGCCTCGCCGATGATCCGGAGCCGAAGTTGGCCGGCATCGTCGATCTGCCAGACCCAGATGTGGGGCAGGGCCGCCGCGAAGGCCTCAGGTTTAAGGTCGGACCAATCGGGCATCGCTCGCGTTCCGCGCACTTCTTGCCAGAAATCGAAAAGCACCCGGAGCCGGGGATCGAGTATCAATGAGCGAAATTCCAAAACATCCATCAATCTAGCCTTTACGGCCGAAAACGCGATCAGTTGTCGACCGTACTAACGTGACATTCCTGAGAATCAATGAAGCGTAAGCCGGGTCGCGCCGGCGTGACCGCTGCGCCGCGCGGTCGCAGGGGCAGGCGGCGGGGGTGGTCACGCGCCGTCCGCAGTGGTACCTAAGGTCAGTTTGCAAGCGATCGAAGTCGGGAGGAAGCGAATGTCGCACGAACTGGAATTTTACATCGACGGCGCCTGGGTCAGGCCGTTGGGCACGGCCACGCTGGACGTGATCGATCCTTCGACCGAAGAGCCCTACACCAAGATCGCCATGGGCACCGCTGCTGACGTCGACCGTGCGGTCGCTGCGGCCAAGGCTGCCTTTCCGAGCTATTCGCAGACCAGCCGCGAAGAGCGTCTGGCGCTGCTGCAGCGTATCGTCCAGGCCTATCAAGCGCGCTATCAGGAAATCGCCGCGGCGATCTCGCGCGAAATGGGCGCGCCGACCCAACTCGCCATGCAGGCCCAGGCCGCGATGGGCGTCGGGCATCTGAGCAAGATGGTCGAGATCCTCGGCCGCTTCGAGTTCGAGCATATGCAGGGCACGACCCTGATCGCGCGCGAGCCGATCGGCGTCTGCGGCTTCATCACGCCGTGGAACTGGCCGATGAACCAGATCGTCTGCAAGGTCGCCCCGGCGCTGGCCGCCGGCTGCACCATGGTGCTGAAGCCGAGTGAGATCGCACCGATCGACGCGGTCATCTTCGCCGAGGTGCTGGACGCGGCGGGTGTGCCCAAGGGCGTGTTCAACCTGGTCCATGGCGACGGCCCGACGGTCGGCCAGGCGATCGCCAGCCACCCGGATGTCGACATGGTGTCCTTCACCGGCTCGACCCGCGCCGGCATCCTCGTCGCCAAGGCGGCGGCCGATACCGTGAAGCGCGTCCATCAGGAACTGGGCGGCAAATCCGCCAATATCCTGCTGGCCGATGTCGATCTGCGCAAGGCGGTGACCAAGGGCGTCGCCGGCTGCTTCGGCAATAGCGGCCAGTCCTGCAATGCGCCGACCCGCATGTTCGTGCAGGCCGACCAGCATGACGAGGCAGTCGCCATCGCCAAGGCGGCGGCGGCCAATTTCAAGGTCGGCCCGCCGGCGGCCGAGGGCACCGTGCTCGGCCCGGTCGTCAGCGAAGTCCAGTACAACAAGATCCAGAAGCTGATCCAGGCCGGCATCGACGAAGGCGCCGAGCTGGTGACCGGGGGCACCGGACGGCCGGAGGGCCTCAACCGTGGCTATTACGTCCAGCCGACCATCTTCGCCAACGTCACGCCGGAGATGACGATCGCGCGCGAGGAGATCTTCGGGCCGGTGCTGTCGATCCTGCCCTACAAGACCGAGGAAGAGGCGGTTCGCCTCGCCAATGACACGGTCTACGGCCTTGCCGCCTATGTTCAGTCGGGCGACCTCGGCCATGCCCGCAAGGTGGCGGCGCAGATGCGCGCCGGCACGGTCCAGGTCAATTACCCGGCCTTCGACATTGCGGCGCCCTTCGGCGGCTACAAGCAGTCGGGCAACGGTCGCGAATGGGGCGAGTTCGGCCTCGAAGAGTTCCTCGAAACCAAGGCGGTGGTCGGCTACGGCGCAGCCTGAGTAGAATAAGATCCGGATGGCCGGTGATTGCCGGCCATCCGGCATAATATGCGGGGGATGTTTGCGATGTATCCGGCGGATACGGTCTTTCATTTGCTCGGCAAGAGCGCCGATGCCGAGCCGGCCATCCTGGCGCCGGGCCGGCCGGCACTCAGCCATGGCGGGCTGCGCGCACTGGCCGCGGCGACGGTCGAACAGCTGAACGGTCTCGGCATCGGCCGCGGCGATCGGGTCGCCCTGGTGTTGCCGAACGGGCCGGAAGCGGCGACGTCTTTCGTCGCGATCGCCTGCGGCGCCGCGACGGCACCGCTCAACCCGGCCTATCGGGCCGAGGAATTCGATTTCTATCTGTCGGATCTGAACGCCAAGGCGCTCGTCATCGAGGCGGGGATGGACAGCCCGTCGCGGGCCGTAGCGGCCGCGCGCGGCATTCCGATCGTCGAACTGGTTTCCGACAAGAACGGGCCGGCCGGCAGCTTCGTTCTGCAGCCGGAACGACCGCTCTCCGGCACGGCGGCGAGTCCCGGCTTCGCCTCGGCCGAAGAGGTGGCATTGGTGCTGCACACTTCGGGTACGACATCGCGGCCCAAGATCGTGCCGCTGCGCCATGTCAACGTGACCGCGTCGGCCTATCATGTCGGCCGCTCGGTCGAGCTGCGGCCGGATGATGTGTGCCTCAACATCATGCCGCTGTTCCATATCCACGGGCTGATTGCGGCCGTGCTGTCGAGTCTCGCCGCCGGCGCCGCGGTGTGCTGTACGCCGGGCTTCAATGCGCTCAAATTCTTCCAATGGTTCGAGGATGTCCGGCCGAGCTGGTACACGGCGGTGCCGACCATGCATCAGGCGATCCTGGGCCGCGCACCGCGCAATGCCGAGATCATCAAGGCCGGACGCCTTCGGCTGATCCGCTCCTCTTCGGCCTCGCTGCCGCCGCAGGTCATGACCGAATTGGAAGCGGTGTTCGGCGCGCCGGTGATCGAGGCCTATGGCATGACCGAGGCGGCACACCAGATGGCGTCGAATCCACTGCCGCCGCGCCCGCGCTATAGCGGCTGCGTCGGCATCGCCGCCGGTCCCGAGGTCGGGATCATGGATGAAGGCGGCGCGCTGCTGGCGGCGGGCGAATTGGGCGAGATCGTGATCCGTGGCCGCAACGTCACCGCCGGCTATGAGAACAATCCCGCGGCCAATGCGACGGCCTTCACCGATGGCTGGTTCCGGACGGGTGATCAGGGCGTGCTCGACGAGGCGGGCTATCTGCGCCTCACCGGCCGGCTCAAGGAGCTGATTAACCGCGGCGGCGAGAAGATCAGCCCGCTCGAAGTCGATACCGTGCTGATGGATCATCCGGCGGTCGCCCAGGTGGTGACCTTCGGCATGGCGCATCCGAAGCTGGGCGAGGAGGTCGCTGCCGCCGTGGTACTGCGCGAGGGGGCGACTGCCGATGAGCGCGAGCTGCGCGATTTCGTAGCGGCGCGCATCGCCGATTTCAAAGTGCCGCGCAAGATCGTCTTCCTCGATGAGATCCCCAAGGGCGCGACCGGCAAGCTGCAACGGATCGGCCTGGCGGAGCGGCTCGGGGTCACGCCGTGAAAGTCGCGATCTACGGCGCCGGCGCCATCGGCGGCTTCCTTGCGGTCAAGCTGGCGCAGGCCGGCGCCGATGTGACGATTATCGCGCGCGGGCCGCATCTCGCGGCCATGCAGGCGAACGGCGTTACACTGAAGAGCGGCGAAGACAGCGTCACGCTGCGGCTGCGCTGCGTCGCGGATCCGGGCGAAGCCGGGCCGCAGGACTATGTCGTGGTTACGCTCAAGGCGCATTCGTTGCCGGCTGCCGCGCCGCAGATCGCCCGGTTGATGGGACCGGAGACCGTCCTGGTCACCGGCGTCAACGGCATCCCCTATTGGTATTTCTACGGGCTCGATGGCCCATGGCGCGACCGGGTGGTCGAGAGCGTCGATCCCGGCGGCACGCTGTGGCAGCATCTCCACCCGTCGCGCGTGCTCCATGCCATCGTCTATCCGGCAGCGGAAGTGACCTCGCCCGGCGTGATCGAGCATGGCTATGGTGACCGCTTCACGCTCGGCGAACCCGATGGCAGCCGCAGCGCCCGTGCCGAGGCGCTCGCCAAGCTGATGATCGAGGCTGGGCTCAAGGCACCGGTCCGGCCGCGCATACGCGATGAGATCTGGGTCAAGCTCTGGGGCAACATGGTGTTCAACCCGATATCGGCACTGACCGGCTCGACGCTCGACCGGATCACCGGGCGGCCGGATCTGCGCGCGACCTGCCGCGGCATGATGCTGGAAGGCCGCGCCGTGGCCGAGGCGCTCGGCATCCGCTTCGCCATCGATGTCGACAAGCGGATCGAGGGCGCGGCCGAGGTTGGCGCGCACAAGACCTCGATGCTGCAGGATCTGGAGCGCGGCCGGCCGATGGAGATCGATGCGCTGCTCGGTGCCGTGGTCGAACTGGCCGAGCTGGTCGAGCGCCCGATGCCGCTGTGCGAAACCGTGCTGGCGCTGTTGCGCGAACGCGCGCGGCTCGCCGGATGCTACACGCCGGAGTAGCGTCTGCCCGCCGCTTTTTACTTCGTCCGCCTGGGCGCGGCGACCGGCGGTTACTGCACACTATTGCACGCCGACTCGGCGACACATCATTAGGCGGTCATTAACGGTCGTATTCTTGGGCTGGGCGCATAAAATTTTATGCAACAGTTCTTCTGAATTGGCCCGAACTGCAGTATTGTGACAATCGACCTGGAAGAGGGTCTAGGGCTAAGCCCTTCGCCTCTCCTGGGTCGGTACTCGGAACCGCCCGTGAATGGGCCATTGTCGGCCAAGCCGGCAATGCAAGATCCTTAAAGGAACCAGACAATGTCTGACATTACACTTACGTCTACACAAAGACAAACCCTGTTATCGCTGACCAGCGTTACCAGTCTGTTCAATCGTACCCAGAACCGCCTCAATACCGGCAAGAAGGTCAACAGCGTTACCGATAACGCCCAGTCCTTTTTCCAGGCACAGTCGCTGAACAATCGCTCTAACACTATTCTCAATGCGAAGAGCACTATTGATCAGTCGATCCAGAGCGTGCAGGCAGCACTGACGGCGACCTCCGCCGTGACCGCGCTGCTCGGCCAGCTCCAAGGCGTGCTGCAGTCCGCACGCGGTGCCACGCTCAGCAACCGCATCGCCGACACTCAGTCGTTCAAGACGATCGGCGCCCAGCTGTCCCAGCTGGTCAAGGACGCGTCGTTCCAGGGCCTCAACCTCCTGACCTCGACCGCGGCCAGCTTGTCGACCCAGTTCTCAGAGCGTACCGCCGCTACCCTGGCCATCACCGGTTACAATCTGGTGGCCACCAGCACGGCGAATTCCCGTACCCTGTTCACGCAGGCAGCGGCGTTCAAGTCCGACGGCACGCTGATCTTCAGCGCGATCATCGGCAATGCGACCCTCTCCAGCGAAGCGGCTGGCTTCTCGCAGCTCGATCTGACCGGCACCCAGGCGGGCGCCGGTACGGTCCCGGCCTCGACTGCCCAGGCGATCTTCTCGGGTGCGATCCAGCGCATCAGCAACGCGATCAGCCAGCTCAACGCCGTTTCCGCTGCGCTGGGTACCAACGTTGCTATTCTGCAGGCACGTTCGACCTTCAGCTCGAACTACGCCAACACCCTGACCAACGGCTCCGACGCTCTGACGCTGGCCGACCTCAACACCGAGGCGGCCAACTCTCAGGCGCTCACGCTCCGTCAGCAGCTGGGCATCCAGTCGCTGTCGGTCAGCGGCCAGCAGAACTCCTCGATCCTGACGCTGCTCCGCTAAGCGAAGCAACGTTCGGAAAGACGGTTCAAGACAGGGGCGGCCGGGTTTTCCCGGCCGCCTTTTTGGTCGGTCAAAGATAGCCGAAACGGCGCATCTGCTCGCCATGGCGAGCCGCGATGCGCTTTGCCTGATCCGGCGTCAGGGCCTCCCGCCAGGCATCTGCACGACCGGTTTGGAAGAACGCGGCAGCGCCGGCCGGCCGCTCGACGAAGCCGCTGCGGCTTTCCTGGTCCTGCAAGAGTTCGAAGCGGCTGAAGCCGATCGCCCGATCGAGCCGTTCAGCCGGCGGCTCGCGGCCGAGGAAGCGGATGATGCTGCCGAAGGCCGTGTGCGGATCGGCCAGCATGTCCTCGTAGCGCAGGATGTGCAGCCGCGGATTGCTCCGTTGCGTCCAGCTCAGCACATGGCTCGACCAGCTCGCCAGGCGCTCGAAGACGTGGCGGTCGTCGCCGCCGGCCGCGGCGCCGTCATTGGTCATGAACTCGATGGTATCGTCGATCGACCAGCCGAGATGCCGGCTGTAGGAGAGCGCCACGGCGCGCGGGTCGCGCACGATATAGATCGAGCCGGCCGTGACCTCCGGCGTCAGCAGCGGCTTGCCCTCGACCAGCAGCACCGCGTTGTGCGTTTTGACGAAGACCAGCTCCGGCATCAGCCGGGCCAGGTCGCGATGCACCAGCGGGCGCAGGCGCTGGACCTCTGCCATGCTGTATTGCGAGGCCGGCCGCGGATCATGCGCCTGGTAGAGCGAGGCCTCGCATTCATTCGCCGTGAAATCGCTCAGGCGATTGATGTCGTAGGGCTGCTCGGACGGGCGCAGGAAATTGTGCAGGAAGGCGCGCAGCCAGGTCGTGCCGGATTTCGGATAGGAGGCGAGCCAGACGATATTGCCCATGAAGGTCTCGCGCAGGTGCAGCCGTGGCGGCGCAAGCTAGCCGAAGACCCGGAAAAAGCAATGGGAGCCGCCATCCGCTTCCGCTAAACAGGGTCAGACACAATGCGAGGAACGATCGTGACGACGGAATCAGGACTGGAGATCATCGACACCGTAGCCGGCACCGGCGACACGCCGCGGACCGGGCAGGTCTGCGTCATGCACTATACCGGCTGGCTCTATGAGAACGGCGAGAAGGGCAAGAAATTCGACAGCTCGCTTGATCGCGGCAAGCCGTTCCAGTTCAAGATCGGCGTGGGCCAGGTCATCGGCGGCTGGGATCAGGGCGTCGCGTCCATGCAGGTCGGCGGCAAGCGCACGCTGATCATCCCGGCGGAGCTGGGCTACGGCGCACGCGGCGCCGGCGGCGTCATCCCGCCGCATGCGACGCTGCTGTTCGAGGTCGAACTGCTCGAAGTCAAGGGCTGACCTCCAACAGGTCTTGCGATGCCGCATCCAGGATCGGCAACTGGATGCGGACCGCCAGCCCATGCGGTCGGACATTGCCTGCTGTGATGCTGCCGCCATGCAGCTCCACGGCTCGCCGGCTGATCGCCAGCCCCAGCCCGGCGCCGCCGGTGTTGCGGGCACGCGATTCATCGACCCGGAAGAACGGTTCGAACAGCTTCGGCAGCGCGGTCGCCGGCACTCCAGGTCCATGGTCGCGGATCACGAGCCGTGCCGAGATGCCGTCGCTGTCGAGCAGCGCCTCGACCTCGCTGTCCTCGGGCGTGTAGAACAGGGCGTTGCGCATCACATTCTCGACGGCGCGGCGCAGCAGATCGGCATTGCCGGAAACGACAGCCGGGCCGGAACGGCGGATCGCCCGGATGGTGCGGGCGCGTTCGTGGAATTCGAAGACCATATTCTCGATCACGCCGTCGAGCAGCTCCGACAGGTCGATCGGCGCGGCCTGAGGCAGGGGCATGCCCTCTTGCAGCGACGCAAGCACCAGGAGTTCGCGGACCAGGCGCGAGACCGCCTCCATCTCCTGCTCCATCCGGTCCAGCCGCGGCGCCAGCACCGGATCGGCTTCGCGACGGATCAGGCCAAGGGCGAGAGACAGGCGACCCAGCGGCGAGCGGATCTCGTGGCTGACATCCTCGATGAAGCGGCGCTGCGCCCCGATCATCGCCGAGACCCGGTCGGCCATGCGATCGAATTCGCGTTCGAGATCGGCGGCCTCGTCGCGCCGGCCGTGCTCCCGGCCCGGCGTCGCCCGTGCGGCGAGATCGCCGGCGGCAAAGGCAGCCGCCGCGGCCCGGGTGCGCAGGATCGGACCAGCCAGGTAGCGCGCCAGGAAGAAGCTGACCACGCCGCAACAAAGCAGCTCCAGTGCCGGCAGCAGGAACCACAGCGAAGCCGGTACGAGTCCCAGCACCAGCGGACGCGGCAGGGGCTGAGCGCCCAGACAAAGATCGTCCCGGCCCGGAATCGGTGTGGCCAGGGCCAGACCCTTTGCACCGGTACAGCGGGGTGAAGCAGGGACCAGTTGCAGCAGGCCGTGGCTTGCATCGAGAGATTTGTCGACCGCTGCCAGCCCGGTGCGGTCCAGTTCGCCTGCGGTGAGTGCGGCGACGGCCGGCAAGACCGCGGCCAGTGTCCGCTCGCTCTGCGGACGCGGATCGCTCAGCGTCGCTTCCAGGAGCAGCCCGCCGCCGCGTGCCAGCACCGGCACCAGCAGCATGCAGGCGAAGATCTTGCCCAGGAAGCTGCGCAGCGGATTGCGTTCAGCCGGATGGCTGCCGCGGAGTCGCATAGAGATATCCTACATTGCGGACGGTCTTGATCAGGTCGTCCCGACCCAGCTTGCGTCGGAGCTTGCTCACCAGCGTATCGACATTGCGGTCGAGTCCGGCATAGCCGGCGCGGCCCAGCGCGGCCTGGGCCAGCTCGTCACGGCCGACCGGCCTGCCGGCGTGCTGCAGCAGCCGTTCCATCAGATCGAACTCGGCCGAAGTCAGATCGAGCGGCAGCCCGGCGCGTGACGCGGCGCGCGCACGCGGATCGAGCACGACGTCGCCGACTTGCAGCGCCGGCGCCGGCAGCTCGGAGCGCTGGGTCCGTCGCAGCACGGCGCGGATGCGGGCGACCAGCTCGCGGGGATTGAATGGTTTCGGTACGTAGTCGTCGGCGCCGAGTTCCAGGCCGACGACGCGGTCGGTGTCGTTGTCGCGCGCGGTCAACAGGATGACCGGCGTCTCCGAGCGGCGGCGGAATTCGCGCAGTACTTCGAAGCCGGATCGGTGTGGCAGCATGACGTCGAGGATGACGAGATCGAAGGCATCCGGCGAAGTCGCTGCCGCAACGGCGCCATCATGCAACTGCTCGACCGCGAATCCCTCGGGCACCAGATAGTCCTCCAGCAGCTGCGCGAGATCGACATCGTCGTCGACCACCAGGATTTTGCGCATGCTCCAGTCTCCCTTGCCGGCCGGTGGTGTTGTCTGCAGTTTTGCAGAGATGTGCCGCGAATTCGGCCCAACCGCCCGTCTAACGACGGCCAGGCCGCTTTCGTCCCACGTTTCTCCACATTACTCGACACACAGGGCCGGGCGCCCTGCTGCACAGTGTCAGCCCCCTGGCTCGTGCCCATGACCGGGGTGACGCACATTGCCGCGTCTATGGCCGGCCCGCTCAGGCGCCGGACCGCTCTACAGGACCACGCATGGACCAAACCACCAGCGATGTCGTTCCTCCTCGTCATGCGCCGGTGCAGGCGCCCGTTCGCGGTGGCCCGGAAGCGCCGCTGCCGCGTCGCAGCCATTGGCGCCGGTGGCTACTCATCCTCCTGCTGCTGCTCCTGATCGCGGGCCTGGGCTGGTATTTCTTCCTGCGCCCGTCGGGCGGGTCCGGCCGCAACCGTGCCGCCGCGGAGCCGCCGCAGCCGGTCGGCGTTGCAAAGGTCGATCAGGGCGACGTCAATGTAGTGCTGACCGGTCTCGGCACGGTGACGCCGATGGCGACCGTGACCGTGCAGACTCAGATCAACGGCCAGCTCATGTCGGTCGGCTACACCGAAGGCCAGCTCGTCAAGAAAGGCGACTTCCTGGCCCAGATCGATCCGCGGCCCTTCGATGTCGCGTTGGCGCAGGCACAGGGCACGCTGGCCCATGATTCGGCGTTGCTCGCCCAGGCGAAATCCGATCTGGCGCGTTTCACCATCCTCGGCAAGCAGGACAGCATCGCGCAGCAACAGGTCGCGGATCAGCAATTCCTGGTGCAGCAGGATGAGGGCACCGTGGCGCTCGACCAGGCTTCGGTCGACAGCGCCAAGCTCAATCTCGTCTATTGCCATATCGTCTCGCCGGTGACCGGCCGAGTCGGGCTGCGCCTGGTCGACCCTGGGAATTACGTGCAGACATCGAGTTCGACCGGTCTCGTCGTCGTGACGCAGCTCCAGCCGATCTCGGTGGTCTTCGTCCTGCCGGAGGACGATATCCCCCAGCTCGCCGAGCAGATGAAGGACGGCAACACGCTGGCCGTCAGCAGCTATGATCGTACCAACGCCAAGAAGCTGGCCGACGGCACGTTGATCACGATCGACAACACGGTCGATACGACGACCGGCGCGGTCAAGCTGCGGGCAAGTTTCCCCAATACCGACAATGCGCTGTTCCCCAATCAGTTCGTCAACGCACAATTGCTGCTGAAGACGCTGAAGCAGGTCGTGCGGGCGCCGGTGGCGGCGGTCCAGCAGGGTGCTCCAGGCAGCTTCGTCTATCTGCTCAAGCCGGATAATTCGGTCGGCATCCAGGTCATAAAGACCGGTGTGACCGATGGCGACGACGTGCAGATCCTGTCGGGGCTGAAGCCGGGCGACACGGTCGTCGTCGATGGCGCCGATCGCCTGAAGGACGGGGCGAAAGTCGTCGTTTCGGCTAATGCCGGCCAGCATTCGGGGACTCCGAACAATGGCCCCGGCGCACCGCCCGGCCAGCAGCCCGGCAACAGCACGCCGGTTCCGCCCCAGAACGCCCAGCCCGAAAACGGCCAGTCGCCGAACGGGCGCTAGGTAAGCCGATGGATCCGTCGCGCCTTTTCATTCTGCGTCCGGTCGGCACGACGCTGCTGATGGTAGCGCTGCTGCTGATCGGCATCGTCGCCTACCAGTTCCTGCCGATCTCGGCCTTGCCTGAGGTCGACTATCCGACCATCCAGGTCTCGACCTTCTATCCGGGCGCCAGTCCCGAGGTGATGACGACGGCCGTGACGGCGCCGCTCGAGCGGCAATTCGGCGAGATGCCCGGGCTGGGCCAGATGAGTTCGATCAGCTCGGCCGGCTCCTCGGTGATCACGCTGCAATTCACGTTAGATCTGTCGCTCGACGTGGCCGAGCAGGAGGTGCAGGCGGCGATCAACGCTGCGACCGGCCTCTTGCCCTCCGATCTGCCGGCGCCGCCGATCTATGCCAAGGTCAACCCGGCCGATACGCCGGTGGTGACGCTGTCCCTGACCTCGACTGTCCTGCCCTTGACCCAGGTCGAGGATCTGGCCGATGTCCGCGTCGCGCAGAAGATCTCGCAGCTCTCCGGCGTCGGGCTGGTCAGCCTGGCCGGCGGCATGCGGCCGGCTGTGCGCATCGAGATCAATCCGCGGGCGCTCGCCGCCTACGGCATCGCGATCGACGATATCCGCACCGACATCTCGAACCAGAACATCAATACGCCCAAGGGCAATTTCGACGGGCCGGCGCAGAACACGACGATCAACAACAACGACCAGCTGCAGAGCGCGCAGGAGTACCGCAACCTGGTCCTGGCCTATAAGAATGGCAACCCGATCCGGCTGTCCGACGTCGCGACCGTGACCGATGGCAGCGAGAATGCCGAGCTCGCCGCCTGGGCCAACCGCACCCCCGCCATCATCCTCAATATCCAGCGCCAGCCGGGTTCGAACGTCATCGCCGTGGTCAATGGCGTGAAGGCGCTGCTGCCCAAGCTGGAGCGGACCTTGCCGTCCTCGGTCGAGGTCAAGGTGCTGTCGGACCAGACGACGACGATCCGCGCCTCGGTCGCCGATGTCGAGTTCGAGCTCGGCCTTGCGGTCGTGCTGGTCGTGCTGGTGATCTTCGTCTTCCTGCGCAATCTGCCGGCGACGCTGATCCCCAGCCTGTCGGTGCCGCTCTCGCTGGTCGGCACGCTGGCCGGCATGTATCTGTTCGGCTTCTCGATCGACAATCTCTCGCTGATGTCCCTCACCATTGCGACCGGCTTCGTCGTCGACGACGCGATCGTCATGATCGAGAACATCGCGCGCTACGTCGAAATGGGCGAGAAACCGCTCGATGCGGCGCTCAAGGGCGCCGGCGAGATCGGCTTCACCATCATCTCGCTGACCGTATCGCTGATCGCGGTGCTGATCCCGCTGCTGTTCATGAGCGATGTGGTCGGCCGGCTGTTCTACGAATTCGCGGTTACCCTGGCCACGACCATCATCCTGTCGGCAGTGGTCTCGCTGACGCTCGTGCCAATGCTATGCGCGCTTATGGTAAAGCATCGTCCGGAATCCGCGCGCAACCGGTTCGATCTGATGGCGGAGCGCGGTTTCGATCGGATCATCGGCGCCTATGATCGCGGCCTGACCTGGGTGCTCGACCATGAAGGGCTGACGCTGGTGGTCGCGCTGCTGACGCTGGTCGTCACCGCGATCCAGTTCGTCGAGATCCCCAAGGGCTTCTTTCCCGTCCAGGATACGGGCGCGATCCAAGGTATTTCCTACGCCTCGCAGGACATCTCGTTCGGCGAGATGGCCAAGAAGCAGCAGCTGCTGGCCGATGTCATTCTGAAGGATAAGGATGTCGAAAGCCTGTCCTCCTATATCGGCGTCGACGGTACGAACACGACGCTGAATGCCGGCCGCTTCCTGATTTCGCTGAGGCCGCGCGACGACCGTAGCGACACCGCGGCCGAGATCATCCCGCGCCTTACTCAGGAAGTCGCGAACGTTACCGGCATCTCGCTGGCGATGCAGCCGGTGCAGGATCTGACCATCGACAGCACGATCAGCCGCTCGCAATACCTGTTCTATCTGGAAAATCCGGATCAGAGCCAATTCGCCGCCTGGGTCCCCAAGCTGGTCGCCCGGCTGAAGCAGTCGCCCGAATTCAGCGACGTGCAGAGCGACATGGCGCAGGAGGGCAAGGATCTGCAGATGACGATCGACCGGGCGACGGCGGCCCGGTTCGGCATCACCCCGGCGACGGTCGACAACGCGCTCTACGATTCCTTCGGCCAGCGCATCGCCTCGACGCTGTTCACCCAGTCGAACCAGTATCGGGTGATCCTGAGTGCCGATTTGCATGATCTGCACAGCATCGACCAAGCGCTGTCCGGCATCTATCTGCCGTCATCCTCGGCTGCGACGGGGCAGGTGCCGCTCTCGGCGATCGTAAAGCTCGAGGAGGGCAAGGGGCCGCTGCAGATCGAGCATCTGGGCCAGTTCCCGTCGGTGACCGTGTCGTTCAACCTGGCACCCGGCGCCTCGCTCGGCGACGCGGTCAAGGATGTGCAGCAGGCGGAACACGATATCGGCCTGCCGGAAAGCTTCCTGACCTCGTATCAGGGCGCGCTCTCCGCCTTCCAGAAGTCGCTGTCGAACGAGCTGATGCTGATCCTGGCCGCGGTCGTGGCCGTCTACATCGTGCTGGGCGTGCTCTATGAGAGCTTCATTCATCCGATCACGATCCTGTCGACCTTGCCTTCGGCCGGCGTCGGCGCGCTGCTGGCGCTGCGCATTGCCGGATCCGATCTCGATATCATCGGCATCATCGGCATTATCCTGCTGATCGGCATCGTGAAGAAGAACGCGATCATGATGATCGATTTCGCGCTCGTGGCCGAACGGCAGGAAGGCAAGCCGC
Source organism: Aliidongia sp. (assembly GCA_037200015.1). GTDB lineage: Bacteria > Pseudomonadota > Alphaproteobacteria > ATCC43930 > CGMCC-115725 > JAXDMU01. The sequence goes on along the minus strand of JBBCHB010000011.1, from coordinate 78,740 downwards.
CGCGCGTCGCGATCCATCAGGCCTGCCTGCTGCGCTTCCGTCCGATCCTGATGACGACCATGGCGGCCATGCTCGGCGCGTTGCCGCTGATGCTCGGCACCGGCACCGGATCGGAGCTGCGCCGGCCGCTCGGCATTGCCATCGTCGGCGGCCTTGCGGTCAGTCAGTTGCTCACCCTGTTCACGACCCCGGTCATCTACCTTGCCTTCGAGCGGCTGTCGGTACGGTTGCAGCGCGGCTTCCGGCGGCGGCCAGGCGAAGCGCCGGCGGAATGAACCTCTCCGCGCCTTTCATCGGCCGTCCGGTCGCGACCACGCTGCTGACCGTCGCGATCGCACTGGCCGGCGCTCTGGGCTACGCCAAGCTGCCTGTCGCGCCGCTGCCGCAGGTCGATTTCCCGACCGTCTCGGTCTCGGCGCAGCTGCCGGGCGCCAGCCCGGATGTCGTCGCGACCAGCCTGGCCGCACCGTTGGAACGGCATCTCGGCCAGATCGCCGACGTGACCGAGATGACCTCGCAGAGCCAGACCGGCCAGGTCCGCGTCACGCTGCAATTCGCGCTCGACCGCGACATCAACGGCGCCGCGCGCGACGTGCAGGCGGCGATCAATGCCGCCCAGGCCGATCTGCCGACCAATCTCCTGTCGCAGCCGACCTATCGCAAGGTCAACCCGGCCGATGCACCGGTGCTGATCCTGGCACTCACGTCCGGCACGCTGACGCGCGGCCAGATGTACGACGCGGCGAGCACGGTGCTGCAGCAGGAGCTGTCGCAGCTGCCCGGTGTCGGCCAGGTGATCATCAGCGGCGCCGCGCTGCCGGCAGTGCGGGTCGAGCTCGATCCGCAGCTGCTGTTCCATTACGGCATCGGCCTCGAAGATGTGCGCTCGGCGCTGTCGAGCGCCAATGCCAACAGCCCGAAAGGCGATATCGATATCGGCGCCCGGCGCTGGCAGATCTACACCAACGACCAGTCGACGCGGGCCGATGACTATCGGCCGCTGGTCGTGGCCTATCGCAACGGCGATCCGGTCACGCTCGGCAATGTCGCCGATGTCCAGGATTCGGTCCAGGATCTGCGCAATCTCGGTCTGGCCGACGGCAAGCCGGCCGTGCTGGTGATCATCTTCCGCCAGCCCGGCGCCAATATCATCACCACGATCGACGGCGTGCATGCCGCGATCCCGCAGCTCAAGGCGGCGCTGCCCAACGACATCGACATCACCTTCGCCTCGGATCGCTCGACCACGATCCGGTCCTCGCTGAACGACACGGAACGCACGCTGATCATCGCCGTGCTGCTGGTCGTGGCCGTGGTCTATGCCTTCCTGCGCAACGGACGGGCGACGGTGATCCCGGCGATCGCCGTGCCGATCTCGATCATCGGCACTTTCGGCGCCATGTATCTGCTGAACTACTCGCTCGACAATCTGTCGCTGATGGCGCTGACCATCGCGACCGGCTTCGTCGTCGACGACGCGATCGTCGTGCTGGAGAATATCGCCCGGCATCTGGAAGAAGGCGTGCCGCGGGTCGAGGCGGCGCTGCGCGGTGCGCGCGAAGTCGGCTTCACCGTCATTTCCATCACGCTGTCCCTGATCGCCGTGTTCCTGCCGATCCTGCTGATGGGCGGCATCGTCGGCCGGCTGTTCCGTGAATTCGCGATGACGCTGACGCTCGCCATCGGCATCTCGATGGCGATCTCGCTGACCACCACGCCGATGCTGTGCGCGCTGTTCCTGCGCCCGAACAAGCCCAGGCCGATCAATGCCAAGCCGGGCCTGTTCCGGCGCGTCCAGGATGGCTATGCACGCACGCTTGCGGTGGCGCTCAACCACAGCATCCTGGTCCTGCTCGTCCTCGCCGTGACGATCGGCATCAATGTCTGGCTGATCGACATCATCCCGAAGGGCTTTTTCCCGGAGCAGGATACCGGCCGGCTGGTCGGCAGTCTGCAGGGTGACCAGAGCATCTCGTTTCAGCTGATGAGCCAAAAGCTGACGCAGATGATGTCAATCGTGCAGCGCGATCCGGCCGTGCAATATGTCGTCGGCTATACAGGCTCGGGCAGTGGCGGCGCCTCGGCGCAGACCAATACAGGCTCGGTCTATGTCGCGCTGAAATCGCTGAGCGAGCGCGATCCCATGCCGGTCGTCATGGCGCGGCTGCGCCGCAGCCTGGCCGGCGTGCCGGGCGGGCGGCTGTTTCTCCGGGCGTCCAGGACATCGTGGTCGGCGGGCGGCAGAGCAACGCCGAATACCAGTATACGCTGTTGGGCGACAGCACGGCCGAGGTCTATGCCTGGGCGCCGAAGCTGCTGGATGCCATGTCGAAGGATCCGATTTTCTCGGATGTCAGCTCCGATCAGCAGCAGAAGGGGCTGGAGACCGATCTGACGGTCGATCGCGACACGGCCTCGCGCCTCGGCCTGACCATGTATCAAGTCGACAACACGCTCTATGACGCCTTCGGCCAGCGCTCCGCCTCGACCATCTACAGCGCGCTCAATCAGTACCATGTCGTGATGGAGGTGGCGCCGCAGTTCTGGCAGCGGCCGTCGATGCTGGATCAGATCTGGATCAGCACCTCAGGGGCGCCGGCCAGCGGCTCCTCGACCACGCAGCTCGGTGCCGGTGCGGTCAGCGCGCCGACGACCCGCACCGGACCGGCGACCTTGCCGCGAGCCGCCACGCCAAGCCTGTCCTCGACGGTAGCGTCTGCCAGCAACGCCACGGCCGCGCTGACCTCCAATGCGACGATCCTGGTCAGCAACCCCGTCGGCCTGACCTCCAATGCGACCATCTTCTCGGGCGCTGCCGCTGCCGCGTCCGGCAGCAGCGCCGCGGCCAACAACGCCGTGCGGACGGCGGCCCAGGCAGCGATCGCGTCGACCGGCAAGAACAGTGCATCGACCGGCGCCGCCGTCGCGACCTCGACCGAGACGATGGTGCCGCTTTCCGCCGTGGCGTCCTACAAATCGGGCAACACCGCGCTTGCCGTCAATCATCAGAGCCAGTTCGTCGCGACCACGATCTCCTTCAACCTGCCGGCCGACAGATCGTTGAGCGACGCCGAGGACGCGCTCGCCCGCATCAGCAAGCAGATCAACCTGCCGCAGGATCTGACCGGCGGCTTTTCCGGCACGGCGCTGGTCTATCAGCAATCGCTCGGCGGCGAGCTGACCCTGGTGATCGCGGCGCTCGGCGCCATCTACATCGTGCTCGGCATTCTCTATGAGAGCTTCGTGCACCCGATCACGATCCTGTCGACCCTGCCTTCGGCCGGGGTGGGCGCGATCCTGGCGTTGCTGCTGTTCGGCATCCAGTTCACCGTCATCGCGCTGATCGGCGTCATCCTGCTGATCGGCATCGTCAAGAAGAACGCCATCCTGATGATCGATTTCGCGCTGCAGGCCGAGCGGATCGAAGGGCTCGGCAGTCGCGAAGCGATCTTCCAGGCGGCTGTCATGCGCTTCCGCCCGATCATGATGACGACCAGCGCGGCCATGCTGGGCGCGCTGCCGCTCTGCTTCAGCTTCGGTGAGGGTGCCGAGCTGCGCCAGCCGCTCGGCATCTCGATCGTCGGCGGACTGCTGTTCAGCCAACTGCTCACGCTCTACACGACACCCGTGGTCTATCTGACACTGGATCGGCTGCGGCTGCGCGGCGCCAAGCTGGCGCGCCGGCATTAGACTAGGGGAGAGCGGGCGACGTGCGGCCGCCATATTGAAAAGCGATCTTAGATGGCGGCAGACTCTTCGCAGGTAGGGGCGGTCGACCGATCCACGGCCAAAGGGAGGGACAGAGTTGAGCCGAACTTCTTCTCGCAGCAACCTGATGGCCATAGCCGCGACCTTCCTGGCGGGCTTCGTGATTGCAACGGCTTCGGCAGCGCCACAGATCGCGAGCCCGATCGACGAGACCCGCCTTGTCACGCTCGGCGGCAATACCAGGCCGGAAGTCATGACGGCGACCGACCTCGGCGCCGTTCGTGCAGAGCTCCCGCTCGCGCATATGCAGCTCCAGCTACGCCGGTCCCCCGCCGCGGAACAGAGCACGAAGGCGTTTGTCGAAAGCCTGTCCGATCCGGCCTCACCGGACTACCATCACTGGCTGACGGCGGCACAGTTCGGCGCCCGCTTCGGGGTCGACGAGTCCGATCTGGCCACGGTCGAGGCCTGGCTCGCCGGACACGGCTTCGCGGTCGCGCCGGTCGCGCCGGGACGTATGGTCATCGATTTCTCCGGCACGGCAGGGCAGGTCGCCGAGGCGTTCCATACGCAGATTCATTACCTGGATGTGGCCGGAAAGCGCCATCTCGCCAACATGCACGATCCGGCGATCCCGGCGGCGCTGGCGCCAGTCGTTGCGGGTGTCACGTCGCTGCATGATTTCCGGCCGTCGAACAAGCACCAGGCGCGGCCGGCTTTCACCACACCGGGCTGCAACGGCTCATGCTACGCCATGGCGCCCGGGGATTTGGCGACGATCTACCACTTCACTTCGGTGTTTCAATCGGGCATCAGCGGGCAAGGCCAGACGATCGCCGTGCTCGAGGATACCGATCTCTATGCGGTGAGCGATTTCACCAATTTCCGCCAGGTCTTCGGGCTCACCTCGGCGTTTCCGAGCGGCAACCTGGTGACAGTGCATCCCGGCCCGTCCTGCAGCGATCCTGGCGTCAGCAGCGGGAGTGATGGCGACGACGGCGAGGCCACTCTCGATGTCGAATGGTCGAGTGCCGCCGCACCCAGCGCCACGATCATGCTGGCCGCCTGCGGCAACACCCAGACCACCGACGGGGTTTTCCTGGCCGGCCAAAATTTGGTGAATGCGGACAACCCGCCGCCGATCATCAGCATCAGCTACGGCGATTGCGAGGCGGATAACGGTGCCGCCTTCAATGCCGCGTTCAACGCCTTGTACCAGCAGGCGGCCGGCGAGGGGATTTCCGTCTTCGTGGCGACCGGTGATAACGGCCCGTCCGATTGCGCCACCGCCGGCAACGGCACGACCTTCGGTATCGGCATCAATGGCTGGGCCGCCACGGAGTACAATGTCGCAGTCGGCGGCACTGATTTCTCCGACACCTATTCCGGCACGAACAGCCAGTATTGGAGCGCCAGCTCGACCGCCGATTTCGCCAGTGCGCTGTCTTATGTGCCGGAAATGTCCTGGAATGACACCTGCGGCAGCACGTTGCTGGCTAATTACGTCACCAACTCAACCCTGACCTATGGTGCGGATGGTTTCTGTAACATCAGCGCCGGCAAGCAGTTTCTGGCGCTTGGCGGCGGCGAGGGCGGGCCGAGCGCCTGCTTCACCGGCAATCCGAGCGTGACCGACGTGGTGAGCGGGACGTGCCGGGGCAATCCCAAGCCGAGCTGGCAGTCCGGCCTGCATGGCAACCCCGCCGACGGCGTCCGCGATATCCCCGATGTCTCGATGTTCGCCGCTGACGGCGTCTGGAGTCATGACTACCTGCTCTGCTTCACGGATGCGAGCAACCACGGCGGCCCATGCGGCAGCAATCCGGCGCAATGGCCGCCGGGCGGTGGCGGGACGTCCTTTGCCACGCCGATCATGGCCGGCATCCAGGCGCTGGTGAACCAGAAGATCGGGGCAAAGCAGGGCAATCCCAACCCGACCTATTATCGTCTGGCCGCGGCGGAGTTCGGCAGCACCGGCAATACCGGGTGCAACGCCAATCTCGGGGCGTCGATCAACGGTGCCTGCGTGTTCAACGACGTCACGCTGAACGAGACCAGCCAGCCCTGCACTGGGGCCTATGATTGCTATGATCCGGGCGGGAAATATGGCGTGCTCTCGGTCTCCGATTCGAGCTATTCCCCGGCCTATGTCCCAGGGTCCGGCTGGGATTTCGCGACCGGCATCGGTACGGTCAACGTTGCCAATTTGCTCGCCGGCTGGAGCGGGACCCCAGTGCTGGCCTCGCTCGTCGCAGCCGTGTTGCCCGGCTCGCGCTCCGTCCAGGTCGGCAAGACAGCGACCGTGTTCGCCGTCATGCTGAATTCCGGCAGTGCCACGCTGACCGATTGTCAGATCGGCCTGTCCGGTTCGGCTCCCGCCGGCCTGTCACTCGCCTATCAGCAGACGAATGCCAGCAATCAGCTCATCGGCTCGCCCAATACGCCCGCGACGATCGCCGGCAACGGTTCGCAAAACTTCCTGCTGAGCTTCCAATCATCGAGCGCGCTGAGCGTGACCAGCATGCCGCTGGTGTTCAGCTGCACCGGCAGCCAGCCGGCGCCGAGCACGCCCGGTGTCAACACGGTGGATTTGCTCTTTTCGAGCACTCCGATCCCCGACATCATCGCCCTCTCCGCCACTTCCAGCGGGAACGGCATCGTGACGGTGCCCTATTCGACCGGCGGCAGTGCCGCCTTCGCCGCAGACTCGATCGATGTCGGCACCGCCGGCAGCCTGACGGTCGAGGTCGATACCGGAGCCGCCAGCTTGCCGCTCGCCGTTTTTGTCTGTGCAAACCGACCCGTCGACGGGCGCCTGCCTATCGCCGCCGGCCGCGAGCCTCCAGAAGACCTATCAATCGAACGCGTCCCAGACCTATTCTGTGTTCCTGACCGCGAGCGGGCCGATCAGCTTCTCACCGGCAACCGCCCGCGTCTTCCTGCGCTTTCTCGACAGCAACGGTGCCTCGCACGGCTCCACCAGTGTTGCCGTCATGACGAATTGATTGCGGCAGATGTCCCAGAACTGCAGCGCTTCGCGACGATGGCAGCTAGCTCGATCGGGCACGGAGTGTTGGTCGCCGGCCGCTCGGCCTCGCCAGGGCGACACTAGACTAGACGGCCCGCAGCGCCGTCGCGATCGGCAGCCGAGCCGCGCGGATCGCCGGGAACAGCCCGCCGATCAGACCGATCGCGGCAGCCCAGGCGATGCCGAGCGCGATCAGCCCCGGCGTCACGCTCAGCCGGAACACGACCTGGGTGAAATTCCCGCTCAGCGTATTGGCGGCGTTGCCGTTGAAGAAGATCCAAGCGATCGCGGCGCCGATGGGCGCCGCCGATCAGCGCCAGCAGCAGGGCCTCGACGAAGACCGACACGACCACGGCTCCGGCACCGAAGCCGATCGCGCGCAAGGTCGCGATCTCCAGGCTGCGTGCGCTGACCGCGGAATACATGGTGTTGAGCGCGCCGAACAGCGCTCCGATCGCCATGATGCTGCCGACGAAATAGGCGACGAAGGTCAGGACCTTGGCCAATTGCTCCGACAGCGAGGCGTAGTAATCGGGCTCGCGATTGACGTCGACGCTGAGCGTCGGATTGGTCGTGAGCGCAGCCTTGAATTCATCGAAGCTGTCGACCGAGGCGAGCAGGATTGTGGTGCTGTTGTAGAGGTTGCGGCGATAGGCGCCGAGCACGGTTTCGACATCAGCGAGGAGTTCGGATTCATGGGAATCGCCATGGCTCTCGAACACGCCGACAACCGTCCAATCGGCGTCGCGAAAGGCAATATGGCCGCCGAGTTCGAGGCCGCTAAACTGCGCCTGGGCGGATTTGCCGACGACGATCTCGCGCTTGCCGGCTTCGAAGAGCCGGCCTTCGACGAGATGGATTTCGGGGCGCAGCGTCCAGGCTTGCGGGCCGATACCGCGCAGCGTCACATTGGCGCCGGTGCCGGTGCCCTTCTGCGGCAGGTCGACGATGACGACGGATTCGGCCGAGGCGATCGGCTGGCCGCCAGCAGTCTTCTTGATGCCGGGCGCATCCTCGATGGTCAGCACGGCATCGCGGGAAAGGGTGCTCGACAGCTCCGAGTTCGAGCCGCCGCGCAGCACGATGACCCGATCGGGCCGGCCCGTGTTCTTGATCGTCTCGTTGAAGCCGACCGCCATGGCGAGGACCGAAACCAGCACGGCCACGACGCCCGCGATGCCGATCACGATGACCAGCGAGGTGCCGAGGCGCTGAGGGATATTGCGCAGGTTCATCGCCGTGACGGTGCCGATCTGGCGCAGGACGCTCATCTCGCTCTCCCCCCGTTTCCGTCAGCGCCCGGCCAGCGCATCGACCAGCTTGAGCCGCTGCAGCCGCCAGGCCGGCGGCAGCCCGGTCACCATGGCCAGCAGCAGCGCGGCCACGATGCCCAGGGCAAGCACGGCCGGCGGCAGGGTCGCCACACCGATCACGCCTTGCATCAGCGGGAAGATCGCCCACGCCCGCCGCGAGGCCGAGTAAAGCAGCGATCAGACAAAGCAGCAGCGATTCGCTCAGGATCAAGGCAGTCACGCCGGGGCCGGAATAGCCCAGCGTCTTCAGCACGGCAAATTCCGGGATCCGTTCATTCACCGACTGCATCATGGTGTTGCCGGTCAGGAACAGCAGGGTGAAGAACACCGCGCCGATGATCAGCGTGACGATCAGATTGATGTCGCCCTGCTGCTTGAGGAAGGATTGCGCGTTTTCCTTCTCGTTCTGCGTCCGCGTTTCGTCGGTCGAGTTCTGGAACAGCTTGTCGATCGCGGCGGCGATGCTGGCCGAATGGGCCGGATCGTCGATCTGCACGATATACCAGCCGACCGTACCGCGGTTGAAGGCGCGGCCTTCGTCGAAATACAGATAGTTGAACAGAAATCGCATGAAAACCCTTCGCCTCGGTCGCATCGAAAATGCCGACGATGTCGAAGGTCCAATCTGAGGTGCCGTCTGCCTTCCGGGTCCAGATGGTCGAATGCAGCGGCACCCGGTCGCCGATTTTCCAGCCGTATTTATTGGCGGCGTCCTGGCTGATCACGGCACTCGACCGGTTTTGCACGAAGGCCTGCAGCTGATCCTTCGGCAGCTTCAGCTCGGGATAGACGGCGAAATAGCGTTCCGGATCGACTGGGAAGGTGAAGATGAAATTCTTCGGGTCCTGGTAATACGGGCCGAACCAGGTCGCGTAAGACACCTTGGTGACGCCCGGCACCGCCTCGATCTGTGGTAGATCTGCATATGGTAAGTTCTCGGTGAAGCTGATCTTGCTCTGGACATAGAGCCGATTGAGATTGGCGCCTTCCACGCCGCTGTTGAAGGCGGCGTTGACGCCCTGGAGCAGGCCGAACAGCAGGAAGGCGACCAGGATCGAGAGCAGGGTGAAGATCGTCCGCGTCTTCTTGCGCCAGAGCCCGGCCCAGATCAGCGGGACGTATTCATGCTGCGCTCCGCGACTCGCCATCGACCAGTTGGCCCTTGTCGACATGGAGCTGCCGCGTGGCGTATTCGGCGGCTTTGGGATCGTGGGTGACCATCACGATGGTCTTGCCTTGCTCGCGGTTCAGCATCTGCAGCAGGTCGAGGATCTCGATCGCCGTCGTCCGGTCGAGATCGCCGGTCGGTTCGTCGCAGACCAGCAGGGTCGGATCGGCGACCAGCGCCCGGGCAATGCCGACGCGCTGTTGCTGGCCGCCCGACAGCTCGCTCGGCTTGTGCTTGGCCCGGTCGGCCAGGCCGACGATCTGCAGCGCAGTCTGGACATTCGCCTTGCGCTGACGGCTCGACAGATTGGTCAGCAGCAGCGGCAGCTCGACATTGCGCTCGGCGCTCAGCATCGGCATCAGATTGTAGAACTGGAAGACGAAGCCGACATGGCGCGAGCGCCAGCGGGCGAGCTGGCCGTCCGTCATCTGGTCGACGCGTTCCCCGGCGACGGTAATGCTGCCTTCATCCGGCCGGTCGAGCCCACCGATCAAGTTGAGCAGCGTGGTCTTGCCCGAACCGGACGGACCCATCAGCGCCAGGAATTCGCCGGCCGGCACGTCGAGATCGAGCTTGTGCAGGACCTCGACGCTTTCCTTGCCGCGCTTGTAGCGCTTGATCACGTGCTTGAGCTCGACGGTCGACGTCATGAAACCCTCCCCTGCTCGGATATAACGGCGCCACTTTCTCCTCTCCGCCCCAATGGGGCGGAGAGGAGAAGAAGGCACGGCGCGCGGGAAGGCGCCGAATTCCGATCGCTTCATTGGAGCGACTGCATCACGGATCGACCGTCACGGCGGCGCCGTCGGTCAGCTTGGCGAAATCGGCGATGGCAAGGCGGTCGCCCGGTGCGAGGCCGGACAGCACGGTCTGGCTGTCGCTGCTGCGGGCGCCGAGCCGGATCGTACGGCGTTCCAACGTGCCGCCATGGATGAGATAGACCGTGCCGGTGTCGCCCTTGGCCTGGACCGCCTCGCTCGGCACGACGACGCCGAGCTTGGCCGGGGCGCCGGCCAGAGCCGCGGCGGGGGCGTCGCTCAGGAACTGCACGCGGGCACCCATCTCCGGCAGGATGCGCGGGTCCTTGGCCAGGATGCGGACACGCACCTTGACGGTCGCCTTCGACCGGTCGGCGGTCGGGATCACCGTGATCACTTCGCCGGGGATCTGCCAATCGGGATAGGCATTGAGCTTGATCGTCGCCGCCTGGTTCGGATGCACGCGGTTGATGAAGCTCTCGCTGACGTCGATCTCGACCTCCAGCGAATCCATGTCGACGATCGTGCCGATGCCGGTCCGGGTGAAGCCGCCGCCGGCCGAGATCGGCGAGACGATCTCGCCCGGCTGGGCGGCCTTGACCGTGATCACGCCGGCAAAGGGCGCCCGGACGATCGTGTCGTCCTGGTTGCGCTGCGCGACTTCGACAGAAGCCTGAGTCGAGGCCAGCACTTGCTGCTGGACCAGCAGATTGGTCTGGGCTGCGTCGTAATTGGCCCGCGTCGTGTCGAAGGTCTCGGCGCTGGTCCAGCCTTGTGCGACCAGTTTTTGCTGCCGTTGATAGAGCGGCGCCGCGTCCTGGGCGGCGATCCGGGCCGCGTTGACACTGGCCTGGGCTTGCGCCACCTGGGCCTTGGCCAGGCTCAGCGCGGCGTTGGTATTGGTGTCGTCGAGCCGGGCGATGATCTCGTCGGCCTCGACATGCTGACCTTCCTCGATCAGCACCTGCACGACCCGGTCGGTGATCTTGGCCGCGACGGTTGCCGAGCGCCGGGCGACGATGTAGCCCGAAGCGTCGAGCAGCGCCCCGCCGCCGGCCGGATTGCCGGTCGCCGCAGCGACCTGTGCCACGCCGGCCCGGACATGCAGCGTCCCGGCGCTGCCCAGCGCGTACCAGGCACCGGCGCCGGCAGCCGCCAGCACGGTAATCGCCGCGAGCGACCAGAGCAGCCAGGAGCGGTTGGTGTCGCGCGGTGGGGCACGGTCGATGCGGAGCTGGTTGAGCAGGGCCGATTTGTCGGTCATCGAGGAGACGGTCCAACCTCGCTGGAATTACCAGGGTATTGCCTGACTGGTAGCGATGCTGCGTTTCCCGCGCCAGTTAAATTGCTGACAGGCGACAGCGGGAACGCGAAATCGGCACGCTCCCGCCCGCCGAAGCTCACACGTTGAGCAACAGGTTCTCCCGCTCCCAGCTCGAAATCACCCGCTGATAGGCGTCGTATTCGGCCTGCTTCACACAGGTCACGGCGTTGACGAACTTGTTGCCGAACAGCTCTTTAAGCGGTTCGCAGGCATTGAACTTCTCCAATGCCTCGGTCTGGTGCCGGGGCAGGGAAAAGGGCCGGCGATGGGCGCTGCCGCGCACGGCATCGTCGGGCCGGAGATTCTGCACCATGCCGAGATAGCCGCAGGCGAGCGAAGCGGCCAGCGCCAGATAAGGATTGGCATCGGCGCCCGCGACTCGATTCTCGACCCGGCGCCCATCCGGTGCCGAGAGCGGGACGCGGAAGCCGACCGTACGGTTGTCGCGGCCCCAATGGACATTGATCGGCGCGTCCGTGCCCGCGATCAACCGGCGATAGGAGTTCACGTTGGGTGCCAGCAGCGGCATCGCCATCGGCAGGAATTTCTGCAAGCCGGCGATATGGCCGCGGAACAGGTCGGTGTCATGGCCGTCATCGGTCGAGAACAGGTTCTTGCCGGTGGCGAGGTCGACCACGCTCTGGTGGATATGCATGGCGCTGCCCGGCTCGCTCTGCATCGGCTTGGCCATGAAGGTGGCGTAGACCTGATGGCGAATCGCAGTCTCGCGCACGGTGCGCTTGAACAGGAAGACCCTGGTCGGCCAGCTCCAGCGCGTCGCCGTGATTGAAATTGATCTCGATCTGCGCCGCGCCGGCCTCATGGGTCAGCGTGTCGATGTCGATGTCCTGCGCCTCGCAATGGTCGTAGACATCTTCGAAGATCGGATCGAACTCGTTGACCGCGTCGATGCCATAGGCCTGCCGGCCGCTTTCGGTCCGGCCCGAACGGCCGACCGGCGGGACCAGCGGATAGTCCGGGTCCTTGTTGATCTGCACCAGGAAGAATTCGAGCTCGGGCGCCACGATCGGCTTCCAGCCGCGCTGGGCGTAAAGCTCCAGCACACGCTTCAGCACGAAGCGCGGCGCGATGTCGACCGGGCCGCCATCGGCATAGACGCAATCGCTGATGACTTGCGCGGTCGGCTCGTTGTACCACGGCACCTTCCGGATCGTTTCCGCGTCCGGAATCATATAGATGTCGCTGTTCTCGGCACTGGTGACATCTTCCTCGTCGGGGAAGTCGCCGGTGACGGTCTGGACGAAAATTGCCTCGGGCATACGCAAACCGCGATCACGCAGGATGCGCAGGAATTTTTCGGCAGGTAGGATCTTGCCGCGGGCGATGCCGGACAGGTCCGGCACAAGACATTCGACCTCGGTAATGCGATGTTCAGCGATGAAGCTCTCCAGGCGGCTCATGCATGCTCAACCACGGCTCGAAGCCGCGGCGCTCCTCTTTTGTTGCGGGTTCGCCTGGTGACTATGGCCCGAGTCGCGTCCCACGCCAACCTCGGAACGGTGTGTGCATGAGCGGCGGGTTGAGCCGGGCGCCGAGTTGGTACGAGGCGAGCGCCCAGCCGGGGTGCGACCGGCCGGCCCTGGCCGGGGATATTGCCTGTGACGTTGCCGTGCTCGGCGGCGGCTATACTGGGCTGATGGCGGCGCTGAGCCTGGCGGAGCGCGGCTATGATGTCGTCGTCGTGGATGCGGCGCGGGTCGGTGCCGGCGCCTCTGGCCGGAATGGCGGCCAGATCGTCTCGGGCTACAACATGTCGATGGCCGGGCTGGCCGGCCTGACCGGTAGAGCAGATGCGCGCGTCCTTTGGAGCCTGGCCGAGGAAGCCAAGCGCCTGATTGCCGATACGGTCGCGCGGCACGGCATCAGCTGCGGCCTCAGCCGCGGCTATCTGTTCGTGGCGCCCAACCGGCACGGTGCGGCCGAGCTGGCCGCGACCGAACGGCAATGGACGCAAGACCATGATTATCAGGAGCTGCGCGCCGTGCCGGCCGGTGAATTGGGCGAGCTGGTCGGTTCGAAGCGCTATATCGCCGGCCTTTACGACGGCGGCGCCGGGCATCTCCATCCGCTCGATTATGTCCGCGGCCTGGCCGCGGCGGCCGAGCGGGCCGGCGTGCGGATCTTCGAGCAGACCCCCGTGCTCGCTGTCGAGCGCGCGGCGCCGGCGCTGGTCACGGCGGATGGCCGGGTGCGCGCCCGCTTCCTGATCCTGGGCGGCGGGGCCGCGACCGGTGGGCTGGTGCCGGAGGCGGGGCGAAAGGTGACGACGATCGGCACTTATATCGTCGCGACCGAGCCTTTGCCGCGCGCCCGGCTGCGCGCCGTGCTGCGCGACGACATCGCCGTGTGCGACACGAATTTCGCGCTCAGCTACTATCGGCGCACGCCGGATGGGCGGCTGCTGTTCGGCGCCCGCGCCAGTGTCACGGGGTATGAAGCGCCCGGACTGCGTGCCGCGATGCGCAAGGCCATGTTGCATGTCTTTCCGCAATTGGCCGATGTGCGGATCGACTATTTCTGGGGCGGCAAGGTCGATCTGAGCCGCAACCGCTTGCCGCATCTGGGCCGATTCGGCGAGATCGGCTATTTCGCCCAGGGCTTTTCCGGTCATGGCGTGGCGCTGGCCGGCATGGCCGGCAAGTTGATGGCCGATGCCGTAGCGGGTCAGGCGGAACGCTTCGACGTGTTCGCGCGCATCCCGCATCGCGATTTCCCGCCGGCACCGCTGGTCACTCCGGCAATGATCCTCGCCCGGCTCTGGTTCGGGCTGAGCGACATGCTGTAGGGCACGGCGGTCGAGCGTTGAAGAGAACACGGAGGAACACGGGTTTTGGCAAGCTCTGGGCGACGACATGGATACCGTGGGATGACACGGATTCGCGCGCGGCGCAGTCGGGCCGGAGCGCCGCATTGACGGCAGGATTGCCCTTGGCAAATCCGTGCTATCCAGCGGACTTGCTGCCGTCATCCGGCGCTCGCCGACATCCGTGTTCTTGTCTCAACCGGATCTCGCAGAATGCCACGGCGGTCAGTACAGTCCCGGAATGAGCCGGGCGGTGCGGGCGCGATAGGCCTCGTAGGCGTCACCGAATTGCGACAGCAGCATCCGCTCTTCCGCTGCGATGCGTGCGAGCAGGGGCGGGACCAGCAGCGCCCCGAGCGCCAGACCGGCGGCGGAACGGAAGGCCAGCGCCCAGCCCGCGACATTGATCAGCAGCCCCAGATAGCTCGGGTGGCGGATGACGCCGTAGATGCCGTCGGTGACCAGGGCGTGCCCCGGCTGAATCGCCACCAATCCGCTGAACCGCCGGCCGAGCACGAAGACCGGCCAGATCCTGAGCGCCCCGCCGGCGGCGAAGAGAGCGACTCCCAGCCAGCGGATTGTGTCGCCGTCCAGGGTCCAGAGCTCAAGCCGGTCGGTGAAGGCCGGCAGCCAGCCGAGCAACAGCCCGACCGGGGTGAACACGGCCAAGACCCAGCGGTTGCCGCGATCCCTCGCGCACGCCGGAACTGAGATTGCCCGCGGTGAACAGCGACGCGATGGTCAGCGCGAACAGGACGGCGGCGAGCGCGATCAGGGCCGGGTGCGCGAAGAAGCCGGCAAACCCACCCCAGCCCAGAACCGGCAGCCCAAGATAGGCGGCCGTCAGGAGCAGAATAAACAGGCCCAGCCCGAAGCCGATTCTTGTCCCGGCAGCGCGCGGCGCGGTCGATCGGTCGGGCGGCATCTCGGTGGTCCGCTCAGAAAGCCGAAGCGGTCAGCGTGATGTCGGCATGGCTCCAGGCCTTGTCGAAATCGCGCCGTCTGGCGGCAGCCTGCTCGGCGTTGCCCTGGAGTTCGAGTGCCTTTGACAGACCGAAGAGCGACCAGCCATTGTCCGGATTGCGGCGCAGATCCTCCCGATAGACTGCTTCGGCCTCGGCCGGCTTGCCGGTGGCGAAGAGAGTGGCACCCAGCACGTGGCGCGCCGGAAAGAACCAGCCGGAAGGCTCGTCATAGGAAAGCTTGTCTTCGCGCGCGACCGCCTCCGTCAGCAAGGTTACCGCCTCTTCGTTCTTGCCGTCGGCGACGAGCACGCGCGCCCGCGCGACCAGCCTTTCGATCGCCAGGATTTCCGCGGCGCCATTGAGGCCGGCGCCTTCGCTGGCGGGGATTGCGAGCATGTCCAGCGCGGCCAGCCGCATGCGCGCCTCGTCGATCCGGCCCTTGGCGGCCAGCGCCTGGATCTGGGCATAGAGCCAGCCGGCCGTCAGGCCGTGCAGTTTCGGATCCGGTGCCGGCTCGGCCAGGATCTCGTCCCAGGCGCCGAAGCGGATCTCGGCCGCGTAGGCAGCGGCGACCACCCAGTCCGAGCCAGGATTCTCCAGCATCAGCGAGACCGGCGTGATCGCACGCAGCGCTTTGCCGGCGGCAAGCGTCTCGGATTTCTCGCCGGCCATGGCGGCGGAGTAGGCCAGGAAGTGATCGTTATGGGCCGTGTACATGGCGTAGTAATCGGGTGGTGTCGCCCTGGCGAAATAGGCCAGATCGGCGGCAGCGCCCTTGCGATTCGCCTCGGCTGCCTCCTCGTAGCGTCCGACGCGTTGCAGGATGTGCGCCGGCATATGTTCGAGATGGCCGGCGGCGGGCATCATGCCGCGCAGCTTTTCGGCCGCGGCCACGCCCTTTTCCGGGTGCGGCGAGGCTTCGACCGCGTGGACGTAATAGTGATTGGCGCCCGGATGATCGGGGTGGGTGGCGAGGACAGTCTCGAGCCGCGCCACGATCTCCTCTGTGCCCGGCGCCGGCGCGCCATCCGGGGTCCAGAGCTTCCAGGCGTTGATGTTCATCATCGCCTCGGCGGTCAAGGTGGCGACATCGGCATCGTCGGGAAACTGCGCGGCGACCGCCTTCATCGCCTCGGCATAAGCGGTCAGGTTCGGGCCTTCGGTGCTCGGATCGAGCGGCACCGGACCAGTATAGCGCTTGGCGAGGGCGGTGATCAGCGCCTGCTCGACCGGCGTTGCCTTGGCGGCGGCATGCTCGGCGCGCTGCAGCGCCGGCCAGGCGATCTCGGCCCGTGGCGCCGCCATTTCGGGCATGTTGTAATTCGGCCCGACCGTCAGCGCTACGCCCCACCAGCACAAAGCGCAATCGGGATCGAGCGCGCCGGCCTCGGCGAAGGAGCGCGTCGCTTCATCGTGATTGAAGGCCCAGAGCAGGCGCATGCCCTGATCGAAATAACGCTGCGCCTCGACCGAGCCTGTCGTGACGGGTCGGTGAAAATCGCCGAGTCCGTCGAAGATTTGCGCGCCCTTGGCCCAGGCTTCGAGGCTCCTCGGTACGCCATGTGGTGCCGCTGCCGCGCACATCGCGCTCGGCAGCGCGGGCGGATCGGCCGCCAGGCTGGGGATCGACGACAGGCCGGCAACGAGCGCGCCGGCCAGGAGCCGCAGGCGACGGGACATGGAATCCTCCTTCGATGCCGCACCAGTCTATCGTCGTGCAGCGGGCGAAACTATGAATCTTCGTTTCGGTTGTCACGCCGACCATCGTCGTGCTGAAGTCTCGGCGGCGAGTGGGGAGGGTGGTGTGAGCTGGCAGAATTTTGTGGTCTCGACCTTTCTGAAATACCGGATGAAGCCGCTGTCGAAGCGCGGGCTCGACGTCGCCAAGGCGCGCGCCGCCACGGCCAAGCCGGCCGTTCCGGCGCGCGTGCCGCCCGGCTGGCGCCTCCGGCCGTCGCTCGCGGCCCCGCTCAAGGGCGAGTGGATCGAGCCCGATGGCGGGTCGATGCCAGCCCGCACGCTGCTCTATCTCCATGGCGGCGGTTATTTCTTCTGCTCGCCGGAAACGCATCGCCCGATCACGGTCGCGCTTGCCACACAGGCAGAGGCTAGGGTCTTCTCGCTCGATTATCGGCTGGCGCCGGAGCACCGGTTCCGGCTGCGGTCGAGGATGCGGTCGCCGCCTATCGGGCGCTGCTCGCCGACGGCATTGCCGCCAGTCGGATCGTCATCGGCGGCGATTCGGCCGGTGGCGGGCTGACGCTGTCGACCCTGCTGTCGCTGCGCGCGGCCGGCGATCCGCTGCCGGCCGGCGCCATCCTGTTTTCGCCCTGGACCGATCTCGCCGGCACGGGCGAGACGCTGGTCAGCAACGACCGTACCGACGTCATGTTCCATGGCGGCGGCATCAGGGACGGCGCCGCTTATTATCTGGGCGACACGCCGGGTACGGATCCGCTCGCCTCGCCGTTCTATGCCGATCTGACCGGGCTGCCGCCGCTCTTCATCCAGGCCAGCGGCGCGGAAGTGCTGCTCGCCGATTCGACCCGCCTGGCCGACAAGGCACGCGCCGCCGGAGTCCAGGTCGAGTTCGAGATCTGGCCGAAGCTGCCGCATGTCTGGCAACTCTTCGCCCCCTTCATGCCGGAGGCGCGGGCGGCGCTGGCGAAGACGAGCGTGTTTCTCCGGCGGGTGACCGGCTAGGGCGCGTCCAGCGCGCCAGCCGCTTACTCCCCGGGTGAAACGAGTGTTCCGACACCCTCCATGGATTTCTTGAAGGCGATCGGCCGCGAATCGGCGATCGCTCTGGGATCGAACTCGTCATCGAGCATGACGCCCCAAATCTTGCGCATCTGCATGCCGATATTGCCGGCATCGTAGAGCGGAAAAACAGCGGCTTCGCGCAGAAATTTCTCGATCGGATGCGCCCTGTCGAGCGCATTTACGCCCATCGCCTGCATTGCACGGAACACGGCATTGAACAGCGTCTCGCCGCAGAAGACCTTGGCCATCGCGCCCACGGCATGGCCCTCGGAATCGTGCAGGTCCAGATAATGCGCCGCCTTCCAGGAGAAGGCGCGGCACGCCTCGATCTTCATCGCGACGTCTGCAAGCAGATAGCCGACCGCCTGGTGATGGAGGATCGGCAAGTTCCCGCCGGCCGTGTATGTCTTTGCCCATTTCAGCACATATTCATAGGCGGAGCGGGCGACACCCACTGCCGCAATGGCAGCGACCGGCCCGGACCAGGTAAACGCCTTGCTGATCACGAGGTCGCCATCGCCGATCGCGAAGGCGTTTTCCTCCGGGACACGGCAGTCTTCGAAGACGATCGAGTTGTTCTGACAGAGCCGATGGCCGAGCTTGGAGATCGGTTGCTTATAGGTCACGCCCGGTGTCCCGCGCGGGACGATGATTGCGCTGAGACCTGTCTTGCCGCCCTGCTGCGGATCCGTCCGCACGATGCAGATATTGACATTCGCGCCCTTCAGATCCCAGCCGCCGGCATTGCAGGGCCAGTGCTTCGTACCGTTGAGAACATATTCGCCGCGTCCTTTATCGAGCCCGGCAGCCAATCCGATCCCGGTCGGATGCGGCCCCGGATGATCGAAGTTGGCCGTTCCCCCGGGGGTGCCCGCGGTCTCGCTCACCGTCCAGCCGGCGATGTATTCGCCGCGCGGGTCACTGGTCGCTTCGCCGATCCATTTCCGCTTCTGCTCTTCCGAGCCGAACCAGGCTAGGGGCATGAGCGCCAAGCCGTTCACCAGAAGAATGGTCGCGAACCCGGGATCGACGGCCGTGATTTCTTCGGCGACGATCTGGAGGTCGACGTTGCTGACGCCGCCGCCACCATATTGTTTCGGCAGAAACCCCATCGCGAAGCCGAGCTTGTGACACTCGACATACGCCCCCTTGAGGCTTTGAAAGGCCTTCTGCGTGTCGGGCTCTTCGTCTGCTGCCTTGACCAGGGGCTGGAGAATATCGACGGCAAATTCCCGGGCGTTCCGCTGCAGCCTTTGCTGCGCACTGGTCAGCGTGAAATCGATAGTCATCGTTGCCCCCGTGGGTTGGTGCGAGTGGCTGGCCGGCTCTATGCCGGCGGGACGAAACGAAAGCGGCAGACGTCATCGCCGCGTTGCACGCACGCCTGATGCTCGACTTCGGCGCCCATCAGTCCGGACAGAAATCCGATGTCGAACCGGCAGACCTCCGGATAGTCTTTCGACAAGTCGTGATAGACGCAGTTCTTGCATTCCACGCGCAGAAGCTTGTCGGAATTCTCCGGCGAGAGGGTTCTGGCGAGAAATCCGGTCTCGTTCATGATGTTCACGATCTCGGCGATACGCTCAGCCCTGGTCTTGCCGACGAGGCGGGGAATGAGACCGGCGGACAGCTTTACCCCGAGGTCGTACATGAACTGCGACACCTTCTCGGCGCCGACCTGCTCGCGCAGCGTCTGGATGAGCAGCTTCGAGAACCACGAATATTGCTTGGGGAAGAGGTTGGTGCCGTCCTCGGTCAGGATATAGACATTCTGTGGACGACCGCCGGTCTTGCGCGTCGCAGCCTTCCGGACATAGCCGTCGCGCTCAAGCGCCATCAGATGCTGGTTCACTGCCGTTCTGCTTAAGCCGATCGCGGCGACCAGCTCGTCCAGGGTTGCCCCGGATTTGCGGTCCATGAGTTGGTTCAGCACTTCCTGCTGACTATTGCCCGTTATCGCCATTATTCCTGCTTTCGAGGCGGATCGTATCACGAAGACCATTGTAGCGCTTTTGCCTATATATTACGCATAAATTCCGTCACTGGCGATGTTGCCGACCGCGTACCTCTCCTGCGGTCCTATGAACTGCGCCCGATCGGCCCCGTAGCGGCCCCTTTTCGGAGAGCGGGTAATGTCAGCTATTGACGGCTCGACCTATTTTATCTATTTTTTTAGGCGAAAGTGATGAAAGATGAGGCTACAGGAGAATGGGAGGGCGTTGTCATGACGATAGCGTGCGAATTCTCTCGGGAGGGCCACCCGCAAAATGGCGCCGGCCAAGCGGCTTATGAGCGAACGGCGCCGGCGTTCTGGCGCGCCAGCGACAACCGGTTGCTGGAACTGGCGCGATCGGGCGGCACATTGTCCGAGACCCTCGACAGCGTCTGTCGATTCGTCGAGGAGGTTTCCGGCGAATGCCGCTGCGGCATCTATTTGATCGATTGGCGCGGACCGACAGTTCGAACCGGCGCAGCCCCTGGCCTTGCTGCGAGCTTCAACGCCGCGATTTGCGGGCTGCCCGTGCGGTCTGACTCCGGGCCCTGTGCAAGAGCGGCATATTTGATGACCCAGGTGATTGCGGCGGACCTGGACTCGGATCCGTTGTGGCAAGCTTCGGAATTCCGCTCTCTCGCACTGGCGCATGGGCTAAGATCTTGTTGGTGCACTCCGATCTGTTCTCCGGCGGGAAGCGTATTGGGTATTTTCGCCATTCTGCAGCGATCTCCCGCGCGGCCGACCCCATTTCAACAGAACCTTATTGCCGGGGTCGCGCATGTCGCGAGCATCGTCATCGAGAATGCGAGGCTGGCTGTGACGATCAGGCGGAGCGAAGCCGCTCTTGCCGAAACCGAGCGGCTCAGTTGCACCGGCAGCTTCGTCTGGCGGCTCTCGACGGACGAGGTCATAGGGTCCGGCCAGCTTCATCGCATCCTTGAGCTCGACGAGAGCCAGCCGGTTACGCTCGGGCTCATCCGATCGCGAATCCACCCGGTCGACCACCCGTCAGTGTGTGAGGCCCTTGAGCGCGCACGTAGCGACGGCAACGATATCGAGCACGAGCATCGCCTTCTGATGCCCGACCAGTCGATCAAATATGTGCGGATGACGGCTCACGCGGCTCGCGACCCGGATGGGCACCTCGAATATATCGGCGCGATACAGGATGTGACCGAGCGCCGCCTTTCAGAAGCCGCGCTGGGCAAGGCCAGATCGGAGCTCGCGCATGTAGCGCGGGTCGTCAGCCTGGGCCCGCTCTCGGCGTCGATCGTGCACGAAGTCAACCAACCTTTGTCCGGGATCGTCATCAATGCCAGTACCTGCCTCAGGATGCTGACGGCCGATCCACCGAATGTCGCGGGCGCGCTCGAAACGGTACGGCGCGCGCTGCGTGATGCTCGGCTCGCCTCGGAGATCATTGCGCGACTGCATGCCCTCTTCACCAAGAAGGAACCCAAAATTGGATCGGTCGAACTGAACGAGGTCACTCGCGAGTTGCTCACGCTTTTGCAGAGCGACCTCCAACGGCATCGGGTGAGCCTGCGGGCCGAGCTGGCGGAAGATCTGCCGCCCGTGATCGGGGATCGTGTGCAGCTTCAGCAGGTCATCCTGAACCTGCTCCTGAACGCATTGGAGGCGATGAACAGTATCGACGATCGCTCGCGCCGGCTTGTCGTCAGAACCGAGCAAGAGGACGGAGATCGGGTGCGCCTCAGCGTCAGCGATTCGGGCGTCGGCCTGGATTTCCAGATTGCCGAGAGGCTCTTCGAGCCCTTCTACACCACGAAGCGCTCGGGGATGGGGATCGGTTTATTCGTCAGCCGCTTCATCATCGAACACCACCGGGGCTGGTTGAGGGCGGCGCCGAATGATGGTCCGGGTGCGATGTTCTCCTTTTCGATTCCCAGTCTTGGGCGCGAAGCGATGTCCTCGTGCTGCCGCGCGCCGCGCGGTCCTTGACGCTTCGTCCCGGACGGCTAGGCTATCGGCATGATCGATTCTGGTGATGCACGCGTCGCTGCGGTGCTCGTCATCGACCTGCAGACGGCGATGTTCGACAGCAACTATCTGCCGCCGATCCACGCTGCCGATGGGCTGGTCGAGCGCGTGCGCCGGGTCTTGGCGTGGGCGAGGGAGAGCGGGCGCAAAATTGCCTTTATCCGGCACGACGGCCCGGCGGGCGACGAGCTGGTGCCCGGCGCACCTGGCTGGCCGGTCTGGCCGGCGCTCGGCCAGGCGGAGGATGAGCCGACCTTCTCGAAGACCGTCGGCGACGCCTTCAGCGAACCCGCGCTCGGCGCCTGGCTGGCGAGTTTCGGCGCGACCGAGGTCATCCTGTTCGGCGCGCAAACGGAATGCTGCGTCGCTGCCACGGTCGATGGTGCGTTGTCGTGCGGCCTTGCAGTGACGGTGGTCGGCGACGCGCACAGCACCTGGGATTCGAATGGCGAGACCGCCGCCGAGATCATCGCTCGGCAGAATGCCGCCTTCGAAGCCTCCGGGGCCCGTGTTGACGTAACGGGCGCGATCGTAGCCGTCTGACGGACGGCGCCTCGCATCGGTGCAGACCGACGAGGCTCCTCGGAGCGCTCGGAAACGACAGTTTTTGCCAGCCACCCTCCCTTGACAACCCCCCGCGGAATTGATCGGATGCCATCCGGTTTCAACCCGCTCTCCCCAGCGGCAAGAGCGGGCGAGTCCGCCACCCCGGGCCGGCGAGCGAGCAACGAGTGGAGGCGTGGTGCGGCAGCTTTTTTCCCCGATTCTGGCGATGGTTCTGGTGATGGCCGGCGGTTCGGCGCAAGCCGAGCAGCAGGTGCTGAACATCTACAACTGGTCCGATTATATCGCGCCAAACACCATCCCGGATTTCGAGAAAGCGACCGGCATCAAGGTCAATTACGACACCTATGATTCCAACGAGACACTCGAAGCCAAGCTGGCGGCCGGCAATTCCGGCTATGATCTGGTCGGTCCGTCGCTGACGCCATTCCTGGCGCGCCAGGTCAAGGGCGGTTTCTACCAGGCGATCGACAAGAGCAAGCTGTCGAACTACGTCCATCTGAACAAGGCGCTGCTCGAGCGCATGGCGGCGTTCGACAAGGACAACGCCCATGCGATTCCCTGGATGACCGGCACCACGGCGGTCGGCTACAACGCGGACAAGATCAAGCAGATCATGCCCGACGCGCCGGTCAACAGCATCAAGATGATGTTCGATCCGGAGATTCTGGCGAAGTTCAAGGATTGCGGCATCACCATGCTCGACACGCCGGTCGACGTGTTTCCGGAAGTGTTGAAGTCGCTCGGCCTCGACCCGAACAGCCAGAAGCCGGAGGATCTGCAGAAGGCGGCGGATTTGCTCGAGAAGCTGCGGCCCTATATCCGCAAATTCGACAGCTCCGAATACATCAACGATCTGGCGAACGGCGATATCTGCCTGGCCTGGGGCTATTCCTCGGACATCAACCTGGCGCGCCGGCGGGCCAATGAGGCGGGCAAGGGCGTCACCATCGTGACCGCGCTGCCCGAAGAAGGCACGCAGCGTTATATCGACACCTTCGCCATTCCGGCCGATGCTCAGCATGTCGAGGCGGCCTATAAATTCCTGAACTACATCATGGATCCGAAGGTGATCGCGGATACCGTGAACACGATCTATATCGAGAGCGGCAACGGCGACGCGGATGCCTTCATCAAGCCGGAGGTGCTGCACGATCCGGCGATCTATCCGCCCGCCGAATTGGAGAAGAAACTGTTCGCCGTGATGGTTTCCACACCTGAAATCGATCGGTTGCGCACCCGGCTCTGGACAAAGATCAAGACCGGACGCTAATCAAGTCTATAGGCGTTGCGGTCCGGGGGTGGGCGCAGCGTCTTCCGGGCTTGGCTAGCGGAGATCAGAGCGCGCGATGGCACCTTCCGTGCGGGAAACCCAACCGTGGCGCGATCCGAGCGCGCAGCCCTTCATCCGGATCGACCGGGTCACCAAGCGCTTCGGCGATCAGGTGGCCGTCAACGAGGTCTCGCTCGACATCTATCGCGGCGAGCTGTTTTCCCTGCTCGGCGGCTCCGGCTGCGGCAAGACCACGCTGCTCCGCATGCTGGCGGGGTTCATCACGCCGGATTCCGGCTCGATCACCATCGATGGCGTCGATATCCTGCCGTTACCGCCCTATGAGCGGCCGGTCAATATGATGTTCCAGTCCTATGCGCTGTTCCCGCATATGAGCGTCGAGAACAACATCGCCTTCGGCCTCAAGCGCGACGGGGGTCGAGGCGGGGGAGATCAAGCGCCGGGTCGGCGATGTGCTGGAGCTGGTGCAGATGGCGGAATTCGCCAAGCGCAAGCCGACCCAGCTTTCCGGCGGCCAGCGCCAGCGCGTGGCACTGGCCCGCGCCATCGTCAAGCGGCCCAAGGTCTTATTGCTGGATGAGCCCTTATCTGCTCTCGACAAGAAGCTGCGCGAGGCGACCCAGTTCGAGCTGGTCAATATCCAGGAGCAGGTCGGCATCACCTTCGTCATGGTCACGCATGACCAGGAAGAGGCGATGACCATGTCGACCCGGATCGCCGTGATGAATCGCGGCCAGATCGTCCAGGTCGGCACGCCCAGCGAGATCTATGAGGAGCCCGAGAACCGCTTCGTCGCGGATTTCATCGGCTCGGTCAATCTGTTCGAGGGCACGCTGAAGCAGGTTGACGGCGGCACCGGCGTGATCGCCAGCGCCGAGGCCGGGGCCGAGCTGCTGGCGACCAATTGCCCCGACCGGCATCTCGGCGAGACGGTCTGCGTCGCCGTCCGGCCCGAGCGGGTCGCGCTGGCCAAGGCGGGCGATGCCGGCGACCTGCCGAATCGCTTGCCCGGCACGATCAAGGACATCGCCTATCTGGGCGACAGCTGCGTCTACCATGTGACGCTCGCCACCGGTAAATCCGTCACGGTCACCGTACCGAGCCGGGGGCGCTGGGCCGATCAGCCCTTCAAGCGCGAGGAACCGATCGAGATCGGCTGGGAGCCGGCCTGCAGCCTCGTGGTCGGCGCATGAACGCGCTGGCGCGGCTGATCCAGCGCACGCCGTTCGGCCGGATCCCGGGGCGCGCATTCGTCATCGGGGCGCCATATCTGTGGCTGATCGTATTCTTCCTCGTCCCCTTCGCCGTCGTGCTGAAGATCAGCTTTTCGACCTCGGTGGTGGCGATCCCGCCCTATGAGCCGCTGTTCGGCACGGGCGACGACGGCTCCTGGACGCTGAACCTGCATCCCGAGAACTACACCTATCTGTTCTCGGACCTGCAATATGTCATCGCCTATCTGAGTTCGGTGCGGAATGCGGCAGTCACCGCTATTGCCTGCCTGCTGATCGGCTACCCGATGGCCTATTGCATCGCGCGGGCCAAGCCGCAATGGCGCGCGCCGCTGCTGATGCTGGTGGTGATGCCGTTCTGGACCTCGTTCCTGATCCGGGTCTATGCCTGGATCGGCATCCTAAAGCAGAACGGGCTGCTGAATAACTTCCTGATCTGGCTCGGCGTGATCGACCAGCCGCTCAACATCATGAACACCCAGACGTCGGTCTATATCGGCATGATCTACGCCTATCTGCCGTTCATGATCCTGCCGCTCTATTCGACACTGGAGAAGATGGACATCTCGCTGCTCGAGGCGGCGAGCGATCTGGGGGCGAAGCCGGTCCGCGCCTTCCTGACCATCACCCTGCCGCTGTCGATGCCGGGCATCATCGCCGGCTCGCTGCTGGTCTTTATTCCGGCCGTCGGCGAGTTCATCATCCCGACGCTGCTGGGCGGGCCGGATACGCTGATGATCGGCACCGTGCTGTGGAACGAATTCTTCCAGAACCGGATTGGCCGGTCGCTTCGACCGTCGCGGTGGCACTGGTCGTGCTGCTGGTCGTGCCGATGATGCTGTTGCAGCGGGCCCAGGCTCGGGAGGCGGCAAAGTCATGACTCGCACCGGCTGGTTCCTGCCTACGGCACTGGTGCTCGGGCTGCTGTTCCTCTACGGCCCGATCGTTTCGGTCGTGGTCTATTCCTTCAATGAATCGACGCTGGTTACGGTCTGGTCGGGCTTCTCGACCAAGTGGTACGACGCGCTGCTGCAGGACGACGCGATCCTGAGCGCGGCCAAGCTGTCGCTGATCATCGCCATGTCGAGCGCGACCGGAGCGCTCGTCATCGGCACCTTGTCCGGCTATGTGCTGGCGCGCTTTCGCCGCTTCGCCGGCCGTACCCTGTTTGCCGGCATGGTGATGGCTCCTCTCGTCATGCCCGAGATCATCCTCGGCATCTCCTTGCTGTTGCTGTTCGTCGGGCTGCAAGAGCTGATCGGCTGGCCGGCGCGCGGCATGCAGACCATCATCATCGCGCACATCACCTTCACCGCGGCCTTCGTCGCCGTGGTGGTGCAGAGCCGGCTGGTCGATACCGACATCTCGGTCGAGGGAAGCGGCGGCGGATCTGGGCGCCAAGCCGGTCCAAGTCTTCTTCCTGATCACCTTGCCGCTGATGGCGCCGGCGCTGCTGGCCGGCTGGCTGCTCGCGTTCTCGCTCAGCCTCGACGATCTGGTCACGACCTCTTTCGTCTCCGGACCGGGCTCGACCACGCTGCCGCAGCTGATCTTCTCGAAGGTCAAGCTCGGCCTCAATCCGGAGATCAACGCCCTGGCCACGGTGGTCATCACCCTCGTGTCGATCGCGACTTTCGTGGCCGCGATCTACCAGACCCGGAGGCGGCCGGGCTGACCCGGCCGCCTTGGCGCGTCATCGGAGAGCGACGCCTTTTCGCTCCTTGCCGAGCAGGGTCAGCAGCGCGATCGATGCGGCGGCCACCGTGCCGACGATGGCGATCGCGATACTGAACTGTCCCGCAAAGAGGCTCGCGATCCAGACCTGAAGGTTCAGGTTTATCGAGGCGATGAAATTGCCCAGCTGATAGACGAAGCCCGGGAAGGTTGCGCGCACGCCATCAGGCGACAACTCGTTGAGATGGACCGGGACGACGCCCCAGGCACCTTGCACCATGAACTGGATCAGGAACGCGCCGATCGTGACCGTGACGATGTCGGTCGAGTGCGTCACGAACAGGATGGCGAGGATCGACAGCAGCGACGCGATGATGATGGTCCAGCGCCGCCCCAGCCATTCTGAGATCGAGCCGAAGCTGAGCCCGCCGCAGATCGCGCCGATATTGAAGATGATCATGGTCCGGCTGATCTCGGGCGGCTGCAGCCCGAGCTGGCCTTTCAGGAACTTGTTCGGAAATCCGTCCTGCGTGCCATGGCTGAAGAAGTTGAATGCGGTCATCAACAGCACGGCATAGAATCGCCAGCTTCCAATGCTGGCGCAGCATGTCGAGGATGGAGCCGCGCTTTTCCGTGCTGCGCTCCCAGCCGGGCGATTCCGGGACGTGCCGACGGATATAGAGCACCAGGAAGGCCGGTGCGGCGCCGACCATGAACAGCCCGCGCCAGCCGATATGGGAATAGAGCAGGCCGTAGACGACCGAGGCGAGGAGGAAGCCGGTCGGATAGCCCGATTGCAGCAGGCCCGAGACCAGCCCGCGCGCCTTGGGCGGGATCGATTCCATGGTGAGCGACGCGCCGACGCCCCATTCGCCGCCCATGGCGACACCGAAGAGGGCGCGCAGGATCAGCAGCGTCGTGAGATTGGGCGCGAAGCCGGAAGCGAAATCGAGTATCGCGTAGAGGATGACGTCGACCATCAAGGTCGGCCGCCGCCCGAAATGATCGGCCGCCCGGCCGAAGATCAGCGCACCGAGCGGGCGCACGCCCAAGGTCAGCGTGATGGTGAACGCGACGAACCAGTCGGGCGCGTCGAACTCCTTCTCGATATCGCTGAACACGAAGACCATCAGGAAGAAATCGAACGCATCCAGCGTCCAGCCGAGAAAGCTGGCAGCGACGACGTGTCTCTGTTCCTTGGTCCAGCCGGAAAGCGCTTCAATCGCCATTAATTATCCTCCCCCGAGGTGCGGTTTTCGAAGACCCTATCGATGCTATAGCGCGGGCCTTTCGACCTTGCACGCGAAACGCGCGCAGTGAGGGTAGAATCCTTGAAGGACTGCGGGAAATCCGCAATGAGGTGTAACTGACCTGCGGAAGCTGCGCAGTCTCGCAGTGCGGAGCGGAACGTCATGACGCCGATTTTCAAGGACGAGCTGTTCGCCGCGCAATGGCTGCGCACTGCGGGACACGGCACCTATGGCGGTGCCGAGCTGGGCGAGTGCCTGGCGGTGGCGCGGCAGATCCGTGAGCGGACGGCGAGAGCTGGTACCGCGCCTGGTACGCGATGGCCGAGAGGCTGCTTGCCGAGGCAGAGCGGAGTTCCGCCGGCCGGCGTGCCTGCCTGTTGCGCGCTTCCAACTACTTCCGGGCCGCCTATACTTTCCTGATCGGTGCGCCGGTCGACCCGCGGGTCGTCGACGCCTATCGCCACCAGCGCACCGCCTTTGCCGAGGCGATGCCGGAAGCCGAGCGGATCGCCATTCCGTATGAAGGCACGTCGCTCCATGGCTGGCTGTTCCGCGCAGCCGGGGCGGCGGGTCGGCAGCCGGCTCTGATCGTCAATGGCGGCTATGACAGCACGGCGGAGGAGGCGTGGTTCCTCAGCGCCGCCGCCGCCGTCGAGCGCGGCTATAGCTGTATCGCCTTCGACGGGCCGGGCCAGGGCCAGGCGATCATCGAGGACGGGCTGGTGTTCCGGCCGGACTGGGAGGCGGTAATCGGACCGGTGGTCGATTTCGCCCTGACCCGCCCGGAGATCGATCCGGCGCGCATTGCGCTGCTCGGCGTCAGCTTCGGCGGCTATCTGGCGCCGCGCGCAGCGACTGCCGAGGGCCGGCTCGCCGCCTGCATCGCCGATCCGGGCAATGTCTCGCTCTATGAGGAGATGGAGAGCCGGTTGCCGGGCTTCCTGCTCGGCGCGGTCCGGCGCGGCAACCCCGTCGTGCTCAGGCTGTTGGATACAGTGCTGCGCCGCCGGCTGCGCCATCCGACGGCCGGGTGGGGGCTGCGGCGCGGACTCTGGGTCCATGGCGTCGACAGCCCGCTGGCCTATCTCCAACTGACCCGCGACTACAGCCTGGCCGACCGCGTCGGCCGGATCCGCTGCCCGACCCTGGTCTGTTCGGCCGAGGAGGACGAGATCGGGGTGACCGCCCGCAAGCTCTATGACGGGCTGACCGTGCCCAAGGCCTTCATCGCCTTCGCCGCCGCGGAAGGGGCGGGCGCCCATTGCGAAGCGGGCGCGCGGGCGCTGTTCAACCAGCGTATTCTGGATTGGCTCGACGGGATCCTTGCCGCGAAAACACCATGATCCCCGAGCAGCATCGCCGGGCTCCCCTGGAGGCTACACGATGCTGCGCGCCGTTCTCGTCACGCTGTTGTTTTGGCCGGCGCTCGCCCAGGCATACTCATCCGAAGCCCTGCCCAAGCGTCTGGTCGAGGGCGGCTACGCCCAGATCGGTGTGACCCTGTCCTATGATCCGAGCTATCGCCGGATCCCGTTTCCCGGTGGTGACGTGCCGATAGCGAGCGGCGTGTGCAGCGACGTGGTGATCCGCGCCTATCGCCGGCTCGGCATCGATCTGCAGGCGCTGGTCAACCAGGATATGCGCCACGACTTCGCCGCTTATCCGCGGATCTGGCACATGGCGCATCCCGACGCGAATATCGATCATCGCCGCGTGCCGAATCTGGCGACCTTCTTCCGGCGTCACGGCCAGAGCCTGCCGGTGACCGACAGCCCGCGCGATTATCAGCCGGGCGACATCGTGACCTGGCAACTCCCCGGCCGCCTAGCCCATATCGGTCTGGTCGCCGACCGGATGCAGGATGGCCGACCGCTGGTGATCCACAATATCGGTGCGGGCACGCGCCTCGAAGACGTGCTGTTTGTCTTCACGATCACGGGGCACTACCGATATTTGCCTCAGGCATAGTCGCCGTGGAGACCCGCGTTCAGACGTTGTGCCCACCGCTGTTCGGGACGAGATGGATGTCGAGGCGGCGTCCGACCGCGGCGGCGTAGCGAATGACAAGATCGAAGGTCGGCATGTGCCGGGCGTTTTCCAGTCGCGCGATGACGGATTGCGATGTGCCCATGCGCGCTGCGATTTCCGATTGAGTCAAGCCGGCAGCCTGGCGCGCCTCGATCATTTCGCCGACGACGGCGAAAATCGGACCGAGCCGATCGTATTCGGCTTTAACTTCCGGGTCGGCCAATAGCTGCTGCCGGAGCTTCGCTAGGCTGGTCATGGCTCGATCTCCCTTGCTCGCCGCTCCGCCAATTTCAGTGCTGCCGCAGGTGTCTTTTGCGTCTTCTTCGCGAAGACATGCACCACGACGATACGGCGACCTACCGCAGTGACGTAGATAGCGCGGGCTATGCCGTCGCGTCCGCCGAAACGCATCTCCCATAGCTTGTCGCGAAGATGCTTGATGTGGGGTTGCCCAATTCCTTCCAAGCCGACCGCCTCAATGCGCTCCGCTAAACGCAGGAAAGCAGCTTGCATATCTTTTGGCAGAGCCGCTATCTCGGCATCGACGAAAGGGCTTAAGGTCTCGACGATCCACGTCATCCGAAGCCGATATACGCTCGCTATACGGTGGGGCTGGCCGGCCGGAAAAATAGCATTCGTGCTATATTCGTCAATATGCCTTTGCGCCGCACCGTCACGCCGGCTGGTGATAGGGCGGTGGCACCGCGATCGGCGCCCCGGCTTCGACGGCTTCCTGTTGCCGGCGCCACATTTCGGCATAGCGGCCGCCTTGTTCGATCAGATCCGAATGGCAGCCCCGTTCGGCGATGCGGCCGTCGCTCAGCACGATGATTTCGTCGGCATCGACCACGGTCGACAGCCGGTGCGCGATCACCAGCGTCGTGCGGCCACGGCTCAGTTCACGTAGATTCTGCTGGATCTCGCGCTCGGTATGGGTGTCGAGCGCACTGGTCGCCTCGTCGAACAGGAGCGGTGCATTGCCGCGGATCTTGAGGACGATGGAGGCCGACGGTTCCTGCTTGTCGCGGGAGAACAGCTCGCGCTTCGGCAGGACCAGATGGACCCGGGCCTGGTCCACCGCGTTGATCGAGGTGATGCTCTTCTCGAGTTCGCCTTCCAGCGCGCGCATCTCGTTGACACCCTGCTGGAAGCTGGTGGTGCCGAGCGCGTCGTTCTTGTCGAAGATCTCGTAGCCGATCGAGCCGCCATGCGGGATGCCGGTCTCCGCCATGGTCAGGCGCAGCCGGGCGACCTGATCGGCCGGCACCATGATGGTGCTGCCGTCGCCCTTGACCTGATAGGGGACGTTCATCGCGTCGAGCTTGGAGACGACCTGGGCGCTGTCCTTCAGATCCAGATCGCTATAGAGCAGCCCGTAGGATTGGCTGGTCAGGCGCGTCGCGAGGAAAATGAAGAAAACGATCAGAGCGACGCCCACGCCGGCCATGGCGGCCAGGCGTACCGTGCCGAGCTTCTGCAGCGTCTGTACAAAGGCTCCCACGATGGGATCTCTCCGTTGCTCGCCGATCGCCATGAAGGCATGGATTGGCGCGAAGAGCGACCGGACGAGTCAGTCATAGCCTCGCCTGGGTAAACGAGCCGTTAATCCCGGCAAAAACTGCCTAGTGACTGCTCAAGAATTGGTCGGGAGTGGCTGCAGTCGAAATTTTGGCCTTAGCGAATTATTCAGCTTTGGCCACCGGGCGATAGTCTTGCAGACGTGTCGCGCGCAGTCCTGCGAGACCGTGGCTTTCGATGAGCCGCTGCCAGGACAGAAATTCTTCAATGGAAAGTTTGTAGCGCCGGCATGCCTCTTCGAGGCTGATGACACCGTTGCGAACGCCTGCGACCACTTCGGCCTTGCGCCGAATGACCCAGCGTTTCGTGTTTGGCGACGGCAGATCCGCGTCGGTCACAGCGCCCGAAGGCCGACCGAAATCACATTGGTCGACCAAGGCGGAAGTGTCGTCGGGACGCGCCGTCACGTGCTTAGCGGACGCGCTTCTCATATCAGCAGTGTTGCGGTTTCTGACTTAAGAAACCGTAAAAGCGAAAAAAAGAGAGAATTGAGACTCTTTAAATTCAACTGCTGCTCGCGCCGGTGATCTGGGTGACCGAACTCTCCGGGATGATCAGATTGCCGATATGAAGATTGACGACGCCATTGGTGTTGTCGACGCCAGTCACGACACCCGTGGTCGAAACCGTCGACTGGATGGCGGTGCCGGTGCTGTCGAGGGCGGTGACCGTGAAGCTGTACTGCCCGGCGGGCAGGGTCGGCTGGCCGGGAAAGGTGCCGTTGTAGCTGACGGTATTCGAGCCGGAATCCGTCGTGCCGGCGATCTGCGCCACCGTCTGCCCGCTGGAGTTCAGGATATTGATCGTGGCCGATTTGGCGCTGGAGGCCAGGGTGTAGTTCAGCGAGTCGGCGTCCGTGCCGTCGAGCACGAAATTGCCGCCGCTTGCCTGAACCGTCTGGCCGATATAGCCGAGCGCCGTTGCCATGGAATTGGTCTGCTGGCCGGTGATCAGGGTCTGCAGGTCCGAGTTGGTGTTCAGCGTCTGCTCCAACTGCGAGAACTGCACCAGCTGTGAGGTGAATTGATTGGTATCCATCGGCGACGACGGATCCTGGTTCTGCAGCTCGGTCGTGAGCAGAGTCAGGAAGGTGTTGAACTCCGACTGAATGCCGGCATTCGAGGTCGACAGGACGCCGTTGGAGCTGCTCGAAGCCTGGCGGTGGATCCTACGGACATGATGTTTCTCCTCAGGCTCGAATATCGTAGAGCCGGCTCGTGCCGGAGCTCTGATAGGCGGCGGGTGACGGTTCGGGCGAGGTCTCGGCTTGGCCGCCATAAGCGGTGTCGCGCAGGCCCTGGCCGGAGTTGCGGCGCTCCTGCGCTTCCGAAAAGGACTCGCCGGAATTGCTGCGCAGGCTGAAGTTGAGGGAGCCGGCGTCGGTGCTGACGCCGGCGTCGTTCAGTGATTTCACGAGGTGGTGCGCGTCCTGCCGCAGCAGCGCCAGCGTCTCGGGACGATCGGCGACGAAGCTGGCGGTGGCTTTGCCCTTGGCATCGACATCCAGCTTGACTTCGACCGAGCCGAGCTTTTCGGGCTTCAGCTGCATCGTGAAGCTTTGCGTGCCGTCGCCGGCGTTGCGGCTGATGCCGAGCGCGACCTGGGCCGCCGGCAGCGTCGCCGGCGTATTCTGCCCGGAGGGTGCGTTCTGCGCGGCGCCGGTCGGCGAGCCGCTGTTGTCGACGCTGGCCGCGCTCGTGCCTGCCAGCATCGGCGCTGCCGTGCCCGCGGGTGCGGCTGTGTCGAAAGTTGAGGCTTGGGTGCCGACGGCCGAGGCAGCCTCGGCCGTGATGGCCTTGTGGTCGGCCTGCATTTGAGCGTTGACGGGCGGGCCGCCGCAAGCATGCCCGGTACGGTCGGGGCCGGCGCCGGATTGGCAGCCGCGTCCGGCACGACGAAGGGTGCGGTGACCGCAGGATCTGAGTTCTCCGGCGCGCTTGGATCGGCGGAGGCCTGATTGGCGGCGAGTTGATCGGCATCCACCTGATCGCCGTCCGAATTTCCGGCGTCGGCCGAGCCGTCGGAAGAGGTCCCGTCGGGCTGAGCGGTTTGTTCCTGTGCCTGCAGCGCCGATGCCGACGAGGTCTGGAGTCGGTTGGCGCCTGCCGTCGATGTCGTCACCCGGACGGTACCGGAGGCGGCCGTCGACGCGGCGGATTTCCGGGGGGCTGCGGCACTCGCCGTCGAAGCGTCGTCGGTTTGCGTTGCGGGGGCGGCCGCGGCTGCCAGCCGAGCTGCGGCGTCCCGAACTGCCGTGCTCTGGCCGGGAGGGGCCGCAGCAGTCGAAGCGGCGGCCGGGGGCGTCACCGGATCCGCCGTCACCGGCGGAGCACCCGCGTCGGCCGGTTGAGCCGGCACCTTTGCCGCTGGGGCAGGCTGGGCTGTTCCAGCGCTCTTGCTGTCGTCGCCGGCGGTTGGCGTGGATTGGCTGCTTGCCGTCTGGGTGGCCTGGGCAATGCCTGCGGCAGCCGCGGCGAGGGCCGTCGTTTGATCGGCTGTCGTGCCGGCATCCGCTGCGGCCAGTTTGGCGGTGGGAGCCGGCGTCGGGTCGCTGGCGTCCGGCGCGGCGGCCTGCTGGGCGGACGTCGTGCCGGCCGCGGCGAGCGCTGCCGCCAGCGTCAGCTTGGGCAGTAGCGCGGGCGGCACAGGGACGGTGATCGCCGCTGGAGCCGAAGCTGCCGGGTCTTGCGCTGTCTGGTCCGTCGAAGGCAAGTCCGTGCTCGACGCTTGTTCGGATTGATCCGTGGCCGGGTCATCGCCCTGTACGGCATTGCTTGCCGGAGCCGCGGCTGCTGGCGCGGTCTGCGAGGCCGCCGGCGGCCCGCCGGCGGTGGACGCGTCCTGCACGGACTTGGCCTTCGCGCCATGGGGCGGCTTCGAGCCGCTCGGTGCCTTGCCGGGCGTGCCGCCATGCGGATGTGCGGGCGCCATCTCGTGCGTCGTATCGGTCTGATCGGAGGACGGCAAAAGGCTGGCGAAGTCGCCGCTTCCGGCCTGCTTCGTATTGCCTGCCGAACCGGAATTCGCCTTGGCAGCGCCCGACTCGATCGCCGCGACGGTCATGACGATGCTCCTTCCGCGGCGTAGTCGGGCCGGCGCGTGTGCGGCCGGCCCAAGGCGAAACGCAGCATCAGGCTGGGATCGCAAACGAAACCGTGACGGCGGATCGACGCGGTCCGGCGCCCGAAGCGGACGGGCCGGCGGCATGCGGCGAGGCCGCGGCGCGATGGGGAGAGGCTCAGCGATCTTGCCATCACAGCACCCGGTTGATGGAGATCGACGGATGCCGCTCGCTGCGGATGCCGTAGCCGAGCCGCTGTTTGCCGTAGGTGAAATTCGTCGTCGTCGCCCGCCGGGCAGCCCGTGCCACCAGATCGAGCACGCGCCGCGTGGCCTTCAGATGGATGTCGACCGATTTGGCGTTGTCCTGCGCCAGGCTTTGCAGCCGGGTCAGCGATTGCGCCAAGCGGGGCGCTTCCGGCTCGGCCTTCAGCTCGCCCGGCGGCTGCAGCCGCGCGACCTGCATCAGCGAGTCGTAGCGCGCCGAAAGCTTGAGCTTCTCGGGGACGATGTGATCGAGCTTTGGCAGGCCCGGCGCCTTGAGCACGGCGGTCTCCTGTTCGAGCAGCTCGCACAGGCGATCGGTCACGGCGATCAGTTCGGTGAGCAGGCGCGGGGAGGAGAGGGCGATCGGCTGGTTGGTCATTTCTGGCCTTGCTCCTGCATCCTGAGCATTTCGCGCTCGATCGAATCGGCGATGCCGAGCGTGCCCGACGCGGCCATGGCCTTGCCGTATTCCTGGTTCAGCATGGAGCGGAACATCTGTTCGCCCTGGCCGCCGCCGAAGACTTTGTCCGGCTTCATGCCGGCGGTCATGCTCTCGAGCATCGAGCTCATGAACATCGCTTCGAAATCCTGTGCCGCTTTCTTGACCGCGGCAGCCTTGGCCGGCGTACCCCCGAGCGGGATGCCGCCGCTCGGCGCCAGGCTCATGGCACGGGCGGAAGCCTGCTGATAGGCCAGCCTTGCAGTGTCGAAGCCGGCGGTGGTGGTGTCGACCGAGGCCATGTCAGCGTACCTCCAGATCGGCCTGCATGGCGCCGGCCGCCTTGATTGCCTGCAGGATCGAGATCATGTCGCGCGGCCCGATGCCGAGCGCGTTCAGGCTGTTGACCAGTTCCTGGATCGTAATGCCCGGCGGCAGCACGGCCAGGCGCTTGTTGTTCTGTTCGTCGACCTGGATGTTGGTGCGCGGCACGACCGTGGTCGCGGCACCGCCATTCGGCGCGAATTGCGTGCCGCCTTGGCCCGGCGCCCGGCCAGTGGCGGGGCGGCGGCGTTGCCGCCCGGGGCGAAGGCATTGGGCTGCGAGACCTGCGGCGTCTCGGTGATGCGTACCGTCAGACTGCCCTGGGCCACCGCCACCGTGCTGATCCGAACATTCTCGCCCATGACGATGATGCCGTTCGCTTCGTCGATGACGACGCGGGCGATCTGGTCCGGCTCGACGCGGAGCTGCTCTACCGAGGTGATGAAGCCGACCATGTCGGCCTTCGCCGAGTCGGGGACGGACAGCTTGACCGTGCCCGAGTCGAGGGCGGAGGCGAGCGACTGGTGCAGGCCGGTGTTGATCGCCTGGGCGATCCGCTCCGCCGTGGTGAAATCCGGATTGCGCAGGGCGATGTCGATCGACTTCATCGAGCGGATGTCGAAGGCGACCTCGCGCTCGACGATAGCGCCGTTCGGGATCCGGCCGGCCGTCGGCACGCCCTTGGTGACCGTGGCGCCCTGGCCGCGCGCCGTGTAGCCGGCGACCGAGATCTGCCCCTGGGCCACGGCGTAGACCTCGCCGTCGGCACCGAGCAGCGGGCGTGACCACGAGCGTGCCGCCCTGCAGGTTGAGCGCATCGCCGACCGCAGAAATATTGATGTCGATCCGGCTGCCCTGGCGGGCATCGGCGCGCAGCGTGCCGGTGACCATGACCGCGGCGACGTTCTTGGTGCGCAGCTGCGGGTCGCGGGCATTGACGCCCAGGCGCTCCAGCATGCCGATCAGGCTCTCCCGCGTAAAGATGTCGCGGGTCAGGTCGTCGCCCGAGCCTTGCAGCCCGACGACCAGCCCGTAGCCGATCAGCAGGTTGTCGCGGGCGCCCTCGAAATCGGCGATATCCTTCAACCGTACCGTCGCGTAGGCGTCGAAGCCCGGCAAATCATGGCCGTGGTGGCGAGGAGGGACAGGAGGAGGCGGATATGTCTGGTCATGCCACCTTCCTAGCGAGCGGCGTGCCAGTCCGCATCGGTCTCTAACCCACTGTTTTATAAGAAGAGAGCGGAAGGGGCGAGATGTGCCGGCCGGCACTCCCTGCCGCCCGCGGCGGAGTCTGGGCAGAATCTGCCGGGCCGCGCCGTTCCGGGACGTAAATCAAGTGTTAAGCGCACAGGCCGGATCCTGTAAGGTGACGGCTGAAGGAGCATTCGCAGGCAATGAAAGTCGAAGCCAACCGTTCGGTCGGTACGTCGGGCATCCGCAAGGACGGCAAGACCCGGAGCGCCGGAGGCTTTGCCGACAACCTCCGGACCGAGGAAGAACCGCCGGTTTCCGGTGTGACGGCAACGCCCGTGCTGAGCGGCATCGAGGCGCTGATGGCGCTGCAGGAGGTGCCTGATGCGATGGCGCGGCGCAAGCGCGCCGTCGCGCGCGGCGATCGGCTGCTCGACCGTCTCGACGATCTCCGTCGCGGCCTGCTGCTCGGCCATATCAGCGCCGACAAGCTGTCCGATCTGGCGCGGATGGCCGCCGAATCCTCTGCGGAAGTCGATGATCCCAGCCTGCGCGACGTGCTGCAGGAGATCGAACTCCGGGCGAGAGTCGAGCTGGCCAAGCTGTCGAATACGGAGAGCTGAGGCGCGAGTCCGGCCGCCGCGCAGCCGCGTACCGTACCCGGCGATCCGGGAAGGGGCTTTCCGGCTAGGGAAAGTCCTTTTGTTTTCAAGGGGGTTTCCCGAGCTGTCGAGGCATTCACAAAAGCCGTGAGCGCGGCCTTGCCCGACCGGGAAACGATTCATATACTCCGCCGCGTTTTTGCCCACCCTCGGGGGTGAACGGAGTACGTGATGCGGCCTACTCTTCCACCGGACTACCGCCCATCGGAAGACGAAGAGTTCATGAACCCCAAGCAGGTCGAGTATTTTCGCCTGAAATTGCTGCGGTGGCGGGCTGAGCTCCTCGCCGAATCGACGGAGACCTTGAGTCACCTCAAGGAAGAAAGCCTGTCCGAGCCCGATGTGACCGATCGGGCGACCTTGGAGACCGATCGTTTTACCGAGCTGCGGACGCGTGACCGCGAACGGAAGCTGATCTCCAAGATCGATTCTGCGCTGCAACGGATCGAAATCGGCACCTATGGCTATTGCGAGGAAACCGACGAGCCGATCGGCGTTCGCCGGCTCGAAGCCCGGCCGATCGCGACGCTGAGTCTCGAGGCGCAGGAACGCCATGAGCGGCTCGAGCGTACGCATCGCGAGGATTGAACGATCGACGTCGAGAGACCCTCGCCCGCGTGGCGGGCGAGGGGCATGATCGGCGTTAGAACGGCGAGAGAATGTCGATCAGCTGCGAACCCATACGCGGCTGCTGCAGATCCTCGCTCTGGCCACGGCCCGAATAGGACAGCCTGGCGTCGGCAATCTGGTTCCAGGCGATGGTATTGGTCGCATCGATATCC
Organism: Aliidongia sp.; assembly: GCA_037200015.1. GTDB lineage: Bacteria > Pseudomonadota > Alphaproteobacteria > ATCC43930 > CGMCC-115725 > JAXDMU01. The sequence continues at coordinate 40,547 of JBBCHB010000011.1, read as the reverse complement.
GTCGGCCGCACGACGCCCGAGAACGAAACATCGCGCAGATCGTAGTCGACCCGGACCTCCTGCTTGGCCGAGACCACCAGATTGCCGTTCGGCAGCACCTGAGTGACGATCGCGGCCAGTTGCACCGTGATCTGTTCCTGGCGGTTGATCGTGGCCTTGCCGTCGGTATTGCGGACACCTGAGGTGTTGATGAGCGAGGACGGAGTGAGAACTTTGGGCGCGATCTTCTCGAGCCCGAGGAAATTGTTCATCGCCACCTGGTCGCTGTCATTGCGCTGACCCTTGGTCTCATTCGCCATGATGGCGCTGTCGTTGATCGTGACATTGACCGTCAGCACGTCGCCGACCCGGCTTGCCCGCTGGTCCTTGAAGAAGGCACGGGCGCCGGGCTGCCAGATCGAGCCGTTCTGATGATTGCTTGCCACCGGCGTCGGCACCGGCATCGTGACCGGCTGATAGCCCGGCTCCTTGGTCGGGTCCGTGATCTTGCTCATCGCCGGTTTTTCGCCGAGCTCGTTCAGCTTGTCGCCCACATTGGTCGTGCAGGCGCCGAGCGAAAGGCCCAGAAGTCCGAGCGCGGCGAGCGGAAGTCGGCGTTTCATGATCGATCCTCGGCAAATGTGCGGCGGCTCAACGCGCCGAAGCCTGTTGCACGCCTGGCGGCCGCACGGCGACTTGGCCGGAGGCGAGCACGACGGCGTCGATGGCGCGGTTTGACTGCGTGTTGATGACGCGGATCGCCGCGCCGCGACCGCCATCTTCGAGCGCCTTGCCTTCGGCGGTCATGTAGAGCCCCGGCCGCTCCAGGACGATCAGCACCGCGTCGTTGCGCTTGATCAGGATCGGCACCTGTAGGTCCAGCGGTCGCAAAGGCTGGCCGGCCTGCAGCGGATGGCGCGGCGTACGGCCGATCAGATCCTGCGGATCCGTCACGTCGCCGGTCGGGACCGAGGCACTCGGCACCTGGGCCCAGGTCACATCGGCGGCGGCAACCTGCTCGCCCGGCACCATCGGGTGGGACAACACGGGGATGTCCGTCATCGCCACGACACGTCCGGCGACACGCACGGGGGCTGCGGCCTGATTGTCGGCCGGAATGCGCAGCTCGGCGGTGAAGCGGTTGGTCGTCGGGTTGATTTCGGCGTTTTCGACGGCATAGCCGGGCTGGTCGCCCAGCGGCACTTCGATGCGGTATTGCGTGTCGAATTGCAGCTTGGTCTTGGCGATGGCCACACCGAGCTGCTGGGCGATGTGTTCGGCCAGCTCGGTATTGTCGACCGTCCGGGCGGCGCGCTGCACCCGGATCGCAGTCTCGCCCGAGGGCGGTTGCCAGTCGAGGCCGTAATTATGCGCCGTCGTGACCAGCCAGGCCGTTTCGAACAGCAGCGAGGTGCCGGGCGCCGGCGCGCTGGCGACGACGTCCTGCGCGTGCTCGCCGGCATTGTCGAACAGATCGCCCAACCTGATCTGGGGTCCGGTGATCCGCGCCGCATTGCGCAGCGAGACTGGCGCATCGGCCGAGGCGGCCGTGGGGTTGAGCAGGGCGAAGACGGCGCCGAAGGCGAGGGCGGAGGCGGCCAGATTGAGGGCGATGCGCATCATGGGCTCCCGGAACCGGGGTTAATGGAGGTTGCTCAGCGTCTGCTGCATCTGGTCGGCCGCCTCGATCACCTTCGAGTTCATCTCGTAGGCGCGCTGGGCCGTGATCAGATTGGTCACTTCGTTGACCACGTTGACGTTGGAGGTTTCGAGGAAGCCCTGCTGGATCACGCCGCCATCATTGGAGCCGGGGTTCTCGACGATCGGCGCACCGGAGGCGAAGGTCTCGGTCAGCAGATTCTGGCCCATGGCGAGCAGCCCGGCCTCGTTCGGGAAGACGGCGATGGTCAGCTGGCCGGCGACCTGCGGATTGACCGTGCCGGCGATCTGGGCCTGGACCTGGCCGCTGCTATCGACCGTAATCGCCGTCGTGTTCAGCGGGATGGTGATGTTCGGCGTCACCAGATAGCCGTCTGCGGTCACGACCTGGCGCTGGTTGTTCAGCTGCAGCGAGCCGGCGCGGGTATAGGCGGTGGTGCCGTTCGGCAGCTGGATCTGGAAATAGCCCTTGCCCTGGATCGCGAGGTCGAGCGGATTGCCGGTCTGGCTGAGATTGCCCTGGATGTTCATGCGATAGACCGCCGCGGCCTTGACGCCGATGCCGATCTGCACGCCGACCGGCACGATCGTGCCGGCATCCGAGGAGGAGGCGCCGGGCTCGCGCACGTTCTGGTACAGCAGGTCCTGGAACTCGGCACGCTGGGCCTTGAAGGCGGTCGTGTTCAAATTGGCGATGTTGTTCGAGATGACCTCGACCATCGTCTGCTGTGCCTGCATGCCGGTCGCGGCGATGTCCATGGCGCGCATAATGGTGCTTTCCTTCTATGCTCAGGCGACGCGAGAGATCTTGTCGATGGCGTTCTTGATCCGCTGATCTTCGCCTTCGATGATCTGGGCAGCGCCGGTGTAGGCCTGCTGCAGCCCCATCAGCTTCGTCATGGCCGAGATCGCGTTGACGTTGGATTCCTCGACCGTGCCTTGATGCAGCTTCGAGGTCGTATCCGGGGTCGGCTGGTCGTTGGTGACGTAGAGCCCGTCGGCGGCGCCGACGAGATCCTGCTGATTGTCGAAATGGGCGAGGCCGATCTTCGCGACCGGCCCGGTTTCGGTCGAGACCTGCCCGTCGGTCGAGATGGTGATCTGCCGCGTATTGGCCGGCAGCGTGATCGGCTGGCCCTGGTCGGACAGCAGCTGGTAGCCCTGCGTAGTGACGAGGTTGCCGCCATTGTCGAGGGTGAAGCGGCCATTGCGCGTGTAGCGCTGGCCGTCCGTGGTGCCGACGGTGAAATACCCGTCGCCCTCGACGCCGGCATCGAGCGAATTGCCGGTCTGAGTCAGATTGCCTTGCTTGGTATCGCGCCGGACGCCGACGTCGCGGACATAGGCGATGTCGCCGCCGCCCTGGGCCGGTTGCAGATACTGGCTGAACAGCACAGTCTCGCCCTTGAAGGCGGGCGTCGACATGTTGGCCAGGTTGTTGACCATGACGTCGATGCCGCTTTCGAGCGCCGTTTGATGGGCCAGGGCGACATATGTTGCGGTCTGCATCGGAACCGTACCTCGGATCAGCGTCGGCGTTCTGCCGCTCCCGATCCTATGAGCACGACCCGTGCCACTCGGATAATGCGCAATAAATCAACCCATTAGATGTCTTTCGCGATTGCGGGACGGCGGCCCTTGCCGGGTGGCGAAGATGCCGGGCGGCAGAAAATTCCGGTCCGCCCGGCTTGCGGTGCCGAGCGCATTGAGGCTAGGTGTCCCACGTTCATAGAGACGGGTACGCACCATGGGGCGGGGCAGGATCATCCTCATCGTCGTCGTCCCGCTGCTGATCGCCGGGGCGGTCGGCGGCGGCTATTTTTTCCGGGCGCCGCTCAAGAAGATGGTCGGACTGGGCGGAGATGAGCCGCAAACCGCGGAGCCGGCGCCGCCGCCGAAGAAGGTAGTCAAGCCGGAGGACGTCGTGTTCTGCGACCTGCCCGACATCATGGTGACGCTCAACAACCATGGCAGCCGCAGCAATCACATCGTCAAACTCACGGTCAGCCTGCAGCTCGACGACAAGGCCGATCAGCCGCATGTCAATGCCTATATCCCGCGCGTCGTCGACGTGTTCCAGGTCTATGTCCGGCAGCTCGGCGCCGAAGACGTCGTCGGCAACGAACATCTGCAGCATTTGCGCGACGAATTGCTGCCGCGGTTGAATGCTGCGCTGGAGCCGGCGCATGTCGACGATATCCTGTTCCGCGAAGTCCTCGTCCAGTAGCGATCGCCGCTTCATCGGCCCGCCCCGTCAGTCGTGCTAAACGAGTTCTTAATCAACCTGCCGCATGGTTAACCAACGTTTCCCGGGATGGCTCCGGAACGGCGCGGGACTAGGGAATCGGGAATGGCCGACGAGATGATGGACGATGGTGCTGGCGAGCTTTCCGGCGGTGGCCGGAAGAAGAGCCGGCGCCTGTTGCTGTTCATCGCGGCGCCGGCACTGCTTCTGATCGCCGCTGGGGCTGGGCTTTATTTCAGCGGTATCGCCCAGGTGCTGCTCGGCAAGCATGAGGAAGTGGCCAAGACCGAAGCGCCGCCGCCGCCCAAGGAGCAGATCTTCTACGACGGCATCCCGGATATGCTGGTCAACCTCAATACCGGCGGGCGCAAGAGCAATTTCCTCAAGATCAAGGTCAGCCTGCAGATCGAGAACAAGGATGATATCCCCAAGCTGCAGGCCGTGCAGCCGCGGGTGATCGATACGTTCCAGACCTATCTGCGCGAGCTGCGGCTCGAGGATCTCAAGGGTTCGGCCGGGCTGTACCGTTTGCGTGAGGAATTGCTGCTGCGCATCAATGCGGCGGTGTCGCCAGCCAAGATCGACGACGTGCTGTTTCAGGAAATGCTGGTTCAATAGGATCGCGAGAGCGCGACATGTCGGAGATTTCCAAGGAAGAAGAAGAGCGCATGGCGGCCGAATGGGCTGCCATGGCCGGCGGCGAGGACGACGCCGGCGGTGACGACGACATGGCCTCGGCCATGGGCGTCGAGCCCACTTCGACCCGTGTGCTGAACCAGAACGAGATCGACAGCCTGCTCGGCTTCTCCGACGGCAGTGCGCGTGACCGCGACACATCGGGCATCCGCGCGATCATCGATTCCGCGTTGGTCTCCTATGAACGCCTGCCCATGCTCGAGGTCGTGTTCGACCGCCTCGTCCGCATGATGTCGACCAGCCTGCGCAACTTCACCTCGGACAATGTCGAGGTCTCGCTCGACAGCATCACTTCGACCCGCTTCGGCGACTACCTGAACTCGATCCCGCTGCCGGCCATGCTGAGCGTGTTCAAGGCCGAGGAATGGGATAATTACGGCCTGCTGACCGTCGATTCCGCGCTGATCTACTCGATCGTCGACGTGTTGCTGGGCGGCCGCCGCGGCACGGCGGCGATGCGCATCGAAGGCCGGCCCTATACCACCATCGAGCGCAACCTGGTCGAGCGGCTGGTCACGGTCGTGCTCGGCGATCTGTCCGCGGCCTTCGACCCGTTGAGTCCGGTCGATTTCCGCTTCGAGCGGCTTGAGATCAATCCACGCTTCGCGACTATCGCGCGCCCGGCGAATGCCGCGATCGTCGCGCGGTTGCGTATCGACATGGAAGACCGCGGCGGGCGGCTGGAACTGCTGTTCCCGAACGCCACGCTGGAGCCGGTGCGCGAGCTGCTGCTGCAGATGTTCATGGGCGAGAAATTCGGCCGTGACTCGATCTGGGAAACCCATCTGGCGGGCGAGCTCTGGCACACCAATGTCCAGATCCGCGCCGTGCTCGACGATTTCCAGCTGTCGCTCAAGGACGTGCTGAACTGGAAGGTCGGCACCCGCCTGCCGCTCAACGCGACGCCGGCTTCCGATGTCGAGCTGCTGTGCGGCGACCTGCTGATGTTCAACGGCAAGATGGGGCGGAAGGGCGGCAATATCGCCGTCCGTATCGAAGAAAAAGTGGAGAAGAAGCAAGAGCGATGACCATCTGGCCGATGATCCTTGACGTAATCGTCGCCGCGCTGCTGGTCGCGACCATCGTCTATGCCATGCGGCTGAACCGGCGGCTGTCGGTGCTGCGCGAGGATCGCGCCCAGCTGCAGGACATGATCAAAGGGCTGCAGAAGGCGACGCAGCAGGCCGAGGAGGCCGTCGGCGGGCTGCGCCTGGGCGCGGCCGATGCCGGGCGCGCGCTGCATGAAGTGGTCGAGCGGGCCCAGGCCCTTAGAGCCGATCTGATGTTCATCACCGAGAAGGCCGATACTGCCGCCGACCGGCTCGAAGCGGTGCTCAGGGCGCAGCGCGAGACGCCGGCGCCGGTTGAAGCGCCGGTATCGGCGCAAGTCGCCGCCGCCCGCGACCCGCGCCGCCGGCCGACGGGCCGTCCGGAACTCGAAGCGGTTGCCGCTGACGCCAAGGGCTCCCAGAGCCGGCTGTCCAGCCTGCTGAAGCAGGCGGAAGCAGCTCCGGTTGCCGGTCCGTCGACGGCTCCGCGCCCGGCTCCGGCGCCCGCAGCCGCGCCGGCCGATGATGCAGACCGCGCCGCGCCGCAATCGCGCGCCGAACGTGATCTGCTGCGCGCTCGAAGGGCGGAGATAGCGATGCCGGGTCTGAACCGCGTCCTGAAATCCCTGATCGTCGCGGCGATGCTGATGCTCGCCGTCCGCCTCGGCGCGGTCTGGCACGATGCCGGCATCGCCTTTGCCCAGAATGCCTCGGCAGCGGCGCCGGCCCCGGCTGCGGCACCGGCCCAGCCGGCGCCTGCGGCAGCGGCTCCGGCCGAACCCGCCAAGGCGGCCGAGCCTGCCAAGACAACGGATGCCGCCGGGACCGATCCGCTCAAGCCGGCGAATGCCAACCAGAAATTCTCGCCGAGTGAACTCGAGCTGCTGCAGAGCCTGTCCAAGCGGCGCGCCGAGCTCGATCAGCGCAGCGAGGAACTCGACCGGCGCGAGCTGCTGCTGAAGGCGACCGAGCAGCGCGTGCAGGAAAAGATCGACCAGTTACAGAAGATGCAATCTCAGGTTGATGCCGCGCTCGGCAAGGTCGACGAACAGGAAGATCAGCGGCTGCAGAGCCTGGTCCGCATCTACGAGGCGATGAAGCCGCAGGAAGCGGCCGCGATCTTCGACAAGCTTGAACAGCCGGTGCTGATGCAGGTGCTGACCCGGATGAAGGACAAGGCCGTGGCGGCAATCCTGCCCCATCTCGACGGCGACAAGGCCCGGTCGATCACCATGGCGCTGGCCGAGCACAAGCAGATGCCCGATCCGAAGACCAATTGACCGACTGCCGATCCCAACGACACGCCCGCGCTGCACATCTCCACAGGAACCAGTTTCATGGCCAAGCTTGCGATCGCCGACGACCTCACCAAGCGCCTCGATGGCCTGCGCAGCAATCGCCCCGAGGTGAGCCGCGAGGAGGTCACGCGCGCCGTCGAGGAGGTCATTTCCAGCCTGACCGGCACGCTGACGCTGTCGGACATCAAGCTCTATCGGGAGCTCGAGGATCTGGCGCGGTTCATCCAATCGGCCAAGCGCGAGATCGCCGCGCTGCAGCCGCATGACATTCAGAGCGAGCATATTCCGATGGCGACGGACGAGCTCGACGCCGTCGTCGCCGCGACCGCACATGCCACCGGCGAGATCCTCGACCGCGCCGAAGCGCTGGAGAAGCTGGCGCCGACCTTGCCGCCCGCCGCGGCGGCGGAGATCACCGATGCCGTTACCCGGATCTTCGAGGCCAGCAATTTCCAGGACATCACCGGGCAGCGCATCACCAAGGTCGTCAAGGCGCTGAAATATATCGAAAACAAGATCGACAGCCTGGTCACTGCCTTCGGCACGCGCGAGATCGAGGTCCCGCCGCCGGCGCCGGTCGAAGAGCCAGATGACGATTCGAAGCTCTTGCACGGACCGCAGATGCCGGCGGTCGCCAATAGCCAGGCCGAGATCGACGCGATTTTGCCGGGCTGTTCTAGGAGTGACGATGACCGCCACGGCACGGGCTGGCGGCATGGCCGCGGAGCCCTCCCATGGGCGGTGACGAAGCCTCGACAGCCGCCGCCGGCCGGCCGCTGGGCGCGATCTCGACCCTGGTGAGCCTGTTCCTCCTGCTGCTTGTCTTTTTCATCGTGCTGTTCTCGATCTCCCAGGTTCGTCAGCAAAGACTGGACGCCGTGCTGACCAGCATCGACGACGCCTTCGGTCGCCTGCCGTCCGGGCTGGGGCTGATCACGCGGCCGGCGCCGAGCGATGCCGACCCGACGCCGGAAGGCTTCGCGCGCGCCATCGGCACGCTGGTCAGCGGCTTCTCGCCCCTGGCCGAGAGCGGCCATCTGGCGCCGGGCGGTACGCTGCTCGAAGTCGATCTGGCGCCGCAGCAGCTGTTCCAGGGCGCGACCGACCATCTCCAGCCGGCTGCAAGCGCCATTCTCGATCGTCTCGCCGTGTTGCTGCAGCGCCGGCTGGGCAATCAGCATTACCGGCTGACGCTGCACGCGGTCGTGCCGCCCGACGGCGCCGACACGACGCTGCCCAGCGAGCGCATCGCCGGCTTTGCCGCGGCCCTTTTCGCCAAGGGCTGCCCGCCCGATGCACTGGCGATCGGTCTTGAACCCGGTCCGGTTGCGGCGCTGCGTCTCGATTTCGCCCTGACCGACGCGCCGGCCGAGGCGGATTGACATGATGCCGTTCGACGATCCGGAAACGGAACCGCGGCGCAGCATGGCGCCGGGCTGGATGATCACCTTCGCCGATCTGCTGTCGCTGCTGCTGACCTTCTTCGTGCTGGTCTTCGCCACCAGCACGATCGAACAGAAGGATTGGCAGCGCGTCGTGCAGCCGATCTCGGCCTATCTCACCGGCCGGACCATCGCGGCGCCGAAGGTGACGACCCCCACGCCGGCCGCGGCGCGGCTTGATCTTGCTTATGTCGCAACCCTGCTGGAGCGGCTGGTCGCGGATGTGCCTGCGCTCGCCGGTTCGCACATCGCGCGCAGCGACCATGCCGTGGTGCTGACGCTCAAGCCCGGCGTTTCCTGGATTGGCGGGACCGCGCCGCCGCTGGCCGATCTGGCGCGGCTGCTATCCGGCCTCGACAATCGGATCGAGATCCTGGTGCATGCCGGCGCCGATCCATCGCCGCACGCCGAACCGGTCGCGGAATGGCGGCGCGCGCTGCAGCGCGCCGTGGCCATCGCCGCCGAGCTGACCCGACTCGGCGATGCCAGGCCGCTTGCCGCCAGCGGGACGGTGGATCTGCCAAGCGGCGCGCAGCCGGAGCGGATCGAGATCGAGATCGACGACGTCGCAGCGGAGGCGCCGCATGCCGCGCCTTAGGTCTCGTCCGAGTATAGTCCCTCTAAAAGCCCCTCTCCCGCACTGCGGGAGAGGGAGGGACCCGCGCAGCGGGAGGGTGAGGGTCGGGGGGCTTGCGAAGCCTATCGCGCTGGCGCGCGTCACCCTCATCCGGCTCGCTGGCGCTCGCCACCTTCTCCCGCAGTGCAGGAGAAGGGCAAACCGGCACGGTTCGATTGCGAACCGACAGAGCCTCAGCATACTCGGCGGATTGTTCCTTGCGCTGATTCTCACACTGACGCCGCTAGTCAGCCGGGCCGACGATCCTGCGCCCACGGCGCTCGAGACGCGCGCTGCAGTCCATGCCGGCTTTGCGCGCCTGGTGTTCGCGGCGCCAGCCGGCGGCAAGCCGGTGCCATTCACTGCGAGCACCGACGGCACCACCCTGACGCTCCAGTTCCAGGCGCCGGTCAAGGCAGCACTCGACCATGCCGGCCGGGCGCTCTCGACCTATCTGGGCGATATGGCGCTGAGCGCGGATGGCAAGACGCTGACCGCCAAGCTCAACCGTCCGGTCGTGCCGCATCAGGCGGGCGATGGCATCGCGACCTATTATGTCGATCTGATCGACCAGCCGAAGCCGAAGACGATCGGCGACCTGGCCCAGGAGGCTCAGGCGGCACCGGCACCTGCGGCCCGTGCGAAGCCGGTGCCCAGCGTGCCGGTCCGCGCCGCCGTGCACGACAAGGCGGATCGGTTGGTGTTCGATTGGCCGAAACCGGTTGCAGTCACGACGGCGGAAGCCGACGGCCGGGGGACGATCCGCTTCGATCAGCCGGGCCGGTTCGACATTGCCCGGCTGTCCAAGGCTTTGCCCGCGTCGCTCCGCCCCGTCCGAGCCGAGGACGACGGCGGCGGGTTGAGCCTGGCCTTGCCGCCGGGCCGCCATCTCAAGGCCAGCCGGATCGATAACCGGGTCGCTATCGATGTTCTGCCGCCGGTGGCCGAGACCGCGCCGCCGGCTGCCGCCGTTGCCGCGGCCCCGCCGCCGCCCGTCCCGCGGCTGAGATACCACCGGCTCCGGCGCCCGTTGCGCCGCCGCCTGTGTCGCCGCCCGCGCAGCAGCAGGCGGCCCAAGCAGGCAATCCGCCCGCCGAAGTGACGGGCACGCTCGGCCACGAGATCGACAAGAGCGTCACCAATGCACTGCAGATCCGCTACACGCTGATCGATGACGGCGTCTCGCTGCGCTTCGAATGGCAGCAGCCGGCCGCTGCGGCGGTGTTCCGGCGCGGCAATGCGGTCTGGATCATCTTCGATCAGCCGCAGAAGCTCGATTTCAGTGATTTCCAGGCCGAGAATTGGCCGGTGGTCACGGCGATCGCTCAGCAGCCGAGCCGCAGTGGCACGGTCCTGCGCCTCAGCGTCTGGGCCGGCTTCAACCCCGTGGTCCGCCGCGCCGGCAATAGCTGGATCATCGATCTCAGGAGCCAGGCGCAGCGGCCGGACGCACCGGTCGAAGCAGTCGTGCGCGCCGAAGGCAGCAACGCGTCACTGGTCTATCCCGTGCTCGAGCCGACCGGCCCGATTAGCATGACCGACCCGGATGCCGGCGACGTGCTGATCGCCGTGCCGGTGCCCCAGGTCGGGCAGGGCGTCGGGCAGACCAGCGACTACCCCGATTTCCGCACCTTGGCGACTGCCCAGGGCCTGGTGTTCCGGCCGGTCGCCGATCAGCTGGTCATCCGCTCCAAACCCGCTCAGGTCGAAGTTGCTGCGCCGGGCGGCTTGTCGCTGTCGTCGGAGGCCGACCGCCAGGCGCAGCGCCGCGGGCTGCGCCAATCCGGCGGGTTGTTCAAGCTGGCCGATTGGCAGGGGCCGAGCAATCTCGACTTCACCCAACGGCGGCAGGCCTTTCAGTCCGCGATTACGGCGGCGCCGGAGCCGGAACGGCCCAATGCACGGCTCGATCTTGCGAAATTCTATTTCGCGAGCGGCATGGCGGCCGAGACGCTGGGCGTGCTCGACGTCATCGAACACGATAGCCCGACGCTCGGCGAGGAACCGACGGTACGCGCCTTGCGCGGTGCTGCCGAAGAGCTGACGCAACGGCCCGACGCTGCGCGCGCCGATCTCGGCGGCCGCGATCTCGACGACCGGCCGGATGCCCGAGCTGTGGCGGGCGATGCTGGCCGCCGATTCGGCCGATGGCCCGGGGCGCAGGCTGCCTGGAACAAGGGCAAGGATGCGCTCAAAGCCTATCCGCCGGTGCTGCGTCGCAAGATCGCGCTGAAACTGGGCGAGGCGCTGTTCCGCGCCGGCCAGAAGGACGATGCCGATGCGCTGGCGGCACAGGTGCTGACCGACGATCCGACGCGAGGCGAACGCGACCTCGCCACGGTGCTGCAAGGCCGAATCGCCGCCGAGCGCGGCGATATCAAGAAGGCAATGACGCTCTGGCAGGACGTCGCCGGGTCGCCGGAGGCCGATCTCGGCCGGGCCCAGGCTGCCTATGCGCTGACTGTGACCAAATCCGAAGTAACGCATGAGATGTCACGGCCCGACGCCATCGCGGCGCTCGACCGGCTGCGCTTCGTCTGGCGCGGCGACGACTACGAGGCGCTGGTGCTGCGCAAGCTGGCCGACCTCTATATCGCCGATAACGACTACCATTCCGGCTTCGACATCCTGCGCAAGCTGATCCAGTCCTTTCCCGACACGCCGGCGGCGCGCGAGGCTGCGGATAAGATGCAGCAATATTTCGTCGATCTGTTCCTCGGCAAATCGGCCGAGTCGGTGCCGCCGCTGAGCGCGCTCGCTCTCTATGACGATTTCAAGGAGCTGACGCCGCCCGGCCCGCCGGGCGACGCCATCATCCGCAAGCTGGCCGACCGGCTGGTCTCGGTCGATCTGCTCGACCGGGCGGCGGCGCTGCTGGAGAACCAGGTCAAGACACGGTTGACCGGCACCGACCAGGCGCGCGTCGCGGCCCAGCTGGCGCTGGTCCGGCTGTTCGACCACAAGCCGGACGATGCCATCGCGGCGCTCGATATCCCGGTTGCCGGCGATATCCCACCCGAGCTGCAACGGCAGCGCGCGGAGCTGCGGGCCCGCGCGCAATCCGAATTGGCCAAGCCGGATGCCGCGTTGAAGACCCTGATCGGCGATGACAGCTCGGATGCCGATCGGCTGCGCGCCGATATCTACTGGCGCAGCCATAATTGGGAAGCTGTTGCGGCGCTGCTACAGAAGAACCTGAAGCAACCCGCGGCCGACAATACGGTCGATGCCGAGACCTCCGGCGCGGTGATCAACATCGCCACGGCCCTGGTGCTGGGCAATGACCGCGCCGGCCTCGATCAGCTACGTCAGAAATATGCTGCGGCGATGGACAAGACGCAGTTCAAGGATGATTTCCGCATCCTGGCCGGCAACGTTGCAGGCGGCGGCAATTTCCGTACCGTCGCCGACAAGGTCGCCCAGATCGGCGATCTGCAAAGCTTCATGACTGCCTATCGCCAGAGACTGGCGCAGGACAAGCTGAGCGCTATCAACTGAGCCCGCCGTGCCCGGCCGTATGGCCGGAAGCCGATTGCCGCCGCTGGTGATTCGCGGCATGGTGGGGGGCAAGAAGAGCGGGCCCAACCGTGACAGTGCACAAGACAGCCTTTCGGCGCGATCCCACCGACGCCTTCCTTGCCGGTCCCGGCGAGGCGGCCGGGTGGTTCGGCGTCTCCTATGGCTGGTACACTGTCCTGATCACCGCGCTCACGACCATGCTGGTCGTCGGCAGCACGAATTACGCCTTTGCGCTCTTCGTCCGGCCGGTTTCGGCCGAGCTTGAGCTGCCGCGGGCAGCGGTCAATTCGGGGCTGGTCCTGTTCTATGCCGGCACCGCTCTTTTCGGCCCCTTCGTTGGCCGCGTGCTCGACCACTATCCGATCCGAGCCGTGGCGCTGATCGGGGCGGCGCTGTTCGGCGCCGGCATGGTGTCGATCGGAACGACGTCCTCAGTCTGGCTGATCGCCGCCTGTATCTTTCTGCCAGTGTCGATCGGCGCGCTCGGCTGCGGTGGTCTGTTCGGCGCGGTCGTCGTCTCGCGCTGGTTCGAGCGCCATCGCGGCCGGGCGCTGTCGATCTCTGCGATGGGTACCTCCTTCGGCGGGCTGGTGGTGTTTCCGCTGGTCGCCCTGCTGGTCGATCGGCTCGGCTGGCGGCAGGCCTTGATGGTGACGGGCGGCGGCGTCTGGCTCGCGGTCTCGGTCCTGGCATTGTTCCTGCGGTCGTTGCCACCGCCGGTGCCGAAGGAGGAGGGCCGCCGAGATGATGCGTGGCCGCTCGGCGCCGTGTTGCGCTCCGCCGAGTTCTGGATCATCGCGCTTGCCATTTCGCTGATGCTCGCCGTCGATGGCGCGCTGCTCGTGACCTTGACGCCTTATGTCCAGGATCGCGGCTTCACGCTGCAGCAGGTCACCGCGCTGGCGACGACGATGACCGCCTCGGCGATCGCCGGCAAGATCGTCATTGCCTGGATCGCCGACAAGGCCGATCTGCGCGTCCTGACCGCGGTCACGGCATCGCTCGGCATCGTGCAATGCGGCGTGCTGCGGCTGACGCCGTCCTTCGAACTGCTGTTGGTGACGGATTGCATTGCCGGCATGGCGGTCGGCGGCACCTATCCGCTGTTCAGCGCCATCGTAGCGGAACGGTTCGGTACGGCGGCCTATGGCTGGGTGCGCGGGCTGATGTCGCCGATCACTTCGGTCTTCGGTTCGGGCGCGGTCTATTTCGCCGGCGCGGTCTATGACTCGGAAGGCAGCTACCGGATCGCCTTCGTGGTCTTCCTGATCTGCGCCGCCTCGTCCATGGTGTTGATCCTGACGCTGAAGCGGATGGGGCCGCCGACAATCCGGAACATGCCGACGGCCGAGCCCGCGGCCTAGCTCTATCGTTTCGGTTTCGAAACGTTCCTTAGCGCAGTGTCCGGGCAAATTTTCGTAGGTCGTCGACGAACAGATCCGGCTCCTCCATCGCGGCGAAATGCCCGCCGCGCGGCATGTCGGTCCAATGCGTAACGTTGTAGCCGCGTTCGACCAGGCTGCGCGGCGGCGGGCCGTAGACCGGGTCGGGGAAGGCGGCGACGCCGGTTGGGACGCTGACTCGGGTGCCGGGTGCCATATGGCTCGGCTGCTCGGCGAAGAAGCCGCGATACATCCAGGTCGAGGTCGCGAAGCTCTTGCCGACCAGATAGATCATGATGTTGGTCAGCAACTGGTCGTTGCTGTAGCGGGACGCCGAGCGCCGGTGCGCCATGCGGATCGCGCGGCACATGGGACCAGGCAGCGAATTTCTCGATGATCCAGGCGGCAATGCCGACCGGGCTGTCCATCATCGCGAAGGCGAGGGATTGCGGCTTGGTCGCCTGCAACTGCAGATAGGCACCCTCGCCGCGGAACACCGCCTGATACTTGGCGTCCCAGGCTTTTTCCGCCTCCGATTGCGGCGCCATCTCCGGACTTCGCAGGCCGACCATGTTGAGATGGATCGCTCGGCAGGATTCGGCATGGCTATAACCGAGCCAGCCGGTGACGAGCGAACCCCAATCGCCGCCTTGGGCCAAATAGCTCCGATAGCCCAGCGCCTCGGTCATCAGGCCATTGAACAGCCGGGCCGTGCTGCGCGGGCCGATCGGGTGCGGCGGCCGGCCCGAGAAACCATAGCCGGGCAGGGACGGCACAACGACGTCGAAGGAATCCTCCGGCCTGCCGCCGAACTGCTCCGGATGGGCCAGCGGTTCGACCAGATCGGTGAATTCATAGAACGAGCCGGGCCAGCCATTGCTCAGGATCAGCGGCAGTGGATTCGGCCCCGATCCTTTCACATGGACGAAATGCAGCGGCAGCCCTTCGATCTCGACCCGGAACTGCGGCAGCCGGTTGAGCGTCGCTTCCTGGGCGCGCCAATCGTAGCCGTCGAGCCAGTAGCGCGCGAGATTGCGCAGATAGGCAATATCGGTACCGCAGCTCCAGCCGCCGGCATCCGGCAGATCGTCCCAGGGGTAGCGGCGGATCCGCTCGCCGATCTCGGCGAGGGTTGCATCGTCGATGGCGATCGAGAACGGAGCGACTGCGGTCATGGGCGCACCCGGCAGCGGGAAGGAGCGCCTATTGTGGCCCGAAACTCTGGATCAGCGCACCCGAAACCAGGTACCAGCCGTCGATCAGCACGAAGAAGATCAGCTTGAACGGTAGCGAGATGATACTCGGCGGCAAGCTGACCATGCCCATCGACATGACCAGCGAAGCCACGACGATGTCGATGATCAGGAAGGGCAGGAACAGCAGGAAGCCGATCTCGAAGGCGCGCCGGAGTTCGCTGATCAGGAAGGCGGGCAGCAGCGCCTGGAGCGGCGTGTCCTCGGGCGTCGCGGCTGGGGCGAGCTTGCCCATTCCCATGAACAGCCCGAGATCCTGCTCGCGGACATGCGCCATCATGAAGCTGTGGAACGGCGCCACGATCTTTGCGACCGCGTCTTCCTGCGAGATCTTCTCGGCGATCATCGGCTTGATGCCGTCGTCATAGGCCTTCTGCAGGGTCGGGGCCATGATGAAGGTGGTGAGGAACACGGCCAGGCTGACCATCACCGTATTGGGCGGCGTCTGCTGGACGCCGAGGGCGGTGCGCAGGAACGACAGCACGACGATGATCCGGGTGAAGGAGGTGACCGTGACCAGCAGGCCGGGCACGACGCTCAGCACCGTCATGATCGCGACGAGTTCGACGATCCGCGCCGTGGTCGAACCCGATTCGCCGCCCAGATCGACCGAGAGCGACTGTGCCGCCGCGGGCCCGGCCGTCAGCACCAGCCCGGCGAGCAGCAAACCCCAACGCCGTATGTTCACGGCAACGAATCCAGATGGGTCGAGAAGTTCACCGTGTCTCGCGGCGGCTCGATGCCGCTTTCGATCACGAGGTCCTGGGTCTGGCCGAGCAGGATCAGATGCTCCTTGCCGTCGCGGCGGAGCAAAACGAGGCGCCGGCGCGCATCGATCGGCAGGATCTCGACGATGGATAGCCGCTTGCGGCCTGGGCTCCTGAACCGCCCGGGCGGCCCGAATCGGCGCAGCAGCCAGGCGAGCAAGCCGATCAGCCCGATGACGAAAAGCAGCGAGACGATGTAGCGCGGATAGGAATCAGGCGTCACTTGCGGTCATCCGATGGCGGCACGGCAGCGGCGCGATAGGTCTCGGCGGCGCGCTTGGGATCCGGCCGCGCCTCGGCGCCGAGCCGGCCGATCTGTTCGCGCAGCGCGGTCTGCAGAGTGTCGAGGCGCGGCAGGATCCGACTGAGCTGATCGGCCGCCGCCTTGCGGCGCTGGGCCAGGGCCAGCGTGCAGATCCGGTCGATACGCGGCAGCAGATCGTTCAGGTCGACGAACTCCCCGGCGGCGACGGCCAGATGGGCGGCGTCGAGTTGCGCTTCGGTGTCGGCGAGCAGGGATTCGAGATCGGCTTCCGTCATTCTATCGGCATCATGCGGGCGAGGTCATGGTTGCGTGACTCTGATGATCCACTTCCCAACGATAGACGTGGGACAGGATCTCTGCCACTGCGGCGAGTGCGGCGATCGGGACCTGGTCGCCGACATCGAGCGTAGCCAGGATCTCGACCAGATCAGCGTCCTCGCGGACCTTGACCCCATTGGCGAAGGCGACGTCGAGAATCTGCCGGGCCACGGCGCCGCGGCCGCTGGCGAGCACGGTCGGCGTCCCCGATTGTCCGGGGGCCTGGTCGAGGGCTACGGCCTTGTCGATCTTGTCGCTATGCTCGGCCACGCCTTGGATTTCCTCGGGCGAACGGGCGTACAGAGTCCCGTGTGATGCTTAACAAACCCTTTCGAGCCGAGGTCGCGGATTCCGTGCCGCAGGCCGCGTAGAGCCGTACCGCCGGCCCGTCCTGTTAAGGCAATGTTAAAGGGCGTAGCCGATGCTAGGCCAGCTCTCATAGACACCTCGGTCAGCCATGGATCTTGCCAATCTGCCGTTGTTCTCCGCGATCACGCGCAAGATGAATTGGCTGACCAGCCGCCAGCGCGTCCTCGCCGAGAATGTTGCCAATGTCGATACCCCGCAATACAAGGCGGCGGATCTGCGGCCGCTCGATTTCCGCAACGAGCTGGCTCAGGCCGAGGGCAGGCTGCAGCCGGTTTCGACCGACCCGAATCATCTCAGCGGCACCGTGCCGGCCTCCGAGGGGCAGGAGCAGGCGCTCGCCGATCCAGAGGAGCGCGACATCAGCGGCAACACCGTATCGATCGAAGACGAGATGATGAAGGTCTCCGAGACGATGGCGGACTACCAGCTGATGACGAGTCTCTATAAGAAGCAGATCGGCATGCTCAAGGAAGCGCTCGGGCGCAGCGGCGGCAGCTGAGCGGGGATAGCACATGGATTTCGATGATACCCTGAAGATCTCCGCCTCGGCGATGACGGCGCAGACCACGCGCCTGCGCGTGATCGCCGAGAATCTGGCCAATGCCGGATCGACCGCGAATTCGCCCGGCGCCGATCCCTATCGGCGCAAGATCGTCACCTTCCGCAATGTGCTCGACCAGGCGACCGGCGGCAAGATGGTCAAGGTCGACAAGGTCCTGCCCGACGCCTCGCCCTTCGAGCTCAAATACACTCCCGGCCATCCGGCGGCCGACGCCAACGGCTATGTGCGCTTTCCGAATGTGAATTCGATGATCGAGATGGCGGATCTCAAGGACGCCAATCGCAGCTACCAAGCCAATGTCGACGTCATCGACGTCGCCCAAATCCATGCTCAGCAAGGCCATCGGCCTGCTGCAGAACTGAGAGCTGCCATGACCATCAACGTCGCCGCCGGTGCCGCAGCCTATGCCAAAGCCGCCAAGCAACTGGCGATGCCGACCGGCGCCGCCCCGGTCAAGGGAACCGGCGGCGGTTTTGCCGACATGTTGAAATCGGCCATCTCAGACGCTGTCGACACCCAGAAGTCTGGCGAGGCCGCGAGCTTGCAGGCAGCGACCGGCAAAGCCGACATCAACAGCGTGGTTGCCGCGGTGAGCAATGCGGAGCTAACCTTGCAGACCGTGCTGGCGGTGCGCGACAAGGTCGTCGCCGCCTATACCGAGATCATGCACATGACGGTCTGAGCGGGGCAGGCCGGGGCGAGTCCGGCTGCTGTTATGACCGAAGCTGAAATTCTCGATATAGCCCGCCAGGCGATCTTCGTCATCCTGAAGCTGGGAGCGCCGGCGATGGTGCTGGCGCTGCTGGTCGGCGTGACGATCTCCGTGTTCCAGGCGCTGACCCAGATCCAGGAGCAGACGCTGACCTTCATGCCGAAGATCATAGTGATCTTCCTCTCCATGCTGGTTCTGCTGCCCTATATGTTCGAGACGCTCAACAGCTTCACGCATGATATGGTCGACCGGATCATCGCGATCCAGTGACGCCCCATGCATAGCTATCCGATCGAGCAGCTGCTGCCGGCGAACGTTTTCGCCCTGGTCCTGGTTGCGACCCGGATCGCGGGTGCCATCACCTTTCTGCCGGGTTTCGGCGATGCCTATGTCCCGGTCCGCGTCCGGGTCGTGCTGGCCTTCACCATCACCCTGATCGTGACGCCGATCCTGGCCGATCGCTTGCCGGCCGAGCCGAAGGACATCGCGGAGTTGAGCGCCCTCGTCATCACCGAGGCCTTTATCGGCGCCTTCATCGGCCTGCTCGCGCGCGTTCTGCTGGCCTCGCTCGAGACGGCCGGCGCGATCATCGCGACGCAATCGAGCCTCGCCAGCGCCATCACCTTCGATCCCGGTTCGCAGCGCAACGAGACGCTGCCTGCCTCGCTGATGGGCGCGCTGGCGCTGGTGTTGATCTTCGCGCTCAATATCCACCACATGCTGCTGACCGGGCTGGTCGACAGCTATCAGGCCTTTCCGGCCGGTTTGGCGCCGCCGCTCGACGACATGTCGCATGCGATGATCCGGCTGGTCGCTCAGGGTTTCGTCATCTCGCTGGAGATCTCGGCGCCCTATATCATTCTCGGCACGATGTTCTATCTGGCGCTCGGTCTGGTTGGCCGCATCATGCCGCAGCTGCAGATCTTCTACATCGGCCTGCCGTTGCAAATCATGGGCGGCTTGACGATGCTGATGGTGACGATCTCGGCGGTGGTATTGTGGTTCCTCGGCACGTTTGAGGAGATTCTACGGAATTTCATGGGGATGCCATGACGGAAGCTGCTGGCAAGGCGGATGGAAGCGTCATGGCGGCAAGGACCAAACCGGCGCCGCGGCGCCGTACACTCGGCGATGCGGCGATCCGCCCCCTGCGCATCGCATTGGGGCTGGCGGTGCTGGTGGCCCTGTCGACCCTCGCTTTGGCCGGGCTGGCCGAGCTTCAGATCTTGGTGCCCGAAGCGGCCCGGCTCTGGCTCAACCTGCTCGCCACATTGCTTTTCGCCGTGGCGGCGGTGGTCGCGCTGTCGGCATTGCTCGTCGCTGCCGCGCTCCGCAAGGAGTCGTTGCCGCGTCTCGGCCTCGACGCGCTGCCGATCGCTCATTTCGTGACCGACCGCACTGGCCAGCCGGGCTACGCGAATCCGGCGAGCCAGGCCCTGCTGCCGCGCGGCGCCCCGGTCGACGCGCTGCGCAATTCGATCGACGAACCGGATCGTCCTGCCTTCGACAAGCTTGTGGCCGGGGTTGCAAGCGGACCGGCGCGCGCGTTATTTCCCGCCCGGATTATGACCGGGCAGGCCTGGCTGGAGATTTCGACCCAGCCGCTCGAATCCGGCGGCCGAGTCTTGTGGCGGGTCGAGGACGTCACTTCTGCGGAAACGGCGCGGCGGCGGATCGAAGCGGAGCGGATCGAGCTGCTCGACTTCTTCGACCTGGCGCCGGTCGGTCTCTATTCGCTCGACACTGCGGGCCGGTTCGTCGCGGCGAACCCGACCTTCGCGAGCTGGCTCGGCGCGACTGCGGATGCGCTGGTGCATGACCAGATCAAGCTGCAATCCCTCATCTGGTCCGACCCCGAGCCGCGCCGGACCGAATTCGATCCGCTGGCGCCGGCGCAGGATGTCGAGATCAGCCTGCGCGGCGCCGGCGGCGTGCCGGTCGATATCCGGCTCGATCAAGCGGTGCACCGGGATCCGGGCGAGGGGCGGACGATTTCGGTCGCGCGCAATCTGGCGCTCGACCGCCTGGCTGGGTCCCGCTCGGCGCGCGAGCGGTTCCATCGCTTCTTCGAGCTGGCGCCGGTCGGCATCGCGCTGATCGATGCCGAGGCGCGACTGCAGGAGACCAACCGGGCGCTGGACGAACTGCTGACCGATTCGCGCGAGCGGGTGCTTGGCCACAATCTCCTCGATTATATCGCCGACGACGCCTTGGCCGAGGTCAAGGCACGGCTGGCGGCGATCTCGGCCGGCGAGCAGGCGGCACGGCCGATCGAGACTCGGCTGAAGGGCGCGGGCGGCAAGACCGTGGCGCTCTTCGTCAGCCGGTTGGAGGCGCTTGACCGGACGCTGATCGGCTTGATCCTGCATTTCATCGACCTGACCGAACAGAAGAAGCTGGAGGTCCAGTTCGCCCAGTCGCAGAAGATGCAGGCGGTCGGCCAGCTGGCCGGCGGCGTGGCGCATGACTTCAACAATCTGCTGACCGCGATGATCGGCTTCTGCGATCTGCTGCTGCTGCGCTTCCGGCCTGGCGACCAATCCTTCGCCGATATCATGCAGATCAAGCAGAACGCCAACCGCGCGGCCAATCTGGTGCGTCAGCTGCTGGCCTTTTCACGCCAGCAGACCTTGCAGCCTCGCGTCATCCAGATCGGCGAGGTGCTGGCTGAGCTGTCGCATCTGCTGAACCGCCTGCTCGGCGAGAATGTCGAGCTGAAGATGATCCACGGCCGCAATCTCGGCCCCGTCCGGGTCGATCAGGGCCAGTTGGAGCAGGTCATCATCAATCTCGCGGTCAATGCGCGCGATGCCATGACGCAGGGCGGCACGGTCACAATCCGGACGGCCAATCTTGAGAGCCGGCTGCCGTTCCAGCGCGAGCTGGAGATCATGCCGCCCGGCGCCTATGTGCTGATCGAGGTGACCGATACCGGAACGGGCATCCCGCCGGAGATCATCAGCCGGATCTTCGAACCGTTCTTCTCGACCAAGGAGGTCGGCTCCGGCACCGGCCTCGGCCTGTCCACGGTCTACGGCATCGTCAAGCAGACCGGCGGTTTCATCTTCGTCGAGTCGGAGATGGGCAAGGGCAGCAAATTCGCGATCTATCTGCCACGCCACAACGAAGTCGAAGTCGCCGTGCCGAGCCGGGCCGGGGCGGAGAGCGTAGAGACGCGGGCGCCGCAGGATCTGACCGGGGTCGGTACCGTGCTGCTGGTCGAAGACGAGGATCCGGTCCGCATGTTCAGCGCGCGGGCCTTGCGCAACAAGGGCTATACGGTGCTCGAGGCGAAGAGCGGCGAGCAGGCGCTCAAGATCATCGCCGATGGCGGCGATCCGATCGACCTGATCATCACCGATGTCGTCATGCCGCGCATGGACGGGCCAACGCTGATCAAGCAGGTGCGCGAGACCATGCCCGACGTAAAAAGTGATCTTCATCTCGGGCTATACCGAGGACACCTTCCGCAAGCGGCTGGACAATGAGCAGGGCATCCATTTCCTGCCCAAGCCCTTTTCCCTCAAGCAGTTGGCGTCGAAGGCGAAGGAGATCATGACGGGTGCCGCACCCGGCGCCTGAGCCGGCGCGACCGGTTCCGGTTTTGCTTGCCTCGCCGCTTGCGCCGCGACACGCTCGGGGCAATGACAAGAGCGGAGGAAGACGGCGTGAAGAAGCTATTCGATATTTCCGGCAAGGTCGCCTTGGTGACCGGCGGCTCGCGCGGTATCGGTGAGATGATTGCTGCGGGCTACGTCGAGAACGGCGCCAAGGTCTATATTTCCTCGCGCAAAAAGGCAGTGTGCGACGAGCTTGCCGCGCAGCTTTCCGAGCGCGGCACTTGTATCTCGCTGCCTTACGATCTGAGTTCCATGGCCGGCATCAAGGGACTCGCCGCGGACCTTGCGGCGCGTGAACCGAAGCTCGACATCCTGGTCAACAATGCCGGTGCCACCTGGGGCGCGCCGCTCGGCGAATACCCCGAATCGGGCTGGGACAAGGTGATGGATCTGAATACCAAATCGGTGTTCTTCCTGACCCAGGAATTGCTGCCGCAGCTGCGTGCGGCGGCGACTCGGGATGCGCCATCCCGCGTCATCAACATCGCCTCGGTCAATGGCCTCGAGCCGCCGCCTATGGAGGCCTATGCCTACTCGACCTCCAAGGCCGGCTGCATCATGCTGACGCGGCATCTGGCGAAGCGCCTGGCGCGCGAGGATATCCTGGTCAATGCCATCGCGCCGGGTCCGTTTCCCAGCCAGATGATGGCGGCGACGCTCGCTGCCGCCGGTGACATGATCCGTGCCAACAACCCGCGCGGGCGGATCGGCGAGCCGGAGGACATTGCCGGGGTCGCGATCTTCCTGGCCTCGCGCGCTTCGGCCTATACGACCGGTGCGGTAATTCCCTGCGACGGCGGTTCGGCCGAGGTGTAGGCTGCCGAGTCCCTGAGTTCTGCCCGAGCGCGGCTGCATGATCACGGTCGAGAGTCTCGCCCGGACAGAACGAATTCGGTTGCAAGGAAGAACAAAAACTGTACAGTGATCCGCGTTGCATTCGCTGCCGAGCGTGTGAAATAAGGGAGACGGATCATGTCGCAGACCGTGTTGCGCCTCATGGATAAGGTAGAGATGGATAAGCAGAAAGCCCTGGAGGCTGCCCTCGGTCAAATCGAACGCGCGTTCGGCAAGGGCTCGATCATGAAGCTCGGATCGCGCGAGGCTGCGACCGATGCGGAGGTGATCTCGACCGGCTCGCTCGGCCTCGACATCGCGCTCGGCATCGGCGGGTTGCCGCGCGGCCGCATCATCGAAATCTACGGGCCGGAAAGCTCGGGCAAGACTACGCTGGCGCTGCATGTCATCGCCGAGGCGCAGAAGGCCGGCGGCACCTGCGCCTTCGTCGATGCCGAGCACGCGCTCGATCCCGGGTATGCCCGCAAGCTCGGCGTCAATATCGACGAGTTGCTGATCTCGCAGCCCGATGCGGGTGAGCAGGCGCTCGAGATCACCGACACGCTGGTCCGGTCCGGCGCGATCGACGTGCTGGTCGTCGATTCTGTGGCGGCGCTGGTGCCGCGCGCCGAACTCGAAGGCGAAATGGGCGACAGCCATATGGGCGTCCATGCGAGGCTGATGAGCCAGGCGCTGCGCAAGCTGACCGGCTCGATCTCGCGCTCGCGCACCATGGTGATCTTCATCAACCAGATCCGCATGAAGATCGGCGTGATGTTCGGCAATCCGGAGACGACGACCGGCGGCAACGCGCTGAAATTCTATGCTTCGGTCCGCCTCGACATCCGCCGGATCGGCGCGATCAAGGAGCGCGAATCGGTAATCGGCAACCAGACGCGCGTCAAGGTGGTGAAGAACAAGATGGCGCCACCGTTCAAGGTGGTCGAGTTCGACATCATGTATGGCGAAGGCGTCTCGAAGCGCGGCGAGCTGATCGATCTGGGCGTCTCGGCCGGCGTCGTCGAGAAATCCGGTTCCTGGTTCTCCCATGACAGCCAGCGCATCGGCCAAGGCCGCGAGAACGCCAAGACCTATCTCAAGGAGCATCCTGAGACGGCCGAGGCGATCGAGCGCGCGATCCGCGGCAATGCCGGGCTGGTCGCCGACGCCATGCTGGCCGCTGGGCCGGATAGCGCCGCGGAGGAATAGAGATCGGCGCTCCCGGAGACGAATCGGAGGACACGGGAACGATGCGGCCGGCCCCCTGGTCGGTCAGTGCCACGTGTTACAGTTTTCGCGACCGCTGGCTGGCAGTGCGCAGCGATCGCTGCGTGGCCGCCGACGGCACGGTCATCGATCCCTTTCACGTGGTCGAAGTCTCCGATTGGGTGAATGTCCTGGCGCTGACGCCGGACCGTGAGATTGTGCTGGTGCGGGAATATCGCCACGGCACAGCGGAGATTACGCTCGAACTCCCGAGCGGCACGGTCGAACGGGGCGAGGTCGCGCTGGCCACGGCGCAGCGCGAGCTGCGGGAAGAGACCGGCTATGGCGGCGGCCTCTGGAGCGAGACTGGGTCCTTCGCGGCAAACCCGGCCCGGCAGAACAACCGGATCACGACATTCTTGGCGCTCGACGTCACCCTGGTCGGCCCGCCTCGGCCGGATCCGGGCGAAATCATCGAAGTCCTGCGGCTACCCTTGACAGCGTTCTTTGCGCGCCTGGCCGATGGCAGCCTGCGGTTTCACAGCCAGCATCTGGCGTCGCTGTTCAGCTATCTCCTGCCGGTGCTGCAGGGCGACGCACTCCACGAGGCCGCGATCGGCGCGTGGCGGTCGCGGCCGTGAGGCGGACCGCAAAGGCCCCTCTCCCGCACTGAGCGTGTGAAAGAATCTCGATCTCTGACGCGCAGATCGATGAACTGCAAATTACGGGGCAAATCGGCCGAAACCCCCTCTCCGCCCCATTGGGGCGGAGAGGGTCGGGGTGAGGTGGGAACGCTTCAATAGTGCAGAAATCCCAACGCTTTACGCCGGCATCGACACCCACCTCACCCTAAATCCCTCTCCCCCCTGAAGGGCGGAGAGGGACTTTTTCGGGCGATCTTATTTTCCCTTTTGCGTGGCTCGCGAGCATACGGCGGGCAACAGAGATTCTTTCACAGCCTCACTGCGGGAGAGGGAGGGACCCGCGCGCGCTTGCGCGCCTCACCCTTATCCGGCTCGCTATCGCTCGCGACCTTCTCCCGCAATGCAGGAGAAGGGCTTTCTCGCGTCGAGTTATTTATTCCGGCGATCGGTAGAGGGTTCGCCGACGGCATCCGCGGCCCTGTCCAACGCCATCACGTCTATCGACCCGCCGCCGCCTTCGGCTCTATGCCGAGCTGGTCGAACAGGAAGGCCAGCGCGTCCGTCGTCTGGTCGATCACCACATCGCGGGAGCTGCCGTGGCCATGCCCGGCATCGGCGCGGATCTGCAGCAGGACCGGCCGCTTCGAGCTGCTTGCCGCCTGCAGCCGCGCCGTCATCTTGCGCGACTGCATCGGATTGACCCGGCCGTCATGTTCGCCCGCCATCAACAGCACGGCGGGATAGGCGGTCCCGTCGACCACGTGGTGATAGGGCGAATAGGCGTAGAGCGCCTTGAACTGCTCCGGATCCGAGACGCTGCCGAACTCGGTCGTGTTGAACTGCCCGTTCGGGTCGAGCTCGACGCGCAGCATGTCGTAAATGCCGACATGTGAAACCACGGCGCGCGCCAGATCCGGATGCTGGGTGATCATCGCGCCCATCAGCAGCCCGCCATTGCTGCCGCCCTCCAAGGCGAGATGGGCGGGCGAGGTGATGCGCTGATCGATCAGGTACCGCGCCACGGCGGTGAAATCGTCGAACACCGTCTGCTTGTGCGTCAGATTGCCGGCGCGATGCCAATCTTCGCCGTATTCGCCGCCGCCGCGGATATTGGCCACGACATAGACGCCGCCGTGATCGAGCCAGACGCGGCCGCGCGCACCGAGGAAGCGCGGTGCGAGCACGATACTGTAGCCGCCATAGCCGGTCAGCAGGGCGGGCGCACTGCCATCCTGCGGTGTTCCCTTGGTCCGGATGATCGATATCGGGATGCGCGTCCCGTCCGCGGCCGGGGCGAAGGCGCGCACGACTTCGGCATCGTCGAAATTGGCCGGGCTGGTGGTCTGCAGCTTGGTGTCCGTCACCTTGCCGTGCAGCGGCGAGTAGCGCACGACATAGCCGGGCCGCGTGTAGCTGCCGACACCGATCAGCAGCTCCTCGCTGGGCAGCGCCGCGACCTCGTTGATGGCGATGATTTCGGGCAGGGGCACGGTGCCGCGCGACAGGCCGCGATGATCGAACAGGCGCAGCTCCGACGGCCCGCCATTGACGTAGGTGATATAGAGCCGGTTGGCGGTGAGCGTCAGAGCTTCGCCGCCGGGCGCGATCGAGGCCTCGGCCTCGGGTACGATCACTTTGGCATGCGCCAGATTGTAGTCGTGTGGTGCCAGCTTGAGCAGCTTGCCGCGCGGCGCATCGGCGCGCGAGACGAGATAGAGCGCTTCGTCCGGCCCGATCACCGCATCGGTGATGTGGTCTTCGAAATGCGTCACCTGCGTCGCATGGCCGTTCGGAGTCAGAATGAAATGCTCGGCCTCGCCGCCATCGCCGTTCGCCACTTTGGCCAGCAGCAGGCCCGGCGTGTAGCGATTGACCAGCCTGATTTCGGCGACCTTGGGAAAATCCTTGCCCAGGACATAGGTGTCGGCATCGGCCGAGGTGCCGAGGCGATGAAAATAGATCTGCTGATAGAAATGCCGGTCGGCCTCGGGCGGTCCTCGCCGGGATAGCGCGTGTACCAGAAGCCCTTGCCGTCGGACCGCCACGCCAGGCTGCCGCCGGCGGTCGGGTATTGCGCGCGCGGGACGACATCGTCGAGCTCATGGCCGGTCCGGGTGTCGAAGACATGGACCGCGCCGTCCTCGCTGCCGCCCTTCGACAGGACGGCGGCGACCAGGCGACCGTCGGGCGAAGGCTCATACCAGTCGAAGGTCGTCGCACCGCTCGCATCGAGCTTGTTCGGGTCGAGCACGATACGCGCCTTGTCCGGGTCGAGCTGGCGATCGAGAGCCACCAGCACCGGCTGCTGGCGCTGCGGATCGGCATGCACGGCGAAGATCGTCGTGCCGCGCGCTTCGATGCCGGACCAGCTGCCCGAGGCGCCCTCGACCAGGGCGGCGACTCGGTCGTGCAGCGCAGTACGATAGGGCAGTCCTGCCAGGTAATCCGCAGTGCGCTTATTTTCGTCGGCGGTCCATGCGGCAACGCGCGGGCTGCCGCCATCCTCCAGCCAGCGATAGGGATCGGGCACGGCGGTGCCGTAGAACGTGTCGGTTACGTTGTCGACCGGGGTGGCCGGTCCTTGCGCCTTATCGGCGCAGCCCGCCGCCAGCAGAAGAATGCCGAGCATCGCCTTGGCGCCGGATGGAGGGGCATGTCGAGCCTCGCTGCAGGGGTTGAATACGCCGGTCACCCAGGCAACCTCGTAGCAGAACCATCCCAGGCCTGCCAAGCCTTGCTCGAAGCGAAGCGGGCCGGCGATGGATCGCCGGCCCGCAGTAATAACATACCGTGCCGATTATTGCGGCGTTACCGCCGCTCCGGCTTTAGGCCATCGCCTTTTTCAGGCCCTGATCGAGCTTGTCGAGGAACTCGGTGGTGCTGAGCCAGGGCTCGTTCGGGCCGATCAGCAGGGACAAATCCTTCGTCATCGAACCTGCCTCGACCGTGTCGACGCAGACTTTTTCGAGCGTCTCGGCGAAGTGCTGGACATCCGGCGTGTTGTCGAACTTGCCGCGATAATACAGGCCGCGCGTCCAGGCGAAGATCGAGGCGATCGGATTGGTCGAAGTCTGCTTGCCCTGCTGATGCTGGCGATAGTGCCGGGTCACCGTGCCATGGGCGGCTTCGGCCTCGACGGTGTGACCGTCGGGCGTGAGCAGGACCGAGGTCATGAGGCCGAGCGAGCCGAAGCCCTGCGCCACCGTGTCGGACTGCACGTCGCCGTCGTAGTTCTTGCAGGCCCCAGACGAAATTGCCGTTCCACTTCAGGGCCGAGGCGACCATATCATCGATCAGCCGGTGCTCGTAGGTCAGGCCCTTCTTGGCGAAATCGGTCTTGAAGTCCTTATCGAAGACTTCCTGGAACAGATCCTTGAACCGGCCGTCATAGGCCTTGAGGATGGTGTTCTTGGTCGACAGATAGACCGGCCAGTTGCGCAGCAGGCCGTAGTTGAAACAGGCCGCCGCGAAGCCGCGAATCGATTCGTCGAGATTGTACATGCCCATGGCGACGCCCGAATCCGGGAAGTCGAACACGTCGTAATGCACCGGTGCGCCGCCATCGGCCGGGGTGAAGGTCATAGTCAGCTTGCCGGCGCCGGGCACGCGGAAATCGGTTGCGCGATACTGGTCGCCGAAGGCGTGGCGGCCGATGACGATCGGCGCGGTCCAGTTCGGCACGAGGCGCGGCACATTCTTGCAGATGATCGGCTCGCGGAACACCGTGCCGCCCAGGATGTTGCGGATCGTGCCGTTCGGCGACTTCCACATCTTCTTGAGCTTGAACTCCTCGACCCGCGCCTCGTCCGGCGTGATGGTCGCGCATTTCACGCCCACGCCGTATTGCTTGATCGCGTTGGCGGCGTCGACCGTTACCTGGTCGTTCGTCTGGTCGCGATACTCGATCCCGAGATCGTAGTATTTCAGGTCGATATCGAGATAGGGCAGGATCAGCTTGTCCTTGATGAACTGCCAGATGATCCGGGTCATCTCGTCGCCATCCAGTTCGACGACGGGGGTCGCCACCTTGATCTTGGTCATAGTCGGGTCTCCTGGCTCGGGACTTTTCGTGGGCCGCCGGCGCGCCGGCATTTCCGCCGCGGCGCAAATCGCTCGAAGGCGCCCACCCGCGCCCCCCCCCCCCCCCCCCCCCCCCCCGTCCTCGGCAAGAGGCGGCGCCGCGCGGCGGGGCGGCGCACCATAACATGCTGTTCCGGGCTCAGATACACCCGACGCCACGGCGCGGGTGCGAGAACTGGCATGCCGCGCATGCGAGGTGATCGACGCCTTTCGATGCCGCGATTTCGCCATCGAAAGACATTGTTTGCCGGCGTGATACTCTCTAGGGTAGAAAAATTCTTCTTATTCGATATAGGTCAAGGAATGCTCAACCGAACATTCTCACTCCGGCAGCCGATCCTTGTATTCATTCTGCAAATCGCCGTTTTCCCGTTTCTCTCGATGGCGCCGGTTCACGCCGCCGATCTCAATCCCGGAATGAACCAGCCCGATCATGCCGCGTGGCAACTCTTCGCGACAGCCGTGCAGTACCATGCGACCGCCGGCAACAACGATGCGATGTTCGAGACCTGGGCCGGCGATGCCGACACGTTCAGCGCGATGCCGGCCTGGCCGGCCGGAAATGGAGCGCCCGGGCCCCTGGCGGGAAGCCTGCTCGGGCGCAGCCTTCGGGCTCATGGGCCGGCCCCGGGCGCGGTGCCGCTGCCGGCCGAGTGCATTGCCGGATGGCGGCCCGGCGCGCCGCCCTGCATCGGCGAGGAAACCCGGCGTAACCGCGCTGCCTTCGACTACATCGTCCAGAACGGGCTCTATAACCAGGCCGGTCTCGCCGCCTTTTTCGGCAAGACTTTGAGTTTTCCGATCGGTGCCGTGGAACTCAAGGCCGATTGGATCCCGGTCGACGAGTTGCAGAGCTGGAACGGGACGCCGCCTGAACAGGCCGATATGCTCTATCATGTGAACACGGTGCCGGGGCCGGGCGGCAAACCGGTCGCCTATGCGTTGATAGCCCTGCATCTGGTCTCGAAAGCGGTGCCGAACTGGAGCTGGGCCAGTTTCGAGCATTGGAAGAACCCGGGGCGCTGCGACGATATCGGCTGCCATGACCTGTTCGGCGCGGCGACGGCGAACGTCCCGCCCAACGGCAAGCCCAATCAGGGCTATCCCGATTGTGCCAAGTCGAGCGCCTTGCTGGCGGAGTTCACCGAGGCCGGCTTGAGTCCGGTCTGGCAGAATTATTGCCTGAAAGGCACGCAGGGCAATTTCATCACCAGCACGGGCGTACCCACGGTGCTCGGGAGTTCCGTCATCGAGGGGCTGAACGCCGGCGTGCCGGTGGCGCAATCCTCCTGCATGACCTGCCACGCCACCGCGGCGTTCAACGCAAAGGGCGTCGCGCTCGCTGTCGGGCTCGATGCCGGCCAAGCCGGGGCCCCTCAGCCGAGCTGGTTCGGCAACGGCGGGACGGCCTATCAGCAAGCGGATTTCGACTGGGCCGTCCCGCTTTGCGCCATGCCGACCGGCGGCAAAAGCGCATGCAGCCTGAACTGAGCGGCCGACTATAGGCGATCGCTGTCGAGCGCCCGCTTGGGCGGCTGAGCGGCGGCGAGGGCGGGCAGAACCTCGTCGATACTCTCGACGCGCTGATAGAGCGCGCGGTTGGTCGGGCTGATGAAGCCTTCGGCGGCAAAGTGATCGACCATGCGTTCGAGCGTCTGCCAGTAGCCGTCGAGATCGACCAGCACGATCGGCTTGTCGTGCAGCCCGAGCTGACGCCAAGTCAGGATCTCGAACATTTCGTCGAGCGTGCCGTAGCCGCCGGGCATGATCGCGAAGGCATCGCTCAGCTCGGCCATGCGCTGTTTGCGCTCATGCATGCTGTCGACCAGGATCAGATCCTTGACTGCGCCGTGGGCAATCTCGCGCTGGTGCAGATGGTGCGGGATGATGCCGGTGACCTTGCCGCCTTCTGCCAGTGCGCCATCGGCGACTCGGCCCATCAGCCCGACTCGCCCGCCGCCATAGACCAGCCCTATACCGGCCCGACCGATCAGGCGGCCCAACGCATAAGCCGCTTCCAGGAATTTCGGCGCCACCACGTTCGACGATCCGCAATAGACGCAAAGGCTCCGCACCTCCGCCATGTGATTTCCTTTGCCTGGCTGACTCGGGCTCGCCGCTGCGAGCCGGCGCGGCGGGCCGTCGATACAATAGGGAACAGCTTTGCTAGCCGTACGATCCGGCTTGCTTTACAAAGGCCTGCTCTCCGGCGCAAGGCCGGCCTGCGCCGCTGCTATGTGCTGGAACTCCGGCGCGGCTCCGGTTACCGTGCCGCCGACCTTTCCCACGCGTCCCTTCTGCGAGGCACTATGCGCTCTTCCCGTTTCGTCCGCCGCGGCTTGGCCGTCGTCCTCGCTGCCGCGCTCCCGGCCGTCCTCCCCGCTGCGGCCCGCGCCGATGACGGGCTCATCGACGAATTCCGCCTCGGGGTCTACGAGCATGATGCGAGCATCCTCGGCCATCAGAAGGAAACCGGAGCGGATATCGGCGCCGAACTCCTGTTCACCTCGCCTGCCTTTCTCAATGTCATCTGGTCGCCGCGCCCGGTGATCGGCGGTCTGGTCAACACATCGGGCCAGACCGATCAGGCCTATGGCGGCCTGACCTGGACCTGGGATTTCCTCTCTAACGTGCTGATGAACGGCGACGGGTTCTATGTCGAAGGCACGCTGGGCGGCGGCTGGAACGACGGCAAGATCAACGTCACCGGCGCGGAAGAATCGCAGCATCGCAAGTCGCTCGGCTCGAACGCGCTGTTCCGCGAGGATGCGGATCTGGGCTACCGCATTACCCCGCAGTGGTCTATCGCCATCAGCTACAACCACATCTCGGATGCCGACCTCGCCAAGCGCAATGAAGGGGCTGAACGAGTTCTAACCGCACAGCAGGCCCCCGCTTCGTGATCAATCTCCTTTCCGGTCTCGTCGATTTCTGTCGGCGTCACGCCTGGACCGTGCTCGTCCTGGCGCTGATCGCGAGCGTGCTGAGCGGCTATTATGCCAGCCGGTCGCTGGGCGTGAACACCGACACCAGCAAGCTGTTCTCGCCCGATCTGGCGTGGCGCAAGCAGAGCGTCGCCTTCGATGCGGCGTTTCCGAACGGCGTCAGCCAGACGGTCATCGTCCTTGACGGCAGTTCGGCGGACGCTGTCGAGGACGGCACGGCCGCGTTGACCGCCGCGCTGAAGCAGCGTCCGGATCTGTTCCTCACGGTCTATCGGCCGGATGGCGGCGCCTTCTTCGAGCGCTACGGGCTGATGTTCCTGTCGACCGACGCGCTGGGAGATCTCTCGAACCAGATCGCCGAGGCCGAGCCGTTGCTTGGTCCGCTTGACGCCGATCCCAGCCTGCGCGGGCTGTTCGGCGTGTTCGACGAGGCTCTCGAGGGCCTGGCGCATGGCGAGGATTCGGCGACGAAGCTGGGCGGCCCGATGGATAGTTTCGCCACGGCCGCCGTCTCGGTGGTCGACGGACATCCAAAGTCGATCGATTGGGGCCGGCTGATGACCGGCAAGCCGCCGCGGCCGGAGGAGCTGCGGCATTTCGTCCAGGTCCAGCCCAAGCTCGACTACAACCAGCTGGAGCCTGGAGCGCCGGCCGATGACGAGATTATGGTGCTTGCCCGCTCCCTACATCTCGAAGAGAAGGGCGTGCGCGTCCGGCTGACCGGCGATGTGCCGCTCAACGACGATCAATTCGCCTCGGTCACCGAAGGCGCCGGTCAGAACACCGCCATCGCGATGGTCCTGGTCGTGGTGATCCTGCTCATCGGGCTGCGCACGCCGCGCGCGATCGTCGCGATCATGCTGACCTTGCTGTTCGGCCTCATGCTGACCGCCGCCTTCGCGACAGCGGCGGTCGGCACGCTCAACATGATTTCGGTCGCCTTTGCCGTGCTGTTCATCGGCCTTGCCGTCGATTTCGGTATCCAGTTCTCGATGCGCTACCGGGCCGAGCTGTTCGCGCTGGCCGGCACAGGCAAGACGGTCGACAACGGCGCGGCACTCGCCATGACGGCGCGGCACATGAGCGCGCCGCTCGGCCTGGCGGCAGCGGCGACAGCGGTCGGCTTCTACTCCTTCCTGCCGACCGATTACCAGGGCGTGTCGGAACTGGGGCTGATCGCCGGCACCAGCATGCTGATCGCACTCTTCGCCAATCTGACCTTGCTGCCGGCCTTGCTCGCCTTGCTGCCGGCGCGCGGCCAGCCGGAAGCCGCCGGCTTCGCCTGGGCGGCGCCCGGCGATCACTGGCTGCAACGCCATCCGCGACTGACGGTCGGCGTGGCGGTGGCGCTCGGATTGCTCGCCGTGGCTTCGATCCCGGCCGTGCGCTTCGATGCCGATCCGCTCGATCTGCAGGATCCCACGCTGGCGGCGGTCAAGACGGCACAGGAGCTCGAGCGCGACCCGCAGACCGCGCCGAGCATCGACTTGCTCGCCTCGGACATCAAGGCAGCCGGCGCGCTGACCGATCGGCTGGAGAAGCTGCCGGAGGTGCGTCTGGTCCTGTCGCTCGCCAGCTTCGTGCCGGGCGACCAGCCGGCCAAACTCGACATTCTCGGCCAGATGCAGCTTTTCCTCGGGCCGATCCTCGATCCCGGCAACCACGTACCGCCGCCGAGCCCGGAGGAAGAGCACGCTGCGACCGTGAAATTCCTGGCCCATCTCAAGACCTTCCTGGCGACACCGCTCGGCGCCAAACTGTCCGAGCCGGGCCATCACCTCGCCGATGCGCTGACGAATTTCCTGGCCATGCCGGGCGGGGGCGATACCACGCTGCTGCGCAATACGCTGCTGGGCGGGATCGAAGGCCGCGTGAACGTGCTGCGTGCCGCGCTCGATGCCGGGCCGCTCACCGTCGACACCATGCCCGACGAGTTCAAATCGCGCTGGATCTCGGCCGATGGACGGGCGCGGGTCGAGGTCTATGCCAAGGGCGATATCCGCGATCCGGCCGTGCTGGGCCGCTTCGTCGATGCCGTGCGCAGCGTCGATCCCAATGCCACGGGCGGGCCCGTGCTGATCCTGGAGACGGGGGCGCACCGTGTCCCACGCGTTCCTGGTCGCTTCCACCTACGCGCTGATCGGCATTACGCTGGTGCTGGCGATCATGCTGCGGCGGGTCCGCGACGTCGTGCTGGTGGTCATACCGCTGGTGCTGGCCGGCTTGTTCACCCTGGGCGCCACGGTGGTGATGGGCCTGTCCTTCAACTATGCGAATGTCATCGCGGTGCCGCTGCTGATGGGCATCGGCGTTGCCTTCGATATTTATTTCGTCACGCTGTGGCGTTCGAGCAGCGGGCCGGTTGCATTGCTGCAGACACCGACGGCGCGGGCCGTCGTGTTCAGTGCCTGCACCACGGCGACTGCTTTCGGCAGCCTGGCGCTGTCGCATCATGTCGGCACGGCCAGCATGGGCGTGCTGCTGATCATCGCACTGATCTTCGTGCTGGTGTCGACGCTGATCGTGCAGCCGGCACTGATGACGCTGATCGGACGGGGCGGCGGCCGCTAGGCTAGTTGGCCTGGTTGCTGGCCTTCTTGTCGAGGGCGGCGAGCAGGCCTTGGAAGCCGTCATGCTGCAGCACCGCGCCAAACTCCGAGCGGCGGGTGGCCAACTCGCTGATCGTTCCGGTCAGATAGACGTCGACGACTTGCGGCGTGCCGTCGCTATTGTCACGGATCAGGTAGTTGATGGTGACCGGCGTATCTTTCGGCCGGGTCAGGTGGGTCATGACCACGGAGCCGTTGGCGCTCGGATGCGTGCCGTCGATGACGAAATCCTCGCCGGAATAGCCGTCGAAGCGTCGCGCGTAGGTCGCGATAATGAAGCGGGCGAAGGCGTCCGAAACTTCATCGCGCTGCGATTGGGTCCAGCCGTTCCACGCCGTGCCGACCACCAGCTGCGTCATCAGGTGTACGTCGAAAGTGTGCTTGATGATGGGCTGGAGCGTGTCATATCGGCCTTGATAGCCGAGCTTGTCGGCATTCTGCATGACCCCGAGCAGGGCATGGTCAAGGGTATCGATTAAGGTGGTCGGCGCGGTCGGTGCCGATTCCGCCTTGCCGGTGCCGATCGCGCTGCTGCCGAAGACAAGAAGGGCGAGAGCGGTCAGGCCGGCCCTCGTAAATAATTTCGCCATGCGGAGTGTTCCGACGATCGAGCGCTGACAGATCCGGCCGGCGATTGGCCGGCCGGATCTGTCAGCTGCGTTTGATATCAGGCGCGGGCGGGCAGAATCTGATCGGTCCGGCCAAGCGCGGCGAGGGCCGTCGCCGCGATCTGGCGGGCATTCAGCCCGGCCTGGTCGTATTGCAGCTGCGGCGAATCGTGGTCGATGAAGGTGTCGGGCAACGTCATCGGCCGGATCTTCAGCCCGGCGTCGAGCAGCCCGGCATCGGCCAGGGCGTGCAGCACATGGCTGGCAAACCCGCCGATCGAGCCTTCCTCGACGGTGATCAGAACCTCATGGTTCCGCGCCAGCCGCGTGATCAGGTCGAGATCGAGCGGCTTCATGAAGCGGGCATCGGCGACGGTGGTCGACAGCCCGTAACGTTCGAGTTCGTCCGCTGCCTTCCGCGCCTCATGCAGTCTTGTGCCCAGGCTCAGAATCGCGACGGAGGTCCCTTCGCGCACGATCCTGCCCTTGCCGATCTCGAGCGGGACGCCGAATTCCGGCATCTCGACCCCGACGCCGTCGCCGCGCGGATAGCGCACGGCCGAGGGCGCGTCGTCGAGTTTGACCTGGGTCGCCACCATATGCACCAGTTCGGCCTCGTCGGCCGGCGACATGATGACGAAGCCGGGCAGGCAACCGAGATAGGCCAGATCGAAGGAACCGGCATGGGTGGCGCCATCGGCACCGACCAGGCCGGCGCGGTCGAGCGCGAAGCGCACCGGCAGCTTCTGGATCGCCACGTCGTGCACGACCTGGTCGTAACCGCGCTGCAGGAAGGTCGAATAGATCGCAGCGAAAGGCTTCATGCCCTCGGTCGCAAGACCGGCAGCGAAGGTCACCGCATGCTGCTCGGCAATGCCGACATCGAAACTGCGGTTGGGATAGGCCTTCTGGAACAAATTGACGCCCGTGCCCGACGGCATCGCCGCGGTGATGGCGACGATCTTGTCGTCCTTGGCGGCTTCCTTGACCAGGCTCTCGCCGAACACGTTCTGATAGGACGGCGCGTTCGATTTCGGCTTGGTCTGCGCGCCGGTAATGACGTCGAACTTGGCTACGGCGTGATACTTGTCGCCAGCCTTGTCGGGCCGGCGCATAGCCATGGCCCTTCTTGGTGACGACGTGGATCAGCACCGGTCCGGCATCTTCGGCGTCGCGGACATTCTTCAGCACCGGCAGGAGATGGTCGAGATTGTGACCATCGATCGGGCCGATGTAATAGAAGCCGAGTTCTTCGAACAGCGTGCCGCCGGTGACCATGCCGCGGGCATATTCCTCGGCTCTGAGCGCTGCGGTCTTAAGCGTGCGCGGCAGCTGCTTCGCGAGATCGATGGCGCCGTGGCGCAGGCTGCGGAAGCTCTTGGACGACAGCAAGCGCGAGAGATAGGCGCTCAGCGCGCCGACCGGCGGCGCGATCGACATGTCATTGTCGTTGAGGATCACGACCAGCCGGGTCGCCTGCATCGAGCCGGCGTTGTTCATCGCCTCATAGGCCATGCCGGCGCTCATCGAGCCGTCGCCGATCACGGCGATCACGTTGTTTTTACCGCCCTGCAGATCGCGCGCGACGGCCATGCCCAGGCCGGCGGAGATCGAGGTCGAGGAATGCGCCGCGCCGAACGGGTCGTATTCGCTCTCGCTGCGCTTGGTGAAGCCGGACAGGCCGCCGCCCTGGCGCAGGGTGCGGATGCGGTCGCGCCGGCCGGTCAGGATCTTATGCGGATAGGCCTGGTGGCCGACATCCCAGATCAGCCGGTCATCGGGCGTATTGAAGACGTAGTGCAGCGCCACCGTCAGCTCGACGACGCCAAGGCCCGAGCCCAGATGTCCGCCGGTGATCGACACCGCCTCGATGGTCTCCCGACGCAGCTCGTCGGCGAATTGCCGCAAGTCCGCTTCAGGCAGCTTCCGCAGCTCGTGCGGAAACGTCACCTTGTCCAGAAGAGGTTTGGGTTGGCCGAACACGATTACTCCTCAATCGAAAGCCGATACGGGCCAAAAGCCG
Source organism: Aliidongia sp. (assembly GCA_037200015.1). Lineage (GTDB taxonomy): Bacteria > Pseudomonadota > Alphaproteobacteria > ATCC43930 > CGMCC-115725 > JAXDMU01. The sequence goes on along the minus strand of JBBCHB010000011.1, from coordinate 3,847 downwards.
ATATGGCCGCCTGCCTTGACCGCAGCCGAACCGTCAACCTACTCGCAGCAGGCCGGTTCCGGCAATGACGACGTCGAATACCGCAGCAGCGCTGCATTGCGCTATATCGGCAGGCGGAGCGGCAAAGCAAAGTTATCGTTACCATTCCACGCTACGCGCATCGGTGCCGTATTTGCTCCTGCGGATTCCTCATGATACCGTCGCGCCGCCGATAGGACCAAGCAAATGGCGGGGCAGCTTTCGAAATCGACCGCTTGCCACTTGCCGGCGCAGCACGCACCTTTACGGAAACTCATTGTCGGGACGGTCTTGCATGAAAGTGATTTTGGCCAAGCCGCGCGGCTTCTGCGCCGGCGTCGAGCGGGCGATCGAGATCGTCGAGCGGGCGCTGGAGAAGTACGGCGCGCCGGTCTATGTCCGGCACGAGATCGTGCATAACCGCCATGTCGTGGACAGCCTGCGCGCCAAGGGCGCGCGTTTCGTCGACGAGCTGGACGAGATTCCGCCTGGCGGCATCACCGTGTTCAGCGCGCATGGCGTCTCGCAGAAGGTCGAGGACGAGGCGACCTCGCGCAGCCTGCCGATCATCGACGCGACCTGCCCGCTGGTGTCAAAGGTGCATCACGAGGCCCAGCGCTACGCCGATTCGGGCCGCGACATCGTGCTGATCGGCCATGACGGCCATCCCGAAGTCGAAGGAACGATGGGTCGGATCGACGGCAAGGTCTATCTGGTGGCGACGCCGGAAGACGTGGCCGGCCTCGAGGTGCGCGACCCGGCGCGGTTGTCTTATGTGACCCAGACGACGCTCTCGGTCGACGACACGCGCAGCGTTATCGACGCGCTGAAGGTCCGCTTCCCGCAGATCAGCGGGCCGGACACCAAGGATATCTGCTACGCCACCCAGAACCGCCAGCGCGCGGTGCGCGATCTCGCTGAACTGGTCGACGTCATCCTGGTGGTTGGTGCGCAGAACAGCTCGAACTCCAATCGGCTCAAGGAAATCGCGGCCGAGATGGGGATCCGGGCCTATCTTATTGCCGACGCGTCGGTGCTCGATCCGGAATGGCTGAGCGGGGGCCGATGCCGTCGGCGTCACGGCCGGCGCCTCGGCGCCCGAGCATCTCGTGCAGGAACTGGTCGATCGCCTGCGTGACCTTGGCGCCACGGAAGTCGAAATTCTGCCGGGCGTCGATGAAAACGTCCGCTTCAAGATGCCGCCGGAACTCGCAGACGCGGCCGACGCGTCTATATAAATCGACTTCTCGTTACGGCGGGCCGTTGCGCCCGCCGCTTCTTCCGTCACTTCGACCGGCTTGGCCGGTCTAATTCGTTGGGGGCCAATTTGGCTGTCTCGCTTCTGCAGAGCGTTCGCGTCGGCGCTTATATCGTCAAGCAGCACCTGATCGGCCGCAAGCGCTACCCGCTGGTGCTGATGCTGGAACCGTTGTTCCGCTGCAATCTCGCCTGCGCCGGCTGCGGCAAGATCGACTATCCCGACGAGATTCTGAATCAGCGCCTGTCGGTCAAGGAATGCCTCGATGCCGTCGACGAATGCGGCGCGCCCGTGGTGTCGATCGCCGGCGGTGAACCGCTGCTGCACAAGGAGCTGCCCGAAGTCGTCGAGGGCATCATCGCGCGCAAGAAGTTCGTCTATCTGTGCACGAATGCGCTGCTGCTCGAAAAGAAGATGCATCTCTACAAGCCGAGCCCCTATTTCCAGTTCTCGGTGCATCTCGACGGCGACCAGGAAGACCATGACCGTTCGGTCTGCCAGACGGCGTCTATACGCGCGCGGTCGAGGCGCTGAAGAAGGCGAAGGAGGCCGGCTTCCGCGTCAGCATCAACACCACGCTGTTCGACAATGCCGACCCGGCCCGCGTCGCCGCCTTTTTCGACGAGATCAACCGCGTCGGCATCGACGGCATCATGGTTTCGCCCGGCTATGCCTATGAGCGGGCGCCGGACCAGGCGCATTTCCTCAACCGCCAGAAGACCAAGGAGCTGTTCCGCGACATCTTCCGCCGCGGCAAGGGCAAGGGCTGGGGCTTCAACCAGTCGCCGCTGTTCCTGGATTTCCTGGCCGGCAACCAATCCTATCACTGCACGCCCTGGGGCAACCCGACGCGCAATTATTTCGGCTGGCAGCGGCCGTGCTATCTGCTTGGCGAAGGCTTCGCGAAGTCGTTCAAGGAGCTGATGGAAGAGACCGATTGGGACGCCTACGGCACCGGCAACTATGAAAAATGCGCCGATTGCATGGTCCATTCCGGCTATGAGGCGACCGCGGTCGAAGACGCCGTCCGCCATCCGCTGAAGGCGTTGGTCTCGTCGATCCGCGGACCGAAGACGGAAGGCGACATGGTCGATGACATCCCGCTCGACAAGCAGCGCCCGGCCGAATGGGTGTTCTCGCGGCATGTCCAGGATGCCATGGTCAAGCTGAAGCACGAGAAGCCCAAGGCCGAAAGCGTCGAAGCCGCCGAGTGATCGGGCGCGCGCAAGCCGCTGTTACGGCTTGCGCGCCAGATTGTTCCGGATCTCCCGGTCCATATCCGCAAGATTGGCCCGGCCGAGCGGCGTCGGGCGCCAGCGGAACCTGTTGTCGCTCGTTTGCCGCGCATCGGCGTTGCCGTCTTCGACGAGCTTCAACAGGCGACTGATGGTCTTGACTGGAATCGGCGCGTCGATCTCGCGCGTCCAGATATAGAGTTCGCCGATCCGGTAGATCTTGCCATAGGCGATATCGTGGGCGATCCGGTCATAGCTGGCTATCAGCGCCCGCAGCGTCTCGTGAAAACGGACCGTCACGGATTCCCTTTCATCAGCTCAGAATGGTCTCAGCAGAGACTACACCGCTGATCAGATTGGCGGCGAGCAACTGTTCGCTGTCGAGCGCGGCGGTCAACGGCGCGATGCTTTCGACTAAGGCGCGAAACGCCGAGTCCTGCGTCCGGCGCAGCGTCTCCGCCTCGGCAGCGGTGCAGGAGACAAATCGGAGCGACTGACCGGGGCGGCAGCGGCCGAGCCGTGAGAGATCGGCCGAGGCGACCGTGCCGAGTTTCGGATAGCCCCCGATCGTCTGGTGATCGGCCAGCAATACGATCGGCTGGCCGGTGCCCGGCACCTGGATCGCGCCGGTGGCAATGCCGTCGGAGGCGATGTTGAAGCCTTTGCTGTGGATCAGCGCCGGGCCGGCGAGCCGCATGCCCATGCGATCCGCTTCGGCGGTGATCTCATAGGCTTCGGCGAAGAAGCGGGCGAGGGAGCCCGGTTCGAACCAATCCCCCTGCGGGCCGGGGACGATCCGGATCGGTCCGTCGCCATAGGCAATCTCGCCGGCACGCCGATCCGGGCCGGGCGGCGGAGTCGGATTGCGCAACGGCAAGCGGTCGCCGGCTTTCAGGCTCCGTCCGGCGAAGCCGCCGAACCCGCCGCGGGCATAGGTCGACCGGCTGCCCATGACCGGCTCGATGGCAAAGCCGCCGGAAATTGCCAGATAGCAACAGGCACTGTCGGTAAAGCCGGGAATTGCGACTTTGCTGCCACGGGAGACCGTGACGCTGCGTCCGGAAACGATTGTCGCGCCATCGACGTGCAATCCTATAGCCGAGCCGACCAGGGCAATGCGCAGTGCTTCTGCCTCGACCAGGAAACTCGGGCCGAGCGCGAGCATCTCCAGCACGGCTTCGCCCTGGTTGTTGCCGACCAGGGCATTGGCCAGGCGAGCTGCAAGCGGGTCGAGTACGCCCGAGACCGGCACGCCATAACGCTGCAACCCCAGCCGGCCGAGATCCTGGATCGAGCTGACAAGGCCCGGCCGGTCGATGACGAGTGCATCGCTCAT
>JBBCHB010000010.1:0-195119 GCA_037200015.1 Aliidongia sp. | reverse complement strand
GGCGCGACGCCGATCCGGATCCGGGTCAGGTCTTCCGGATGGATGGATTGGAAGAATGCCTTAGTCGGCAACCCCTTTGCCGCCCGAGGCGATATCGAGCCCGCACAGGCTGGCGAAGCGGGCGTCGCCGTAGAGCCGGTCCTCCGCGATGTCCCATTCCCAGGATCCGGCCGCGCCGGTCACCGCCTGCGCGATGAGCAGCCGCTGCTGCACATCGGCGAGCTGGCGGAGCCGGCCGAGAGCTGGGCGCGGATATCCTCCGCCGCCACTTCACTGGACGCGTCCGACTGGGTCGCGAGGAAGAGTTCGGTTTTCCCCGTCCGCCCCGCGGATCGGCGTGATCTGCAGGCGGTTCCAGAAGCGCTCGCCACTCTTGCGGACATTCAGGAGGTCGGCGCTGACACCCTCGCCGGCGATCAGCGCCGCCCGGATCCGATCGAGCGTCGTCCGATCGGTTTCGGGCGCCTGCAGAAACCGGCAGTTGCGCCCGACGATCTCTTCGGGCGAATACCCGATCAACCGGCTGAACGCGTCATTGGCATAAAGCACGACGCAATCATCCGCGACGCAATTCGTCACCGTCACCGCAACGCCCGACTGGCGTACGGCTTCGAACAAAGCAGTATCGAACAGCAAAGCATTGCCCAGCGGCGCGCCGAGCGAATGCAGTCTTTCAAGCACTGTTTCTGAAATTTGCGGCGTCCCGCCCAATTTCCGCCCCTAATCGGTCGGCAATGACCGTTATTCGTTCAACGCCCCGGCAGCGTCGTCCGATCCAACGACCCGTTCGATAAACGCGTCGACCATGTGCCGCAGGACGAAATCGAGGGCAAATCCATCATCATGGCGATATAGCCCCGGATGTTGCGGCCGCTGAGCGTGAAGTTGATGTAGAGGAACAGCACCATGCCGACCCCTGCCTCGGGGGTCGGAGCCTCGAACAGCAACAACCCGTCGCCGCGGATGACCTTCGGCAGCGACAGGGAGAATTTCTGCTTCAGCATATTGGCCATGGAGGCGAGGCAGCCATTGAGGACGACGTTGCCGGTCTCGGCCAGGGCCTCTTCTTCCATCGACTCGATATCGTTTTCCGCGACCGCCGAACCGGCAACGGCACGGACTAGCGATAGGCTGCTGCTGGCCGGAAAGATCAGGAGCGCGCGACCGGAAAACGGGCCCGCGAAATCCTGCGACACGGCGATCAGCTGATCGCTCTCCGTTCCCGGATCAGCTTCGCCGCCGAAGTCCGCGAGATCAGTTCGAGCGCCGGCACCGACATGATGACCTGTTCGCCGACCATCTTGCGCAGACTGACCGCCGCGCGGCTGACGCCGATATTCACGACCTCGGTCAGCGCATCGCGCTGCAATTCGCTGAGCGCCGAATCAGAGTCGGTCATGTCCCCGTCGACCGCAGTTTCAGCGCGGCGCCGGACAGAAAGCCGCGGATGCTGTCCTCCGTTACCGGCTTGGCGACGAAGGTCGCATTCGCGGCCCGGATCCCGTCGATCACCTCGTCCTGTACATTCGCCGTCGCCACTGCGACGGATATGGTCGGAAAGCGCATGCGCAACTCCTCCGCGAGCTCGACCCCGTTGCGTCCCGGCATGTTGTAGTCCAGCACGGCGACATCGATCTTCTGGCTTGCCAGAACGGCCAGGGCCTCTTCGGCGTTGCCCGCCTCGATCTTCGTCCAACCGGGCTGCAAGGCACCGATGGCCTTGCCGAGCACGATGCGCGCCAGCTTGCTGTCGTCGACGATCAGAACGGTCGTCACCATAGGCGTCTCCTGACTGTTTCGTTCTCTCAACGCCCGGGCGCCGGTTCCGTTGCCACCGGCGGGATTTCGTTACATCTCGGCGGAACTGTCCGCAAGGCGCGGAATGATCCAGTTCCGCACAAATACGTCGGCGCCTTCGCCGATCAGTTGGGGACGAAACGCCATCATGATCTGTATGACGGCAGTGTGCAACGACTCGGCATGCGAGAGGTCCAGGCACCTGGCCGGATCGCCCTGCAGCAGAATCAAAAGCGGCTCGGCATCCTCGACGTGACACCCGCCCCTCGAGCCGGATGACCTCGCCGTCCAATCTGACGCTCATGCGACAAGCTCCGGCAGATCGAGGATGATCAGCACCTGGCCGGTGCCGAGCAGCGCCGTGCCGGCAATGCCCGGCATGCCGGAGAGCAGCCCGCCCATCGGCCGCAGCAACAGGCCTGTGGCGGTCGCCGAACTCGTCGACCGCGACTGCCGCCACGGCGTCGCCATGCCGGAACACGAGCAGCTTGAGATCGCCCGGCCGCGGCGTCGACGGCAGCCCGAGCAACGCCGCCAGATCGAAGATCGGCACAACCATGTCGCGAAGCGTGAAGGCGCGGGCCGTTGCGGATCGGCACGACGCGCTCCGACGATAGACGAAGGGTTTCGAGCACCGTCTCCATCGGAATGCCGAAGGACTCGCCGGCGCAGGCGACGATGATGGTGCCGGTCAGCACGACCGAGGCCGGCAGCGAGAGCCGGAAACTGGTGCCGATGCCCGGCCGGCTCGACAGGGCGATCCGCCCGCCGAGCCGGGCGACGGCGTTGCCGACGGCATCGAGGCCGACGCCCCGGCCGGACAGATCGGTCACCGTCGATACGGTCGAGAAGCCGGGCATGAAGAGCAGATCGATCGTCTCGCTGTCGGACAGGGCTGCCAGTGCCTCATCGGGCAGGACGCCGCGATCCTTGGCCGTGCGCCGCACCGCCGCCGGATCGATGCCTTTGCCGTCATCGGCAACTTCGATGACGACGGCGTCGAGGACGCGGCTCGCGCCGAGCGTGATCGACCCGCGCACCGGCTTGCCCGCCTCGCGCCGCGCCGCCGCGGACTCGATGCCGTGATCGGCGGCATTGCGGATGAGGTGAAGGATCGGTTCGAACAGCCCGTCGACCAAAGATTTGTCGACCTCGATCGCCTCGCCTTGCAAGGCGAGGTCGAGATCCTTGCCCAGCGTTGTACCGATCTCGCGCACCAGCCGGGGAAAATGCCGGAACAGCGAGGACAGCGGCACCAGGCGCACTTGCATCCACGGCACGGTGCAGCGCACCGACCATCCGGTCCAGCCCGGTCTGGCTGGCCAACAGGCCTTGGACCAGCGCATCGCCCGAGACGCCGCGGCGCGCCTGGGCCGACAGATGGGCGAGTGCGTTGTTGGCGACGATGAGTTCCTCGGCAATGCCGGCCAAGGTGTCGATCTTGTCGGCATCGACACGCAGAGTCCGGCTCGCGATATCGCGACCGGCCTCAACTGTCGTCTCGGGCGTCTTTGCCGTCCGCCGAGGATCAATTTCGACGATGTGGACCTGATCGGCGACCAGGCGCAACGCTGCCCGGATCTCGGCATGCGGCGCATGGCTCAGCCCTTCGAGCACGATATTGCAGGCGAAGGGATCGAAGCGGTCAAGCGGTCCCCAGGGCTCGCGGCCGCCGACCGATACATGACATAGCTGCGGGATTGCCTTGAAGATCGCGACCGGGTCGTCGCCGGTAAAGAAGCTATCCCGCTTCGGGACATAGCGGATCGCGGTCAAGGCGCCCTCGGCCAGCGCCGGATCGAGACCGACGAGCAATGCGTGAATCCAAGGCTGGTCAGGCGACGCAACAGGGGCGGAAAGCTGGCCGGCAGCGCCGATCGGCAGGCGCCGGCGCAGATCCTCGGCGATCCGCTGCGCGACGCCCGGCGCATCCGCCGGCAGGGACCCGGCCGTCTCGAACGCGTCGAGCCACCGGGCCGGTCTGGTCGATGCAACGCAGCACGGCATCGGCAAGTTCGGCATCCGGCACGACCACCCTGGCGCGCATGGCGCCGAGCAGATCCTCCGCGGCCGTCAGCGCGGTCCCGAGCGGCTTGACCTCGAACAAGCCGGTCGACCCTTTGAGGGTGTGGATCGCGCGAAAAGCGCTGTCGAGGCTGTCAAGTCGAGCAGGATCGTCGCCCAGAGCCGACAGATCGCCGAAGCCGTTTGCACGAGTTCGCGGCCTTCGATCAGAAATTGGTCGCGAAGACTGTCCATCAAGCGGCGCTTATCGGGCGACGATAGACGATAGCGTCCTCGAACCGGCACGTCTCGAATTCATCATTGATTCTCGACATCGATTCCGAATGCCCCAGACACAGGAAACCACCCGGACGGAGGCTGTCATATAGATTGTGCGCCGTCGCCAGCCGGGACGCATCGTCGAAATAGATCAGGACGTTGCGGCAGAACACGACATCGAAGACGCCGTAGCTCGCCATGGACCGGGCATCGATCAGATTGACCGGCGTGAAGCTCACCGATTCCTGCAGATCCTGGATGATGCGCCAGACACCGTCGCCCAGCGGCTCGAAATAATGTTCCCGCACATCGGCCGGCAGGCGGGACAAGGCGCGTTCGCCATAGAGGCCGAGGCGTGCCTCGGCCAGGGTTCGCGTATCGATGTCGGAACCGATGATCTCGACATTATAAGCGTCGACCATCCGCCAGTTTTCGAGCAGCCAGATGGCGAGGGAAAAAGTTTCTTCGCCGGTCGAGCACGGCACCGACCAGATCCTGACGTGATCGCCGGCACTTTGTCGGCAGTAACGGCCGGCAGCAACGCCTTGCTCAAGCAGCGCAGCTGGTGTTCCTCGCGATAGAAATAAGTTTCGTTGACTGTGAACGCGTTGATGAAGACTTCGAGTTCGATGGCATTGCCGCGCAGCAGCGAAAAATAATCGGCGAAATCTTTCGTGCTGGTCACCGCAATGCGCTCGGCGACGCGACGGTCGATATAGTACCGCTTGCTCTCGCCGAACTGCATGCCGGTGCGGCGATAGAGGAACTCGGCAAGGCGCTGCAGATCGGCGCCGGAAAGCGGTGCGCCACTCACGGCAACCTGACGAGCGACAGGACGTGTTCGGCAAGTTCGTCGAGCGGTGCCACGATATCGGCGGCACCAGCCTTCACAAGCGCGCCGGGCATGCCCCAGACCACGGCGCTTTCTTCAGCCTCGGCGAGGGTGCGACCGCCCGCCTCTTTCATCCTGGTCATCGCCGCCACACCGTCATTGCCCATTCCTGTGAGCAGAACACCGATCAGGCGGTTTGCGCCGACAACTGCTCCAAGGCACTATCGACCATGCGATCGACACTCGGATGCCAGTGGAATTCCGGCGCGGCCGGGATCGGCCGGGCGATCAATCCGGCGGGCCGGCGGCTGACGATAAGATCGCCCCGCCCCGGCCGATATAGATCCGGCCGGCAGCCAGCGGCATCGGCTCGAGCGCTTCACAGACATCGAGCGCACAGATCGTGTCGAGCCGCCGCGCCAAAGGACCGGTAAAGGTAGCCGGCATGTGCTGGGCGACCAGGACCGGCCAGGGGAAAATTCGCCGGCAGCCGGGACAGCAGCGCGGTCGAGCGCCGGCGGCCCGCCGGTCGAGGCACCGATCAGGAGGCAGCCATCGACCGAGTTCCGGGCGCCGGCATCGGCCAATCGCGCGCGGGCTTGGGGCGACGGCGGACCGGCTTGGCGACGGCGACGGTTCTCGGCTGGAGATGGCTGCCGATCTGGGCCCGAAGCCGTTCGACCAGACGGTGGGTCCGGCGCACCCGAGCAGTCGACGCGGTGCGGATCTTTTCCAAAGAACCGGCGCGAACTCTGCCATCTCCAACGAGATTGCGCCGCCGGGCTTGGCCATGAAATCGACAGCACCCAGGCCGATCGCCTCCAGCGTCTCCGCGGCGCCTGCTTCGGTCATGGCCGAGACCATGATCACCGGGCAAGGCCGCTCGACCATGATGCGATCGAGACAGGCAAGGCCGTCCATCCCCGGCATCTGGACATCGAGGGTAACGACATCGGGCTCGAAGCTGTGGAGCTTTTCCAGCGCCTCCGTACCGTTGCGCGCTAGGGCGATGTCGAAATCTCCGGCAGCCCGCAGCACGCCGTCGAGCAGCCGGCGCATCAGCGGCGAGTCGTCGACGACGAGGATCTTGATCACTGCGGCGCTGCCTGCCCGACCATGGCTCATCGCCCTCAGCAGATCGGCTTCGACGCGATCCAGCATGGCCGTCGGATCGACCAGCAAAATCATGCGCCGGCCGTCCTCGAGCGTCGCCACTCGGTCGAACAGCCTTGACCCGGCCGCCACGCCATCGGCGGAGGCCGGAAGCTCTGGCGCAGCCGAGAGCTGGTCGCGCGCCAGATCGGCGATTTCGGATACGGCATCGACGATGAAACCGGCCTGGACGTCGCGGACCTGCGTCACCAGCACACCGACGCCGGCCGATCGTGCCGGCTTTCTCCGCTTCGAAACGGTGGCGCAGATCGATCAAGGGCACGATCTTGCCGCGCAGACTGATCACGCCCTCGACGAAGGCCGGCGACCGCGGCACGCGCGTCACCAGATCAGGCAGCCGGACGACCTCCTCGACCGCGTCGATCGGCAGCCCATAGGTCTCGTCGCCCAGGCGAAACACAACGAAGCGTTCGCGATCGGCAATGCCGCTTTCGGGCCATCGACTCGGCCCTCCTTTGACGGCCGTCGGCCAGGATACGGGCGGTCGTCTCGTCCTGGAACAGGTGTTCGGGCGACAGGATCGAAATGAGCCGGCCGCCGCCCTCGGCGCGATAGATCGAATCGATCTGCGCCTCGCCCGCCCCGCGATTCAGCACGGCCGGCACCGGCCCGATGGCGCTGTCGGGCGCGCGCAGGACGGATCGGATACGGTCGGCGACCAGGCCGACCAGGGCATCGCCGATGCGCACCACGACAGCGCGTCCGGAGCCCTGCAGCGCCGCCGGCGGCAAACCCCAAAAGCACCCCGCAGCGCGGCCAACGGCAGCAGCCCGTCCCGATAGGGGACCACACCCAGCGCCGCATCGTTCGAGCGCGGCATGGTCAGAATATCCGGCGGCAGCGGCAGGATCTCGACGACATGTTCGATCGGCAGGGCGTACTCCTGCCCAGCGAGTTCCAGACTGAGCATGCCGACTTCGCGCCGTTCGGGGGCATCCTGCGCCACGGCCGCAGCCCCGGATAGGACGTCGCCCGTGGCTCGCCGGCGCAATCCGACGAATTCGCGGGCCAGCAGCTGGTCCAGATCGAGCAGCCTGCGCGCCTCCTCGCCGTCGAGGAACAGCTGCGTCGGGCCGCCGCGCCGGTCGGCGGACCTGCCCTCGCCGGCGAAGGACATCACCTCGTCGACGGCGAGACCGAGCGGCGGCGTGCGATCGAGCAGAACGATCCGCGCCTTGGCCGAGGCGGTGTCGCCGTCCTGACCAAGCAATTGCGCGACCGACAGGATCGGCACGACAGCGCCCCGCACATTCGCCATGCCGGCCAGGCTGGCAAGGCGCATGCGGCACGCGGGTCAAGCGTGTCCGTCGGACAAATCTCGGACACCTCGCCGGCCGGCAAGGCGAGCTGCAGCGCACCGACCCGAAACGACAGGACGGCGTCGCGATCGTCGGGCGCCTCGGACGTCGCCATGTCCGGTCAGGCGTCCGTGCCGTAGAGTTCGTCCGCGAGCGAGGCGATCTCTTCGATGGCAGCGGCCAATTCCTCTGCCCCCATTCGCCTGTTCCCGCGCCGCCGCCGCCGCCCGATTCGAGGCAGCGGAAGCCTCTTCGGCGACTGCTGCGATCTGTTGCGTACCATTCGCCACGTCGCGGACCGACAGCAGGATGGCCTCGGAGCCTTTTTCGATCTCTTCATTGCCGGTCCGGATGCCGCTGATATCGGCCCTCGATCGCGGCGAGCTGGGCCATGACCTGACGATTCTGCTGCATCTGGCTTTCGGACGCGATGGTGGTGTGCTCCAGATCCCGCCGGACCGCCGTGACCTGCCCCTGAATTTCGTAGACCATGTCCTTGATACGTTCGGCATGATCGGCGCTATCGCGGGCAAGCGTGCGGATATCGGCGGATACCAGCGAAAAGCCGCGGCCCGCCTCGCCGGCCCCGCGCCGCCTCGACCGAGCCGCTGAGCGCCAGCATGGTCGTCTGGACCGAGAGCAGGGCGATATTGTCGACGATCCGGTCGATCCGTCGGCTCGAATCCTCGAGAGCGGCAATGAGGTCCAGCCCGGACCGGGTCGCGGTCAGGGTACCGGCGACGCCCGCGGCCAACCGGTCGACCTTGGTTACGCTGCCGCGGATCAAGCCTTGCGTGCCGTCGATCCGCACCACGGAGTCGCGGACGCTGTTGCCGGCGACCATCGCTGATTTCTCGATCTGGGCCATCGCCGCACTGGCCTGCTGGGTCGCGGCGGCCTGGACCTGCGCGCCGCGGCTGATCTGGTCGATCGCAACCAGGATCTCGCCGGCGGCGCCGGACAATTCCTGGATTGCCGCCGAGAGCTGCTCGGCCGCGGCACCGATCTGCTGGGCCGCGGATTTCACGTTGCTCGCCATCTGCAGCTGGTCGCCGAGGCCGGCCAGCGCGGCCGTGGTGGTGCGGCTCTCATCGAGAGCGGCGCTCTTGCTGCTGCACGGCACGCTGCGCCTCCGCGGCAGCAGCGGATTGCTCTCGGCGGCGGAAGAGACGCTTTCAGCACCGCGCTGCGCCTCCCGGGCGGCCGTATCGGCCCTCGACGGTTGCGAGCAGGGATCGTCCTGGCTCGCCTCCGCCAACGCCACGACATGGCCGCGGATCGTCTCGAGATCGGCCACGATCGTGCGGCTGTTGCCCGCCTCCTCCGCAGCCTTGGTGGCGGCATCGCGGATCTGGGACGAGAGCGCCCTGATGCCGTCGGCGATGGCGCCGGACAGGACATGGATATCGCGCGAGCGCTTCTCGGAGACCTCGGCCAGGGTGCGGACCTCGTCGGCGACCAGCGCGAAGCCGCGACCCTGATCGGCCGGCGCGCGACGCCTCGATCGCGGCGTTGAGGGCGAGCAGATTGGTCTGGTCGGCGATATCGGCGATCGCCTGGGTGATGCCGGCGATATCGGCGGCACGCGCCTCCAGCCGGGCCACGGTTTCGACCGAGCCGAGCTGCCGCCGCGCCCCCCCGCCTCGACCGCGTCGACCGAGGCAGGATCTGCGCCGCCGCTTCCTGCAGCACCTGGTGCAGCGTGTCGGTCCGCCGCCGCGCCGCGGTCGCGCGCTCACGCGCCTCGCCGAAGCTGCGCCCGAGCGCAGTGATCGCACCCAGGGATTCATGGGAGCGCCAGCCGCTTCTTCGGCGCCGGTCGAAATCTGCGCCAGGGATTGCTGCAATTCGCGGGCAGCCTCGGCCGCCTCCTTGACACCGCCGGCGAGTTCCTGCGTCGCCGAGGCGATGCGCTCGGCGGCACTGTCCTTGCGCGCGGCCGAGCGCTTGGGCGCCGACGGCTTGGCCGGCGCCACGGCGGCGGGCTGTGCCGCCTCAGCCGCGGGCTGGGACCCGCCGCTTCGTGCGCCCTGCCAGGTTCGAGGTCTTGACCAGTGCCATCGTCCATCTCCGCCAATTGCTGGATCCCCAGTTTCGCTCGGAGCGAGCGCCTCGACCGGCGGCCCGGAAGATAGCACGATGATAGAATTCGCGAACTCGGGCACGGGCAGCAAGTCCGCGGCCAAAACGCTTGTCAGGCGAATTCGATCCGCTGCGCTGCTATTGTCGCGCCGACGCGAACCCCCTCAGGGAGGAACCCATGCAAACCGAACGCTTCGTCTTCCGGGCGCCGACGGCCAGAACCTGTCGGGCCGCCTCGATTCGCCGGATACGCCGCCGCGCGCCTATGCATTGTTCGCGCATTGCTTCACCTGCGGCAAGGACGTCATTTCGGCCAGCCGCATCGCCGCCGCCCTGACGGAGCGGGGCATCGCCACTATGCGCTTCGATTTCACCGGCCTGGGCTCGAGCGACGGCGAATTCGCCAACACGCATTTCAGCTCCAACATCCAGGACCTGCTGGCCGCCGTCGCGCATCTGCGCGCCCAAGGCCGCGCTCCGGCGCTGCTGATCGGACACAGTCTCGGCGGCGCCGCCGTGCTGGCCATGGCCGGCCGCGTGCCGGAAGCCAAGGCGGTCGCTGTCATCGCCGCTCCCTTCGAGCCGGCCCATGTGCTGCATCTGCTCGCACCGGATCTCCCGGAGATCGAGACGCGGGGCGAGGCCGGGGTGACGCTGGGCGGCCGTCCCTTCACCATCCGGCGCAGCTTCCTCGACGATCTGCGCAACCAGCCGGAACAGGCCGCGCGCATCGCCGCGCTCGGCCGGCCGCTGCTGGTGCTGCATTCGCCCGAAGACGCGACCGTGTCGATCGACAGCGCTGAACAGACCTACGCCACGGCGCATTACCCGAAGAGCTTCGTGGCGCTGGACAGGGCGGATCATCTGCTGACCAGGCGCAGCGATGCCGACTACGTCGCCGCCCTGCTCGCCACCTGGGCCGGCCGCTATCTGCCTGCTGCGGTCGAGGCGGAAATTGCCGCCCCGCCGCCCGGCACCGTAACGGTCGAGGAAACCCGGCATGGCCGGTTTCAACAGGATGTCCGCATCGGCAAGCACCGGCTGCTGGCCGATGAGCCGGTCGCGCAAGGCGGCTTCGACACCGGCCCCGGTCCCTATGATCTCCTGCTGGCCGGGCTCGGCGCCTGCACCTCGATGACCTTGCGGCTCTACGCCGAGCGCAAGGGCCTGCCGATGGGACCCGTCAAGGTCACGCTCAGCCACCGCAAGATCCACGCCGAGGATTGCGCCGAGTGCGAGACCAAGACCGGCCTGCTCGACGAGATCACCCGCACGATCGAACTGCCCGGCCCGCTCGACGAAGCCCAGCGCGCGCGGCTGCTGGAGATCGCCGACAAATGCCCGGTGCATCGGACGCTGGAATCGGAGGTCCGGATCCTGACACAGGAAGCCGGTCGCTGAAATATTCGGGGCGGCGGGAATAAGCCGCCGGGTCGGGTGTCCACCTGTTCGATGGCGGCCTCTCGCCGTTCAAACGGAGATCAGGACATGCAGTTCGGCTTTACTCCGCGAAGGACTTTGTTGGTGGTATCGGCAGCGATCGGCCTCGCCCTGGCCGTAGCCCCGACCGGCGCCGACAGCCGAACCGCTGCGGCCGAGGAAGCACCCTTCCTGAAGGCCAACGACGCCGCCATGGACAAGATGATGAGCGGCATGGCGGTCAAGCCGACCGGAGATGTCGACCATGACTTCGCCGCGATGATGATCCCGCATCATGAAGGCGCCATCAAGATGGCCGAGGCCGAGCTGCGCTTCGGCCATAACGAGCAGCTGCGGCGCATCGCCCAGGAAATCATCGTCGATCAGCAGCAGGAAATCGCCGCGATGCGGCTGGCGCTGGGCGAGACGCTGCCGCCTTCGACGCCGTCCCCGACCGGCTCCCCGCAATAAAGGAACCCCCCATGAGAACCGCCCTTTTCGCCGCTGCCCTGTTGAGCAGTTCGATCCTGGCCGGCCCAGCCTCGGCCGGCCAGGCACCCGGCGCCGCTTCGGCGCCGGATATCCCCATCAGCCATCACGATCGCGTCTATGCCGCCGAGCAATTCTCGAACACCGTCTCGGTGACCGATCCGGTCGACAACAAGCTGCTCGGAGTGATCCGGCTCGGCGACCCGCAGCCGGGCAATTTCAGCCCGCTCTACAAGGGCCAGGTGCTGGTCCACGGCATGGGCTATTCACCCGACCACAAGACGCTGGCCGTGGTCTCGATCGGCTCGAATTCGGTGACCTTCATAGATACAGCGACCAACACCGTCAAGCACACGACCTATGTCGGCCGCTCGCCGCACGAGGCGTTCTTCACGCCGGATGGCAGCGAAGTCTGGGTCACCGTTCGTGGCGAGAACTACGTCGCCGTGCTCGACGGCAAGAGCTTCGAGGAGAAGGTGCGCATCGTCACGCCGGCCGGGCCGGGCATGCAGATCTTCTCGCCCGACGGCAAATACGGCTATGTCTGCTCCTCGTTCAACCCGGAGGTCGACATCGTCAGTGTCGCCGATCACCAGATCGTCGGCCGCGTGACCCAGGCCAGCCCGTTCTGCCCCAATATCGCAGCGACGCCGGACGGCAAGCAGGTCTGGTTCACGCTGAAGGATACCGGCAAGACGCAAGTGTTCCAGGCCCAGCCGCCTTTCGCGCTGCTGAAGACGCTGGATACCGGACCGATCACCAACCACGTGAATTTTGCCAAGACCGCCAAGAGGTTGTTCGCCTATGTCACGATCGGCGGGCTGAACCAGGTCAAGGTGTTCCGCGCCGAGGATTTCGAGCCGGTCGCGACCATTCCGGTCGGCAACCTGCCGCATGGCGTCTGGCCCTCGGGCGACGGCTCGCGCATCTATATCGGTCTGGAGAATGCCGACGCGCTGGCCGCGATCGACACCGCGACCAACAAGGTCATCGCCACCATCCCGATCGGCCAGGCGCCGCAGGCCATCGCCTATGTGCCGAATGCCGTGCCGGAGGGCGACGGGATGCAGAATTTGCAGCCGCTCGGTCTCGCCGGTCAGGCCGTGCATCTGACCCTCGCGGCCAATGGCAAGCCGGCAACCAGTGTGTCCCTGTTCGACCAGGGCCTGGTTCAGGTCGTGCAGGCATCGGTCACCGGGCTGCAGCCGAAGCAGCCTTATGTCCTGGCCCTGGCCGAGACTGCGCAAGGCGGCGGCACGCTGCAGCCGCTGGCGTCGTTCATGACCAACCCGGCCGGGGCGGCGATCGTCGACGCGATCGGCCCTATCCGCCAGATCGTACAGACCGACGCCAAGGACCAGCGGCGCTATCTGGTCATCGCCGCCGGAGCCGCCGACAAGCCCGGGGCGATCGTCCAGACCCAGGCCCCCTAGCCATGCAGGCTCGGCCGGGAGATCATGCGCCATGAAGGACATGATGCTCCTGGTCGAGCCGCTGATCCCGGCACTGCGCCGCTATGCGCGCGCTCTGCTGCGCGACCGGGACGCCGCCGACGACCTGGTCCAGGACTGCCTGGAACGCATCATTCGCGGCTGGCACGGCCGTCGCGGCGACGACGCCTGCAGTTGGGCCTTCACCATCCTGCACAATCTTGCGGTCAACCGGCTGAAGCAGGGGCAGCGGCGCGGCCGCCACGCCACGCTCGACGAGACCGACGAGGCGAGCATCGCCCGGCCGGCTGTACAGGAAGACCGGCTGCGTCATCTGGAACTCATCCGGGCTCTGGGAGATTTGCCCGAGGAGCAGCGCTGCGTGCTACTCCTCGTCTCGGTCGAGGATTTGTCCTATGCCGAGGCGGCGCGCATCCTCGGCATCCCGATCGGCACCGTCATGTCGCGGCTGTCGCGGGGACGGGAACGGCTGCAGCAGCTCTTGGAGGGGCGCGCCGCCCCGGCATTGCGGAGGGTGAAGTGAGCGCGCCGAGCCCGATCACCGAAGAGGATTTGCAATCCTATGTCGACAACGCCCTCGGCCCGGCCCGGCACGAGGAGGTGACGGCATATCTGGCGCAGCATCCCGAAACGCAGCTGCGCATTGACGGCCTGATCCGGCAGCGCGCAGAGCTGCGCGCTGCCTTAGCACCGATCGCGGAAGAGCCGGTGCCGCCCCGCCTCAATCTCGCGCGGCTGATCGAAAGGCCCGCCCGCCCGGCGGCCGGCGCCTGGCGTTCGGCCGCAGCGGCGATCCTGCTGCTCGGCCTCGGCGCGGCCGGCGGCTGGATGCTGAACGACGCGGCGCATCCGGCGGCAAGCGGCCTCGCCGCGGTTGCCGCGGAAGCCGCCGACAGCTATGCCGTCTTCAGCCCGGACCCGGTGCATCCGGTCGAACTGAAGGCAGAGGAAAGCGAACAGCTGACCGGCTGGATCTCGGCGCGGCTGCGCCGCCCGATCGCGGCACCGGACCTCGCCGCCGAAGGCTATCGTTTCATGGGCGGGCGACTGGTCGCGACGCCGCACGGCCCGGCCGGCCTCTTCATGTATGACGATGATCGCGGCACGCGCCTTGTCGTCCTGGCGCGCATGATGGAATTCGACCGGGACACGCCGATGGCGGAATACACCCAAGGCGCCGTGGCCGGCTTCGCCTGGGCCGACAGGGGCATCGGCTACAGCCTGGTCGGTCCGGCGACGGCGACGACTGCCCGGCTGCACGCGCTCGCGGACGAGATCCGCCGGCAATTCGGACAGAGCGTCTGACCGCTGCCGGCGCGGGCCGCGTCGAAAATCACCCGACCGCTACTGCAAGGACAGAAGCGCTCCCAGGGTCGAAGACGAAATCAGCGAATTGGGGCCGGATGCGCCGGCCTGGGTAGAAGAGCCCGAACCCGCTGAGGCGGAGGAACTGCCGCCGCCGAAGGAATTTTTGATCGCCTGCTCTATAGCCTTCTTGATTGCAGCCTGGACGGCGTCTTGTTCCTGCTGCGGTAATTTCGCGAGCTGGGCAGGGGTCAGTCCCAGAGCGTTGAGTTCGTCCTGCTGTGCCTTCTTGGCGATCTGCTGTTCCTGATACTTCAGCAAGCCCGCCGAGCCGCCATTGGCGATCTCCGAGATGATGTCCTGCGGACTGTTCGAATCCAGACCATTCGGCTGCTGGTTTTGGTTGCCCTGGCTCGACTTCTTGGCGGCAGCCTGAGTCTGAGCCAGAGACTGAAGATATTGCGAAAGCGGTCCGATGCTCATCTGCGCGTCTCCGGATTGCTACCTGCATACCGTCAGGGCAAGGAGCGTGCCGCGTAGGATTCGGCTAACTCTTTCGGCTTTATGAACAATCGCGCTTCGCCCGCTCGGCAATTTTTGCCGGGCCAAGGCAATCTCTGCCGTGCAATAATTTCCGCCTCGTACCGATCGGCCCAACGTTGCAAAATTTTTAGAGCACTCTGCCTTGCAAAGTCGGGGCGAAGCGCCCAAACTCTGTGCTATAGAGTTCTCTCGAACGAGTGATGCTGGCCACGAAGCCGCATCGGCACGGCAAGGACGACAGCCATGGCACGCGTGCTCGGGATCCTGCGGTTCATCGTCGCCCAGTTCGGAACGATGGCGCTGTTCTACCTGCTGCTCTACAGCTTCGGACTCAAGATCGCGATCGGCGGCTCGCTCGTCTTCGTCGTCCTCGATACCATTCGCCGGCATCGGCAAGGCGTCGGGTTCCCGCAACTCTATATCCTGACCAGCGTCCTGACCTTCGTCTTCGGCGGCATCGACCTGATGTCGCAGACGCCGTTCATGATCAAATACGAAGCGGTGATCACCAGCCTGATCGTCGCCGCCAGCTTCGGCTACAGCGCGCTCGGCGCCAAGCCGATGCTGCAGGAGCTGGCCGAGCAGCACACGCGCGAGATCTTCCCCGACCGGGCCGATATCCGCGTGTTCTTCCGGGCGCTGACCCTGGCCTGGGCCGCCTATTTCGTGTTGCGCGCCGCCGTCTATTTCTGGATCGGCGAAGCGTTCCCAATCGAGCAGGCCATGGCGATCCGCCCGTTCATCGGCGTGCCCAGCCTGCTGGTCATTGATGGCGATCAGCTTCCAGGGCCGCCGGCTCTTCGCCTTTGCCGAGCGGCTGGGTCTCCTGCCGGTCGTCGAGCAGACCGCGCCGGTTCTGCCCAGGCGCGCCTGATCAGGCCTTGGGCAGCAGCGTCTCGACCAGCTGCGCGAAATAGCTGGCGCCGAGCGGCAGGATCTCGTCGTTGAAGTCGTAATGGGTCTGATGCAGGTTCCGCCCGCCCTGGGCCGACCCTGCTCCGATGAAGAGATAGGCGCCGGGCTTGGCTTCCAGCATATAGGCGAAATCCTCGGCGCCCATGACCGGGGCGATATTGCCATGGACCCGGTCGGACCCGACCAGCCCCTCGGCGACGCGCAGCGCCTTGTCGAGCTGGGCCGCATGGTTGCGGGTCGCCGGATAGCCCTTGGCGAATTTGATCTCGGCGCTGCCGCCCAGGCTGGCCGCGATGCCGGTGGCGATGCGCTTCAGCGAGTCCTCGGCGAGCTTGCGCTGAGCCGGATCGAAACTGCGGATCGTACCGCTCAGCACCGCTTCCTCGGCGATGACGTTATAGGCCGAGCCAGCATGGAATTCCGTGATGCTGACCACCAGGCTCTCGATCGGATCGGCGTTGCGGCTGGTGATGGTCTGCAAGGCATTGACGATCTGCGCGCCGATGACCACGGGATCGATCGTCTTGTGGGGCTGCGCGGCATGGCCGCCACGGCCTTTGACGACAATGTCGTACTCGTCGGTCGCTGCCATCATCGGTCCCGGCCGGCCGGCGAAGGTGCCAACCGGGATGCCCGGCACGTTGTGCAGCGCGTAGACTTCTTCGGCCGGGAATTTTTCGAACAGGCCTTCCTCGACCATAACCCGACCGCCGCCGCCCCCTTCTTCTGCCGGCTGGAACACGAAATGCACCGTGCCGGCGAAGTTCCGCGTTTCGGCCAGGTAACGCGCGGCGCCGAGCAGCATGGTGGTATGACCATCATGGCCGCAGGCATGCATCTTTCCCGGTTCTGCGACGCGTGCTCGAACTCGTTGGCTTCGGGCATCGGCAGCGCATCCATATCGGCCCGGAGCGCGATCACCCCATCGCCCGGCTGGTTGCCGCGCAGCGTGCCGACGACGCCGGTCGTGGCCAGGCCGCGATGCACCTCGATGCCGAACTCTTCCAGCTTGGCCGCGACGATGCCGGCCGTCCGGTGCTCCTGAAAGCCGAGCTCCGGATGCGCGTGCAGGTCGCGGCGCCAGGCGGTCAGATCATCGTGGAAATCGGCGATACGGTTGGTGATCGGCATGAACTCAGTCCCGCGCCAGCACGGTCTCGACCAGCTGCGCCCAATAGCTGGCGCCGACCGGCAGAAGCTCGTCGTTGAAGTCGTAATGGATCTGATGGAGCTTCTTGCCCTCGACCTCTTGGCCGGCGCCGATGAGAATATAGGCGCCGGGCTTGGCTTCGAGCATATAGGCGAAATCCTCGCCGCCCATGGTCGGCGCCACGTCGTCGATGACGTTGCCCGAGCCGACCACCTGCGCCGCGACCGACAGCGCCTTGTCGAGCTGCGCCGCATGGTTGCGAGTCGAGGGATAGCCGGGCAGCCAGGTGACCTCGGCACGGCCGCCCAGGGCCGCGGCGACGCCGCTGGCAACCGCTTCGAGCCGCTCTTCGGCAAGCTTGCGCAGCGCCGGATCGAAAGTACGGATCGTACCGCGCAGCACCGCCTCCTCGGCAATGACGTTATAGGCTGAGCCAGCGTGGAATTCGGTGACGCTGAGCACGAGGCTCTCGATCGGATCGGCCGTGCGGCTGGTGATGGTCTGCAGCGCATTCACGATCTGCGCGCCGATCACGACGGGGTCGACCGTCTTGTGCGGCTGCGCGGCATGGCCGCCGCGGCCCTTGACGACGATGTCGAATCGGTCGGTCGCCGCCATCATCGGCCCGACCCGTCCGGCGAAGCTGCCGACCGGCAGGCCCGGCATGTTGTGCATGCCATAGACTTCCTCGGCCGGGAATTTTTCGAACAGGCCTTCCTCGACCATGACCTGGCCGCCGCCGCCGCCCTCTTCGGCCGGCTGGAACACGAAATGCACCGTGCCGGCGAAGTTGCGCGTCTCGGCCAGGTAGCGCGCGGCGCCGAGCAGCATGGTGGTGTGGCCGTCATGACCGCAGGCATGCATCTTTCCCGGATTCTGCGATGCGTGCTCGAAGCTGTTCGCCTCCGGCATCGGCAACGCGTCCATATCGGCGCGCAAGGCGATGGCGCGGTCGCCCGGCTGGTTGCCGCGCAGCGTGCCGACGACGCCGGTGCCGGCCAGGCCGCGATGCACCTCGATGCCGAATTCCTGCAGCTTGGCCGCAACGATCTCCGAGGTCCGATGCTCTTCGAAACCGAGTTCGGGATGGGCATGAAGATCCCGGCGCCAGGCAGTCAGATCATCGTGAAAATCGGCGATGCGATTGTTGATCGGCATGACGGCTGCTTCTCCCTTCGAGTTCCGAGCCAGCCGGCTACGATAAACCTCGGGAAATGCGGCACAAGCGTATTCCGAATGTGCTCACATGCTTGTGCGCGAGTATCTGTGTCGCAGTCCTCGCATGCAACTGTCGGCGCTTCGCCTCTGTTATCTTCGAGCCCGATCGGGTATCGGAAAGGCGCCAGCAACATGGGGAGATTGCGATGAATCCGTTGAAGGCGCTCAATCGCCATGGCCAGTCCGTCTGGCTCGACTTCATGCGGCGCAACTTGATCGGCAAGGAGCTGACCAAGCTCCTCGATGAGGACGGTGTCGTCGGCATCACATCCAACCCGGCAATCTTCGAAAAAGCGATCGGCCAGAGCGCCGATTACGACCAGCAGCTCGCAACGCTGTTTGCAGAGGGCGACCGCGCGCCGTGGTCGCTCTTCGAGGCGCTGGCGATCCGCGACATCCAGATGGCGGCCGATCAGCTGCGCCCAGTCTATGACGCGACCAAGCGGCGCGACGGCTATGTCAGCCTGGAAGTCTCGCCTTATCTGGCGAACGACACCGAAGGCACGGTGACCGAGGCGCGGCGCCTGTGGAAGGCCGTCGACCGGCCCAATCTGATGGTCAAGGTGCCCGCCACCAAGGCCGGCGTCCCGGCGATCCGGACGCTGATCGGCGACGGCATCAACATCAATGTGACGCTGCTGTTCGGGCTGCAGCCCTATCTCGACGTGGCGGAAGCCTACATGAGCGGGCTCGAGCATTATGCCGAGACGCATGACGATCTCGGCCATATCGCGAGCGTCGCCAGCTTCTTCATCAGCCGGATCGACAGCGCTGTCGAGGCGAAGATCGACGCCAAGCTGAAATCCGGCGAAGGCGACGCGAAGGCGCTGGAGCAGGTCAAGGGCAAGGTCGCCATCGCCAATGCCCGCATCACCTATCAGCGCTACAAGGAAGTGTTCTCGACCGACCGCTGGGGCAAGCTGGCCGAGCGCAATGCGCAGACCCAGCGGCTGCTCTGGGCCTCGACCGGCACCAAGAACCCGGCCTATCCCGACACGCTTTATATCGACCAGCTGATCGGGCCGCACACCGTCAACACCATGCCGCCGGCGACGATGGATGCGTTCCGCGATCACGGCACCGCGCGCACCACGATCGAGGACGATCTCGACGGCGCCGCCCGCACGCTGGCCGCCCTGCCGAAGCTGGGCATCAAGTTCGACGAGATCACCGACAAGCTGGTCGTGGACGGCGTGCAACTCTTCGCCGACGCCGCCGACAAGCTGATCGAGGTGGTCGAGAAGAAGCGCGTCAAATTCCTCGGCGACAAGCTCGCGACTCTGTCCGCCGCCCTGCCCGAGACCCTGGTCAAGGCAGTCGATGCCGAGGCCGAGGCCTGGCGTGCCGGCGGCCGCATCCGCCGGCTCTGGGCGCGCGACAAGAGCCTGTGGACGGGTGCCGACGAGGAGAAGTGGCTCGGCTGGCTCGACATCGTGCCGCGTCTCGGCAACATGATCGAGAAGCTGAATGCGCTGGCCGGCGAGGCGGCGCGCTACAAGCACATCCTGCTGCTCGGCATGGGTGGTTCGAGCCTCGGGCCGGTGGTGCTGGCCCAGACCTTCGGCCCGCAGGCAGGCTATCCGCGTCTTCATGTGCTGGATTCGACCGATCCCGCGCAGATCCGCGCCTTCGAGGCGCGCATCGATCTCGCCTCGACCCTGTTCATCGTCTCGTCGAAATCCGGCGGCACGCTCGAACCCAACATCCTGAAGCAGTATTTCTTCGAGCGCGCCCGCACGGTCGTCGGCGACGAGGTCGGCAAGCGCTTCGTCGCCGTGACCGATCCTGGCTCGAAGATGCAGCAGGTCGCCGAGCGCGACGGCTTCGGCCATGTCTTCCTGGGCGATCCGAGCATCGGCGGCCGCTATTCCGTGCTCTCCGCCTTCGGCATGGTGCCGGCCGCGGCGATGGGCGTCGACACCGCCCGCTTCCTCGACGCGACCCAGACGATGATCCGCAGCTGCGGCCCCGACGTGCCGCCAGCGGTCAATCCGGGCCTCAAGCTCGGCCTGACGCTCGGTGTCGCCGGGCTGCCGCGACAAGGTGACGATCATCGCCGGGCCGGGGCTGGAGGATTTCGGCACCTGGGCCGAACAGCTCATCGCGGAATCGACCGGCAAGAACGGCAAGGGGCTGATCCCCGTGGCCGCCGAGCCGGCCGGTGCGCCGGAGGTCTATGGCAATGACCGGGTCTTCGTCCATCTGGCCTTCGCCGGGCGGCCGGACCCGCAGGCGGCCAAGCTCGACGCGCTGGAGAAAGCCGGCCAGCGGTGCTGCGCATCGTGCTCGGGCGGGCCGGAACAGCTCGGCCAGGAATTCTTCCGCTTGGGGAGCTCGCGATCGCCGCGCCGGCGCCGTGCTGGGCATCAACCCCGTTCGACCAGCCGGATGTCGAGGCCAGCAAGATCGAGACGCGCAAGCTGACCGACGCCTATGAGAAGACCGGCAAGCTGCCCGACGAATCGCCGATCTTCGAAGAAGACGGCATCAAGCTATTCGCCGATGCCCGCAATGCCAAGGAGCTCAGCGGTGCCAAGACCCTCGATGCCTATATCGCCGCGCATCTCGCCCCGGCTGAAGCAAGGCGATTACGCGGCGTTCTTGGCCTATATCCCGCAGGAAAAGGCCACGGTCGAGGCGCTGCAGGCAATCCGGCTCGACGTGCGCGACAAGAAGCGCGTCGCGACCTGCGTCGGCTTCGGCCCGCGCTTCCTGCATTCGACCGGACAGGACTACAAGGGGCGGGCCGAATACGGGCGTCATCCTGCAGATCACCTGCGCCGATCCCCAGGACCTAGCGGTGCCGCAGCAGAGCTACAGCTTCGGCACGGTCAAGGCGGCCCAGGCGCGCGGCGATTTCGACGTGCTGGCGGAACGCGGCCGGCGGGCGCTGCGCGTCCATCTCGCCGGCGATCTGGCCAGCGGCCTCGACCGCCTGCAGAAGGCGATCCGCAGCGCCCTCGCCTGAGCAGACATATTTCGGCGGAAGGCCCCTCTCCCGCGATGTGGGAGAGGGGTTTGAACGAGACGTAACCACCTCACAAAAGGAGCACGACGATGCAGCTCGGCATGATCGGCCTCGGCCGGATGGGCGGAAACATCGTTCGGCGGCTGATCGACCACGGTCACGCCTGCGTCGCCTTCGACCAGTCGCCGGAGGCCGTTGCCGCCCTGGTCAAGGACGGCGCCACCGGGGCGGCGAACCTGAAGGAGCTGGTCTCGAAACTGGACGCCCCCCGAATCGTCTGGGTCATGCTGCCGGCCGGCACCATTACCGACACCACGGTGACGGCGCCTCAGCGAGCTGATGGACAAGGGCGACATCATCATCGATGGCGGCAACAGCTTCTGGCAGGACGATATCCGCCGCGCCAAGGCGCTGGAGCCGAAGGGCATCCGCTATGTCGATGTCGGCACTTCGGGCGGCGTCTGGGGCCGCGAGCGCGGCTATTGCATGATGATCGGCGGCGCGAAGCAGGCGGTCGACCATCTCGACCCGATCCTCGCCGCCCTCGCCCCGGGGTCTCGGCACGGTCGAGCGCACCAAGCGCCGTGACGACGCCGATCCGCGGCCGGAACAGGGCTATCTGCATTGCGGCCCGGCCGGCTCGGGCCATTTCGTCAAGATGGTGCATAACGGCATCGAATACGGGCTGATGCAGGCCTATGCCGAAGGCTTCGACATCCTGCGCAACGCCGGTTCCCAGACCCTGCCCGAAGAGCATCGCTTCAGCCTCGACATCGCCGACATCGCCGAGGGTCTGGCGCCGCGGCAGCGTCGTCTCGTCGTGGCTGCTCGATCTCCAGGCGCGCGCCCTGGCCGAGGATCCGACGCTTGCGCACTTCACCGGCAGCGTCGAAGATTCGGGCGAAGGCCGCTGGACCATCAATGCCGCGATCACGAAGCCGTCCCGGCCGACGTGCTCTCGGCCGCACTCTATGCGCGCTTCCGATCGAGGCAGGAGCATACCTTCGGCGAGAAACTGCTCTCGGCAATGCGCTTCCAGTTCGGCGGGCACAAGGAGAAGTAAAGTATCCGGGCTCCGCCTATAAGTATTTAGTCGTCATGGCCGGGCTTGTCCCGGCCATCCACGTCGGGCCGAGACACTGTCCCGACAAGGCTGAAGCAGCTACCCGACGCGGATTCCCGAGACAAGCCCACTGGTGTCGGGTTGACGATTCAGTCATTGCTGGAAGCTCGCAGGCTTCGACGCTGGATTGCTTCGCTTCGCTCGCAATGACGACTTATTTTTACTGTCATTGCGAGGAGCGTAGCGACGAAGCAATCCAGCACAACGCTTCAGCTTACTCCCAACTCGCTGAAATAGCTCGATAATCTAAACCGGACATCAGTGGGACAAGCCCAGGATGACGGAATGTGATCGACGACCTTCTCAATCTCGTGCTGCCGTTCTTCGGAACGATGCTCAATACGATACGTGAAATCGACCCCGACCGTCAACGGCTGGTTGGTCGCAACCGATTGAAGGTCGGCAAATTGATCGACAGCGAATTGTTGTCGGCAATCCACGCTTTCTTGTCGAACAGATTGTTGGCGAACAGATAGCTCGTCCACGTCTCCGTCTCGAGGCCGATGCGCAGATTGGTCAGATCGTAAGCGGGCAGATCGTGGACCGGCGAGAAGGTCGCGTCGCGCCGTGTTCCGACATAGTCGTTTTCCAGATGCACACCGAGCCCGATCGTGTCCGTAAGATCGGTGCTGTAGGAGAGCTGCGCGCTTGCGGTCCAGGTCGGCACGTCCTGCAGCCTTGCACCCGAGCTGAGCCCGGTCGCGGTCGAGCTTTCCGTCAGATGGGCGTCGGTATAGGCACCGCTCGCCGTCGCGACCAGGCCGGGCATGATGACGGCGTGGACTTCCACTTCGCTGCCATAGATGCGCGCCTTGCCGGTATTGTCGAAATAGGGGAAGCCGCAGGATAGCGCGATTTCCTGCTGCACGCCGGTCCAGTTCTCGTAGTAGAAATCGCTGTCGACCGTCACGCGGTTGTCGAGCAGCTTGGCCTTTTCGCCGGTCTCGTAGCTCCACACGCTGTCCGGCGCATAGCCGCTCGGCGCCGCGGTCTTGCCGAAGGCTTCCAGCGCCGCAAGACAGGCCGATCCCAGCCCGGTATTCGGATTGGTCGGGATCGGCTGGTTGCCGCCGCCGGGCCGGAAGCCCTTGGTGGCCGAGGCGTAGACCATCAGGTCCTTGTCGACATCGTAGGACAGGTCGAATTTCGGATTGAAGCCTTCGTCATTCTCCGAATTGCGCTGATAGAAATAGCTGTTGTGCCGGTCGGGCCGACGAAGCCGGATTCGGCGATGCTGAACAGCGACTGGTAGGAGTACCAACGCAGCCCGGTCGTCAGCTTCAGTTGGTCGGTGATGTTGTACGACGCCTCGCCGAAGGCCGCGGTCTGGGTGACGCGATAGGGCTGCGGTCTGTCCGATCAGGTCGGATGTGCCGAAACCCTGGTTGATCAGGCCGGGAATGGTCGAGACCAGGTCCCAATCCGATTCGAAGCTGCTGTAGAACGAGCCGACCAGCCATTTGAACCGCGTATCGCCGGACGAGGTGATGCGGAACTCCTCGCTGAACTGCTTCGAATAATCCGCCTCGGTGATCGCCGCGGCGCCCAGGCCGTCGGGCAGGTACAGGCTGGGAAAACCAAGGCCCACTGGATGTTCTCCGATTCATCCTGGGTGATGTTTTCTTCGCGGTTCCATTTCGAGGTGATCGAGGTCACGTCGAAATCATCGAATTTGTAGTTGGCCGTAAGGCTCCACAGGATGAAGCGGTCGGAGACCGGCTCCGCCTCGTCGAAGGCCTCGTAATGCGCCAGTGTGCCGGGATCGCTGTCGAAGGTGTTGGGAGCGCCCTGGGCGATCCGCTGGTAGAAGATCATCGGGGTGATGGTCAGCCGGTCGTTCGGTTTCCACAGCAGGCTTATCCGGGTGCCGAGCAGTTCGGCATCGTTGACGCCCCCGTGATCTTCGGAAACCGGCTGGCCGGCGACATTGCCGCGGATCGTGCCGGCCGGCGGCCCGCCGGGCGCACCGAAATTCTGCGCCACCGGGAAGGTGCCGGGCGCCAGCACGATGCGGTCGATCCAGCCGCTGGTATAGGCCTCCGACCCGACGATGCGCAAAGCCGCGGTGCCGTCGGCGAAGGGGATGTTGACCATGGCGTTTTCGCCATGTTGAAGCCGCCGCCATCGGTGCCGGACAGGATCGTCTGGGCACTGGCGTCGATTTTGGTGAGGTCCGGCTGGTTGGTGATGATCTTGATCGTGCCGCCTTCCGAACCGGAGCCGTAGAGCGTGCCCTGCGGGCCGCGCAAGACCTCGACCCGGTTCAGGTCGTAGACATTCGGATCGATCACCACCTTGCCGTTCTGCGCGGTCGCCGGCGCCGTAAGCGGCGTGTCGTCGAGATAGAAACCGACGGTCGGCGAGCTGCCGCCGCTCGAGGTCAGGCCGCGCAATTCGAACTCGGTCTGGCCCGGCCCCGCTCGATTGAGCGACACGCCGGGCGTGGGTCGCGGCAATGGAATTGAAGTCGGTGATACCGCGATCCAGGATGTCCTGGCCGCTGACGGCGCTGATGCTGAGCGCGTCTCCTGTATCGTCGAGGCGCGCTTGGACGCGGGTGACGACAATCTCTTCGAGCTGACTGGTCGGTACCGGCCCGGCGGGGCGGCGGCGCGGCCGTCTGCGCCAAAGCGCCGCTGCTATAAACCAGGCCGAGCGCGCTCGACACTGCGAGATGCGCAATTCCTCTACCTGCAAAACCGATGACGTGTTCCGCTTCATGTTGCCCCCCAGCGACAAGTGTGCGACTCACCTCGGACCGCAATCCCCTTGCTCGAAAGTCATGCCCCCGCATGCGATCGGCGCTATCCCGGCGGTAGACCCGTCCTTGTGAAGATTTCACCCGATTCGATGTTAGTTGAAAAAGTTTGACTTTGATATCTCTTTTAAACGGGCCGATATAGGGCTCTTATATACTTCCATATTTAAGTGAAGAAGAGCCTTGCCGCCGATCATTTCTTGTCGACGACACTTGGGTCATGCGCTTTACAGCGACCGCCCCATTGCCCGATCCCCCGACCATCAGGCAAAAGGCAAGGTGCTTAACCGGCCCCGCGACGGCAAATGCCGTTTCCGTAGAAATCGGACAAACCGTAGCGGCACCGCCGGGCATCGTTCCGCTTGCGTCCGGCGAGAACTCCATGATCACAACGCTGTGAGCGAACACAATAGATTTCAAATGTGTTGCAGTGGAGCGCTGTGGATACGATGCCGTTCTTTGCGGGCCGTGTTCCGGATGTCGCACCTGTCTCGCCGCCCGCGGTCATTTCACGCGGGCGGCTGCAACCCTTGACCTGCCCAGCCGTTTCCGCGAGACCAGCGGCAACGCACAGCATCGGGAACCGCCCGCCATGATCCTCACCCCGCCCCGCCCCGACCGTCCGGTCGTGATCGCCCCCTCGATCCTGTCCGCCGATTTCCTGCGCCTGGGCGAGGAAGTCACCGCCGTCGACCAGGCCGGCGCCGACTGGATCCATGTCGATGTCATGGGACGGCCGCTTCGTGCCGAACATCACGATCGGACCGCCGATCGTCGCGGCCGTCCGGCGCGCGACGACCAAGCCGCTCGACGTCCATCTGATGATCGTCGAGCCGGAGAAATACGTCGCCGATTTCGCCAAGGCCGGCGCCGATCATATCCTGGTCCATGCCGAACAGAGCGCCACCATCCATCTCCACCGGGTGCTGTCGCAGATTCGCGACCTCGGCAAGAAGGCCGGCGCGGTGCTCAATCCGGCGACGCCGTCCGAAGTGCTGGATTACGTGCTCCCGCTCTGCGACGTGATCCTGCTGATGTCGGTGAACCCCGGTTTCGGCGGCCAGAAATTCATCCCGGAGATCCTGCCCAAGATCCGCAAGCTGCGGCAGGCGTGCAACGAGCGCGGACTCAGCCCGCGCATCGAGATCGATGGCGGCATCAATGCCGAAACGGCGCCGCTGGTCATCGCCGCCGGCGCCGATGCGCTGGTCGCCGGCGGCCGCCGTCTATGGGGCGCCGGATTATGCCGAGGCGATCCGCGTCCTGCGCCCGTCGGCGAGGGTCTGAACCATGGCTGCCACCGAAAGGCATGTCCTGCCGGACGCCGAGGCGCTGGCGCTCTACGCGGCCGAATTCGTCACCGCCACGCTGGAAGCCATACCCGGGCGCTCGGCCGTTGCCCTGTCCGGCGGCTCGACACCCAAGCGGCTCTACGAGCTACTGGCGGCCCCGCCCTTCCGCGACCGGCTGCCCTGGGCGCGGGTGCATTGGTTCTGGGGCGACGAGCGCTTCGTGCCGCAGGACGACCCGCAATCGAATTACCGCATGACCCGCCTCGCCATGCTGGACAGCGCGCCGGTGCCAGAAGAGAACATCCACGCCGTGCCCGTCAGCGGGATGGAGCCGGAGCAGGCCGCTGCCGCCTATGAGGCGGCGCTGCAGAATTTCCACGGCACGGCCGAGCTCGACCCCCGGCGCAGCCGCTCTTCGACATCGTCCTGCTCGGCCTCGGCGAGGACGGCCATACTGCCTCGCTCTTCCCCGGCACTGCAGCGCTTGCCATCCGCCGGTGCTGGGTGACGGCGGTGGTCGGCGCCAAGCCGGAACCGCGCATCAGCCTGGACCTATCCTGCGCTGGACTCGGCGCGCCATGCCGTGTTCCTCGTAGCCGGAGCCGCCAAGCGGCCGGTGCTCGAACGGCTGCAGCGCGGCGACGATCTGCCCGCCGGCCATATCCGGCCGACCGGCACGCTGCACTGGATGTTCGATCGCGCCGCCGCCGGCGAATAACGGAGACCGCAGGATGAACGCAGCCGAGCAAGCCGAATTGAAACGCATCGCCGCCGAGAAGGCAGTCGAGGCCGGTGGCCGACGGCATGGTGCTGGGGCTCGGCACTGGCTCGACCGCAGCACTCGCTGTCGAAGCGATCGGCCACCGCGTTCCAGGCCGGGCTCAAGGTCGTGGCGATCCCGACCTCCGAAGCGACGGCCGCGCAGTCGGCCGGCTCGGCATCCCGCTGGTCGATTTCGCCGATCATGCCGCGATCGACCTGACCATCGACGGCGCCGATGCCGTCGATCGCCGCAGCCTCGACCTGATCAAGGGGCTCGGCGGCGCCCTGCTGCGCGAGAAGATCGTCGCCGCCGCCTCGAAGCGGATGATCGTCATCGTCGACGAATCGAAGCTCGCCGGCGAGTTCGGCACGCGCTGCCCGGTGCCGGTCGAGACCGTCCAGTTCGGCTGGCAAGCGACCGGGCGCCGACTGGCCTGCGCTCGGCTGCACGACCAAGCTGCGCTGCACCGCCGAGGGCAATTCCGGTCATTACCGATGGCGGCA
Source organism: Aliidongia sp. (assembly GCA_037200015.1). Classification (GTDB taxonomy): domain Bacteria; phylum Pseudomonadota; class Alphaproteobacteria; order ATCC43930; family CGMCC-115725; genus JAXDMU01. Next base: position 167,757 of record JBBCHB010000010.1, on the reverse strand, counting down.
ATTACGTGATCGATTGCGGCTTCGGTGCGATCATCGATGCGCGCGGGCTCGAGGCGCGCTGAAGCAGATCACCGGCGTCGTCGAGAGCGGGCTGTTCATCGGCCTTGCCACCGAGGTGATCGTTGCCGGCGCCGGCGGGGTCGAGGTGGTCCGGCGCGCTTGACAGACGCAGCGCCGCGGGGCGCAATCACAGCATCGCCACACCCGAGACCCGCTCTTGATCGATCCCCCGGCCGCGCCTGCGGGCGCGTATCGCCGCCAATCTCGCCCGCTTCCGCCGTTAACGCCGTCGAACTGCCTGGGATGCGCCGCGCCGCCGTCGCCCTCCCCTGGCTCCGCTCGGCGACGGGACGGGCTTCGTCTTCACCCGGCGCTCCTACGAGCTGCGCCGTGGCGCCGGGCAATTCGCCTTACCCGGCGGCAATATCGAACCCGATGAAAGCCCGCTCGACGCCGCGCTGCGCGAATTGCATGAGGAATTGGGCGTTAAGCTCGACGCGTCGACCGAACTCGCCGGCTCGACGATTTCGTCACGCGCGGCGGCCATGTCGTCACCCCGATCGTCTTCTGGGCCGAGGCGACGCCGGTGCTGGTGCCCTGTCCGGTCGAGGTCCACGCCGCCTGGCTGATCCCGCTCGAAGCGCTCGAACGCCCGGATCTGCCACGCTGGTTGCCCGGCGAATCCGGCGGCGCGCCGATCCTGCAGATGCGGATCAACGATCATTGGGTCAACCCGCCGACCGCCGCCCTGCTCTATCAGTTCCGCGAAGTGGCGCTGCGCGGCCGGCCGACCCGCGTCGCGGCTGTCGGCCAGCCGGCCTGGACGGCGCGCTAGCCCGCGCCGTTTCCGATAAATTCAGCCGCGCCGATCGCGGCAGGATTTACAGTGCCGGCGAAAGCCATTTATTTGCGGAACCCTGATTGCCGCCTCGATGCGGCGGGAGCCGGCGGATGCATCCTGGAACAAGAGCGCGCAGCGCCGCCCTGCTCGGCGTCCCGATCGGCATGATCGCCGCGGCGTCCGTCTATCTGCCGATCGGCAATTTCCGGGGATCAGAGTTTTCGGCTTCTGTATTGGATTGCTCACCTCGGGCACCTGCGGCGGGCTGGTGCTGGGCACCTATATCGGACCGGGCCTCGTCTTTCGGCTCGGCCTATGGCGTTGCCCTGCGCCGCGCCTTCCCCGGCAATTGGGCTGCGGTCGCCGGCTTCATCCTGGCATCGCTGATCGGGGAACGCACTTGCGGTCGTCGCGACCATTCGACGGGTTTCCAATGGGTTCAGCCTCTGCTGGGCGATGCCGAGCTGCCATCGGAGGCGCTGGCCGGGCTGATCGGCGGCGCGGTCGGCGGCGGCTTCCTTGGCCGCATCGCAGCCCTGTTGCTGCCCGGGCTGCGCTGGCACCGGCTGATGGCGACCGGCGCGGCGCTCGGCCTGCTGCTGCCGATCGCGCTGGACGAGCACCGCGCGCCGCTCGGCGTCTATCTGTTCTACATGATCTGGCAAGGCGGTTACGGCGTCGCCCTCGCAACCGCGCGACGGGCGACGCCGGCCTGGAATCGACTCTACTGGCCGTCGACGGAGAAGCCGTAGAATTTGGTGTTGGCGCTGCCATTCCCGAGATGAGCGTAGCCGGAACCCCAGAACACCATTCCATCCGCAATCGACGCCCCCGCGACGACCGAGGCACCGGAGGCGAATTGCCAGAGGATGGCGCCGGTCTCGGCATTGAGCGCGAACATCGTCGACTGCGTCGGATCACTGGCCATGGACGGGGCGTAGACGACGTCGTTCGCGACCGCGACCGGCCCCAGATCGATGGCGCCGTTCGGGATCCGGCGTCCGCCACAGGATCTTGCCGGTCGCCGGATCCAGCGCGTTCCAGGAAACCGGCGGTACCGGCGGCCGAGGGCAGATGGCCGGCGTTCGAGATGGCGACATAGATCCGCTTGCCGTCGGTCGCCGAACCCCATTCGATACCGCCGAGCGTGGCGCCGGGACCAACCTGCTGAGCCCACAACATATCGCCGGTATCCGGATCGAAGGCCGAATAAAGGCCGTTCTTCTGGCCCCGCGCCTAGGATCGTCTGCAGCCGCCCGTTCGGCATGCGGACGGTCAGCTCATTCGGTGCGGATCCGAAATCGGCATCGATGCCCGGGTTGGGCCGGGCAATTCGCCATATCGACGCCGGTCTTGAGACAGGCGACGTTCCAGTCGTCGCCGTTGCTCAGCCGCCGGGTCCAGCGGAATTGGCCCGTCGCCATGTCGAGCGCTACGATCGAATCGAAATGATCGTCGGGCGAGTGGCAGGTCGCCTCCGTCCCGCCGGCCGCGATGCAGGCGACATAGGCGGGTGCCGTGGGTTTCGCGTAATTGTTCCCGGTGCCGATGAACACGGTCCGGCGTGACTCGTCGACCACCGGGTTGCTGCCCCAGACAGCCCGTGCCGCTATAGCCTTCGGGCAGCATGAAAGTCTTCCACAGGATCCGCCCGCTTTGCCGCGTCGATCGCGAGGGCGCTGCCGCGGAAGCTGCAGCATTGATAGGTCGGGGCTGTCCGCGGCGGTCTCTTCGTTCGACGAGACGCCAACATAGATCACGCCGCGCGACACCGCTGCCGACGAGGTGATAATCGCCTCCGGGTGTGAATCGAGCTGTGTCTTCCACTTGAGCGCGCCCGCCGGGCATCGATCGCCAGCATATCGGCGCCCAACTGCGTCCCGATATAGATCGTGCCGTCGGCAATGGCCGGCGTGGCGCGCGCCACCGTTCCACTGGGCAACCCGTAATCCGTAAAGAGGTGATGCCAGACCACCTCGCCGGTCTTGGTATCGACGGCCCAGAGATTACCGCCCCAATCGGGGAAATACGCGACATGGGTCGGCGACCGACGCCCGCGCCGAGACATCGCCGCCGGTCGTGACGACCCAGGCCGGTTTGAGATTGCCGATCTGTGCCAAGGGATCTGTCGTTCCGAGCTGTCTGCTGCCGTGTTTTGCAGCGTGTTCCCAAACATTGGCCATTCACCGCCCCGGCCGCCATCATCGGCCAAGGCGGCGATCGGCATGAAACCAGCGGCTGCGATCATCAGGCCGCCGAGCGCGGCAAGTGTTTTCTGCATGGACCGTTACCCCACAAAATAAGTGCTACAGGTCGCGCGGTTACGCACGCCCCTTGAACGATCCGCGCTCAATGAAACCGGCGGACCGTGGTAGATTCTTGACGAGACCGAGATATCTATTATTCCAAAAGTCGAGTTATTTTCTCGGATCACACCGGAATACCAGAGCGCTATTCACAAAACATTTCATTCATTCGTAATATTTATATTCTTATAAATTGATTCTCAGTTACATTTGTAACCTTAGGTCCGCCGCCATAGCGTTGATCTGAATAAGATTTCTCGCGACCCGGCTGTCATGGCGGCGCGAGGCAGCACCGGTTTTCACGCCGATGATTCGCGTCCTATCCTGTTCGCGTCGTTGGAAGGCCGTCAGGTCAGCGGCGGCCGAGCCATCGGCCGATCCACGCCGTCGTCTCCGGGCAGGCCCAGCCATTGTGCCAGAGGCTTTTCCGCCGCCCGGCCTTGGGCTGCGCAACAGCGCCGGCCTCGCTGCCGACGGCCGGGCCGGTCAGTAGCGCATCGATGCGCCAATGCAGCGTCGCATGGGCTTCGAGCAGATGCGGATGGGCGTTCACGCGTTTCGGGGCCTGCGGCAGACCCATCAGCGTATTGGGAAGCGCCTCGAACAGAGTCCGGGCCAGCCGCAACGCCCCAACATCACGGTCGCAGCGTTATAGGCAGACAGCCCGTAGATACCGAAGGCCTGGGCGTAGAGATGCTTGCGCCCATCGACCGGGCTGCCGCCTGCCGAAACCTACTGCGTCTGGCCGAGCGAGCGGCGCGGCGTCAGCGTGCCGTTCTCGATCCGGATCCGCCAGGCGAGCAGCAACGCATTCAACACCGAAAAGACCAGCGCGATCTGCCACGCCCCGAAAGCCAACGGCAGGACCGCGATCTCGCCGGTGACGATCAGGTAGTTGGGATGACGCACGAAGCGATATGGCCCGCGCGCAACCAGCGGCACCTTCGGCAGCGTGATGATGCGCGTCGTCCAATACGGTCCGAGCGTCGCCACGACCCAGAGCCGCCCGGCCTGGAGCAGTACGAAGAGGGCCAGCAGCGGCCAGGAAACCGGCGCGGCAGCCGGGACCAGGAGCGCCATGACGACGAGCCAGCCGCCATGCAGCAGCACGAAGAGCGGATAATGCGCCCGCCCGATCTCCACCGCACCGCGCGCCAGGAGCCGGCGGGTATTGCGTGCAGCATAGGCGAGCTCGCCCAGGCGCTGCAGCGCCACCAACACGAGGGTGATCCAGAGAATGCTCACCGGTTGTCGAGCACCTGAAGGGCGGCGCAGAAGCCCGGGCCCATCGCGGTCAGCAGCAGGCGCCGCCGCGGATCGGCCTTGAGCATCGCCTCGAGCACGAAGAGCACGGTCGGCGCCGACATGTTGCCGTAGTCGCGCAGCACCTGCCGTGCCTCGACCATGCTGTCGGCCGGACGCTCGAACACCTGCTCCAGCGCCGCCACGACCTTGGTGCCGCCGGGATGGCAGGTGATGCCGTCGAAATCGGCGAAATCGAGATCATGCCGCGCCAGGAAGGCGTCAACGACGGTGCGCATCTCGCCGCGCACCAGTGTCGGGATGTCGCGCGAGAAGATCGCCTTGAGCCCATCGGCCGCAACGTCCCAGCCCATGATGCCGAGCGAATCGGGCCAGCAATGCTCCCCGCTCGGGCCCAGGCTCGGACCGTCGCCACGGGTCGACACGACGGCGCCGGCCGCCCCGTCGCCGAACAGCGCGGTGGCGACGATGTTGCTCTTACCGCGATCATCCTTGCGGAAGGAAAGCGTACACAGCTCGACGACCAGCAGCAGCACGCGGCTGCCCGGCTCGGCCCGTGCCAGTGCTGCGGCACGGGACAGGCCCAGCACGCCGCCGGCACAGCCCAGGCCGAAGATCGGCAGGCGCTGCGTATGGCGCCGGAAATTCAGCCGCTCCATCAGCAGAGCGTCCAGGCTCGGCGTCGCGATGCCGGTGGTGGAAACGGTGACGATGGTGTCGATGTCTTCCGGTCCGAGCCCGGCCTGGTCGAGCGCCTTCAGCGCCGCCTCTTCGATCAGCGGCAGCGCCGCCGCAAGATAGGCCTCGTTGCGATCGATCCAGCCGCGCGGCTCGAGATACCAGTCGATCGGCACGGCGCCATGCCGCTTTTCGATGCCGGTATTCTCGAAGACCGGCATCAACCGCTCGCTCTCGGCGCCGAAAAAGCGCGAAGCCTGAGCGCGAACATCGACTTGCCGGAGGACATTCGGTGGAACGGCGGTGGCAAGACCTAGCAGGCGGGGTGGAGCCAAAGCGGAAACCGGTTTCTCAGCCTGCAGAACACTCACGCAATCACCCTCCATTTCCACGATGCCGCGACCCTGGCGCCGGCGGCGGGCAAGATCTCCCACCGCTCTACCAATCTGGGCCGAGTTTGATCTTACCTGAACTCGCGGAGACGTCACGCTGTTCTTGTGCGCTGCAACTGCGTCACTCTTGCAGTCGGCGCCGGCCTACCGGCCGAAGAACTGCGTGCGGAGGAAAACCAGCGCGAAATAGGCGCCCCACATGATGAGCAGCAGGAACAGGATCGGCAGCAGCCAGGAATAACGTCGGCCCGCGCCCTTTTTCTTCGCAGGCGGATCGACGGCCAGCTTGCCCTGGAGATGCCGCTCCCATTGCTGATCGGCGTCGCCGTCCAGATTCTCCCGCAGCACCGGAGCGAAGGCGATCTTGTTGATCTTGCCCGAACGGCCGTCGCGCCGCTCGCAGACGATCTTGTAGGCTTCCAGATATTTGCGCTCGCCCAGCGCCGCCCTGGCGTCCTGTTCGGCCTGCCTCGGTGTCGCGACCAACCCCAGCGGGACCCAGTTGCCGTTCTTGCGAACCTGGATCTCGTAACAGACATCCTCGGTCATGACGCGCCCGCCACCGATTAATGAAAAATTAATCTTGATAACGAAGCGCTTGCTGCCCGCCGACGCGCCGTTCTCAATCGGCGCGCAAAGTAGCATCGACGTCGATGAGCAGCAATTACAGATCGGCAACGTTCGATAACCCGTCGGAAATTCTCGCGTCGTTTGGATAAGTTCTCGTAGTCTCCTGCTCAGATGGAGCGTAATCTCGCATCAGTCGTTCGTCTTCATGGCAGGAGGGGACGGCCCGGACGGGTACCGCCGCACCGGGCCGGGAGGCAGCCGATGGGCGAGATTCTGATCATAGACGATGATGCCGGCATGCGACGGACCATCGTCCGCATCCTGGAAAGCGCCGGATACGATGTGCTCGAGGCCGAAGATGGCCGGGTCGGGCTGGAAAAATTCCACAGCCACGCGCCGCGGCTGGTCATCACCGATCTGCTGATGCCGGCCAAGGACGGGCTGGAGACCATCCGCGACATCCGAAAATCCGGACAGACGACGAAGATCCTCGCCACCTCCGGCGGCTGGCGCACGGCGCAGCTCGATTTCCTGGGCGCTGCGGCGGAGTTCGGTGCCGATATGGTGCTGCCCAAGCCGTTCCGGTCGAAGGATCTGCTGGACGCGGTCGGCAAGCTGCTGGAAGCGGCGGGCTGATCAGTCCGGCATGCCGGCGTCGATCCATTCGGCGATCGTCACGATATCGGCCTGCTCCAGGTAGGGACCGCCATTGGGCATCCGCGGATAGTTGCCGAGATCGACCTGCTTGCGGAACGGCGCGGTCAACGCCTTGATCAGATAGGTGTCTTTGGCGGTCTTGCCGTCGGACAGGTCGATCAGCGGATAGCTGACCGCCTTGCGCTCGGCGCCGCCTTCGTAGCGCCAGACGACGATCTTCTGCAGCTGCTCCTTGGTCTGCCAGTCGAGCGGATGCTCCAGATGCGTGCCGTTGGCCGAATGGATCTGCAGCACGCTGTCCCAGTCGAAATTCTGTTTGATCGTGTCGAGAATCGCTTTCACCTGGGCGAAGCCGGTCATGGTCGCTCTCCTTGCATTCTGGCGCCTCACCGGCTGGCGAGGGCCGTGTCGACGGTAGCCTTGACGTTGTCGAGGACGGGTTGCGGCAGGCCGATCCCGGCCAGGGTCGCGACCTTCGCCTTGATCGCGCCGAGATCGGCGTCGGAGAGCAGTGCCCGGTTGGCCAGCACATAGCCGCCGAGCGCCGCCAGCGCATGGCGCCGCAGTGACGGATCCGTCCTCTCGTCGACAGCAAGCGCCGCCGCCCGCTCCGGCAAGCCCGGATCGTTCAGCATGAGGCTGTCGAGCGCCGCGGTGCGCAGCCCCAGCGGCGTCTTCGCATCGGCCAGGATCGCCACGCGCGCGACATTGCTCCGGCTGTCGCCTGCCAGAGCCTGGATGGCGGCCAGCCGTACCGGCAGCTCGGGCGATGTCAGATAGGGGCGGATGAGGTCGCCATGCCGGTGATTGCCGACCGCGCCGAGCTGCAGGATCGCCTCGACCCGCGAGAAGCCGGCGGCGGAAGGATGGGCCAGCGCCGCGCGCAGGACCTCGACGACCCGGTCGTCGCCCATGCCCAGGAGCAGCCGGGCCGCGGCACTGCGCGTCTCAGGATCGGGATGGGCCAGCGCGGCGTGACCGACCGCCATGATCTCGTGATGCTTCGCGAGCGCGAAAGCGTCATGCGTCATCATCAGGGCGCCCAGCACATCCATCGCATGGCGCGCCAGCTCCGGCCGGGCCGCGTCGCGTTCGGCGACGATGCGGCCGAGCGCCGGCAGCAACGCCTCGTCCTCGCTTGCCTCGAACACACGCAGCGCCGCCCGGCGCGCTTCCGGCGGTGCGTCCTTGCGCGCCAGAAGCTGGGCGAGTTCCGCATGTGCGGCCGGATCCCCAGCCAGCGCGTCGAGCGCCCCCGTCGCGGCCAAGGCCAGGCTGCGCGGCGCGTTGCGCGCCGTATCGGGGATGTCGGCCAGCAGCGCGGACGCGACGGATACCGATGGCGCGGCGGCCGGCTGCGCGGCGCGGCCGAAGGGCACATCGTCATAGCCGAAGCCCAGATCGGTGCTGCGATCGGTCACGCCGGCATAGTCGATGACATCGGCCGGACGCGGCTTCGCATCCTGCGCCGGCCATAGCCCCGGCACGGAGGAATGCGGGAAGATGCCGAGCTCCGCCGTCGGCGGGCGGCGCCGGGCCATGACGTCGCCCGGCTTGTGCCCGGTGATGCCGTCCCAGGGCCACATCGTGTCGAAGAGATTATGGCCGAAGACCGGGCAGTCCCAGCCGCCGATAGCGCATTTCGCCAGCTTGGGATCGAAATGGCCGTAATTCGGATCGCCCAGAGTCTGCTGCGGGACGATGTAGTAATCGTCGCGGTTCTCGCCCTTATTGCCGAAACGGCCCTGCGTGTATTGCCATTCCGCCCAAAGCCGGTCGTGCTCGGTATGGAACAGCCAGAAGGCGGGATCGCTCGGCGAGATCGTGCAATCCTGCATCCAGGGGCCGATCGTGTTGTGGCCGACATTATGCGGATCCTGCTCGATCCCGGTTTTCTGCAGCCCGGAGAAGATCCCGAAGGAAGGTTGCGCCATCTGCCGTGCGATCCCGTCCGGCCCTTCGATCGAATAGGATTGCGGCTGCTTCCAATCCACCTTGTAGCGGTAGAGCGGCGTGAGCCCGGCCGGCTGGCCGTTATTGTCATAGGGCATGGCCCAGCCGAAGAGCGGGTTCGTGTCGGCGAAGACGGTCAGTTCCGGCGTGCTGGGATCATGCAGATCGATCGAATTGGCGCCGAGGAAGTCGACGGCGAACAGCTTGGCCATGGTCGGCAGCGGCTGCCAGAGCCGCCAATAGGGCAAAGCCACACGCGGATCGATCTTCTGCAGCTCGCGCTCGAATTCCAGCAGATAGGCCCGGTGCCAGGCCAGGAACGCCGGCCCGCCATGAGCCTGATCGAGATAACGCTCCTCGCCGCTCAGCCGCTTGCCCAAGGACGACAGGCGATGGGTTCGCACGAAACCTTCGAAGGAATGCGGATCGGCGCTCGGCCGCAGCTTCATCGCGCGCAGCGCCTCGAGATAGATCTGGCGCTCGGCCAGTGTCAGCGTCTCGACATCCTTGCGCACGCGCACCATGACGTCGTGCTCGCCCAGCGCGGCGCCGGCCGGGCCGCGCACCTGGATCACGGCGTCCTTGGCGCCGATGCTCGCGCATTTGAACTTGCCGGCGACGAAGAAGGGCACGGGCTTGCCGTCGCGCGGCAGGGTCAGGGCCAGCGAATCGGCTGCCGCCGTCTCGCCCGGCGCGACCGTCGCGGCAAAGACGGCGGCGCCATGGCCTGGTCCGCCGCAAGGCTGGTTCGGCGTGGCGCCGTTGCTCAGCACGATTTGGAGATCGCCGGCGAGACCGGCCGGATCGCTGACCCGGACCGTCGCCGGCACCGGCGACCAGGCGATATAGTCATTGGCCGGATCGTCGCTGCCGCGCAACTGGATCTGCACCTGGGCCGCTTCGGCTTCGCGCTGGCCGAGCAGCACAGCCAGCCCGCCAAGTGCCGTATACATCAAGAGCTTGCGCATTCCTGCCTCCGGCGCCGGATCACAATCGAAAGGGGAATGCCTCTTCTATATACAGCCGATCGTATAGTGCGCCCCACGAGGGGTCAACCGAGAATCCACAACCCCTGATATAGTCTTGACACATAAGCCTCTGGCGTTTCAGCGAAATTTAATTTACTCATAAGATAAATGGCCATTCTCGAAACACCCGATCTGCCGGCCGATCGCGAGACGGCGGCCCCTGACGGCAAGCTGCAGACCCGGCTGTGGCTGCGCCTGCTGACCTGCACCCAATTGATCGAGACAGAGATCCGCGGCCGGTTGCGCGGCGGCTTCGAAACCACCCTGCCGCGCTTCGACGTGCTGGCTCAGTTGCAGGCCGCCGGCAACGCGCTGACCATGGGCGAAGTTTCGGCCCGGCTCATGGTCACGACCGGCAATGTCACCGGGCTGATCGATGCGATGGAGCAGGACGGGCTGGTCGAGCGCCGGCGCAATCCGGCCGACCGGCGCAGCACGCTAATCGCGGCAACCGAGGCCGGCCGCGCCTTGTTCGATCGGATGGCGCCGACTCATCGGGAGTGGATCGACTCGCTCACTGCCGGACTGACGCGGGGCGAGATGGTTCTGCTGTTCGAGCTGCTCGGCAAGCTCAAGGAATCGGTTTCGCAGGCAATTTAGTTCAGATATAAGATGTTTCGGAGGAAACCATTTCGGCCGAAGAGGAGCAGTCTTGCGTATCGTCTGCATCGGCGGCGGCCCGGCCGGGCTCTATTTCGCCATCCTGATGAAGCTGGCCGATCCGGCGCATCGGGTCGAGCTGTACGAGCGCAACCGGCCCGATGACACCTTCGGCTGGGGCGTCGTCTTCTCCGACCAGACGCTGGAGAATATCGGTAGCGGCGACCCGGTCACGCAGCAGCAGATCATCGCCAGCTTCGAACATTGGGACGACATCGATGTGCATATCCGCGGCCGGGTGATCACATCGGGCGGGCACGGCTTCTGCGGCATCGCGCGCACCCGGCTGCTGAGCATCCTGCAGCACCGCGCCGCCGAACTCGGCGTCGAGCTGCATTACGAGCATCCGGTCGAGGATCCCGCCACGCTCGGCCCGGCCGATCTGATCGTCGCGGCCGACGGCGTCAACAGCCGGATCCGCAGCCTGCATGCCGCGCATTTCCAGCCGGATATCGAGCAGCGGCGGAACCGCTTCATCTGGCTCGGCACGACCCGGCGCTTCGATGCCTTCACCTTCGATTTCGTCGAAAGCGACTGGGGCTGGTTCCAGGCCCATGCCTATCGCTTCGAGCCCGGCACCTCGACCTTCATCGTCGAGACGCGCGAGGAGAGTTGGCGCGCCGCCGGGCTGGAGACGGCCGACACTGCCGCCAGCATAGCGTTCTGCGAACGACTCTTTGCCGAGCGGCTCGACGGCCACCGGCTGATCGCCAAGCCGGGCCATCGCCGCGGCTCGGCCTGGATTGCGTTTCCGCGCGTCGCCAATACGCGCTGGAGCAAGGACAATATCGTGCTGATGGGCGACGCGGCCCATACTGCGCATTTCTCGATCGGCTCCGGCACCAAGCTGGCGCTGGAGGATGCGGTCGCGCTGGCCCAAGCCTGCCGCCGCGAACCCGATCTCGGCCGGGCGCTCGCCGCCTATGAGGCGGAACGGCGGATCGAGGTGCTGAAGCTGCAATCGGCCGCGCGCAACTCGACGGAATGGTTCGAGAATGTCGCCCGCTACGCCGCGCTGCCGCCCGAGCAATTCGCCTATAGCCTGCTGACCCGCAGCCAGCGCCTGGGGCATGAGAATCTGCGGCTGCGCGACCGCGGGTATATCGCGGGTGTCGAGAGCTGGCTCGCCGACCGGTCGGACGAACCCCCGCTCGCTTGGCGGGAGAGGGTGGCGAGCGGAAGCGAGCCGGGTGAGGGTGAGCGCGCCGGACAAGCCGCCCCGCAGCCCATGCCGAGCGCCCACCCTCACCCTCCCGCTGACGCGGGCCCCTCCCTCTCCCGCCCAATCGGGCGAGGGAAAGCAGGCCATTCCCCCGATGTTCCTGCCCTTTACCTTACGCGACATGACGCTCGTCAACCGAGTCGTCGTCTCGCCGATGGCGACCTACAGCGCCACCGACGGCATGCCCGGCGACTTCCATCTCGTGCATCTGGGCGCCCGTGCCATGGGCGGCGCCGGGCTGGTCTTTACCGAGATGACCTGTGTGACACCAGAGGGCCGCATCACGCCAGGCTGCACCGGGCTCTGGACCGATGCGCAGGCGCTGGCCTGGCGTCGCATCACCGATTTCGTCCATACCCAATCGGCGGCGAAGATCTGCCTGCAGCTCGGCCATTCCGGTCCGAAGGGCTCGACCCGGCTCGGCTGGGACGGCATGGACCAGCCGCTCGCCGAGGGCAATTGGCCGCTGCTCGCCCCCTCGCCCATTGCCTGGAGCGCCGACAACCAGATCCCGCGCAAAATCACGCGCGCCGAGATGGACACGATCCGCGTGGCCTTCGTCGCAGCGACACAGCGTGGCGTCGAAGCCGGCTTCGACATGATCGAGCTGCACGCGGCCCATGGCTATCTGCTCTCGGCCTTCATCTCGCCGCTGACCAATAAGCGTACCGACGCGTATGGCGGCAGCCTGGCCAACCGCCTGCGCTTCCCGCTCGAAGTGTTCGAGGCCATGCGCGAAGCCTGGCCGACCGAGCGGCCAATGTCGGTGCGCATCTCGGCAACCGATTGGGTCGAAGGCGGCATTACCGGCGAGGCTTCGGTCGAGACCGCCCGCGCCTTCAAACAGGCCGGCGCCGATCTGATCGACGTCTCGGCCGCCAGACCTCGCGCGCGGCCCAGCCGGTCTATGGCCGGATGTTCCAGACGCCCTATGCCGACCGCATCCGCAACGAGGCCGGCATCGCCACCATGGCCGTCGGCAACATCACCGAGCCGGACCAGATCAACGCCGTCATCGCCGCCGGCCCGCGCCGATCTGGCGGCGCTGGCCCGCCCGCATCTGTCCGACCCGCATTTCACCCTGCGCGCCGCCGCTGCCCAAGGCTATCGCGCACAGGCTTGGCCGAACCCGTATCTGGCCGGCAAGGCGCAGCTCGAACGGGCGCAGGAGAAAGCCGCCGCGGAGACGCCGATATGAGCCCGCTCGACGGCAAATTCGCGCTCGTCACCGGCGGCGGCAAGGGCATCGGCCGCGCGATCGCCAAGCGTCTCGCCGCCGAGGGCGCCCGTGTCACCGTGCTCGGCCGCGATGGCGAATCGCTGGCCCGCACGGCGCAGGAGATCGGCGGCAAGAGCCTGATCGCCGATGTGACCGACGCCGCTGCCCTGTCGGCCGCGGTCACCGCGGCCGGCCCGCTCGACATCCTGATCAACAATGCCGGCGCCGCGCTGTCGAAGCCCTTCCTCGAGCATCAGGACTCCGAGTGGCACGAAATGCTGTCGGTCAATCTGCTGTCGACCGTGACCGGCTGCCGGCTGGTGCTGCCCGGCATGATGGCGCGCGGCTGGGGCCGGATCGTCAATGTCGCCAGCACCGCCGGGCTCAAGGGCTACACTTACACTTCGGCCTATTGCGCGGCGAAGCATGCCGTGATCGGCCTGACCCGGGCGCTGGCGCTGGAGCTTGCGCGCAGCCAAGTCACGGTCAATGCCGTCTGCCCCGGCTTCACCGACACGGATCTGGTCGCGCGCGCCGTCGAGGTGATCGAAGCCCAGACCGGGCGCAGCACCGAGCAGGCGCGAGCCGCGCTGACCCGCTTCAACCCGCAGAACCCGCCTGGTCGAGCCCGACGAGGTCGCCGAGGCGGTCGTCTTCCTGTGCCGCAACGAATCCGCCGCGATGACTGGTCAGTCGCTCATCATCGCCGGCGGCGAGGTGATGTGATGCAAGATTTTCAGCCCAAGCATTTCCACTGGCAGCTCGCCGACCGGGTCGCGACCATCACGCTGAACCGGCCGGACAAGAAGAACCCGCTGACCTTCGACTCCTATGCCGAGCTGCGCGACACCTTCCGCCGCCTGGTCCACGAAGAGAGCGTCAAAACCGTCGTGCTGACCGGCGCCGGCGGCAATTTCTGTTCGGGCGGCGACGTGTTCGAGATCATCGGCCCGCTGACCGAAATGCGGATGCCGGAGCTGCTCGCCTTTACCCGCATGACCGGCGATCTGGTCAAGGCGATGCGGCTGTGTCCGCAGCCGGTTTTGGCGGCGATCGACGGCGTCTGCGCCGGAGCCGGCGCGATCCTGGCGATGGCGTCCGATCTGCGCTACGCGACCCCCGGCGGCCAAGACCGCCTTCCTCTTTACCCGCGTCGGCTTGGCCGGCTGCGACATGGGCGCCTGCGCCATGCTGCCACGGATCATCGGCCAGGGCCACGCGGCCGAGCTGCTCTATACTGGCCGCAGCTTCAGCGCCGAAGAGGGCGAGCGCTGGGGTTTCTTCAACGCGCTGCATCCGGCCGGGACGTTGCTGGCCGAGACCCGGGCAATGGCGCAGCGCCTGGCCCATGGCCCGACCTTCGCCCATGGCATGACCAAGACCATGCTGCATCGCGAATGGTCGATGGATCTCGACAGCGCGATCGAGGCCGAGGCGCAGGCCCAGGCGATCTGCATGGAGACGCAGGATTTCCGGCGCGCCTTCGAGGCCTTTGCGGCCAAGACGCAACCGATCTTCGAGGGCAACTGAATGAGCCAAAGAACCTTGCAGCCGCGCGGCTGGCCGCGTCCCAAGGGCTATGCCAACGGCATCGCCGCAATCGGCGAGACGATCTGGGTCGGCGGCCAGATCGGCTGGGACGAGATCGGCACCTTCCGCACCGGGCTGGTCGCGCAGATCGAACAGGCGCTGCGCAACATCCTGGCCGTGCTGGAAGAAGGCGGCGCAGGGCCGGAAGATATCGTGCGGCTGACCTGGTATCTGGTCGATATCGAGGATTACGCCGCGCACCAGGCCGCGATCGGGCGCCGTCTACCGCGAGATCATGGGTAAGAACTTCCCGGCCATGAGCGTGGTCCAGGTCGTGCGCCTGGTCGAAGCCCAGGCCCTGGTCGAGATCGAGGCGACAGCCGTGCGCCCGCCGAGACGCCATGCGGGATGATTTCGCCAAGGACCGGTTGCCGCCGCGGGCGACCTGGCCGGAATTCCGCCGCGACCTGCCCGAGCTGAACTATCCCGCGCGCCTCAACTGCGCGACGGAACTGCTCGACGCCCGCATTGCCGCCGGCGACGGCGACCGCCCCTGCTTCATCGGTCCGGACGAGACCTGGAGCTATGCCGAGACGCTCGACCGGGTGAACCGCATCGCCGCGGTGCTGCGGGCGCGCGGCGTGCAGCCGGGCAACCGCGTGCTGCTGCGCGCGCCCAACAACCCGATGATGATGGCGAGCTGGCTCGCCGTGCAGAAGCTGGGCGCCATCGCGGTCGCGACCATGCCGCTGCTGCGCGCCGCCGAACTGCGTGTCATCCTGAACCGCGCCCAAATCTCGCTGGCGATCTGCGACCGCCGCTTCGATGGCGAGCTGGCCGATGCTGCGCTCGACGCACCTTCGCTGCGCACCATCCTGCGCTTCGGCGTGACCGCGCCGGGCTGTCTCGATGCCGAGATGGCGCAGGCCGTGCCGCTCGCCGAGGCGGAGGACACGGCCGCCGACGACATCGCGCTCATCGCCTTCACCTCGGGCACGACCGGCCGGCCCAAGGGCTGCCTGCACAGCCATCGCGATGTCCTCGCCATCGCCGACACGTTTTCGGCCCATGTGCTGAAGCCCCGGCCGGACGACATCTTCTGCGGCAGCGCGCCGATCGCCTTCACCTTCGGCCTGGGCGCCAGCCTGATCTTCCCGCTGCGCGTCGGCGCCGCCACGGTACTGGCCGAGGCCGCCTCGCCCGAGAGCCTGGTGCAGTCGATTGCGCGCCATCGCGCCACCCTCTGCTTCACCGCCCCCACGGCCTATCGCGCGATGCTGAGCAGTGCCGCACCACATCAGCTCGCCAGCCTGCGCCGCTGCGTCTCGGCTGGCGAGCCGCTGTCGCTCGAGACGCGCAACCGGTTCAAGGCCGCGACCGGGCTCGATTTGATCGACGGCATCGGCGCCACCGAGCTGCTGCACATCTTCATCTCGGCCGCCGATGACGAGATCCGGCCGGGCGCCACCGGCAAGCCGGTGCCCGGCTTCCGCGCCGCCATCCTGGACGAGGCCGGGAACGAACTGCCCGACGGGGTGATCGGCCGCCTCGCCGTCCAGGGCCCGACCGGCTGCCGCTATCTCGACGACCCGCGCCAGACCGAGTATGTGCGGAACGGCTGGAACATCACCGGCGATGCCTATCTGCGCGACGCCGACGGGTATTACTGGTTCCAGGCGCGCAACGACGACATGATCGTCTCCGCCGGCTACAACATCTCCGGCCCGGAGGTCGAGGAGGTGCTGCTGAAGCACCGGCCGTACGCGAATGCGCCGTGATCGCCGCGCCCGATCCGGAACGGGGGGCGATCGTGAAGGCGTTCGTGGTGGTCGAGCCGGGCGCGGTGGCGGATGAGGCGCTCGCGCGGGCGCTGCAGGCCTATGTGAAGGCGGAGATCGCGCCGTATAAATACCCGCGGGCAGTGGCGTTCGTGGCGGCGCTCCGCGGACGGAGACGGGGAAGCTGCAGCGGTTCCGGTTGAGGGAGATGGAGCGGGGGCGGGTTGCGACGCAGTTATAATCTGCAACCACTCTGGGTTGCGGCCGAAAGCCCGCAGTCGATTTACAACGGTAACATGAGTTTATTGAGGCTCCTCCCGGTGGCCCCAGTGAGCCTAGATGTTGTGTCGGGACCGAAACGCCGTCGCTCGGAGGCCGCTCAGCCTGTCGTCCACAATGGCAAATGTCGGGCTGTTGCCACGGCACAGATCCGGGCGATTGTCTCGCTGGCCTGCCATGCTGCACCGAGTATCTGGTCCGGAACCTCTCGCTCCGACGTCCATTGGACCGATCGCGGGTCGGCTTTTTCGATTGCAACCCTCAGTTCGCGGACCTCGTCTTCAAGTCGATAGGTTGACCCGAACCGGTTAGTCTTTCCCTGCCAATCCGGCTCCTCGATGATTAAGTTGCGCTGGAACGGCAGCCAAATTTGTGTCCCGAGCAATATTTGTGGAAACCGGCCCGTGAAGCCTTGCTGAATCGCGCCGTCGAGTACACGGCGAAGTTCCTCTTGCGCCGGTTTTTGACGACCGACGAGCTTGACAAGCTCGTCTGCGCCGCCTTGTCGGGCCACTGCCGCAACATAGCGAAGAAGAAGGTCTCCACTCACGGCGGCATCTTCCGACTTACGGAAATCACTGGGCTCGTCCCAGGAAAGGAGTTCGCCGAGTTGGGACGCGTATTTTGCCGCAAGATTGTCGCGCCAAGCGATGATGTCTTCCATTGCCGGAGACCGAAGTCTGGCGGGTTCCGTCATGAATTTTGCGCCCGGAATGGGTGGTAACTTCCATCCTGACGGCGGCGCAGTCGTATACGGAGCTTTTTCGTCGACGAAGCGATACGAAATAAGGTGCAACGCCGATGCTTGGTAGCCCACGCCCAATTCAGGCATCTCCCCGGCTCTGTGTGGGCGACACTACGCCCACTGTTCGACGAAATCAGTATATGAAAATGGTTGCAGTACCGGCAATCAGCCAAGTGTATGCAGCCTCGTAAACACAGTATTCCTCACTCATTGGCTGCGCTCTTTATTCCTCCAGCTTCCGGCAGGTGGGTCGCTTCAGCGCTTCTGCCCACGCATCGATCGGCGCCGCGACATTAGCCGTGCTGCTCTTTGCCCGCCTCCCTGATCCTCCCCAACAATTCGATGATCGTGTCCGACACGGCTTCGGGCTGCTCAATCTGGATCAGATGCGATGCGTTCGGCACGACGCGCAATTCGCCCTTTGGCGCATAAGCCAGGACCGCTTCGAGCGAAGCCTTGTGCACATCCTCCCCTGCCCGGTTCCGCGGGCTCGGCGGCTGGTCGGGAACCGCATAGGGGCTGATACTGCGGGCCAGGATCGTCACTGGAAAATCGCCAATGTCCCGCCGCGCCTCATGCAATTGCTGCGAACTGGCAAAGCCGCAGCAACTCGCGAACTCCGACTCATTCGCGCGCCAATAGGCCGGCGAACCCCTCTCCTGTTCGATCGCCGCCGCGAGACTTTTGCCCGCTCCGCGGTCGTCCTCCCAGCGACACGAATCGGACACCTTCCCGGCCTCGGCGCTCTCGGCGCAGTCGCGGTCATGGGCCAAGCCGCCCGGCCGCGCTTTGGCGAACGCGCCGTTCGTGATGATGTCCAAGAGCTGGAATTCATCCTCATTCTGCCCGTCGACGAGGACCAGCCCGGCAATCTCGGCGGGATAGCGGTAGGCGTAGAGCTGGACATGCATCGCCCCGTAAGAGCTGCCGACCAACAGGTAAGGCCCTGGGATCGCGGCCGCCGTCAGCAACGCATGCAAGTCGTCGACCGCGTTCGCGGAATCGCTCGGTCGCGGGCTTGTGTCGCTGAAGCCAAAACCCGCGCGGTCGTAAACGCAGGCTCGGGAATGCCGCGCGACCTCGGGGAGAACCTTGAACCAATTCCAGCCGGCCGATCCGGCGGGTGACTCGAACACCACCACCGGAGCCCCTGCGCCGGAGCAATACAGATTGAGCTTTCGGCCGCCGACATCGATTCGCTGATGCGGTACCGAAAACTCAGCGCCATCATCCGCCGTCGCACCAACCGCAGGCGGGGTTAGAAGCAACCAAGCCCCGGCGGCCACACAGGCAATACCGGCAGCCCGCGCGATCCATCGGCCGACCGGCGTCATTTTCTCCAAAAGAACCAACAGCGCAGAAAGCGTAATCCAAAGCACGTTCATCACCCCCGCCCACGAACAGAAGCGCCATCAAGACCCAGCAGCAGCCGACGCAATAGCCGCCGTGCCGCAGCCCCAGCAGCAGGCAGCCGCGCGGGTCGTCTCGAAAGCCGCCATGGCGCATCAGGAACAGAAACGGCGACTGGCATTGGGCGAGACAGACATCCTTGAGCGGTGTCCATTGATAGACGCCCGCCGCGATCAGCACGATGGCGCCGGGCAGATTGCCGGCGATCACCATCCGGGAATCCAGCAGGGCGGCCCGCTCGACCGCCCATTGCAGCACAGTCGCGGCCAGCGAGAAGCCGGTCCAGGCCAGGAGATAGCCGGCGGCAAACCAGCCGGTCGCGGCATAGGGCTTGCCCTGCGCTTGCCACCGCCGCCCCGCGCTGGCGTAGAGCAGGATCATGGGCGCGGCCGAGGGCGCCATCATCCCGACCATCATCACGGCCCACATCACGAAGACATAGGCGAACTCGATCGCGCGCCAGGCTCCTCGGGCCGGCAACATGATGCCGATCCCGGCCGGGATCATGCGGTACCCGGTCATGTCCATGCCGCCCATCTCCATGTCGTCGGCAAGCCAGAGCACATAGGCCCAGGCCAGCGCGACAAGGAGCCCGATCGCGCCGCCGACGATCCAGCGATCGCGCCGCAACACGGTTTCCAGGGCGCTGTCGGTCATGGGCGATGCGGGTTGCCGGTCTTGTCGCAGGGCCGTCTCAGGCGCTGCATCACGCCTGGTTCGACCAGCGGATCGGCGCGTAGAGCGTTCTTGCCGGAATTGTCCCAGCGCAGGCCGCGATCGCTGAACACATTGCCGGCGGCGCCGACGGCCAGCACCTTTGGTCGGGGCTGACCGGATGGCCGATATTCATCCACATTTCCCCGCTCGGATGCATGGTCGGCAGCGGATCGACCGCCATGTGCAGGATATTCGGGATTTCCGGAACGCGTCTTGCCGTCGATGCGGAATGTGATCGGGACCTTGCTCACCCCCAGATCCGTGCTGATCAAGGGGATGAACGCGGCCATGGGGCCACCGGCGGCGCGGTGAAGATCGCCGTCAGGGCCGCGGTCTGCTCATCGTCGGCGCGTTGATCGATATAGGTCGCCTGCGACCAGTTGCCGTCCGCCATGACCCCTGGCGAATGGAGGATGACAAAGACCATTCAGCTATCGAGCGCCACCTCGCCATAGCGGCCGTTTCGATATGGAAGACCAGCGGCACGTTGCAGAAGCCCTCGGTCGGCCGCGCGGTCAGCGGAGCGGCGGCCGATACGAGGCACGGACATACGATGCTGCAACTGCAATTCTCGAAATAGTCACCGGACAGGTGCCACGAGACTTGGTCCGCCATCGGTCTCTCCCGCTTAGGCTCAACCCGACAGAGTGCTTTCGAATGAGCTGGGTGCACAGGAAAACTACGCTGCACGGGGCAGAGACGCAGCAAACGATGCGCTTGATTGCCCAGCTATTCGATCGGCTTCGATTCAACCATCAGAGCTGCAAATGATCACGCGGGCACCACGTACGGGAATTCGCCGCCCCGCAGGTGCTGGTTGACGGCCGGCTTCAACCCTGAAGGCACGGCGGTGCCGGCGACGAGGGACAGCATGACTTCGGGTGCGTTGTCGGCCAGCGTCCGACCGTTGCGGGTCGCAAAGCCGTAGGTCGCCCGGCGTCCCGACGACATAGGGCAGAATGTCGGGGAAGAGCTCCCGAGCCACGGTCCGACCGTAGCCCTGGGGTCATTCGAGGTCCCGCTGGCTGCGACCACGGCGGCGACGTGCTCAGCGAGGTGCTTGCCCTCCTCCTCAAAGTCCTTTGAGGGGTGCCTGGTGTCGGCGGAGATCGTAAAGCTGGTGTCGTCCGGCCAGAAGATCGGCCACATCATTGGATGTCCACCGCGGTTGATCTGCCGCCAGCCGCCCGCGTCTGTGGCGAGCTTCGTGGCGCACCAGACGCCGATGCGTGCGCCCGGCTTCAGTTGAGGATGCTGGTGGGGGACCTCCAGCACGATCGATTCGACGGTCGTGTCCGCAAAGCTGTTCTTCGCCTTTTCCGGTTGCCACCCCGACAAATCCACGGCGGTCCCGTCTTTTACCGGGCCGTTGATCTTCGCCAGCAGCGACAGATCGATGTAGAACGAGTCGGCGATGCGTCCAGCCCATAGGCGAATGCCGCCCGCCTTGGCCGCTCGCCCGTATGGCCCTCAAGAATGAGGCTGCCGGTTGCGGCATCCTCGCTCGCCTCCTTGCCGGTGAGAGCATACAGTTTCATGGGCTGTCGCCCGTCCGAGCCTGCTTCGCCGAACGACACCCGGTACGTCAGGGTTTCGAAATCGGCGCCGTCGAAGTGCACCTTGAACTCATAGCGCGCCTCATGGTGGAAACCCGGCTTTACATGGACTTGGTAATGTTCGAGTTGACGTCCATGATGAACACGGTGCTCTCTTTGCCTGAAAAGACATAAAGATCGTCGATATAAAGCTGGCCGTTCTGGGCTGCGAGGGGGTATCGAGGTGATGAGACATGGAAACACTCCCATCTGATTGGAACGAACCTCGAGCGCCCACAGGCGCCCTTGCTGCGTGCGCGCAAAACGCAACGCCGCGCCGCGGGGACGAGCAGCGTAATGAACTTGCGCCGATCCAACTGATAAATTGGCAGTCGATCCTCCGTCAGGCAGGATCCGCGCGTAGCGTATCGGAGTAGCGGGGATCTTACAAGGCCAGGCGAGCCGTGATCCCGCTGTAGAGGTCCTTTGGACCTGCTCCGGCACATGCCGCAGCGGCACGGAGGCGCTGAAGCCACCGCGGCTGTGCCCAGCTTCGATGGCTTTGGCGGCCCTGACCGGAGCGACGGTGTCAGGGCCGCAGCGGTCAGGCGAGCTCGGCTGCGGCCTTGCGAATGGCCTCCTCGAACACCTCTGGCGGCTGGGCGCCGGTGAGCAGGTAGCGATCGTTGATCACCACGGCGGGCACGCCGGTTATCCCCGCCTCCTGCCATTTCTCCTCGGCGTCGCGCACCTCGTCGGCATAGCGCCCTGAACTCAGCACGTCGCGCGCCGCGTCGCCATCGAGGCCGACGGCTTCAGCAGCGGCCACGAGCACGCCATGGTCCCGGGATTCTGCATTTTGCTATGGTAGGCGGTGAGCAGCGCGCGCTTCAGCTCGGCTTGCCGCCCCTCGATGCCGGCCCAGTGCAGCAGCCGGTGCGCGTCGAAGGTGTTGTAGAACCGGCTTTCGTCGGTGGTCACCATATCGAAGCCCACTTGGGCGGCGAGGCCGCGCTGGCGCTCGCGGTTCGCAATCGCTTGCTGGCGCCCGACGCCGTATTTGCGCGCCACATTGTCGAAGCGGCTCTCACCCTCCGGCGGCATGCCGGGGTTGAGTTCGAAAGGCTGAAACCGGATGTCGGCCGTCAATTGCCCGTCGAAGCGCTGCAATGCCGCATCCAAATTGCCCAGCCCAATGACGCACCAGGGGCAGGACACATCGGATACGAAGTCGATCTTGATCGTTTTTTTTCATGGAAAGGCTGCTCGCTTGATCACGTTGGCGCGCATAAGACGCGCCCTAACTCAAGCGGTACATGGGACGGCCTGAGCATCGGATGAACCGCCGCTTGCGGGAAGACACCTTTCCGCAGATCGGCACAATCATGCGGCTCCGGCCGGGCGCGATGAGCGGTCGGGAGACCCGGACGGCAGCCGTTTCCAATCCCCGCCGATCGGCTTATCATGGCAGACGCGCCCGGGTTTCGAATGCCGGGACACCTGGACATGACGCGACGCAGCGCTTCCCTCCGCTGGAGGGGTTCTCATGATGATCACTCCGCATTGCCGCGGCGAGCGCCGGATCGCCCGCGGAACGTTGCGAACCAATACCGATTTGCCCGTCTTGTGCTGACGGTGCTCATCCTCTGCTTCGCCGTCACCGGCCCCGCGTGGGCTTTCGAGACTCTGATCGCCGGCAGCAACAATGCCAAGGCCTGCCTGGCGGCAGCCCGGCTCGCCGCCGATCACCGCCATATCGAGCCGCAGGCCATGGCGGTCTGCGGCCTCGCCCTCGAAATCGATGGGCTGAATGCGCATGACTTCGCGGCGACCCATGTCAATCGCGGCATCGTCTCGCTGTGCCGAGGCGACTATCCGCAGCCGAACAGGATTTCGACGCTGCGATCGCGATCATGCCGAAGCTCGCCGGCGCCTATATGAATCGCGGTGCCGTGCTGATCGCCGAGAACCGGCCGAAGGAAGCGATCGAAGCGCTCGACCGGAGTCTCGAACTCGGTACTCCGGAGCCGGAACGCGCCGTGTTCGATCGCGCCCTCGCCCGCGAGCGGCTGGGTGACGTAACGGCGCGTATTATGATCTGCAGAAGGCGGCGCAGCTGAATCCGAGCTGGGACGCGCCGGCCAAGGAACTGGCCTATTTCCAGGTCACGCGGAAATAGCCGCTGCCCTACGGTGCCGGAGGATGATGCCCGCGATAGGCCTCGTCGTTAGGACGGCTGGCTCGGGCAGCTTAAGGCTGCCGGCACTTTACCCCCGCAGCAGCCTCGCTCCGCCTCTGCCGCGGATTACAAATATTCCACAATGCGCCTGCCGCCTTGACGCGGTATCCGGTCGGGCGCATCCGATAAAAAACTCATTCGGAGGATCGCATGGATAGATTTGCGCGCGTCGCGCCCGCCCTCGTTCTGGCGGCGCTGGCCGCTCCGGCCGGTGCGGCAGAGGCGCCGGCCGCCTCGCCCACCGCCTTGATCGAGGCCGCCAAGCAGGCCATGGGCGGTGCCGCCTGGGACAAGCTCGTCACCTGGCATGAGAGCGGCAAGCTCACTTCGGGCGGGCTCGACGGCACCTACGAGTCCTGGGCCGATCTGACCCGGCTCAGCGACAGCGGCAGCTTTGTGCTCGGCCCCGCCTCGGGCAGCGCCGGCTGGGATGGCAAGGAGGCCTGGACCACGGACAGCAGCAAGGAAGTCCGGGTCGAGACCAGCGGCGAGGCCGTGGCCCAGGCGATCCAGGATGCCTATCGCAGCGGCTACGGCTTTTTCTTTCCGCAGCGTTTCCCGGCGACCGACGAGGATGCCGGCGACCGCCAGGCCGACGGCAAGACCTATCGGGCGGGTCAAGGTGACGCCGAAGGACGCCGAGCCCTTCGAGATCTGGTTCGACCCGGCGACCCATATGATCGCGCGAGAGGTGCAGTTGACCGGCGCCCAGCCGCACACATTCATCTTCGCCGATTTCGCCCCGGTCGACGGCGTGACCGTGCCGAAGAAGACGATCGACCGGGTCGGCAACGATCCAAAATACGACACGGCGACCGAGATCGCCGCCCTCGCCTTCACCGGCGCCGAGCCGGAAAAGCCGCTACGCGCCGCCACCGCCGCCGCCAATTCGGCGCAATTCCCGGCCGGCAAGGATTCGGTGACGCTGCCGTTCCGGCTGATCAACAATCATATCTATGTCAATGCCTCGATCGACGGCAAGGCGCCACTGCCCTTCGTCTTCGACACCGCGCCACGACATCATAGAGGCAAGCGCCGCCAAATCCTTGGGCATCAAGATCGAGGGCGCGCTGGCCCGCGCGGCTTCGGCGACAAGATCGAGGATTTCGGCCTGGCCAAGGTCAAGAGCGTGTCGCTCGGCGGGCTCACCTTGCCCGACCAGTGTTCGGCACGGAGAGTTCGCCGGGCTGGGTCGCGGTCGAGGGTACCCCGTCCAACGGCCTGCTCGGCTATGAATTCGTCAAGCGCGCCGTGCTGACGATCGACTACGCCAAGCGGACCATGACCTTCACCAAGCAGGAGGCGTTCCAGCCGCCCAAGGGCGCCACTGCGATCCCCTTCACCTTCGATCAGCATATCCCGATGCTGTCCGGCTCTCTCGACGGCATTCCCGGCGAGTTCGAACTCGATACCGGCTCGCGCGGCGCTCTGACCGTGATGCATCCTTTCGCCCAGACGAATGGCCTCATCGACAAATATCACGCGACGCGGACCGCCACGGTCGGCTACGGCGTCGGCGGCCCGTCCAAGGCGCTGCTCGGCCGCGCCGGCAAGCTCACCATCGGATCGGTCACGATCGACGCACCGGTTACCGAATTCGTCATCGACAAGGGCGGGGCCGCGGAATCGGCCCGCACCGCCGGCAATATCGGCGGCGATCTGCTGAAGCGCTTCACCGTGACGCTCGACTACACCCATCGCACGCTCTGGCTCGAGCCGAATTCGCTGTCCGCCGAGAAGGAGGTGTTCGACCGCTCCGGCCTGTGGATCTCCCGCGCGGCCGATGGCGGCATCGAGGTCGCCGATGTCGCGAGCGGCAGCGCCGCTGCCGGGATCGGATTGGCGATCGGCGACGAGATCACCCAGGTCAACGGCAAGCCCGCCAAGGATGTAGCGCTCTACGAGCTGCGCGAGGAGATGAAGGGCGCGGTCGGCACCAAGGTTCAGCCTCGCCGTCAAGGGCAAGGATGGCGATAAGACGCTGACGCTCGTGCTGGCGGATCAAGTATAGAAATGACTTAACCGAGGCGGGGGCGGTCTCGTGGCTGCCCCGCCTCGCCTACCTCTCCTGCCTGTCGCGGTAGTGATGCGAGGCGGGCCCCTCGCCGAATTCGGCATATCTTAAAGAACAGTTCCTGCCATCGCATGTAATTCGGCAGCGCAGGACTGTCGAAACCGGCCGAAAGATTCTCGAAAATTTAATCGGCTCGCTTGTAATACCCTACCTTGGTCCATGGCTTACCGGTGGCTGGCGTTTCGACTCGCCCCGGCAGGCCGGCCCTTCAACCGAGGGCGCCGGGAGGGAACATAATGAACGCGTTCGACAATCTCGCCATCCGGGGTAAAGATCCGCCTGAGCTTCGGGCTGACGCTGATCATTGTCGTGCTGCTCGGCGCGCTCTCGCTGGATCGGCTCAGCTCCGTCGAGAGCAATGCGGAAGAGGTCCGCAACAATTGGCTGCGAGCGCCGGGCAGATGAGCAAGCTGTTCACCGCGATCTACAATTACCGGGTCCGTGAAGGCCGCTACCTGCTCATGGCGACGGAGGGCACGGGCAGCCTGGACGAAGGACAGGCCGATATCGACAAGGCGACCGCAGAACTCGCTGCGGCACGCCAAGGTCTATGACGGCATGATTACCCGCGGCACGCAGGACGAGGTGCTGATTCAGCGCTTCGACCAGAATGGGCCGGCTATGTCGCTGTCTCGAGAAAATGCTCGGCCTCGCCGCGGGCACGATCTGAAGGCAGCGACGCTGCTCTACAATGCCGAATCGAAGGAGGCCTTCGGCCGCGCCCGCAAGGGCGATCGAAGACGACAACGCTTTCAATGTCGAGGAGGGCAAGAAGGCGGCCGACAACGGCGCCGCGATCTACGGCGCGACCAAGCTGCTGGTCTATACGGCCCTGGTCGTCGCGGCCGCGCTGTGCGCGGTGCTCGGCTGGCTGCTGGTCCGCGGCGTCTCGACGCCGATCCAGGACATCACGGCAGCGATGAGCGGCTTGCCCGGCACGATCTCACGACGACGATCGCAGGCCTCGGCCGCAAGGACGAGATCGGCGCCATGGCCGGCGCCGTCCAAATCTTCAAGGGACAGCATGACCACGGCGGACCGGCTGGCCGAACAACAGCACGCCGAACAGGCGCAGAAGGAGCGGCGCGCGGCGCGGATCGAGGCGATCAATGCCGAATTCGACCGCGACGCCGCCCGCGCGCTCGACGTGCTGGCCACGGCCGCGGACGAGCTGCGCAACACTTCCGGCAAGATGTCGAACAATGCCGATCTCGCTTCGAAACAGGCCGGTGCGGTTTCGGCAGCGGCCGAAGAGGCCTCGGCCAATGTCCAGACCGTCGCATCCGCCGCAGAGGAGCTGTCGGCCTCGATCCAGGAAATCTCGCGCCAGGTGGTGCAGTCCTCGCTCATCGCCGGGCAGGCCGTGACGGAGGCCGAGCACACGACCGCCACCCATGCGCAGCCTGTCCGAGGGTGAGGTCGTCCGGCTCATCAACGACATCGCCGGCCAGACGAATCTGCTGGCGCTCAATGCCACGATCGAGGCGGCACGGGCCGGCGAAGCCGGCAAGGGCTTCGCCGTCGTAGCAAGCGAGGTCAAGAACCTAGCGACCCAGACGGCACGCGCGACCGAGGACATCTCGGCCCAGGTCGCTGCGATGCAGGGCACGACCAGCCCCGCCGCCGAGGCGATCGACCGAATCGACAAGACGATCGGCACGATGAACGAAATCTCGACCTCGATCGCCGCCGCAATGGAGGAACAGGGCGCCGCCACCCAGGAGATCGCGCGCAATGTCCAGGAAGCTGCCCGCGGCACGGCCGAAGTGTCGAGCAACATCACCGGGCTGAACCAGGTCGTCGAGGATACCGGCGCGGCATCCGTCGATGTGCTGACTTCAGCCGATGCGCTGGGCGAACAAGCCGGCACGCTGCGGGCCCGGGTCGGCAGCTTCCTCGCCGAAATCCGCAGCGCGTGACGGGAATTCCCTCGGCCTCCCGCACAGATCGGTTTGCATCCCCCGCGCGCACGACTAAATAGGTGTCGGATCGGTGACGAATTTCGGTCGCCGACAGGAGAAGTAGACGATGTCAGAAACCGGCCCGAGCGACGGCCCAGAACGCCCCGAAGCGCCTCCCGCACCCATGCATGTGAATGCCATCCTGATGGCTTCGAGCCGGGCGATGACCAATGCGCTCGACGCGCTGGGCTTCCCGGAGGAAGACGACCGCGTCGTCGAGCAGGACGGCCGGCTCGGATTCATGACCTGCACCCATGAAGCCGATTGCGACGACATGTTCGCGCTCATCGGCGAGCTCGCCTCGCGCGGCGAGACCTGGGAGATCCAGTTCCGCATCGACATCTCGCAGACCAGCGCGATCTTCCACACGCTGACGCGCTATCGCCCGATCGCCGGCGTCGAGCATGCGATGGAATTGCCGGAGGAAGATGCCACCGCGCCGAACGCGCCGGCCTTCGGTTCGCATGACCTGGACACGGCGCCGGGCGGCGCCTCGTTCCGGCGCGAGATGCGGCGGGTCAAGGCAGCCGACGTCTTCGCCGAGATCGGTGCCGGGCGCGACGGCCGCGCCCATGCCCGCATCGTCCAGCGCAACCCGCGGCGGTTGCTGGCGGAGGCTTCGGCGGCGGATGAGCCCGCGCTGCGCGTCACGCTGCGCGAGGCCATCCCTAATGTGATGTTCAGTGTGGGGCGCAACCCCTCCGAATGAGGGCTGCGCGACCGCTCAAAAATTCAGCGCAAGGCCGATGAAGAGAGCGGCAAAACTGAGCAGAAACAGGATCGAACTGAACGAGACACTCGGCGCTGACACAGCACGAACTCCATCCCGAAAAGTGGCCGCGAAACAGCGGCTCTTGGTTAAGAATCTGGCGACCCCCGGGTTGCCGGCAAGACGCATCCGATGCATGCCTGACTCGGCTGATTTGGGCCCTTGATTTCACTGGATGGCCATACGTGCGACAACAGTGCCTAAACGGGAGATTGAGGTGCCGGCGATCCTGAAACGCCTTGTCGTCGCCGGTCTCGCGGCGCTGGCATTTTCCGGCCCGGCCCTGGCCGAGCCCGCACTCTGGGCGATCCGGGACGACCGCTCCACGATCTATCTGTTCGGCACGGTCCATATGCTGAAGAGCAGCATGGACTGGCAGTCGCCGAAGATGTCCCTGCGCCTTCGCCGAGAGCCGCGATGTCTGGCTCGAACTGATCGACGAGGACGAACCGAACGCCCAGCCGCTGGTCGCGCAGCTCGGCTTCGATCCGGCGCATCCGCTGTCGGGCAAGATCTCGGCCAAGGAACTGGCGCGGGTCGAGGCCGCGGCGCAGACCGCCGGCCTGCCGATGGGCGAGAAGACTCTGGAACCGATGCGCCCGTGGCTCGCCGCCGTCAGCCTGACGACCGTGCCGATCCAGCAGGCCGGCTTCGATCCGAGCAACGGCGCCGATCATGTCCTGAAACTGAAGGCGATCGATGCCGGCAAGCCGCTGCATGGGCTGGAATCGCTGGAAAAGCAGCTGCATTTCTTCGCCGATTTGCCGGCTGCCGAGGAGGTGCAGATCCTCGACGCGACGCTGGACGAAGTCGCCGAAGGCCCGGACAAGGTCAACGAGATGGTCGATGCCTGGCTTGCCGGCGACATCGAGTCCTTCGGCCGGCTGTTCGTGGATTTCAGCGAACCGAAATACCAGGCGCTCTACAAGATCCTGATCGTCAAGCGCAACCAGGCCTGGGCCAAGCAACTGGCCGACCGGCTGAAGACCGGCAGCGGCACCAGCTTCATCGCGGTCGGCGCCGGCCATTTGGCCGGACCGGACAGCCTGATTGTCGCGCTGCAGCAGCGCGGCATCACGGCCGAGCGGGAATAGGCGCCGTCGGCGCCCATTCCCGGCCGAGGGTCAGACGACCGTCAGCTTGACGTTCACATTGTTGCGGGTCGCGTTCGAGTACGGGCATACCTGATGTGCCTTCTCGACCAGCGCCTCGGCAGCGGCCCGGTCGAGGCCGGGCAGAGAGATCTCCAGCGCCGCTTCGATGCCGAAGCCGCCTTCCGAACGCGGGCCGATGCCAATCGTCGCCGTGACCGTGGTGTCAGACGGAACCTTCGGCCCGCCCTGCGAGGCAACGAACTTCATGGCGCCGAGGAAGCAGGCCGAATAGCCGGCCGCGAAAAGCTGTTCCGGATTGTTGCCGGGGACCGCCCGCGCCGCCCAACTCCTTCGGCGTGCTCAGCGTGACATCGAGCGCGCCGTCCTTGGTGGCGGCATGGCCGTCGCGGCCCCCGGTGGCGGTTGCAGTGGTGCGGTAGAGGACATTCACGACATTGTCTGAACTCCCTTGTCATTTGCCTGGCCGGCCTCGAGAGCGAGGTCGCGAGACATACATAGCGGCCAATTACATTGTGCACAATCTAATTATCATGAACTTTCCGGTGAGCTGCCTTGCGCCCACCGGAGACCTCCCGCGTCGGCCTAGCCGCGCGCGATCGCGGTCCGATAAAGTTCCTTGCCGGCCTCGTCGAGAAAGGCGAAGCGGAACGCATCGGCCGAATGTTCGACGGTCATGAAGCCGTGGCTGTCGCTGGTGAACTGGCCGCTGCCGGCGGCGGCACGGGCAGCGTCTGCGAGCCGGCGCCGGTCGTGATGTAATGCACGCCGTCGACGGTCAGATGCTGCTGATTGTGGATATGCCCGTTGACATAGACATGCACGCGATGCCGATCGAGAATCGGCTTCAGCTGCGTAATCAGTTCGTCGGTAATTCTGCTCGTTGCCGGTGACGGTATAGACCGGGTGATGACCAATGACGATCTTCCAGGCGGCACGCGACCGGCCGAGTTCCTCGTCGAGCCAGGCAAGCTGCGGCGCGGTCTGCTGTCCGTCGATCTTGACCTTGCTGTTGCGGTAGGTGGTCACGAAGGGCGAGGTATCGAGATAGAAGTAATCGGCCGAGACGCCGCCGCCCAGCGCCTCAGTCTTCTTGTAATAGCGCGACGGCAGGCGCCAGCGCGGGCTGACGGCCGAATAGGCGAACTGCGCCTCGACATTGCCGCGATAGTCATGATTGCCGAGGATGATGTTCCACGGCTTCATCAGCGAAGGGGCGGCGTAGATGTCCTCGAAGGAACTGCGCCATTGCGGATCGTTCACGCCGGCGACGCCGTCCTCGTAGAAATTGTCGCCGACCGAGATGGTGAAATGGCTGCCGATCTTCTCCGCAGTCTTGCCCAGTTGAACGCCGACCTCGTGCTGGTCGTCGGCGCCGTTGCGGCCCCAATCACCGATCACGACATAGGGCAGGCTCGGTGCCTTGGCCACCGCCGGCACCCGCGGCAGCCCGGCCAGCGCCAGGGCCGAGGCGCCACCGGCCAGGAATTTACGGCGCGGGATGAGGAACTTGCGCGGAGACATCAGGCGATTTCCGTGACTGTGAAGACAACAAATAGCGAGCCTATCCTGCCAGAGACCGATTACAGTCTCTCGACGAACGAGCATACACCACCGCGAGGGATCGATGCCGGAGCCCAGACTCTATTGGGAGGATTTCAAGGTCGGCGATGTCCGGGAAAGCCGGCGCGACCCGGTGACCAAGGCGGAAATCGTGGAGTTCGCCGCTGAATTCGACCCGCAGCCGTTCCATCTCGACCAGGCGGCTGCCGAAGCGTCGCTGCTCGGCGGGCTGTGCGCCAGCGGCTGGCATACCTGCGCCATGGTGATGCGGATGATGTGCGACGCCTATATCCTCGACTCGGCATCGCTCGGCGCGCCCGGCGTCGAAGAGGTGCGCTGGGGCGAAGCCGGTCTTCGTTGGCGACCGGCTCACTGCGCGGGCGACCTGCCTCGCATCGCGCGCCTCGGCCAGCCGCCCGTCGATAGGCCTGGTCCAGTTCCTGTGGGAGGCGTTTAATCAGAAAGGCGAGCTCGTGGCCAGCCTGAGATCCTGGGCGATGCTGCAGCGCCGTCACCCGGCGCCGGCCGAAGGCGAGGCCGCCTGATGCCCTGGTTCGAGGATCTGGTCATCGGCACCCGCACGGAATTGGGCAGCCACAGCTTCACCGAAGCCGAGATCATCGATTTCGCCCGGAAGTTCGATCCGCAATCTTTCCATGTCGATCCGGCCGCCGCCGCCAACGGCCCCTATGGCGGGCTGATCGCCAGCGGCTGGCACACCGCGTCGACCTGGATGAAACTGCGGATCAGGGCCTCGCTTGCTGAAAAGGACAGGCCGGATGCGGCGGGCCGGATGCCTTCGGCCGGTCCCTCGCCCGGCTTTCTCGACCTGAAATGGCCGAACCCGGTCCGGCCCGCGATACCATCTCGTACAGTTCGACCGTGACCGAAAAAATCGAGCTGCGCAGCAAGCCGAAATGGGGCCTGATCCGCGGTCTCAGCGAGGGCGTCAACCAGCGTGGCGAGCTGGTGCTGAGCTTCATCGGCCAAGCCCTGGTGGAGCGTCGGCAGCCGGGCGGCTGATCAGCGGGCGAGGCTGGCAAGCAGCGGCGCCAGATCGGTCAGCCGCGCGACGCGCCAATCGGCGGCATGGCCCAGCTGCTCCGCCTGCCCGCGCAGCAGCCGGTAGAATTCGGCCGGAGCGATATCGGAATTCTCCGGCGCCGGCGTTCCGGTGCTGCGCGCGATCCGCGCCACATTGAAGCCGTGCCGCTTGGCGCCGGCGATGTCGAAGCCATTCGACGAGACGAACAGGATTTCCTCGGTCGCGACGCCGAGAGCCGGTTCGACCAGCGCATAGCAGGCCGGGTCGGGCTTGAAGCTACGCACCCGGTCGACACTGATGACGTCGGCGAAACGGCCAGTCAGCCCGGCAGAAGCGATCAGCGCGTCGAGCATCGGCGGGCTGCCGTTCGACAGGATTGCGAGCTTGTAACCACGGAGCGCATCAAGCGCTTCGGCCGCCTCGGGATAGAGGTCGAGGCTGAGATATTTGTCCATCAGCCGGTCGCACAAGGCCGGCTCCGGCGCGATGCCGACACAGGTCAGTGAGTATTCGAGCGCGGCGCGGGTGACCGGCCAGAGATCCTCATAAGCTCGCATGAGACTGCGCAGCCAGGTATATTCGAGCTGCTTCAGCCGCCACAATTGGGTGACCAGCTCGCCCTTCTCGCCGCACAGCTCGATCGCACGGCCTCTGACCGATTGCACGTCGTAGAGCGTCCCGTAAGCATCGAAGACGAGGGCGCGGATGGCCATGGCGGGACCTTTCCTTTCATTCGGCAGGACTATAGCTGCCGTTCGGGACAGGCCGCGGTTTTGTTACGCTCGGAGCAGATCTCCCAAGGGACGGGTCTCCGCTCGGTTCAGCCGGACCTGCCGGTCGCGCAGGGCCAGATAGAGCGCCACGCCGAAAGCGTAGCTCGTCAGCAGACTCATCGGGAAATAGAGCCAGGGCGCGCGCATGCCGACCCGGCGGCCATCGACGATCGTCCAGATCGGGAAGATGATCAGATTGGCGATGATCAGATCCTGTCCGCCGGATGCGGAAGCCGGGTTGGCGAACAGCAATTCGGTCCAGTTGGCCCAGCCGACCTCGGCGCCATAGGTCCGCATATATTGGAAATTGAAGTACCAGCCGATGACCAGCGCCGCCAGCGCCGTCACGTAATAGATTGCCTCGAGCGTGGTCACCCCGAGCCCATCGGCACGGAGCAACCGGGCATTGGTGGCGAGAATGGCGATGATCGACAGGATGCCGAGCGCCATATAGAACATCTCGGACGACGTGAATTCCATGACCGACGGCTCCTCCCGTTCGGCGACGTCTCGGACCGGCCGTAATTCGGGTTGGTCAGTCGCCGTTTATGGTTCTCGCCGGTCCGCTCATACGGTGACATCTGCTCTGCAGGATTTCTACTCTGAAGGTGTGCAGCCGCTAGCGCGGCGCGCCGACCTTCTGCGGCGAGCTGGGATTAGGATTTTCTCATTTTTCGCTTCGAGCGCACTGGCCCGGAACGCGAACCGGATGCTAGGGTCCGCCGAGCCGAGGGCTTGGTGGAGTCGAGATCGGGTGGCTACCAGCAACGCGACGGGTGGACAAGTCGCGCGGACGCATATCGAGACGATCCGGGAATCGCTGCTGCGCCGGATCTGGCTTGCCGCGTTGGCGGCGGCGCTGATCGGCGCCCTCGATCTCGCGTGCGGTGTTTCACCGGGTGGCAGCCAGCCTACACGGCCCATCTGCTGGTCGCGCTGTTCATCCTGTCGGTGCAACTTCGCCGGCAAGCGCGTGCCGATCGCGGCGAAGAAGCTTATCGTCCTCGCCATCCCGCTCGTTCTCGGCATCGTCGGGGTCTTCGCCTTCGGCCTGCTCGGCGGCGGCGCCTATTCGCCGATCATCTGCTGCATGATCACCGGCATGCTGTTCCCGCCGCGGGCCTCGGTCGCGCTGATGGCCCTATCGGCACTGATCGTCGCCAGCGCCGGTGCGCTGTTCGTCAGCGGCACCATCGCCCTGCCCTTCGATGCCAATCTCTATGCCAGGAGCGCCGCGTCCTGGGTGACGATGGCGTTCGCGGTCATGCTGCTGTCGACCATCGTCCTGATGGCGATGGCGGCATTCCAGAACTCGGTTCTGTCCCTGGTCGCCGAGGTCGAGCGCCAGCGCGACGTGATCCTGCATCAGGCGATGCATGACCAGCTGACTGGCCTGCCTCTGCTGCGCCTGGCGGCCGACCGCCTGGACATGGCGGTCCATGCCGCACGCCGGAGCGGCGGCAAGGTTGCGTTGCTGTTCCTCGATCTCGATGGCTTCAAGCAAGGTCAACGACCGGTTTTGGCCATGACGCTGGCGACCAGGTACCCGTCGCCGTGGCCGAGCGCCTGCGCCAGGCGACCCGCGCCGTTGATACCGTGGCACGGGCTCGGCGGCGACGAATTTCTGATCATCCTGCAAGGCGTCGCCGACCGCGACTCGGTTGCCGGCCTTGCGCGCAACGCGCTCGACGCCGTTGCGGCGCCGATCCCCTATCGGGATCAGGATTTGTCGGTGCGCGGCAGCATCGGCATCAGCCTGTTCCCGGATCATGCCGAAGATGCGGAGCGGCTGAAAGGCATTGCCGACGAGGCGATGTATGCCGTGAAGCGGGCGGGCAAAGGCAGTTACGCCTTCGCCGAGCCCTCCGTCCTGCCGGTATCGACTTAGCGCCGCATCACTTCGGCACGGCGCCGTCATTCGGATTCGGCGGCGGCTTCACGACCGGCGTGCTGGTTCGGACCGACATCGGGGGCCGGCTTGACCATGGTCGGGTCGATCTGCGGCGGCGTAATCACCGGCAGCTTGTCTTTCTGGTTCGCTCCTGCTGGGCCGGTGGGATCTGGGGCGCCTTCTGCTGCGACGGCGGCGGATTGGCCGGCGCCGGCTGCGGCACGCCTTGCGCGCCAGCCAGATCGGTCAGAAGCAGGGCCGCGACCAGAAGCGCGGCGGAGCGCGTCAGCGCTGGACTTCGCATGGCATTCCTCCATCGGAGGGCGGCTGCGATCGGTCACGGACGAGCCGGGCCCTCAACCGCCATTCGTTTGGAAAGCCCTTGAACGCCGATCTTGTTCCATATCGGAATGTCGCGGATCCGGTCTAAGCTCGCCGGATCGAAGCGGGCGCAACCCGGCGGCGATCGCCTGGGCCAAAACGAAATCGGAGCAACGATGTCGGCCGTACGGTTTCTTCGAGCATGCCTCGCCGACCTGCGCGTCACAGACGCCAAGCCAAACCGCGCTGCCGCAACAAACCCTCCCCCGCCAAAAGGCTGTGAAAATAGTGCCAACGATCACAGACCTCCAGTGGGGCGGCCGTCCCTGGCCGCCTTGCCGGCAAAGCCGGCACCAGCGGCGACGATTATTGCCGCCTCTGGCGGCATGGCGGGCACGGAGTCCCGCCCCACTTTGTATCAGCGAGAACCCTGGGTGGTATTTTCACAAGCTCCAAGCGCGCGACGGCCTTCCTTCTGACGCCCATGATCCTCTGCCTCGCCCTCCTCGCTCCGCCGAGCGCTTATGCGGCCCAGGCACTGCCGCCGGTCGGCCATGTCTTCGTCATCGTCCTGGAGAACGAAGGGTACGACAAAACCTTCGGCGCCAAGACCGAAGCGCCCTATCTAGCCCGGAGCCTGTCCGCCAAGGGCGCGCTGCTGACGCAGTATTTCGGCACCGGCCATAACAGCCTCGACAACTACCTGGCCATGATCAGCGGCCAGGCCTCGACGCCGGAAACCAGGGCCGATTGCGGCGTCTTCGCCGATTTCGTCCAGACCGGCACGACGCCGGACGGCCAGGCGATCGGCCATGGCTGCGTCTATCCCGCGAACGTCAAGACGCTGGCCGACCAGCTCAGCGCCGCCAAGCTCGGCTGGCGCGGCTATATGGAAGACATGGGCAACGATCGCAGCGCGAGGCATCGACCTGCGGCCATGCCCCGATCGGCCAAAAGGACCCGACCCATCGAGCCGAACCGCCCTCCCCTACTATCCCTAAGGGCGATCAATACGCCGCACGGCACGATCCCTTCGTCTATTTCCACTCGGTCATCGACGGGCCGGATTGCGACGGGAACGTCATCCGACTCGAGCATCTGACCGAGGATTTGAAATCGACCGCCACCACGCCGGCCTTCAGCTTCATCACGCCCAATCTCTGCCATGACGGCCACGACGAGCCGTGCAAGGACGGCGAACCGGGCGGGCTGGCCTCGGCCGATGTCTTCCTGAAGCAATGGGTGCCGGTGATCACCGGATCGCCTGCCTTCCGCAAAGACGGGCTGCTGATCGTGACTTCGACGAGAGCGACGAGAGCAGCGCCGTCGCCAAGCCCGGCGGCGGACAGCTCGTCACCTTTACCGGTGCAAGCTGCTGCGATCAGCAGCCCGGCCCGAACCTCGAGGCCTTTCCGCAGCGCGAAACCTATGGTTCGACCGAGGTTGTAATGCAAGGCTTCGGCGGCGATCGCATCGGTGCTGTGTTGCTGTCGCCCTTCATCACCCGGGCACCGTCTCGAAGACGCCCTATAATCACTATTCGCTGCTCAAGAGCCTGGAAGACCTGCTCCATCTCGACGGGCATCTGGGTTATGCCGGCCAAGCCGGGCTGGCGGAATTCGGCGGCGATGTCTTCACAAAACCGCGCAATCGATAGCGCGGGCCTGGGTGGCGCGATTTCGACGGTTGCAGACCTCCCGCTTCCATCGACATTTAGTCCATCATCCGATACAGCTCGCCGCAGGTTCCGATGCAGACCAATCTTCGCCCCGCCGCCACGATCGAGATCCGGCCGACCGGTGCAGCGCTCGCTGCCGAAATCGGCGGCGTCGATCTGCGCACGCTCGACGACACTCTGTTCGAGCAGATCCATCGCGCCTGGCTGGAGCACAGCGTGCTGCTGTTCCGGAACCAGACTCTTGAGGATAGCGACCTGATCGCCTTCAGCCGGCGCTTCGGCGAACTCGATATCGCGCCGGTCCAGGAAACCGGCCGGCGCTTCGTCGATGGGTTGCCCGAGATCTATGTCGTGTCCAACGTGCTCGGCGCCGATGGCGAGCCGATCGGGCAGTCTGGGCGCCGGCGAGGCGGTCTGGCACACCGACATGTCCTATCTGCCGCAGCCGCCGAAAATGAGCCTGCTCTACGCGCTCGAAGTGCCGCCTGCGGGCGGCGAGACCGGCTTCACCAGCATGTACGGCGCCTATGACGCGCTGCCGGCCGCTCTCAAGGCGCGCGCCGAATCGCTGCAGATCAAGCATGACGGCACCTATAACAGCGGCGGCTATCTGCGCCAGGGCGTGACCGCGACCGACGACCCGCGCACCTCGCCCGGCGCGGTCCATCCGCTGGTCTGCACCCATCCGGAGACCGGGCGCCGCAATCTCTATCTGGGCCGCCGGCGCAACGCCTATCTGATCGGCTTGCCGCTCGAGGAGTCGGAGCACTGCTACGACGAGCTCTGGCACTACGCGACGCAGCCGAATCTCAGCTGGTACAATGCCTGGCGCGTCGGCGACCTGGTGCTGTGGGACAATCGCTGCACCATGCATCGCCCGCAACGCCTTCTCGGGCGAGAGCCGCCGCATCATGCATCGCACCCAGGTCCGCGGCCAGGCGCAGCCGGCGGCCTGACCGCCTCTTCATCAAGATCTGCAGAGGATCGCACGGATGGCGATAAAACCCGGCGATGCGAACAGGCTGCTGTTCGTGCTCTGCCTGCTCTTTCTGATCCTCTATGTCGACCGGGTGAACATTTCGACCGCAGCGCCGCTGATCCGCAAGGATATGGGGCGTGAGCAACACCGAGCTCGGCTTCGCCTTCTCGGCCTTCGCCTATCCCTATGCCCTGTTCCAACTGGTCGGCGGCTGGCTCGGCGACCGATTCGGGCCGCGCCGGGTGCTGATCATCAGCGGCGTGGCGGTGATGGCCGCGACTGTCGCGACCGGGCTGGTCGCGGGCTCGCCTCGCTGGTCGCGGCGCGCTTCGCCCTTGGCCTCGGTGAAGGCGCCACCTTCCCGACGGCGACGCGCGCCATGGCCGCGTGGATCCCGGAAGCGCGCTGGGGCTTCGCCCAGGGCCTGACCCATTCGGCAGCGCGCATCGGCAATGCGCTGACCCCGCCTCTGGTCGCCCTGCTCGTCGGCGTGGTGTCGTGGCGCGGCTCGTTCCTGGTCTTTGCCGGCTTCAACCTGCTCTGGCTGCTGCCCTGGATCTGGATGACGCGCGCCGAGCCGGATCAGGCCGCCCCCCGGCCGACGCGGCGCATCGGCGCGCGCAACTGGCTGGCGCTGGCGCGGCGCATCCTGCCGGTCACCGCCGTCGATTTCTGCTATGGCTGGACGCTGTGGCTGTTCCTCAGCTGGATCCCGTCCTTCTTCTACGAATCCTTCCATCTCGACCTGAAGAATTCGGCACTGTTCTCGACCGGCGTCCTGATGGGCGGGTTCCTGGGCGATCTCCTCGGCGGCTACGCCAGCGACCGTATCGCGCGGCGGACCGGGAATCTCACGGCGGCGCGGCGCAACGTCATCATCACCGGCTTCCTCGGCGCTTTCATCTGCCTGCTGCCGGTCGTGCTGGTCCATGACCTGATCATCGACGCCGTGGGCCTGTCGCTTGCCTGCTTCTTTGCCGAGCTGATCGTCGGACCGATCTGGTCGGCGCCGATGGATATCGCGCCACGCTATGCAGGCACGGCCAGCGGAATGATGAATCTCGGTTTCGGCATTGCCGGCATCATCTCGCCCTCCTGTTTCGGCTATCTGATCGACCTGACGGGCAAGCTGGGTCTATTCCTTCGGCGTTTCATGGGCTTGCTGCTGCTCGGCAGCGTTCTCGCCTACCGCATCCGGGCCGGCGAACCCTTCGTCGAACCAGCGGCACCGGCTACCGCAGCCTTTCAACTTCCAGGCTAATTCTCCGGACCCTGATCGTTAAACATGCGGCCGCGTGCCACTGTTGCACCGCGCCCTGTACTAGCGCTTATGCTTACAGCCGCCTTACGCTGCGTTTTGTGGCAAGTAAGGCACGAGTGATGGTACCGTGGTACCAAGGAGACCGGCCCAATTGAATGCCGGCAACAGGCTGTGCTGGCGCATTGTGCTGAGGCATAATTCGGTCGCGTCGCGTCAAAAGAGGGAAGTATGGAGAGTCATTTGCCGAAGCTTGCACGATGTCTTGCCGTAGCGGTCCTGGCGATCGCGGGCTTGCTCGCCGCGGCCGATCCTGCGCTGGCCTATGTCGGCCCCGGGATGGCGCTGGGCGCACTCGGCGCGGGCCTCGGCCTCCTGATGACCTGTGCGAGCGCCGTCTTCTATCTGGGCGCCACCTGGTCCGACGGCTGTGGCGGCGCCTGACCGGCCGCACCGTGGCGACCGATCTGCCGGCAACCGCTAAAGCCGAACACGCCGATCCTTGAATCCTCCGGCGCGCGAAGCGATCCATTCGGGATGTGGTGGCTGACCCGCCGCCTCGCCCGTAATCCGCGGCTGTTCATCCGCCTCGGCAATTTCGAAACGAACCTGTTCGAAGAGCAACTGGCCGGCATCAGATCGACCGGCCCGTGTTCATCTGCGGGCTGGCGCGCGCCGGCACGACCATCACGCTGGAGCTGCTGAGTAGCCTGCGTGAGGTTGCCTGCTACCGGTATCGCGACTTCCCCGGCGTGCACCTGCCGCTTGCCTGGAACCGTGCCGTCGGCGGCTCGCGCCGCAATCCGACGGCAGCGGTTCGAGCGCCTGCATGGCGACGGCATCGAGATCACGGTCGAAAGCCCCCGAAGCGCTCGACGAACCGATCTGGATGTCGTTCTTTCCGGACGCGCATGATCCGGCGCGCAGCAGCGTAATGGACGGCGCGCAGCAGCACCCGGAGTTCGAGCGCTTCTATCGCCAGAACCTGCAGAAGATCCTGCTGCTGCGCCAGGGCCGGCGGCTCGTGCTCAAGGGCAATTACCTGATCTCGCGCCTGAGCTATCTGCTCCGGCTGTTTCCCGATGCGCGTTTCGTCCTGATGGTGCGCGACCCGGTCGAGGCATGTTGGGTCGCTCATGCGCCAGCAGGCGAATTTCGCCCAAGCCGCCGGCGACGACTCGCGCGTGCTGGACTATCTGGCCGCCCTCGGCCATTTCGAATTTGGTCTCGACCGCCGGCCGATCAATCTCGGCGACGACGCGGCGATCAAATCCGTGCTGGCCGCTTGGTCGGCAGGCCGGGAGGCCGAAGGCTGGGCGCTCTACTGGAACCATCTCTATGGCTGGCTGGCCGATCTGCTGGCGACGCAGGAGCCGGTGCGCAAAGCCGCCCTCGCAATGCCCTTCGAGGCGCTGCACAGAGCGCCTCGGCAAAGCGTGGATGCGCTGCTCGATCATTGCGGCCTCCCCGCCGACGAGGCGACGCGCGAAGCGCTGGCCGGCCGGCTGCGCCGCCCCTCGAGCCACAAGCAACGGATCGGCAACGACGCCGCCGATGAAATCCGCACCCTCTGCGGCCCGACCGCAGCGCGCTTCGGCTATCCCGCTTAGGGGTAATCGCTTCAGAGAATTCGGCGCGTTTTGGCGCGAGGTGCCGGCAACGCTCTCCTCTCCACTCCATTGGGGCGGAGAGGCCGGGTGAGGTGGGGAGCGCTTGTCCTTCGCCAACGACGCTCCCGCGAACCTGGCCGAAATCTCGCGTCGACGAGAACACGGATGGCACGGATACCCACGGATGACACGGATAAGTGCGAAGCGCGTTAAATTCCGAGAAAACCGTTTGGTGCCGACTGATTATCGTCGCTTCGCGACCAGGACGCCAAATCCGTGCAATCCGTTGGTATCCGCGTCATCCGTGTTCTTCAAGCTTCGACCTCGGCTGGTGAAGCCCGGATATGACCCTGCGAGCTTGCGTTCCTCACCTCCCCTCAGCGCGACGCCGGCACGCCGCAGGGCGGGCTGGTGCAAGCGGCGAGGAAGGGGTATTTGGCTGGATCGATTCGCCGGGCGCCCCAGATCTCCGGCGCCAGATTGCTGCCGGCGAAGGGCTTGACGACATATTGCCAGACGACGTCTCCGCCGTGCGTCACTTCGAAGACGCGGCCGCCCATCGTTTCGCTGATCAGGACATTGCCGTTCGGCAGCAATTGATCGGTGCCGAGGATGGAGGACGAAAACGGGTGACTCGCGCCGCCTGAATAGGACCACAGCATCTCGCCATTGGTCGGATCGAGCTCGATGATGCGCGACGTCCCGCCCGGGCCGAGATTGCCCAAATTGTCGAACAGCATCAGCGTGCCGCGATCGGTCAGTGCCGCATCATGGGCATGGCGCCAGGGACCGCGCGTGGCCCAGCGGATCTCACCCGATTTGGGATCGAGCACCAGCACTGCATCCAGCGCCCGCAGATTGATCAGCAGATCGCCCGGCGCAGCGAACGGCAATTGCGCCGATACCGCTGCCCCGATCACCTGGATCGTATTGGCGTGGAACAGGTCCCAGCAATAGGCACGATCGGGCAGGCAACCCTCCCAATCCGGCTCCATCCCCGCCCCGAGATTGGCGTAGGGGCGAACGGGCCAACGCGTCGGCCAGCCAGAGAATGCGCTGTTCATGCCCATCCGCGTCGAGCACGGCGACGCCTTCATCGCGGAAGCTCGGCGGCATCGCCGAATGCGGGCCGGGCGGCGTCGCGCCGTCGCGCGCGACCAGCACATAGATCGTGCCGTCCGGTGCGGCGCGGACGTCGTGATGCGGATTGCCGAGATAGGACCAGACGAGATGCGAGTCGCGGTCGAGCTTGACCAGCGCCGTATTCATCACCGTGTCGTCCCAATGGAAGGCCGGAAAGTGCCGCTCGTCGCGCGCGAGGGCCAGCACGCTGCCATCGGGCAGCAGATCATAGCCGCTGACCTGAACGTCCCACGGGTCGAGCAGCTGCGGCACAGTGAACATCTGGTCCAGCGGCAGGCGCCAGCGATAGACCGGCGAGCCGTCGGGCTGCAGCACGGAGACCTCCGGGCCGATCGCGGCCACGGTCAGCCGGGGCGCCATGGCCGCGGCATTCTGAATGGTGGCGCCGACCGGATCCGTCACCGGGCGGTCGCCGACGCTTCCGGCAGGGTCCGCCCGGTCGCGTGCAGCAGCATGGTGAGCGAAGCGCCGGTGCCGGCCATCACGGCGCGCAATGTCGTCGCCGGCTCCATATCGAGCCGCTCCGCCGCGACGCCCAGGACGAAGCCGATCACCAGAAGTATCGCCAGGAGCGCCGCTCGCCGCATCTGCCATCCGATCCCTTGTAAGCTTCCTGTCATAGCGGCGCGGCCGGCCGCTTCGCAACAAGGCCGTGCGGCAGCTGGCATATTTGCCGCGGGCCGGATATTCAGGCCGCAGATCGTCGCGCCCGACCGCGGCGGCTATCACTGGCGTGCGCGTGACGATATCGTCAGGACATCATCGAGGCGAAGGAGCGACGAAGCGTGATGCGGCACAAGGTTTCGACGGCGGCTGGGCTCGGGCTGCTCTGGCTGCTGGCATCGTTTTCGGCGATGGCCCAGGCGATCCCGACCTATACCTACGAAATCGTCCACGCTTATTCCGCACGACCCGAAGGCCTTCACCGAAGGCCTGTTCTACAAGGACGGCTTTCTCTACGAGAGCACCGGGCTGGACGGGCAATCCTCGGTGCGCAAGGTCAAGCTCGATACCGGCGAAGTCGTGCAGTCGAGCAATCTGGTCGGGCGCGGATTTCGGCGAAGGCATCGTCGATTGGGGCAAGCAGCTGATCGGCCTGACCTGGAAATCCCATAACGGCTTCGTCGCCGATCTCGACAGCTTCGCGCCGCAGCGCCACTTCACCATCCGGGCGAAGGCTGGGCGCTGACGCGCAACGACACCGAGATCTTCATGAGCGACGGCAGTGCGTCCCTGCGCGTGCTCGATCCCGCCACGCTCCAGGAAAAGCGCCGGATCCGCGTCACCGCGCAAGGCCGGCCGATCGCGAATCTGAACGAGCTGGAATGGGTCAAGGGCGAGATCTACGCCAATATCTGGCAGACCGACCGGATCGTCCGGATCGATCCCAAGAGCGGCGAAATCACCGGCGTGATCGACCTCACCGGATTGCTGCAATCCCAGGGGCCGATGCTCCGCGTCGTGGATGTGCTGAACGGCATCGCCTATGATGCGGCGCAGGACCGGCTGTTCGTGACCGGCAAGCTCTGGCCCTTCCTGTTCGAGATCCGGCTGAAAGCGAAATGACCGACCTCGATTCGGACGAGCCCGAACATCCCTTCGCCCCGTTTGTCCGCACGCTCGGCCGCGGGCCGGGACGGTCGCGGGGCGCTGACCCGGGACGAAGCGCGCGACGCGCTCGGCCTCGTCCTGCAGGGCAAGGCCGAGCCGGTGCAGATCGGCGCATTCCTGATGCTGCTGCGCTACCGCACCGCGGCGAAGATGCCCATGAGATCGCCGGCCTGGTCGAGGCGGCGCGCGCGGCAAGCAGCGGTGCCTCGACGCGGATCGACCTCGACTGGCCGTCCTACGGCGCCGGCCGGACCCGCAAGGCGCCGTGGTTCCTGCTTGCGGCCCTGGCGCTGGCCCGGTCCGGCCGGACCATCCTGATGCACGGCTCGAACGCCTTTTCCGGCAGCCAGAGCGTCGGCGAGGCGCTGGTCGCGCTCGGGCTGCGGCCGGCCGCCGATCGCGCTGAGGCGGCAACGATGATCGCCGAGACCGGCTTCGCCTATCTGCCGGTCGCCGCCTTCGCGCCCGGCATCCACCGGCTGCTCGGCCTGCGCCGGCTGCTGGGGCTGCGCTCGCCGATCAACACCGTGGCGCGGCTGCTCGACCCGTTTGACGCGCCGGCCGGCATCGACGGTGTGTTCCACCCGGCCTATATCGAGACTCACCTCGCCACCGCCGAGCGGCTCGGCCGACCACGCCTGGTGCTGGTCAAGGGCGGCGGCGGCGAGGCCGAACGCAATCCGGCCAAGCCGCTCAGCGCCCATCTCTACCAGCGGGGCTCGAGTCGCCGTGAGCTGACCTTGCCGGCGCTCGCGATACCGCCGGTCAGTACGCCGGATCTGGTAGCGCTGTGGCGCGGCGAGGCTGGGGACACGGCGGAGGGGGCAATCGTCATCGGCACCATCGCCCTCGCCCTGCTGGCACTGGAACCGGACCTCGACCCATTGGCCGCAGATCGGCTGGCCGACGAAATCTGGGCGGCGCGGCACAAGTCGCGATCGGCTGGACAGCGCTGAGGCGCGTTGTCGCACACCCCCGAAAAGACAACTATCGATTTCAATTTTTATCACGCCACCCCGTATCATCGGTTGTGCTGATAGAACAGAACCAACGGGGGCGAAACGACAATGAGAATCCCAGGCCACTTTGCCGTGGTGCTGCTCCTGCTCGCAGGTAGCATTGCTGCTCGTCCGAGCGACGCCCAGACAATCGTCACGCTTGCCAGCGGCTTCAACGAGCCGGGCGGCGTCGCGGTCGACGGCAACGGCAATGTCTTCGTCGCCGATACCGCCAACAGCGCGATCAAGGAACTCGTGACCGCGGGCGGTCAGGTCACGGTCAACACCATCGGCACCGGCTTCGGACCGCTCGGCGCCGTCGCGGTCGATGCCGCAGGCAATATCTTCGCTATCGACAGCCAAGCCAGCCGCGTCTTCGAACTGGCCGCGGCCGATGGCTACGCCACAGCCAAGACGCTGGGCAGCGGCTTCAACTTCCCGACGGGCATTGCCCTCGACAGCAACGGCAATGTGTTCGTGGCCGATAACGAAAACGGCGCGGTCAAGGAGATCCTTGCGGCGGGCGGCTACGTCACCGTCAATACGCTGGGCAGCGGATTTTTCGCACCGGGCAGCGTTGCCGTCGATAGCAGCGGCAATGTGTTCGTGGCCGATGCGGC
Source organism: Aliidongia sp. (assembly GCA_037200015.1). Taxonomy (GTDB): domain Bacteria; phylum Pseudomonadota; class Alphaproteobacteria; order ATCC43930; family CGMCC-115725; genus JAXDMU01. Next base: position 123,329 of record JBBCHB010000010.1, on the reverse strand, counting down.
TTCGGTCAAGGAGATCCTGGCGGCCGGCGGCTATACTACGGTCAACACTCTGGGCGGCAACAATGATTTGGGTTTGCCCGTCGGCGTCGCGCTCGACAGCCAAGGCAATGTGTTCGTCGCCGGCCTCTTCAGCACGGTCGTCGAGGAAATCCCGGCAGCAGGCGGATATTCCACCGTCAAGTCCCTCGCCGGCGGGTTCACCTCGCCGCAAGGCATCGCCGTCGATGGCAGCGATAATCTCTACCTGTTCGACGACAATGCGGCCTGGAAGCTGCCCGTCTCGGGCGGCTATAGCACGGCCACCAAGCTTGGCAGCGGGTTCCCGGGCGCCAACGGCATTGCAGCCGACGCCGCCGGCGACGTCTTTCTTGTCGGCTTCGGCACGAGCGGCATCCAAGAAGCGCTGGTCGTGAACAACTATGCCAACCTCACCCATATCGGCACACCCGGATTCAGCGTCCCCGCCGGCATCGCCATCGATGCTAGCGGCAATGTCTACGTCGCCGATACCGGCAACAACGCGGTGAAGGAGATGACTGCCGCCAGCGGCTTCGCCACGGTCAAGACGATCGGGAACGGTTTCGTCAATCCGAGCGGTGTTACGGTCGATACGAACGGGAATGTCTTCGTCGCCGATACCGGCAACAACGCGGTGACGGAAGTGCTCGCCGACGGCAGCCAGAAAATCCTCGGAGACAAGTTGGCGCAGCCGACGGCCGTGGCCGTCGACATCTCCGGCGACGTCTTTTTCGCGAACCAGCAGGGCCTGCTCGAGATCACGACCGCCGGCGCCGTCAACTCGGTGGTCAACCAGCCCGGCTTCTTCAGCGGAGTCGCGCTCGACAGCAACGGCAACCTGTTTCTCAGCAATAACGATCCCATCGTCACCACCGGCAGCGAGGTGCGGGAGCGCCTGGCGGCAACCGGCTTCAAGTCGGTCATGGCGGTCGGCAGCGGGTTCGACATGCCGGGCGGCGTCGCGGTCGACCGTGCCGGCAATGTTTTCGTCGCCGATACCCGCAACAATGCTGTGAAAGAGATCCTTCCCGCCCCGCCGGTACTGGTCGCCGCTGTCCTGCCGGGGTCGCGCTCGATCGAATTGGGCGACACGGCGACAATCTTTGCGACTCTGATCAATACCGGCATGCAAGCGCTCGACAATTGCCAGATCGCGCCGGCCTCGACCTCATTCTTCACTCTGCCGTTTGTCACGATGAATTATCAGACGACGGACCCGGCGACGAATACGCCCACCGGCCAGCCCAATACGCCAGTCTCGATTCCCGGTAATAACGGCGCACAGAGCTTCCTTGTTTCATTCCAGTCGACCGCGGACGCCGCAACCTTCTCGAGTACCGGTGTACCGCTCGATTTCACTTGCGGCACGAACGACGTGGTGGATACGGCGGCGATCGTTCCAGGAGTCGACACCGTCGATCTGAGCGCTTCGAGCATGCCGGTCGCCGATGTCATCGCCCTCGCCGCAACGCCGACGAATAACGGCGTGATCGACTTGCCAGCAGGCGGCGTCGGCGCCTTCGCGATCGCGAGCTTCAATGTCGGGGCGACGCAGGCACTTACCCTGTCGGCCGATACTCGCAACGGCGCCTTGCCGGTCGTCGCAACGCTGTGCCAGACCGATCCGGGCAGCGGCCAATGCCTCAGCCCGCCGACCCCCACGGTGTCGCTGAACTATGCCGGCGGCGCGGCACCGACCTTCTCCGTCTTTCTCCAATCGACCGGGCCGATCGCTTTCGCGCCCGCGACCTCGCGGATCTACATCCAGTTCGACGACAGCGATGGCGGCTTCCACGGCTCGACCAGCGTCGCGATCGAGGCGCAGTAGCGGGCGCGAGGGGGATCCGGCGCGACCAGGGAACTCGATAATATGTTGCGCCGGGATGGGAAATGGCCTTCATCACGAGCTCCACAATTCGAGCGAGGAGCCCGCTTCGCCATGATCCAACATCCCCAGCGCATCCCGTTCCGTGATCTCGACACCCTCGGCCCCGAAGACCGCGACTATGCCGAACGCGGCCGGGTCGGGGGCGAGGTGCTCAACCTGTTCAAGGTTCTGATGAACCACCCCGAGCTCGCCCGGCGCTGGGGCGTGTTCGCCAATCATATCCTGCGCAAGCAGACCCTGCCGCCGCGCGAGCGCGAGATGCTGATCCTGCGCATCGGCTGGCTGAACCAGGCGCGCTACGAATGGACGCAGCATGTCCGGATCGCCAAGGCCGCCGGCCTGAGCGATGACGAAATCGAGCGGATCGCGCAGGGGCCGGGTGCCGGCTGGAACGAATTGGACGGCGCGCTGCTGCAGGCGGCCGATGATCTCTTCACCCATTCGGTCGTCGCACCCGAACGCTGGGCAGTGCTGGCCGCGCAGTTCTCGACCGAGCAGATGATGGATCTGGTCTTCACCATCGGCCAGTACAACCTGGTTTCCTGGGCGCTCAACAGTTTCGGCGTACCGCTCGACGCCGATCTGGAGGATGCACCGTGAGGCTCGACGGCAAGGCCGGGATCGTCGTCGGCGCCGGCCAGACCAAGGGCGAGACGATCGGCAATGGCCGCGCCGCCGCCCTGCTCTTCGCCCGCGAAGGCGCCAAAGTGCTGCTGGTCGACCGCGATCTCGCCTCGGCCGAGGAGACCGCGGCACTGATCCGGACCGAAGGCGGCACTGCGCAAACGATCGCCGGCGATTGGACAAGCACCGCCGATTGCGCGGCTTATGCCAAGGCCTGCGTCGACACCTGGGGCCGGATCGATTTCCTGCACAACAATGTCGGTATCGGTGCCGGCGATGCCGATCCGGCGCACCTCTCGGAAGAGGCCTATGACCGGATCATGCGCGTCAATCTGAAGGGTTGCCTGCTGTCCTGCCAGGCCGTGCTGCCGGCGATGCGGCAGCAGCAATCGGGCAGCATCGTCAATATCTCGTCGCTGGCCGCGGTCGCCGGCTCGGTCGGTTTCGGCCTGACCGCCTACAAGATCTCGAAGGCCGGCATGCTGGCGCTCGGCCAGACTCTGGCGTTGACCAATGCCCCGCACGGCATCCGGGTCAACACGATCCTGCCCGGGCTGATCGATACGCCGATGGCGATCGAAGGCCATGCCAGGGCGACGGGGACACCGCGCGACGAGTTGCGCGCGAGCCGAAGCCGCGCCGTGCCCCTGCGCGGCAAGATGGGCACCGCCTGGGACGTCGCCCAGGCGGCGCTGTTCCTGCATTCGGATGAGGCGGGTTTCATCACCGGCGCCAACCTGCCCGTCGATGGCGGGCAGTCGGCGCGGATCGGGTGAGGCTTAGCCCCGGGCAGCCATCGGAGCGCGGGGCGGAATCTCGAAGCGGCGGGTCTTGCGGTATTCGACGACGACCTGACGGGTCGGAGCAGCCGGCATCGGCACGGCCGCAGCGTTGCCGGCATCCGGCATGGCGCGGAAGCGGCGGATGGCGTCGGCGATCTGGTCGGGCGCGACCTGGGCAGTCGGGCGGGCCGTCTCGGCGGCAACCGGACGGGCGGGCCGGGCGCCGGCCGCAGGCTTCGGCCGCTTGACCGGGGCCGGAGCACGGGCGACCTTGAGCGCGCGCTCGGCCAGCTTCTGGCCGTTCAACGCACCGATCGCCTTGGCGACGGCGGGCTCGGGAGCCAGGATGATGCTGCCCTGGCGGGCACGCTTCCGGTCCATCTCGGCACCAAGCACCAGCCCGAAATCGTCGAACAACGACGCCAGCTCGACGGCGGTGAAGCCTTCCGGAAGATTGGAAACGACGATGTTGCCGTGAAAATTCGGTGCGCGCATAGCCCCTGCCTCCCTGCTCAATGCAGTGCAAAGAGTTTATTGTGCATCGCAGCATTTCCAAGCCCCGTTTTTCGAGACACAGAGGCGCGATCGGCGCATGAAGGTGCCAAAAAGGCTCTCGCCGCATCGTGACTACCGCCGCCTGCGCCCGCGTGCTACCCAAGGATCACGCGGGTTTCGACGCAAATAGAGGAGCGGCAATGGTCCGGAAGATGCTGTGGGGCTTGGGTGCGCTGGTCGTGCTGCTCCTGCTCGCGGGCAGCGCCCTCTATCTCAGCCCGCCGCTGCGCAATCTGGTGCTGCTGGCGCCTTGGCACAGCTTCGACCTCGTGGCCGAACCGCCGGCGCCGGACTACGCTCAAGACGCAGCCTGGCTCGTGCTGCCCGATCATCCCGGCAATGCCGCGCTGGTGCCGCCCGGCGTCGGCGCTGCCGATGCCGAGGCAACCGCTGCGGTCGACGTCTTCTTCATCCACCCGACGACCTATTACAGCAAAGGCAGCTGGAACGCCCGGTACGACCAGGACGGCGCGACCCGCGACCGGCTGGAGAACGGCGTCGTCCGCTTCCAGGCGACCGCCTTCAACGGCTGTTGCCGGATCTACGCGCCGCGCTATCGCCAGGCGACGCTCTATTCCTTCATGGGCAAGGACTTGTCCGAACACCAGGCGCTCGATTTCGCCTATCAGGACGTGCTGCGCGCCTTCGACCAGTTCATCGCCACGCGCAACCAGGGCCGGCCCTTCATCCTGGCCGGGCACAGCCAGGGCTCGCTGCACGGCATGCGGCTGCTGCAGGAGCGCATCGCCGGCACACCCCTCGCCCACCGTATGGTCGCGGCCTATCTGGTCGGCTACGCGATCCCGCGCGACCTGAAGCTGGCCGACGGGCTCGGGCCCTGCAAGAGCGCCACCGATACCGGCTGCTATCTGACCTGGAACTCGCTCTCGGCCCCGGCCGACCGGACCGGCTGGCAGCAGACCAGCACGATCTGGTTCGACAAGAGCTACCAGATGATCGCCGGCCGGCCGCTCGACTGCATGAACCCGCTGAGCTGGAGCCTCGACAGCGAGGCGCCGGCTGCCGACAACCTCGGCGGCCTCGCCTTCGTGCAGGACGGCGCCCCGCTGAAGGCGCCGCGCCCGCATCTGACCGGCGCGGCCTGCACCGACGGCGTGCTGATCGTGACCCCGCCGACCGACGATCCCGGCCTGACTTTCGGCGTGTTCGATGGCAGCTACCACATCTACGACTACAATCTCTTCTACATGAACATCCGGCAGAATTTGGCCGATCGGGTCGGCGCCTATCTCAAGGCCGTCGCGTCGAGCGGAGGCAGCGGCGAGATCCGGACGCCGTAGCGCGCACTTGCCTCAAGAGGATTGCCGCATTCGCAATGCGGTCAGAACATGATCGATGACGCTTGCCCAGTCGCTCTGCCGCGGCTGGTGGAAGATCCGCATCGATGGGTACCACGGGCTGTCGTCGCGCCCCTCCAACCAGCGCCAGCAGCCATTGGCCCGGTTCAGCAGCCAGACCGGCTTGCCCATGGCACCGGCCAGATGGAGCACCGAAGTATCGACGGCTATGACCAGATCGAGCTCGGCCACGAGAGCAGCCGTATCGGCAAAATCCTCGACCTCGTTCATCAGGTCGAGCAGCCCCCACTCGGCCGGCACCTCGCCCGGCCGCCGGTCCTTCTGCAGGCTGACGAACCGAACCCCCTCTACGCTCAGCAAGGGCGCGAGTTGCGCCAGCGGAACCGAGCGACGGGCATCGACAGCAGCGAGCGCCGGCGAATACAGTCGGGGATTGCCGGCCCAGACCAGACCGACTTTCAGCACCTCATCCGTCAGCCCGGCCTGTCTCAAGCGCCGCGCCCAGCGCTCGATCTCCGCTGCCTCTGGCATCAGATAGGGCATCCGGGCCGGGATCGTCTCCAGCACCGTCCCGAATTGATACGGCAGGCTCATCACGGAGCACTGGCAGTCGATCGCCGCGCCGCAAGTGGTCCCCGCGGCGACGACGATCTCGACCCCGGCGAGTTGCCGGAGCAACCGGACCAGAGGCCGCTGGACTTCGAGCACCACTTTCCAGCCGCGCTGTGCAAGCAGCGGGACGTAGCGACAAAATTGCAGGCAGTCACCCAGCCCCTGTTCCGACCAGATAAGGATGGTTCGCCCCATGCCGTCCGAACCGTCCCAGCGCGGCGCGATCTCCCGGCGCTCCGGCCGGAGTTGAGCCAGTGACCACCGCCACTCGAAATGGCGCCAGCCCGGCTCGAACTCGCCCATCGCCATATGCAGCATCGCGAGATTGCAATGAGCATCGGCATAGTCGGGCCGCAGTGCGACGGCTCTTTCAAAATGGTGCCGCGCCGCGTCGACTTGTCCGGCCCCGCGGAGCAGATTGCCCAGATTGTTGTGTGCCTCCGCATAGTCGGGCCGCAGATGAAGCGCTTCCCGGTAGCACGCTTCGGCCGGCGCCTTGTGGCCGAGCACGACGAGCGCCATGCCGAGATTGGACCTCGCCTCGACATAGTCGGCCTTGAGCCGGAGAGCCGCTTCGAAAGCCGCGACAGCCGCGGACGCCTCGCCAAGCTCCAGCAGGATCGTGCCCAGATTGTTGTGAGCCTCGGCATAGTCCGGCCGGACCGCGATGGCGCGACCACAAAGCTCGGCAGCATCGCGGAGCCTATCGCCGCTCCGGTACAGCATTGCCAGATTGTTGAGGGCTTCGACGTAGTCGGGTTTGAGCGCGATAGCCTGTTGATAGTGACTCGACGCGGCTTCCGCCTGTCCCGAACCCTGGAGAATTGACGCGAGGCCGTAATGCAGTTCGGGAATCCGGTCATGCGCCGCGATCCCGCGCTCCAGGAGCTGGATTGCTGCGACGCTCTGGCCGACGGAATGCGCGATTTCCGCCAAGTATAGCAGCGCGCCCGGATGCGCTGGGTCCTGCGCCAGGATGCGGCGATAAATCTCTTCTGCTTCCGGCAGTTGCCGCTTGCGGTGGTACTCGAACCCAATCGCGAAGAGTTCAGAAATGTTTGCCATCCAAACTTCCGTAGCTCAGTATGGCCGGAAATATCCGCGCTACGGTTTAGCAAACCCCCAAAAGAAGGGACGCAACCCGCATTGATTGTCACCTTCTATAGTGTATAGCCCAGGTCGTCCGGTTCGGAAACCGGCCCGTTGTGCAGCGACCATCCGCCGCTTCGGCGGCCGACTGTGCGACCGACCGACGAGACGCGGCGCCTGGCAGCAAGCCGGATCAGATGTAGTGCTTGGCCCGCGCCTGGCCGGCCCGCGTAACCGCATCGCGAAAGGCGGTCCTGGCTTGCTGCGCTTCCGCGGTGGGGCCGATGCGCTTGGCGCGGACATGTTTGGCTGTCTGCTTCTCGACGAACGCGCGCAGGCTCGCACCGGTCGCCATGCCGAGATCGCGGCATTGCGGCGGCGCGTTCGGATCGAGCCGCAGGATCTGCTGCATCGCGTTGGTCTGCGGGTTCATCCAGCTGATATAGCCGCCGGGCAGGATCTCGCGCGGCCGGGTTATCGCGCCCGTGAAGCTGTAGCGCAAGCCGGGGATCGTCAGCAGATCGTAGAAATACGGCGTGATGAAGTCCGACACGCGGATGCCGCCAATCTGATAGGTACAGGAATCGGCTTCGCACGGGTCGCAGGCTTCGACCAGATATTCATATTGCTCGTTGCCATCCTGCAGGTCGTTGCCGACGATCTGAATCGACGTCGAAGTCTGCAGCCGATTGCCGAAGGGATCGACCAGCATCTCGATCGTCTCGTGGCTGGCATCGACAGTCCATTCATCGCTGCCCGGGGTGACGAGCACCTGGGCATAGGGCTGGTTGTGCACCGTCAGGTGAAACCCGCCCCCCTCCTGCGGCAAGGTTGAGACCAGCAGCACCGGCCAGACGCCCTGTGGGATCACGTTCGGATCGGGCAGATAGCAGACCGTCGCAATCACCGGCCAGAATTGCTGCAGATCACGCGTGACCTGGACATTGAGCGCGGCCGCGACCATTGCCATGGCCGGCATGGGGACGGTGCCGGTCGTGTCTACCAGTCCGATCTTTACGGGCAGCATCGGGGCCTCCGCTGTTCGATCCCGCCATGCTAGAGACGGCGAGTCACAGCAGCAAGTACGAATGATTGTGTAGACGCAAAATCACAACCACAAGATAGACAGCGCTCAATCCGGCGTCGCCGCCCGATCCAGCGGCTTGTGCGGCGACCATTCATAGACTTCCGGCGAGGTCGTCGGATAGGGCACGAACTCCTCGCGCAAGGCCGGATCGATCTTCGGCCGGCGCGCCAGGCGCCACAGCAGATAGGCGGCGAGCGCGAGCGACAGGGCGAGCGGATAGAGGAAATAGGCTGCGGCGCCGCCCCGCTCCAGCGTGGCCGTGGCAATCAGCGGCCCGGCCATGCCGCCAGCTGCCCAAACCAGCAGCAGATTGGACGAGACGGCGACGTAATCCGCCGGCTCGGCCCGGTCGTTCGAGAGTGCGACGCCGATCGGATAGAAGCATTCGGCCAGCCCGCCGAGCAGAGCGAAGAGTGCCGCAAGCAGCCAGAACGGCGCCTCTGCCCCAATCAGCGCCAGCGCACCCGAGACCAGCGCCACGGCCAGCGCCATGACGAACAGCACGCGCCGCCGGTCGATCCGGTCGGAAAGATGGCCGAGCGGCCCTTGCAGGATCAGGCCGCCGACCGGGAGCGCGATCATCAGCAACACGATATCGTTCTGCGGCAGGCCGCGGGCCGCGCCGTAGATCGGCCCGGTGCTGGTGACCGTGGCCGCGACCAGCCCGGTGTAGAAGCAGCTGAACATGCCGGCCGGCGAGATCCTGAACACGCGACGCAACTGCGGCCTGACCTGGGTCGGCGGCTTCGGGCTCTCGACCTTGACCGCGGCAACCGGGATCAGCGCCAGCGCGTAGCAGCCCGCGGTCAGGATCAGCATCCGGCTGGAGCCCGGATCGATCGAAATCGCCAGCACCTGCCCAACGCCCCAGGCCAGTGTCAGGATGATCATGTAGAGCGTCAGCAACCGGCCGCGCCGATCCGGCCGGACCAGCTCGTTCAGCCAGCTTTCGGTCACGGTCGCCAGCCCCGAGGCGGCAATGCCGACCGCGACTTCGAGCAGCGCCATGCCCCAAAGCGGCGGCGACCAGTCAAAACCCAGGATCATCACGGCCGCCGCGGCGCAGCAGGCATTGCAGGCCCGGACATGCCCGACCGACGCGATCAGTCGCGACACAACCAGGCAGCCGATCAGGAACCCGCCGGCATAGCCGGCCGCGACCAGCCCGGCCGCCTGGGCCGAATAACCGAGCGCGTGCAGGCGCAGCGGCATCAGCGTCTGCAAGACGCCGGAGCCGATGGCGAAGATGCCGCTGCCCGCCAAAGGCGGAACAGTGTCCCAGATCGATCCCCGGTCCGACACGATAGTCTCCGCCTCGAATTGCTGAGCGACCATTCAGGAAGATGGAGGGGAAGGCAAGGCGGGCGGAAGCGGGGTCGGTATGTCGGCGGTTGGAAAGTTGGCGCGGCGGCGGCGTGTTACGGATCGGATCGCGGCAGACGCGCGCCGACCCGGTTTCGGCCTGGCCAATGGGCCCCGCTGGAAGCGCGGGGCTCACGTCGGACACCGATTCACCGACGGGCAAATGCCCGGCCGATGGCAGTGAACCCTAAGCGACGTTCTGTCCGGTTACGGTCAGGAGAGCCTTGGCTGCGGCAGTCGAGGATGCCGGGTTCTGCCCGGTAACCAGACGGCCATCGATGATTGCAAAGCTCTGCCAATCGGGAACCTTTTCATAGAGGCCGCCAACTCGTTTCAGCTCATCCTCGACAAGGAACGGCACAACCTTGGTCAGCTGTACTGCAGCCTCTTCACCGTTGGTAAAGCCGGTCACGCGCTTGCCCTTTATCATCGGTGCGCCGTTGTAGGTAACCCGATGGAACACTGGCGGCGAATGACAAACGGCCGCAACCGGCTTGCCGGAATTGTAGAAGGACTCGATCAAGGCGATTGAATCGGGGTTGTCGACAAGATCCCACATGGGGCCATGGCCACCGACATAGAATATCGTGTCGTAATCTTCCGATCGCATATCGGCGAGCTTGGTGGTCTTGGAAAGCTCCTTTTGCGCCGTCTCGTCCGCCTTGAACCGCGCCATGGCGGATGTCTGATTTTCCGGCAGATCGCTCTTCGGATCGATCGGCGGCTGCCCTCCCTTGGGTGAAGTGAGCGTTAAATGCACCCCGGCATCCCGGAAGACAAAATATGGCGCCGCGAATTCTTCAAGCCAAAAACCGGTTTTACGGCCTGTATTGCCGAGTTGATCGTGCGATGTCAGCACCATGAGTATTTTCATGATCTATATCCTTCGCATTTCGATTTGAATATTTCGATCGACGCAGGCGGTAGTAAGATACTATGGCCGAATCGTGGGAGATGAGCAATTGAGACTATGGTATCGCCGATACATTGGTATCGGTGAGGACCACGGAGACGTTCACACGCCCTTCTCTGGATCGTCGCATCAGCATGGGCGCGAAGCGGCCGCCAAATGCCCGTCCCTCGATCGCGATCAAGGCTCGACCCGCCGCCCCGTTATTCGTCTTGGCTCCCTCAATGAACCGTCGCGACCGCCCCGTCGAAATCCTCCATCGTCTCGATGCGCGTTCCCGTCTCGCGGTCGCGGGCATATCGCGCCTGATCGATGCTGCTATAGAGGAAACTGACTCGAACGGTTTTGCCGTCAAAGATCGGATACGAGAAGTTGAGGCCGGTGCGGGTGACCGGGCCAATGAGGAGGATGTTCATCGCGCGATGTCTCTCTCTGAAGCGTCTGATTTTGTGACTTCGCGCGTTGCTTTGCATCCCTCGGATTATACTCAGCGACGCCGCTCCGACTCAGGATGAGACTTGGCGTCAGGTCAGCCCGCGCCCGAAGAATCGGCTTCGGCGCGGTCACGCCGGCGCTGCCACCTCTGCCAGGTAATCGTCATCCCCGCTGAGCACCGACTGCGCCTTGGCCCGGTCGAGATCACGCTCCCAGGCTGCGATCACCACCGTCGCCACGCAATTCCCGACCAGATTTGTCAGCGCCCGGCCGATGCCCATGAACCAGTCGACCGCCAGCACCAGCCCGAGCCCGGCCAGCGGCAGCGCCGGGTTTGCGGTCAGCGTTGCGGCCAGGATCACCAGGGCCGAGCCGGGCACGCCATGGGCGCCCTTTGAAGTCAATAGCGAGACGAAGAGCAGCGCGATGAGATCGCCGGTCGAAAGCACGGTGTTCGTCGCCTGGGCAATGAACACCACGGCCAGGGTCAGATAGATCGAAAAGCCGTCGAGATTGAACGAATAGCCGGTCGGGATGACGATGCCGACCGTGGCCTTCGAGATGCCCAGATGCTCGAGCTTGCCCATGATCTGCGGGATCACGGCATCCGACGACGCCGTGCCGGCGACGATCAGCAGCTCGTCCTTGAGATACGCAATCAGCCTGAAGATGCTGAGCCCGGCGCCGCGCAGGATCAGGCCGAGCACGACCAGCACGAAGGTCAGGCAGGCCAGATAGAACACGACGAGCAGCATGGCGAGCGGCGCCAGCGAATGGATGCCGTATTTGCCGACCGTAAAGCCGATCGCGCCGAGCACGCCGAGCGGCGCCAGACGAACGATGAAGCCCATCATCCGGAACAGCGAATGCAGGACGGCGTCGATTACCTTGACCACGTGATGCGCTGTCTCGCCGCCGAGCGCGAGGGCGAAGCCGAACGGGATGGCGAAGACCATGATCTGCAGGATGTCGCCGCGGGCGAAGGCATCGGTGATCGTGTCCGGGATCAGGTTCAGCAGGAATTTCGCGATGGTGGTGTCGGTGGCTGTCTTGGCGAAGCCGGCCGCATCCTTGGCGTCGAGCGTCGCCGGATCGACATTCATGCCGGCGCCCGGCTGCACGGCATAGGCCAGGACGATGCCGACGATCAGCGCCAGCGTGGTCAGCGCCTCGAAATAGACGAGGCATTTGACGCCGACCCGCCCGACCTTCTTGAGATCGCCGGCGCCGGCGATGCCCGTGACGATCACGAAGAAGACGAGCGGCGCCACGATCATCTTGATCAGCTTGAGGAAACCGTCGCCGAGCGGCTTCAGCGCGACCGCTGTCTCCGGAAAGACCATGCCGATCGCGACTCCGAGGATGAGCGCGATCACGACTTGGCCATAGACGGCTCTAAGGAACTTGGACATCCTGGCCTCCCTTCCGGAGATCGTTCGATCATTCCCATGCAAGCCCCGTGCAGCACGCCCCCGGCCTTGCAACGCGCCGCCGGCGCCTTGCGGCTGCAGACCCAGGTCCGGGACGGCCGTTCCGTGCTGCGCTCGCTCTATCAGCAGGCGCCGTGCCGGGCGCTGATGCCGGATACCGATCCGGGGGCGCCGTTCGAGGCGGTGCTGGTCAATACGTCAGGCGGGCTGGTCGGCGGCGATCGGCTGGACAGCGAGATCGAGATCGGTCCGGGGGCCGCAGCGATCCTGACCAGCCAGGCCGCGGAAAAGCTCTACCGCTCGACCGGTGCGGAGACGCGCGTCGAGACGCGGCTCTCGGTCGGCGCCGGCGCCTGGGCGGAATGGCTGCCGCAGGAGACCATCCTGTTCGACGGTGCCCGGCTGCGACGGCGTCTGGTCGCGACGCTGGCGCCCGATGCGAGGCTGCTCGCCGCCGAGATCGTCCTGTTCGGCCGGGCCGCGCATGGCGAAAGCTTCACCCGGGGATTCCTGCACGATTCTTGGGCAATCCGCCGCGGCGACCGACTCGCCTGGACCGACGCGATCCGGCTTGAGGGCGACATCGCCGCCGAGCGTTCGCGGGCTTTCGGCTTTGGTCGCGCCGCCGGATATGCGACGCTGCTCCATGCGGGCCCGGCAGCGGCATCGTTCTTGCCAGTTGCGCGGGACATCGCTGCATCGGCGCCGGCCGAGGGCGGGGCGACGCTGGTCAATGGCTTGCTGCTGCTGCGTTTTCTGGCAGATGATCCAGCGCAACTGCGCCAGGCGGTAGTGATCGCGGCAGGCGGCTTGCGAGCAGCCATCGCGGGGTTGCCGAGGGCGCTGCCAAGAGTCTGGCAGGTTTGAATTCAAACCCTCGCCCGCTTGGCGGAGACGGTTTGTTTGCGGTCGAGGGGGTACAACGCATGAATCTGAGCCCGCGCGAGAAGGACAAGCTGCTTGTCGCCATGGCCGCGACTGTCGCGCGCCGGCGGCTCGAACGCGGCGTCAAGCTGAACCACCCGGAGGCGGTGGCGCTGATCACCGACTTCGTGGTCGAGGGCGCGCGCGACGGCCGCACCGTGGCCGAGCTGATGTCGGCCGGGGCCGAGGTACTGACGCGCGCGCAAGTCATGGAGGGCATTGCCGAGATGATCCACGAGATCCAGGTCGAGGCGACCTTCCCCGACGGCACCAAGCTCGTCACCGTGCACGAGCCGATCCGATGATCCCCGGAGAGATCGTCACAGCCGACGGCGAGATCGAGCTCAATGCCGGCCGCGCTTCCATCACGCTCGAAATCGCCAATACCGGCGACCGGCCGATCCAGGTCGGCAGCCACTATCATTTCGCCGAGACCAATGCCGCCTTGCGCTTCGACCGGGCGGCGGCGCGCGGCTATCGGCTCGATATCCCGGCCGGCACGGCGATCCGCTTCGAGCCGGGCCAGACACGGTCGGTGCCGCTGATCCCGCTCGCCGGCAAGCGCGCGGTCCACGGCTTCAACGGTGCGGTAATGGGGCCGCTCGCATGACCATTCGCATGTCCCGCCGGGCTTATGCCGGCATGTTCGGCCCGACCGTGGGCGACCGCATCCGCCTGGCCGATACCAATCTCTTCATCGAGGTCGAGCGCGATCACACGATCTACGGCGAAGAGGTCAAATTCGGCGGCGGCAAGGTCATCCGCGACGGCATGGGCCAGAGCCAGGCAACCAATGCCGAGGGCGCCGTCGATACGGTCATCACCAATGCCGTGATCCTCGACCATTGGGGCGTGGTCAAGGCCGATATCGGACTCAAGGCAGGCCGCATCGCCGCCATCGGCAAGGCCGGCAATCCGGATATCCAGCCCGGCATCGACATCGTCATCGGGCCGGGCACCGAGATCATTGCCGGCGAAGGCCGCATCGTCACGGCCGGCGGCATCGACACGCATATCCATTTCATCTGCCCGCAGCAGATCGACGACGCGCTCTATAGCGGCATCACCACCATGCTGGGCGGCGGCACTGGCCCGGCCGCCGGGACGCAGGCCACGACCTGCACCCCCGGCCCCTGGCATCTGATGCGCATGATGCAGGCGGCCGAGGGCCTGCCGATGAATCTCGGCTTCTTCGGCAAGGGCAATGCCAGCCGGCCCGATGCGCTGATCGAAATGGTCCAGGCCGGCGCCTGCGGGCTCAAGCTGCATGAGGATTGGGGCACGACCCCGGCGGCGATCGATTGCTGCCTGTCGGTCGCCGATGCGCTCGACGTCCAGGTCACGCTGCACAGCGATACGCTGAACGAAAGCGGCTTCGTCGAGACCACCATCGCCGCCTTCAAGGGCCGCACCATCCACGCCTTCCACACCGAAGGTGCCGGCGGCGGCCATGCGCCCGACATCATCCGCATCGCCGGTGAGCCCAATGTCCTGCCCAGCTCGACCAACCCGACCCGGCCGTTCACGCGCAATACGCTCGACGAGCATCTCGACATGCTGATGGTCTGCCACCATCTCGACCCGCGCATCCCGGAGGATATCGCCTTCGCCGAAAGCCGGATCCGCAAGGAGACGATCGCGGCCGAGGACATCCTGCACGACCTCGGCGCCCTCTCGATGATGTCGAGCGACAGTCAGGCTATGGGCCGGGTCGGCGAGGTCATCATCCGGACCTGGCAAACAGCCGACAAGATGCGCCAGCAGCGCGGCAAGCTGTCGGGCGACGGCGACGGCAACGACAATTTCCGGGCGCGGCGCTACATCGCGAAATACACGATCAATCCGGCGATCGCCCATGGTATCGCCGATGTCGTCGGCTCCGTGGAAGTCGGCAAGCTGGCCGATCTGGTGCTGTGGTCGCCTGCCTTCTTCGGTGTGAAGCCCGATCTGGTGCTGAAGGGCGGCAGCATCGCCGCGGCGCCGATGGGCGACCCGAATGCCTCGATCCCGACGCCGCAGCCGGTGCATTACAGACCGATGTTCGCGAATTTCGGCCGCTCCCTGGTCGAGAGCAGCCTGCTGTTCGTCAGCGCCGCCGGGCTCGATGCCGGCATCGCCGGGAAATACGGCTTGAGCCGTACGCTCCATGCCGTCCGCAACACGCGTAGCGGCATCTCTAAGAAAAGCATGATATTGAACGACGCGACGCCGAAGATCGAAGTCGATGCGGAGACCTACGAAGTGCGCGCCGATGGCGAGCTGCTGACCTGCGAACCGGCCACCGTGCTGCCCATGGCGCAGCGCTATTTCCTGTTCTGAACCATGCTGCACGCAACGCATCGAATGCTGGCCGGGCAATGGCCGGCCGAGCGCGAAGTCGGAACCGTCACGCTCGACTGGGATTCGCGCCATCGCCGCCGCTTCCGCCTCGGCACCGACCAGGGCGACGAATTGCTGCTCGACCTGCCGGCGACGCTGCGGCTCGGCCAGGGCGACGGGCTGGTCGTCGGCGACAGCGCCATCGTCCGGGTGATCGCGGCGGAGGAAGATCTGCTGGAGATCCGCGCCGGCGAGGCCGGCTTGCCGCGGCTCGCCTATCACCTGGGCAACCGTCATCTGCTGGTCGAGATCTGCGAGGATTGCCTGATCATCCGCGCCGATGCGGTGATCGAAGACATGGTGCTGATGCTGGGCGGCGCGGTCCAGCCGCTGCGCCGGCCCTTCTCGCCCGAATCCGGCGCCTATGGCGGCGGGCACCGGCATGAGTGAGGATGTCCAAACCCCTCCTCCATCCGAGCGTTCCCCACCTCACCCCAACCCTCTCCCCCCCAATGGGGCGGAGAGGGAGCTGCGGGGCACCGGCGTTGAAATCTCCCTCTCCGCCCTTCAGGGGGGAGAGGGTTGGGGTGAGGTGGGGAACGCCGCCGCTCCGACCTCGCCGACCCCGTGGCTCCCTACCCTCCTCACTTGGCTCTCGCCGTCCTACCCGATCGGTGGCTTCTCCTACAGCCATGGCCTGGAATGGGCGGTCGAGAGCGGCGCCGTCCACGACCGTCACACGCTCGAAGATTACGTCGCGACCATCCTCGAAGCCGGCGCGGGTTGGGTCGATCTGGTGCTGCTGGTCGCGGCCTGGCGCTCCGCCGATGCGCCGGACACGGTGATCGAGCTGGCCACCGCCTGGCGCGGCACGGCGGAGACCGCGCTGGAAGCCGGGCAGCAAGGCGCCGCGTTCCTTGCGACCACGCGCGCCGCTTGGCCCGGGACCGCGATCGATCACATCGAAACGCCGCTCGCCTATCCGGTCGCGGTCGGGCTCGCCTGCGCCGGGACGGTGCCGCTGGAGGCAGCGCTGCTCGGCTATGCCCATGCGCTGGCCGCGAATTTCGTCTCGGCCGGGATCCGGCTCATCCCGCTCGGCCAGACCGATGGGCAGCGCACGCTGGCCGCGCTCGCCCCCCGCATCGCCGCCGTCGCCACGCGCGCCGCGGCGGCACGGCTCGACGAGATCGGCACCGCCGCCTTCCGGATCGATCTCTGCTCGATCCGCCACGAAACGCAATATACGAGGCTGTTCCGTTCATGACTGCATCGCCCCACGGCCCGTTGCGTATCGGCATCGGCGGGCCGGTCGGCTCCGGCAAGACCGCGCTGACCGAGCGTTTGTGCAAGGCCATGCGGGATCGCTACGACATCGCCGCCATCACCAACGACATCTATACTCGCGAAGATGCCGAGTTCCTGACCCGCGCCGGTGCCCTCCCGCCCGAGCGGATCCGCGGCGTCGAGACCGGCGGCTGCCCGCATACCGCGATCCGCGAGGACGCCTCGATCAACCTCGCCGCCGTGGCCGAGATGCAGCAGGCCTTCCCATCCCTCGACGCGATCTTCATCGAGAGTGGCGGCGACAATCTGGCCGCCACTTTTAGCCCGGAACTGGCCGATATCACGATCTATGTCATCGACGTCTCGGCCGGCGACAAGATCCCGCGCAAGGGCGGGCCGGGCATCACGCGCAGCGATCTGCTGGTGATCAACAAGATCGATCTGGCGCCGCTGGTCGGCGCCTCGCTCGAGGTCATGGACCGCGACGCCCGCAAGATGCGCGGCGAGCGACCCTTCCTGTTCACCAATCTCAAGATCGATCAGGGCGTGGCCGAGATCGTCGCCTTCATCGAGCGCGCCGGCGGCCTGGCGAAAACGTAACCTGTCCCCTGATTTGACGAATTGCAGCAGATGAGCCCGCCCATGAACCGCATCGCCGACCTGGTTGCCCAAACCCTATGGTCGGCGGGCATCCGCCACGCCTTCGGCATGCCCGGCGGCGAGGTCGTCACCTTCATCGATGCGCTGGAACGCGCCGGCATCCGCTTCGTCCTGGCGCGCAACGAGACCGCTGCGGCGATGATGGCAGCCGGCACCCATGCGGTAACCGGCGCGCCCGGGCTGCTGGTCACCACGCTCGGCCCCGGTCTCGCCAATGCGGTCAACGGCATCGCCGATGCGAGCCAGGAACACGCGGCGCTGATCGTCGTATCCGGCGTGGTCGAACGGCATCTGCGCGGCCGCTATACCCACCAGATCCTCGACCATGCCGCCCTGCTGCACCCGCTGGTCAAGGCGAGCTACGAGATCGAACCGGAGGGCGCGGCAGCGATCACACAGCGCGCCCTCAATCTCGCCGGCACCCTGCCCTGCGGGCCGGTCCATCTCGATCTGTCGCCAAGCGTCGCCGCGTTGCCTGCTCCCGACGGCGCGGCCACGGTCGCGCCGGTACGCCTCGCCCGCCCGGATCCGGCTCCCAACAGTCCCGCGATCGCCGAACTTCGCGACCGCCTCGCCGCGGCGGAACGGCCGCTGCTGCTGGCCGGTTACGAGGCGCTGCGCGACGGCGCTACCGGGACCGTCACCCGGCTGGCCGAGACGCACAGCATTCCGGTGTTCACGACCTACAAGGCCAAGGGGCTGCTCGACGAGCGCCATGCCTGCGCGCTGGGCGGCGCCGGGCTGTCGCCCAAGGCCGATGCGATCCTGCAGCCGCTGCTCGACCGGGCCGACCTGATCATTGCCGCCGGCTACGACCCGATCGAGATGCGCGGCAATTGGCTCGGCGCATTCAAGCATCCAGAAACCGTCATCGAGCTGACTGCGGCACCGGCCGATCACGGCATGCATCACGCCGGCTTGCGCATTGCCGGGTCCGTCGCCGGACTGCTGGCAGCGGCCGAAACCGGGCTGGTCCGGCAACCCGCCTGGCCGGAGGGTGAGATCGGTCGGGCGAAAACGGCACTCGCCGAAGCCTTTGCCGCCCCGGCGGCCTGGGGCCCGCATGCCGTGATCGAGACATTGGAAGCGGCGCTGCCGCCGGATGCTGTCGTGACCGTCGACGCCGGCGCCCATCGCATCCTGCTCAGCCAGAAGCTGCGTGTCCACCGGCCCGGCGGGCTGCTGCAATCGGCCGGGTTCTGCACCATGGGTGCCGCATTGCCGCTGGCGATCGGTGTCCGGACCGCCCGGCCGTCGGCTCCAGTGGTCGCCGTGATGGGCGACGGCGGATTGGAGATGGTTTTGGGCGAACTCGGGACATTGCGCGACCAGAGGCTGCCGGTCGTGGTCCTGGTCCTGCAGGACGAAAGCCTCGCTTTGATCGAGCTGAAGCAGCGCCAGGCCGGGCTCGACGCCATAGGCGTCCGCATGGGCGCCACCGATTATGCTGTCATCGCCCAGGCTTTCGACGGCCATGGCGTGACCGTGTCGAGCGTCGGCGAACTTCATTCCGCTTTCGAAACGGCCTTTTCGGCGAGCCGATTCACCGTCATCGCCGCCCGCCTCGACGCCGCCGACTATATCGGTCGGATCTGACGGTCAGACCTCGAAAGCGACAGGCTCGCCGATATGGTAGCCCTGGCCCAGTGGGAAGCGCGCTTCGATACGGCGACGGACATTCGGCGCATTGTCGGCGAAGGCCAGAACACGCCGGCCGCGCAGCATCTCCGCCGCGATCGATCCGGATACACCCTTGGGCGGATAGTCCCACCGCACCGTGATGACCCACGGGGTATAGGAATTCTGGATGATCTGGTCGAGCACATAGACGACCGTCGGTAGCCGATGCTGCATTTCGTGCAGCGTCTGCTTGGCTTCGAGCAGCCGCGTCTTGGTCCGATCGGTCTCCTGCCGCAACTCTTCGAGTTCTTCCTCGATACGGAGCTGGTTCATCTGGAAGCTGCCCGTCTCGGCATTCAGGGCCGCGATCTGCTGCTTCAGGGCCGCGGCCTGATGCGGCACCGTGCCGAGCCGCGCCCGCAGCGCCTGGAACACGACGTAGCAGATGACGTAGAAGATCACGCCGAAGACGAGCAACGTACTTTGGATATCGGTACCGTCCATGGCCGCCTCAGCCCTGCGCCGCAGGTCGCATATCGGCGACAGCGACTCGCTCGGCCGCGCGGACGATGAAACCGTTCTGCACGGGATAGCGCTTCTCGGCAGTGGTCACGGCGTTGGCCTGGCTGCGACTCCAGACGCGCAGGACACGCGGCAGCTTCCAGAGCTGGCGCTCGGGGCCGGATATCTTTTCGATATCGAGATAAGCGGCCTGGCGGCTGAGGACAAAGTCGAAAGGCTGCATGCCCCCATCCGGCGCGCCGAGCTCGAAGGTGAGTTCGTGGGTCTGTTTCGGCATCTTGCCGATCTTGTCGGACGCCTCTTTCAGCTCAGCCCGCATCGCATCGACCGATTTCGTCAGCTCCTCCTTCTGGTTTTCCAGCTCCGCCAGCCGGCTATGCAACGAACCGCGATCGGCGCGCAGTTTCTTCAGCGCGTCGCGGTTCGCCGCCAGCTGATATTGCCGTTCAGAGGCCCGCATCATCGGGCTGCCGATCGCCAGCAGGCAGATCAAACCGATCAATCCGGTCACGAAGACGACGACCGATATCGCGAACATTCCGAACCCTTCTCCCCAATCTCCAATGAGGGCCACATCGTCCGCCGCCGAGTCAATCCAGCATAATTTCCAAGGCGCTGCGCTCAACCGCGACGACAAGGACGCCGCGTCCCGGGCTACCGCCCCGACCGCCGCTGGAAGCCGGCAAGAATATCCGCGGCCAGACCCTGGTAGTCTCCATCGAAATGATGACCCCCGGGTTTCTTGAAGATTTCCGCCCCCTTCGGCAAGGAGGGGCACGCGCTGTCCGCTTCGTCGGCGCCGTAATAGCACTGGATCATGCCGGGCGGCACATGGGCCAGTTCCGGCGCCACCGGCAAAGCCTGGTCGCTCGGCGGCGCGCCGAGCCAGCCGGTCAAGGTAATCTCGAAATCCGCCCGATCGGCGAATCCGAGCAACGACATCTGCACGACATGACCGCGCAAATCGGCCGGCAATCGGTTGAAGGCGAAAGGCAGGACATCGGCCCCGAAGGAATAGCCGATCAGCGCGACCCGGCTCGCCTGCCATTTCAGCATGTAGATCTGCAGCACGGCAGACAGATCCTCGGCTGTGCGCTCCGGCGTCTTCTCGCGCCAGAAATAGCGCAGGCTGTCCCAGCCGACCACCGGCACGCCGGATTTGCGCAGATCCTCGGCCAGGTTCATGTCGATGTCGCGCCAGCCGCCATCGCCCGACAGCACCACCGCCATCAGATCCGACGGCTTGTCGGCGGCCAGCTCGATCAGCGGCAGATCGGCGACATCGGTCGTCTCTGCTGCCGGCGGCAGATGGGGCAGGACCAGACCGTCCAGCGTCGTCGCCTTATCGATCGCGACCGGCATGCCGGCAGCCTGAAGCGACTCGATGCGCTTGCGGCCTGGGCCGTCCTTGCTGAACCCGGCGGTCCAAAAGCCCTGCAGCGTCGCACGCAGCCCCAACGCATCGCCACAGAACGGTTTGGCCGTGGCGATCGTCTCGGCCGGATCGAGCGAGGCGGCGCCCCCGATGGTCGCCGGCCAGGACTGGACCAGCCCGATTTCGGCCAAGGTCCCGCCGATCCCGCGCCCGGCCAGGATCGGCGTGTGGTAGGTGTCGCCGGGATGCGTCCGCTGAACCTGCCGGCTCAGCGCCTCGATATCCGGGACGATGAAATGGCAGGCCTCGCCCTGCGCATCGAGCGTCGCCAGATAGCGGTCGCTGTCGATCTCCGCAACCAGCACGCCGGCTTCGGCCAGCGCCGTTGCAGCGGCCCGATCGGCCTCGCCCAGGCCGCCATGGTCGGAGAACAGCAGCACCATGCCGCGCATCGGGCCGGTCGGATCGATGACCGGCGGGCTGCCGAAACGATCGGTATCATCCGCCCGCGCGGGCAGCGCCGACAGCAGGAGCAAAACCCGCCAGACCGAAACACCGTTTCATGCCGTCTCCACTTTCGGGGCGCCGCCGGCCAAAGCGGCGACATCGGCCAGGGCCAGGAAGGGGCCGACCGTGCCGGTCGCGGCCAGGTAACGCGGCTCCCAAACCGGTTGAAACTTGCCCTTGAAGCTGCGCAGCCCCCTGGAAATTATAGACCCCGGCCGCCATGCTCCCAGAGCAGTCCGGCCAGCCGGTGCCAATGCGAAGACAGCGGCCCTCGGCCCAAGCCCGGCAAGCGGCGCCATGCCCAGGCTCAGCATGGCGTAGCCCGCCTCCTTGAGGTCGAGCGCCAGCCGCGTGAACAGGAATTCCATGGCATAGGTCGAGGCCTCGTCGGTATGGCGCATGATGCCGATGCAGGCCTCGCGCTTCTGTGCCGTCGCCATCAGGCTGACGAAGGCAACCGGCTTGCCGTTCTGGCGCAGCAACGCCACGGATTGCTGCGCCAGATAGGCCGGCAGGAAAGCGGCGACCGAAAAGCCTTTCTCATGTGCATGACGGCTGGCCAGCCACGCATCCGAAATCGCTTCGAGCTCGGGCAGCGCCGCCGGGACCGCTTCGGGGGGCAAGAGTTCCAGCGCCAGCCCCTCCCCGCTCGCCGCGCTTCAACGCGTAGCGCAGGCCGGAACGCTGGCCGCCCTTGAGATCGAAGGCGTCGAGCGCCAGCCGCGCCTCCTCGCCCAGCTTCATCACCTTGAGCCCGGCATCGAGATAGAGCGGCAGCGAATCGGAACGCACCTGGTAGAAGGCGGCACGGCCGCCATGCTCGTCGGCCAGCTCGATGAAACGCCAGATCAGCTCGGCCCATTCGGCGCGCGGGCCGATCGGGTCGAACAAGGCGACCCAGCTGCGCCCGCGCTTGGCATACATCAGCAGCGCCTGGCCTGAAGCGGAGAACAGGAAGCTCTTATCGCCCATCAGCCCGAGCATCGCTTCGGCCCGCTCCTGGCCCGAGATCACCGCGGCGGCGCGGGCCAGGGTGTCGGCATCGGGCGGCGCCACCCGCCCGGCGGCCGGCCGCAGCAACTGCCAGAGCGACGCCGCCGCCGCCAGCAGCGCCGCGCCCAACAGCGCCCGCAGCGAGCGCGGCGCCTGCGCGTCGAACTCGAATTGCCACCACATCTCATGGGCATAGGCGACGTCGCGGAAGGCGAAGAACAGCACCCAGGCCGATCCGGCCAGCACGAGCGCCACGGCCGCGAACCAGCTCACCGTGAAAGGCTGCCGGAGCAGCGAGGTCCGCCGGGTGAAATGCCGCCTCGTCGCCAGCAGCAGCAGGATCAGGCACAGGATGATCGCCGCCTCGCCATAGGCCATGCCCTTGGCGAGCGACAGGACCAGGCTGGCAACCGCGATCGTTATGCCGAGCCACCAGGCGCCGTCGAGCCGATGGAACAACCCGCGCGCGACGAACAGCAGCAGCACGCCGGCGACGCTGCCGAGGAAATGCGACGTCTCGACGACCCAGAGCGGCAAACACGTTGTGCAGCAGCAGCAGGCGCTGGGTGAAGGCCGGCGTCGCGCCCGAGACCAGCAGCATGACGCCGATCGCGAAGGTGATCGTGCTGAGGAAGACCGGCGCCAGACGGCCGGCGCTGCGCAGCACCGAATTGGCGCGCGCCAGCCTCGGCCCCGGCCAGCAACACGGCCGAAAGCAGCAGCGGCAGGCCGAAATAGATCCCGCGATAGCCGATCAGCGGCCGCCGCGGCGATGCTGGGCGCGACGTGGCGGCCGAGCGAATAGAGGATGACCGCCTCGAACACGCCGATGCCGCCCGGCACATGGCTGATCACGCCGAGCGCCGTCGCCGCGGCGAAGATGGCGGAGAAATCGGCGAGGCCCAGCCCCTTCATCGGCAGCAGCACCCAGAGCGCCGCCGCGGCACCGACCAGATCGAGCGCGGTCAGAGCGATCTGCAGCAGCAGCAGGCCGGGGCCGGGCACGTCGATGCTGAGCCGGCCGATGCCGATCGGCCGGGGCGCAGTGCCGCGGCCAGGATCGCCGCAACGACGACGAGCATCGACGCCCAGGCCACGGCTTGCAGCGCCGTTACCGACCAGCCGAGGATATGCGCGACGGGGCCGGCGGCGAGCAAGGCACCGCCGGCGGCGAAGCCGACCAGGCCCAGTCCGAAGCCGACACTGATGAAGCCCATGATCCGGCCGATCTGCTCCGGCCGGACGCCAACGGCGCCGTAGATGCGATAGCGTACGGCCCCTCCGGTCAGTGCCCCCAAAACCGACCGCGTTGCCGAGCGCCGAACCGCAGAAACTCGCCAGGAACAGGGCGGAGGCCGGTACGCGCGCCCCGGCATAGCGCAGCGCGCACCAATCGCGCCCGACCAGCGCCAGAAAGCTGATCGCCGTCCAGGCGATCGATTGCCACAACAGTGTCGCCGGCATGACGCGCAGCGCGCGGACCATCGAATGATAGTCGATGCTGCGCGACAGATGATGCATCACGGCCAGCACGAAGAGGCCGGCCAGGATCGCTAGGCCCGGCCCGACCAGGCGGCGCAGCAGGCCGGCAGTTTCACGCGGGGCGTCGTCGGGCTTGGCGAGGTCTGAATTCATGGCGCGGCGAGAGTCGCTTGCCGGCTCAGGCGCGTCAATCGGCAAAGGAAGATATAAAATGCCGCGAAAAAGGGGATTTCTGTGCACGGCAACCGCTGCTTAGGAATTTGCTGGCAGGGTGCCTGATACATTCCACAGGAGTATCCGAATGCGCGTGCCATCGAGCCTGTCCCGCCGCCTCACCATCCAGACCAAGCTCTGGCTGCTGGTCGGGCTCATGCTCGCAGCGCTTGTGGTGCTGGTCGTGCTGGCCAGCAGCATCATGCATCAGCGCATGATCGGCGACCGCGTCGACAAGCTGAAGGCGATCGTCGAGGACCGCGCATGGCGTGGCCCAGCAGGCCGAGGACGAGGTCGCTTCCGGCAAGCTGACCCATGACCAGGCGGTCGACCGCGTGCGCAACCTTATCCACGCGATGCGCTATGGCCAGGGCGAATACTTGATTCTGACTGCCATGGATGGCACAGCGATCGCCCATGGCGGCAACCCGAAGCAGGAAGGCGAGCAGCGGATCGGCGTCAAGGACGCCAATGGCAAGCTGCTGACGGTCGCGATGATCGATGCCGCACGGCACGAGTGCCATCAGCGGCGCGGATCATTACACCTATGAGGCGGTGCCGACGGTGACGGGGGTGTCGCCGAGCGTCGGCGCGCTTGCCGGGGGGCAATACGGTGACGGTGAGCGGCACGGGCTTCGTCAGCGGCGCGACGGCTGTGAGCTTCGGCGGCACGCCGGGGACCGCTGTCACGGTCGCGAGCGCGACGTCGCTGACGGTGACGGCGCCGACCGGCACGGTCGGTACGGTGGATGTAACAGTGACGACCGCGGGCGGGACCAGCACGACTGTCCCGGCCGATCTGTACACCTATGAGGCGGTGCCGACGGTGACGGGCCTGACGCCGAGCGCCGGCGTGCTTGCCGGGGGCAATACGGTGACGGTGAGCGGCACGGGCTTCGTCAGCGGGGGCGACGGCTGTGAGCTTCGGCGCCGCCCCGGGGACCGCTGTCAGCGTCACGAGCGCGACGTCGCTGACCGTGACGGCGCCGACCGGCACGGCCGGCACGATGGCTGTGAGGGTGACGACGGCAGGCGGGACCAGCACGGCCGTTCCGGCCGATCAGTACACCTACGAGACGGTGCCGACGGTGACGGGTCTGACACCGAGCGCCGGCCCGCTTGCCGGGGGCAATACGGTGACGGTGAGCGGCACGGGCTTCGTCAGCGGGGCGACGGCTGTAAGCTTCGGCGGTACGCCGGGGACCGCTGTCGCGGTCGCGAGCGCGACGTCGCTGACGGTGACGGCGCCGATCGGGTCGGCCGGCACGGTGGATGTGAGGGTGATGACGGCGGGCGGGACCAGCACGACTGTCCCGGCCGATCTGTACACCTACGAGGTGGTGCCTGCGGTGACGACGTTGTCGCCGACCGCCGGCCCGCTTGGGGGCGGCAATACGGTGACGGTGACCGGCTCGGGCTTCGTGATCGGGGCGACGAGCGTGAGTTTCGGCAGCATGCCGGGCACCGGGGTCGTCGTCTCGGGCCCGACATCGCTGACCGTGACGGCGCGGTCGGCACGGCCGGGCCGGTGAATCTAACGGTGACGACGCCGGCGGGACCAGCACGGCGGTCACCTATACCTATGACGTGGTGCCGGCAGTGACGACGTTGTCGCCGACCGCCGGCCCGGTTGCGGGCACCAATGTGGTGACGGTGACCGGCTCGGGCTTCGTGATCGGGGCGACGAGCGTGAGTTTCGGCAGCACGCCGGGCACCGGGGTCGTCGTCTCGGGCCCGACATCGCTGACCGTGACGGCGCCGGTCGGCACGGCCGGGCCGGTGAATCTGACGGTGACGACGCCAGGCGGGACCAGCACGGCGGTCACCTATACCTATAACGCGGTGCCGGCAGTGACGACGTTGTCGCCGACCGCCGGCCCGGTTGCGGGCACCAATGTGGTGACGGTGACCGCTCGGGCTTCGTGATCGGGGCGACGAGCGTGAGTTTCGGCAGCACGCCGGGCACCGGGGTCATCGTCTCGAGCTCGTCGTCGCTGACCGTGACGGCGCGGCCCACGCGGCCGGGCCGGTGAATCTGACGGTGACGACGCCAGGTGGGACCAGCACGGCCGTCACCTATACTTATGCCAATGTTCCGGCCGTTATCGGGGTCAGCCCGTCGAGCGGCCCGGTTGCCGGCGGGTCGTCCGTGATCATCACAGGCAGCAGTTTCACGGCCGCGACCGCGGTCGTTTTCGGGACGATCCCGGCTGCGAGCTACACGGTCAACAGCAGCACGCAGATCACTGCGATTTCGCCCGCCGGCGCCGCGGCAGCCGTCGACATCACGGTTGCCACGGCCGGCGGCACCAGCGCCGTCAATGCCGGCGACCATTTCACCTTCATCGGCAAGAGCAGCGTCACCCTGACCTCTTCGGCCGACCCGTCGAGCTACGGCCAGGCCGTGACCTTGACGGCGACCGTCGCGGCATCGGGCGGAAATCCGACCGGCACCGTCGTGTTCCGGGACGGTTCGACCGTGCTCTTTACCGGCACGCTCGCCGCGCAGATCACGAGCTATACGACCGCTTCCCTGTCCGTCGGCCAGCACGCGATCAGCGTGATTTATGCCGGCGACAACATCTTCACCAGCGGCTCCGCCGGGCTGATCCAGACCGTCGATCCCGCCGTGACCACGCCGGCCAAGCCTATGCCTATCAGAGCACGCTGGGCACGACCGGTGTCGCCAGCTCGACAACAGCCATTTCGATCTCCCGGTGCGGCCACGGTCGACAGCGTGAACAACCACCTCTTCATCGCCGATACCGGCAACCAGCGCGTCCAGGTGCTCGACACCGGCACGCTGGCCGTCGTCGCGACGATCGGCACCCCGGGCGCCAGCGGCAGCGACAATGCGCATTTGAATGCGCCGAAAGGCGTCGGCTTCGACCCCGCGAGCGGGCCATGTCTTCGTCGCCGATAGCGGCAATGATCGCATCCAGCTGTTCGACGCCAAGAGCTTCGCCTATGTCGCGACCCTGGGCACGGCCGGGACCGCGGGCACGGACAATGCGCATTTCAACGCGCCGTCCAGCGTCTTCGTGAATGGCGCGACCGGACAGCTCTATGTTGCCGACACCGGCAACCAGCGGGTCCAGATCTTCGAGACAGCGACGCTGGCCTATGTCGCGACCCTCGGCAGCACGGGGGCGCCGGGCAGCGACAATCTGCATTCAAGCGCCGATGGATGCCGAGTTCAACCCGACGACGCATCAGATCCTGGTGGCCGACAGTGGCAATAGCCGGTGCAGCTGTTCGATGCTACGAGCCTGGCCCTATAACGCGACCCTGGGCGATGCCGGGCTGGGCATTGCCAGCAATGAGGATCTCGGCAGCCCGGCAACGGCGGCCTACGACCCGGTGACCAATCTGGTGCTGATCGCCGATGACAGCGCCGAGCAGCGGGTCCAGGTATTCGATGCGCTCAGCTACAATTATGTGCTGACGCTCGGCACGACCGGCTTGGCGGGCAGCAGCAACAGCCAGTTCTCCGGCCCGGCCGGGATCGCGATCGATGCCGCCCATCAGCGGCTCTTCCTCGGCGACCAGCAGAACGACCGGGTCCAGGTCTTCGCGGTGGCGCCGACGGTCGCCTTCGCCTCGGTGCTCCGGGCTCGCGCTCGGTCGAGCTCGGCCATCCGGCGACGATCTTCGCCAGCGTGATCAATGCCGGCACGACGCCGCTCCAGGGTTGCCGGGTGGAGTTGCCGGTGACGGCGCCGGCAGGGCTTACGCTCAGCTACCAGACGACCAATCCCGCGACCAATGCGCTGACCGGCACGCCCGACACGCCGGCGACCATCCCGGCCAATAGCGGCGTGCAGAGCTTCCTGGTGACGTTTCAGGGCAGCGAAGCCTTCAGCGCACCGGGCATGGCGCTCGATGTCGGCTGCCTGGGCATCGGGCCGGCCGCCATCGAGACCGGGGTCGACACGGTCGATCTGGTGATGTCGACGACGCCGGTCGCCGACATCATCGCGCTGGTGGCGACGCCGACCGATAACGGCATCGTCGAGATCCGGCGGGCGGGGCCGGGGCCGGGGCCTTCGCAGTAGCCAGCACCAATGTGGGCGTGACCTCGCAGATCGTCGTCTCGGTCGATACCGGTGCCGCGGCCCTGCCGCTGACCGCGACGCTCTGCCAGTCGAACCCGAGCACGGGCGCCTGCCTGGCGACGCCCTCCGGCTCGGTGACCCTCAACTATGCCGCCCAGGCTTCGCCGACCTTCTCGGTCTTCCTCCAGGCCAAGGGCGCGATCCCCTTCGCGCCGGCGACCAGCCGGATCTCTCCGCTTCAAGGACCCGAGCGGCGGGATCCACGGTTCGACCAGCGTCGCGGTCGAGACGAATTGAGGGTCAGGCCGACACGATACGGTCGCGATCGGCGGATGCTTACTCAGATTCGGCGAAATCGGGCAGCTCGGGAAGGCGGGCTTCGGCGGACGGGTACAGGGTATTACGGTCTCGGTGATCTCGACTGCGACCAACATAATTGTCGGCTCGCCCATCCCCGTCGGTAGCAGTCCTCAGGCATTCGGCCAATTTATCACACCGCCGCCGCCGTCCGTACCCGCCTGAGCCTATCGGGCCTGCTGCTTTGTGCGCTGTTGCTGGGTGGCGTGGGCCATCGGGTGATCCGCGGAATGGCAGCCTGATCGCGGGGGTGAGGCGAAGGCGGCGGAGTAAATTGGGCTCAGATCCGGCTTACTGCCAAAGCATCGAGGCAGCCGGCATCCCGCCTCCGCCTGACCTGCATGGCAGGGAAGAATTCGGCGCCGGTATCCGTCATATCGCGCCGTTTTCTTCATCCTATATGGGCCTTGCATTCCCTCGCGTTGCCATTCGTGCAGGATGCCGCGCGAATTCGAGAAGGTTGGGCGGAGCAGGACTTGGTACAGAATTTCATCGCTCGTTGCCGGGCGCGTGGCGTCCGCCGCGCTGGTTGCCGTTTGCGTTTTCTGCCTGGCCGGTCCGGCCGCCGCATCGACCACCGTCGAAGGCGTCTTCGCGCTGATCGGCGGCAAGCAGCAGGTCGCCGGCGAGCTGGTCGCGACGCCGGCTTCGACGCCGACCGATCTCAAGCTTGATATCAGCTTTCACCGGGTTGCCGAAACCAATGCCCTGAAGCGCTATGATACCGAGCTGAACGGCAGATGCATGTCATCGCGATCAGCGACGATCTGGGCGTCTTCATGCATCATCATGTCAGCCATGTCGTCGATGGGCATGGCCAGGTCCGCATGGCGTTCCCGCAGCCCGGGCTCTATCACATCTTCGTCGATGCCGCGCCCAAGACGATCGGCCAGCAGGTCCTGCGCTTCGATCTGACGGTCGGCGACGACCCCGTCACGCCGATGATCTCGCGTCCGCTCGGGGACACCGGAGACCAGCGCCAAATCCGGCCTCTACACGCTCGACTTCGACCAACTCGACCTCAAGGCGGCCAACCGGGCCAGTTGACCCTGCACATCACCGAATACGGCAAGCCGGCGCGGGATCTGCACGACTACCTGGGTGTACCGGCGCATATCGTGCTGGTCGGCGCCGAGACGCTGGCCTATGCCCATGTCCATCCGCTGGGCGCGGATATGGCCGGCATGGGCGGCATGGCGATGGACAGCACTGACGCCGACAGCGACGCCTCGGACATGTCCATGCCCGGCGGCGACACGCCGATAGCGTCGCCTGATTTGACCCTGCACGTCCCGCCCCTGCCGCCCGGCCCCTACAAGCTCTGGGTCCAGTTCATGGGCGGCCGGACGCTCTATACCGTGCCCTTTGTGGCAGTGGTGAAGTAACGGCGGACGCGCAAAAACCCGGCTCCCATCCGATCGTTGCTTTCGCCGGCGCAGGTCTGAAGTAAGCACGCGTCCCAGGCACCTCTTCTATTACGGAACCAGCCTGAGAACGGCGGGTTCAGTCTGCATCAAGCGCTCGTCTGACATTTCTGCAGCGCCTGGAGACGTCTCCAGAAGCGATCGTCTCGTCGCGCCGTTCGTTGAAGGATTGACCTGATGTTCATGCACAATAAACGGCTCATGTACACGGTGCGCGTCGCGGAGCCGAATCCCAAACTGGCAAGTCTGATGCTCGAACAGTTCGGCGGACCGCAAGGCGAGCTGGCCGCCGCGATGCGATATTTCGGCCAGGCGATCGCCGAGAGCGATCCCGGCCGCAAGGACTTGCTGCTCGACATCGCAACTGAGGAACTCAGCCATCTCGAAGTCATCGGCACGATCATATGCAGCTGAATAAAGGCGTGAAGGGCAAGATGGCCGAGGGTCTCGAGGAGGCCGAACTGCTGGCCGAAATCACCGCCGGCGGCGAGAGCCATACGACGTCGCTGCTGTTTGGCGGCGGTGCCGCGCTGATCAATTCCGGCGGTTCGCCCTGGACCGCCGCCTATGTCGATACGATCGGCGAACCGACGGCCGATCTGCGTTCCAACATTGCGGCGGAAGCCCGGGCTAAGGTGATTTATGAGCGATTGATCAACGTGACGGCGGATCCGGGGATCAAGGACGCGCTCGGCTTTCTGATGACGCGCGAGATCGCCCATCAGAAATCCTTCGAAAAGGCGCTCTACGCCATCGAGCCGAACTTCCCCTCGGGCAAGCTGCCGGGCGTGCCGGAGTTCACCGACAAATACTACCATCTGTCACGCGGCGACGGCGAAGCTCATCGCGGCTCGTGGAACAGCGGCCCGCAATGGGAGCATATCGACGACCCGGCGAAACAGGTCGCGGTCGATGGCGGCGACGGATCGGCCAGCGTCAAGCTCGACCGCAAAGCAGAGAAGCTGGTCGCCGCGGCGGCGATCCGGACGGCATCGCATCCGGAGACGGATCCGGTCACGGGCGCGATCTCGGGGCCGGTCCCGGCGGCGGCACCATGACGAAAATCGCCAAGCCGTAATCGCGCGCGAAGCCGGAGGCCTGAGGCCTCCGGCTTCTTCTTGGGGGCAGCCTATGCCGACGAATCGACAGGAGATCGTCCCGGGACCTGGATTTCTGGGTAAGGGCGGCGAAGCGCCGGCTGGGCCATCCAACTCCCGACATCATCGTCGCGATTCCAGCCAAGGACGAAGCCGCTCGAATCGAACCCTGCTCGAAGCCCTGGCGCACCAGGTTGGTTTCGATGGCCGTCCTTTACCACCCGGTTCGTTCGGCATCCTGCTTCTGCTGAACAATTGCCAGGATCGCACGGCGGACGAAGCTGCGCGACACGCGCGGCGCTCGCCGTTCGCGCTCTGGATTGTGGAATGCGAATTGCCGACCAGCCTCGCTCATGCCGGCGGCGCCCGCCGTCTGGCGATGGATGCTGCGGCAGGCTGGCTGATCGCAGGCGAAGCGACGAACGGCGCGATCTTGACGACCGATGCCGATAGCGTGGTCGCTCCGGACTGGGTCGTCCGGCATCGAGCGGGTTTTGCCCAAAATAACGATGCCATGGCCGGTCTCGTCCTCGATGACCCCGACGAACATCGCCGCCTGCCTCTGATGCTGCGACGACGCGGGCGGCTCGAAGACCGCTATGCCGCGCTGTTGACCGAACTCAAGGCTCGGCTCGATCCGGAAGTACATGACCCGTGGCCGTGCCATGCGATGGCGTCCGGCGCCAGTCTGGGCGTGACCTTGCCGCGTACCGATCTATCGGCGGCCTGCCGTTGCAGCCCTCCGGCGAGGACCGTGCCATGCTCCAGGCGCTCGTCCACCGCGATGCGCGGATCCGCCATTGTCCCGCCATCCGCGTCACGACCTCCTGCCGGCTCGTCGGACGAGCCGAAGGCGCATGGCCGATACGATCCGGCAACGCATCGCCGATCCCGACGCGCTCTGCGACGAAATGCTCGAACCGCTGCTCGATGCGCTCCACCGTCACTACTGGCGCGCGACGCTGCGGCGCCGGCACGCCGTCGGCTGCCTGAGCGGAGCGGACGATTGGGCGGGGTTCCTTGGTGTCGCAGAAAGCGCGGCCGCCAAGCTCGTCCAAGAGAAGAATTTCGGCATATTCTGGCATCAGGTCGAACGGTTGAGCCCGATGCTTCGTTCGTCATCACCGACTCCATCCGTCCGAGCTGCTTGTGGAAATCAAGCGAGCACGCGGCGTGCTCCGTTGGTTGCGCGGTCAGGAAGCGAGCCCGCCTCTGAGGATCGCGGCCGCGTCCTGAAGCACCGCCGCTTACGGCGCGCGTTCGTAGAAGCATTCCCAGGGCTCCATCGCCCGGGCGAGCAGATCGTCGGGCAGGCAGAAGCCGTCCGGATCATCCTCGATCACCTGCCCGTGCTGCGAGCGATGCGCGGCGATCGCACACTGCTTCACCGAAAGCACCGCATCGATATCCAGCCGCCAAACTCGTCCCTCCGGCTCGGCCTCCGGGCCGGGCCAGACGAGGTATTCCAGAATACACGGCTTGACCGGCAACCGGGCCGCTGCCTCGGTCCAGATCGCCCAGGCCGCGCAGTGGTCGCCATGGCTGTCGGCTCGGGCCGGAATGACGAGTGTGGCCGGTCGCAAATCGTGCAACTGCATTTGCGCCCGAGCCACGACGCTCTCGAACCCGGCGCTGCCCCGATCCGGGACAAATCGGTCGGCGAGCTTCCAGAAGGCGACGGCATCGGACGCGACGCCCAGGATCGCCAAGGCTTCCAGCGCCTCCTGCTCTCGGAGATCGGCCAGCCGGCAAGGCGGATAACTTGCGGAATTGGCATGAGAGCCGGCGCCATCGGTCAGGACGACAATGTGGACATCCAGCCGGCAGCGCCGAAGAGTCGCGATCAGCCCGCCGCAGCCGATGCTTTCATCATCCGGGTGAGGCGCCACGACCAGGACGGGGGCTTGCAGCATCCCGACTTCCAGAATTGTGCCATTCCCCGTCACCACGGCAGAGCCTCGGCGGCAAGCGCCTCGCGGCCAACCGAGGCCAAGGCGGTATCCGGCCCCGGCTGACGCAAATAGGTCGTGAGGTCGCGCATCAGGCGCTCAAGCGGATGGGGCGCCATCATCCCTTGGACGCCGACCGATTTGCCGGCAAGATCGATGATCAGGCCGCAGGCCGCTTCGACCGCATGACGCGCCATATTGGCCGTGGCAATGATTCTTGCCGGTGTCTCTTCCGCATCGACGCGATCGAAAATGCCGGCGGCATGATCGAGCCAGAGTCGGCCGCCTTCCAGGGCGACGCGCATGCGGGCGAAACGCTCGATCTGATAAGGGTCGTCCTGGCGGCCCGTCTGCCGCAAATGATCGTGGACAATATTCAGCAAGGCGAGGGCCCCGCCGAGCTGCACCGCCAGGAACCGCACGCAGCCGCCAGAGAACCAGGGTTCCGAAAGATAGTCGCCGGGCCGGCCGAGCAGCGTCTCCGGCGGCACCGTGATACCGGTCATATCGACCGCGAAGCTCATGGAGGCCCGCATTCCAAGAGGTTGCCAGGCACTGCGATCGATGCGGTCCGCCAGGTCGGCCATGGGAACGAGCAGCATTTGACGGCCGCCATTCGGCAGGCGGCCGGTGACAAGCGCATGCGCGACGAGACCGGCCCCGGAGGCGAACGACTTGCCGCCGGCCAGTCGCCAACCAGCCGCGGATGGGATCATGCTCAAGGCGGCATGGGCATCCGTGTTCCAAACCCCGAAGAGGGCGTTCTCGCACTGGACTGCGCCGGCGGCACGGTCCCGCTGGGCGCGCGTTCCATATCTGTCGATCAGCAGCAGGGCGTTGACATGGCCTTCGTAGAGCCGGCCGATCGACAGGTCGCCACTGCCGATGATTGTGAGGATTTCCAGGAGGCGAGCGGTGGAGCCGCACGCCATACCCAAGCCGCAGCCGCCGGCTTCCTCGGGCAGCGGCGCCGCCAGCAGGCCGGCATCGGCCAGCGCCAGGATACTGGCGGGCAGAACGAGGCCGGTCCGATCGAGCGCTGCCGCATCCCGGCGAAGGCCGGCCGCGACCGTCTCGGCCGCGAAGGCCGGCGACGAGATGCGGGGCTGCCGCGGCTTGGCTTCTGTCAGGCGGGCGAGCAAAGCGGCCTCCGGGACTGTGTGGGAGCCAGTTCGTAATCGATGAGAGAGGGATTTGGTTGCGACGGCATCGGCCTTCTCGGCAAAGACCGGCGCGGCGGCTTACTGGCGCCCCGCGAGACAGACGGAACTCGGTCGCTACGCGGCTTGTTGAGCTGTGATAGACCAGCCAGGAGTTCGCCATGCCGCGCAGTGGCAAACCATGCCCCCAATCGGCGGCATGATCGACCGGACCAGGCACGGCAGCTCATGCTGACCGAGATCATCGGCTGGGCCGGAGCGGCCATTCTCCTGCTCACCATCGGGCGGCAGGTCTATGTCCAATGGCGCGACAAGTCATCGGCAGGTCTGTCGAAATGGCTGTTCATCGGCCAGATCAGCGCCTCGATCAGCTTCGTCGCCTATAGCCTGCTTTTGGGGAATTGGGTTTTCGCCGTCACGAATGCCGCGATGCTCGTCACGGCGATTGTCGGGCAGATTGTCTTCATGACGAACCGGAAAGCGGGGCAGCGCGGTTAAAAGCTGCGCCCATGCTGGGCGCACAAACGACACGGCCTCCGCAGGTTCCCCTGCGGAGGCCGCTTCGCATAGAGGACAGCCACCGAACGGCCCGTTGCCGGGATGGTCCTGCGCGTCTCCCCAGTCCGAACGACGGGCGCCAGCGCCCGCTGCAGCCGGGACTTTCAGACGTCAGGCGAGGTGAACCTCGCGAACGTCAGCGATCCCGGGAGCGGCCACCACCGCCGGTAGTTCTTGCGACGTTGACACAGGATCACCTCCTTTCAATCGTTAACGACACCGTGAGCCTACGACAGAGCGCGCCGGACATGCAAGCCGGACGCGTGCACCCGCGACACCACGCCCCGCCACGGCGCCTGTCGCGCCACGGGCTCTAGCCGCGTTGGGCAAAGGGTGACATGCTCCGTTCCGGCATCCTCGAATGCGGGTTCGGGAGGCGACGCATCTTGAGCGAGTCGACGAGCCGCCGCTATCGCTGGCAAGGGATCGCATTGCGAGTCCTGGCGGTTGTCCTGTGCGCCCTGGTCGCCACTCAACCCGCCGGTGCCGCCGCCTCCGAGCCGTCCGCCGATCAGGTTTCCCTGCGCATCATCATCTTCCCGCTGGACGGCACGGTGCGCGCCGCTTACCGGCTCGGCCGGCCGACCACACATTTCCATTTCGCGCAGGATATCGACGCGATCCGCTCGCGAACCTGGATCATGAAGACGCCGGGCTTGACCCTCCAGCAAGGCGTGGTGACCGCCGACAACGGCTCGCCGTTTCGCGAATTCATGATCGCGATCAAGCCGGACGAGGTCGCATCCGATCGTGTCTATCCCGCGCTGTTCAAGGTCGGCGCCGATGGGCTCGCGCTCTATACGCCCTATCTGGCCGGCGACCCCGCCGAATACGAGAGCTTCGTCGAGCCGAAGCTGCCGTCGAACATGATCGCTGCAGCCGGCGCCCAGCGCGAGATCGGCGTTTTCGGCATGCTCGGCGTCGACCGCTATGTCTATCTGGGGCCGTCGGACTATATCCGGCGCCACGGCGCGATCTTCGTCGTGCCGCCCGATCTTCCGGGCTGGATCGGCGAAACGGTCGAGGCGCGCTTCGACAGTGTGCTGAAGCTTTATGAAAGCCGGCTCGGCTGGACGCTGCCGGTCGTGCCGACGGTGCTGATGGCCTATGCCGACACGCCGGGCCAGAGCCGCTATCGCGGCGACGTCTCGGCCGGCTGGATCATGGCGTTGCGGTTCCAGGGCCATGCCTGGCAGGAGCGCGGTCCGGACGACACCTACGACATCGTGCATCTGATCGCGCATGAAGGGTTCCATCTGTGGAACGGCATGATGTTCAACTCACGCCAGATCACGACGCAGCCCTGGCTGCATGAAGGCAGCGCCGAATACGCCGCCCTGCTGGCGCTGCGCACGCTGGGCGAACTCTCCGATGAGGAGTTCCGCGACGATCTCGAAGGCCGCATCAACCGGTGCCATGCCGAACTCGGCACCGAGCCGCTGAGCGAAATGGCCGGCAAGCTGGACAAGGCTGCCTATGATTGCGGCGTCGCCGTACAATGGATCGCCGATGTCGCGATCCGCCGGCATTCCGGTCAGAGCCGCGACTTCTTCACCCTGTGGCACGACCTGTTTGCCGGGGCAGCCGGCCAGCACGAACAATACAGCGTCGAGGCCTTCGAACAGGCCGTGCCGCCCGAGGCGCGGCCGGCCCTGTCCCTGATCCTGGATCAGCCCGGCGCGGAGCGATGGCAGGCCCTGCCGCGTCGCCTGGCATTGCTCGGCATCGATTTGGCGCCACCGGGGGAGGTGACGACCGACGATGCGCTGCGCCATCGCGCGCTGCTGCATCTGCTGATCCAGGCCTGCGGTGCGGACCATCACAGCTTCGTCACCGAGCCGAGCTTTCTGCAGCTCGATACCGGCCCGGGTTGCGGCACGCTGGCCGGCGATCCGTCCATCGCTTCGGCGGAAGGCCATGACCTGTTCCGCGACATGCCGGGCGCCTTCGCCGCGATGGCCAAGAAATGCGGCTCCGACGATCCGGTCGTGCTCGGCAGCGAGTTGCGCGGACAGAGCTACCTGGTCGCCTGCCCGAAACCCTTTCCGAGCGAGTCCCGCTACGTCCTGGGCGGCACCGGCCTGCCTTGACCGGCGCGTCTCGGCGTCGTACCGAATGGGGGCTCCGCTGTACAATTCCTGAGTGCAGCAGCGTCGGAGAATGATCTATTGGGCCGGGGCGGAACATTGATGTCGGCGCGCGGGCCAGGGGTGACGTTCGTCGGGACTTCGCTCGGCGTCGCATTACTCGGCTTTGCCCTGGCGGCGTCGCTGGCCGCCGCGGCCGAACCGGCTCCGGGCACGCCGGAGCGTCCCTTGATCGTCGCCCAAGGCGATTCTTTGGGCGCCCTGGCCAATCATGACGAAGACAGCAGGCCGGAAGGCATCAGCGTCGATTCGCTCGATGTGGTCGCCAAGCGCGCCGGCATTGCGATTCACCGCGAAGTCTGGCCCTGGCCGAGGGCCCAAGCCATGGTCGAACAAGGCGGCGCCGATATGTTCGTCACGGTGCCGACGGCAGAGCGCGAAGCCTATGCCCTGTTCACGCACCATCCGCTGTTCCACGGGGAAACGGTGGTGCTATACGGCAAAACCGGACCGCTAGCCGACCGCATCGCATCGGCCCCGCACGCTCGACGACCTCAAAGGCGTCGCGTTCGTCGCCTATCTCGGCAGCGGTTGGACCGCGGAAGCGCTAGCAGGCCAGCAGGTTACCTGGGTCAACGACCGGCCAACCGTCATGTCCATGCTCGCCGCCGGCCATGCCGATGCCACGCTGAGCGACAGCCTGCTGTCCCATTTGATCGTCGCCACGCAAGGGCTGGACGACAAGATCGCGGATCGAAACGACCCATCCGCATTACTACTATGCCGGAATCCGCCGCCCAGCCTGCCGGGCGTCGACGCGCTGATCGACCGCCTGGATACAGCGACCGCAGCAGCCGAACAGGACGGGACGCTGGCGGCGATCCTCCGACGCTACGAGGGCGCCGGACCGGCCGGTGCCCTGAGCCGTCAATGCGCCTCTTCCCAGCTGCGTGCCAGTCCGTTCTCGACCACCAGCGGCACGGATAGCGTCGCCATCGGCACGGCGGCGCCTTCCATGACCTCGACGGATCACCGGCGCGACCAGCGGCGCCTCCGCCTCGGCACTTCGAAGACCAGTTTCGTCATGGACCTGCAGCAGCATGCGCGCCTGGAAGCCTTCGGCGGCCAGCCGGCTCGGCAGGCGGTTCATGGCGCGCTTGATGATGTCGGCCGCAGCGCCCTGCAGCGGCGCATTGATCGCCGCGCGCTCGCTGAAGGCGCGGCGGGCCGGGTTGCTGTCCTTGATGCCGGGCAGATGGCATTTGCGGCCGAAGATGGTCTCGACATAGCCATGCTCGCGGCAGAACGCCTTGATCCGTTCCATATAGTCGCGGATACCGGGGGAAGCGGGCGAAATAGGCCTTGATGTAGTCCGACGCCTCGCCCTGCGGGATCGACAAGCTGTTGCGCCAGGCCGAACGCGCTAATGCCGTAGATGATGCCGAAATTGATCGCTTTGGCGCGACGACGCACCTCTTTGTCCATGCCTTCGACCGGCACGCCGAAGACTTCGCTCGCGGTCATGGGCGTGGATGTCCTTGCCGTCGCGGAACGCGTCTTTCAATGCCTGGATATCGGCGACATGGGCGGCAAGGCGCAGCTCGATCTGCGAATAATCGGCCGAGAGCAGCAGGTTGCCCGGCTCGGCCACGAAGGCGCGCCGGATCTTGCGGCCTTCCTCGGTGCGGATCGGGATGTTCTGCAGATTGGGATCGGTCGAGGACAGCCGCCCGGTCGCCGCCCCCGACCAGCGAATAGCTGGTATGGACGCGCCCGGTCTTGGGATTGATCTGCTCGACCAGGCTGTCGGCATAGGTCGATTTCAGCTTGGCGAGCTGCCGCCAGTCGAGCACCTTGCGCGGCAGGTCGTGGGTATAGGCCAACTGCTCCAGCAGCGCGGCGTCCGGTGCCATAGGCGCCGGTCTTGCCCTTCCTTGCCGCCGGGCAGGCTCAGCCGGTCGAACAGCACCTCGCCCAACTGCTTGGGTGAGCCGACATTGAACGACCGCCGGCCAACTCGTGGATCTGCTTCTCCAGCTCGACCATGCGCTGGCCGAAATCGGCCGACAGCCGGTTCAGCTCGGCCCGGTCGACCTTGATGCCGTGGCGTTCCATGGCAGCGATGACCGCATCAGCGGCCGCTCGATCGTCTCGTAGAAGGCGACGCGGCGGCCGGCGATCAGCCGCGGCTTCAGGATGCCATGAAGGCGCAAGCAGACGTCCGCGTCCTCGGCCGCGTAATCGCGTGCCTTGTCGAGCGCTACCGCGGCGAAGCCCTTGAACGCCTTGCCGCTGCCGGCGACATCCTTGAACTTGATGGTTTCATGGCCGAGATGCAGCAGCGCCAGCTCGTCCAGCCCCATGCCGTGCAGCCCGGCATCGAGCACGAAGCTCAGCAGCATGGTGCAATCGATCGGCGCCACGCAGATGCCGTAGCTGCCAGGATCTGCAGATCGTATTTGATGTTATGCCCGACCTTGAGCACGGACGGGTCTTCGAGCAGCGGCTTCAGCTTGGCCAGCACGAGATCGAGCGGCAGCTGCAGCGGCTTCTCGCCCTGCCCCAGATCGAGCTGGCCATCGAGATTGGCGACATGGCCGACCGGGATATAGCAGGCGCGGCCCGGCGCCGTGGCGATCGAGAGACCGTCCAACTCGGCCACCACCGCGTCGAGCGCTGTCGTTTCGGTATCGAAACCAATGATGGCCGGCCGTGCGGTGATTCAGCAATCCAGCGATCCAGGCTCGCCTCGTCCTGAACCAATTCGTAGTGCTGGGCCGGCGTTTTCGGCCGAGGGCTGCACCGGTAGCGGCGCCGGGCCGGTGATCGGCGTCACCGCCTCGCTGCGCAGCTGGCGCGTCTGGATGCGGTTGAGCAGCGAGCGGAAACCCTGCTCGCGCAGGAAGGTCATGAGCTTGTCGTGATCAGGCTTGCGCAGCACGAGGTCGGAGAGCGGGCACGGCCACCGGCACATCCGTCTTGAGTTCGACCAGGGCCCGCGACACCCGCGCCTGCGCCGCAAATCGATCAGCGATTGCCGGCGTTTCGGCTGCTTGATCTCCTCGGCACGGGCCAGCAGCGTTTCCAGATCGCCATAGGTGTTGATCAGCTCGGCCGCGGTCTTCACCGCCGATGCCCGGCACGCCAGCACATTGTCGACCGAATCGCCGCACAGCGCCTGGACGTCGATCACCTTCTCCGGCCGACGCCGAACTCTCGCGCACCTCGTCCGGCCGATCGTGCGCTGCTTCAGCGGGTCGTACATCGTCACGCCGGGACCGACCAGCTGCATCAGATCCTTGTCGGAAGACACAATGGTAACCGTGGCGCCCTGCTCGACCGCATGCCGTGTATAGGTCGCGATCAGATCGTCGGCCTCGTAATCCTCCATCTCGACCTGGGCGATTGTTGAACGCCTCGGTCGCCTCGCGCACCAGCTTGAATTGCGGGATCAGCTCCGGCGGCGGCTCGGGCCGCTGCGCCTTGTAGAGTTCGTAGAGCTGGTTGCGAAAGGTCAGCCTTCCAGCATCGAAGATGACGGCGATGTGGTCGGCATCAGTCTCGTCGATCAGCTTCAGCAGGATGTTCGAGAAGCCCAGCACCGCGCTGACCGGCGTGCCGTCGGCCCGGTTCAAGGGCGGCAACGCGTGGAAAGCCCGGAAGATAAAGCCCGAGCCGTCCATCAGGAAGACGTGGCGCGGCGCCACCTGCCGGCGAATCGGCTCACTTGGTCTCAGGGATGCGCATCGGTATGGGATCCGGCGGCGTGGCCGGTCTTGCCCTCGAGCACATAAAGCCGCGAACAATAGGGGCATTCGACCTGATGGTTCGGTCCCAGATTCAGATAGACCGTCGGATGGCCGAGGGCACCGCCGCCGCCATTGCAGGCGACGATGCGGGTGTCGACGGGGATGATCTCGAAAGGCTGCATGAGCAAGATTCCCGGATTGAAACGCGGCGACTTTAGGCGATGCCGCCGCGGATGG
Organism: Aliidongia sp.; assembly: GCA_037200015.1. Taxonomy (GTDB): domain Bacteria; phylum Pseudomonadota; class Alphaproteobacteria; order ATCC43930; family CGMCC-115725; genus JAXDMU01. Next base: position 82,643 of record JBBCHB010000010.1, on the reverse strand, counting down.
CGAGACCGGCGTGGTTCGGATCGGGCATGCTTGCCGCAGGATGCTCCGCAGTGCAACCCGTCGCCTCTGCGTTCGAGTACACCATGCAGAAACGCAGGTTACCGGGCCATAGCCCGGCGCTCACTCCCTGTGACTGTCGAACCTTGTCGGTGTGGCGCCTCCCGAGGAAGGCGCCACACCTTGCGGAACGGTCTACTGCCGCGAGATCTAGGGGCAGACGCTAAAGGCGCTGGGACAGGCTCCAGCATCCGTTACCCACGCTGGCAGGTAACTCTCAAGCAGGCCATAACCGATCGCCGGACTGCCGGGAGTAAGCGCGAAATTTTCAGCGGTCGGATTCGCGAACAGCGGATTCGTCTCACATTTATTGCCTAAGCATGAGAAGTACCCGACATCGTTATTAAATAGCTGCACACCCAATCCGCCATAGGTCACGTTGTTCAATATACATTGCCTACGTCCACTATTCCGGCAGAATCTCCTGCGACAAGCGGTGCGTTCCGATTGCCGCAATATTGGCCGCAACCGTAATTCGCAGCGGTCAGAACCGATTGGGCGACGTTGTTGACCCAGACATTGTTCGAGCCGCCCGCCTGACTGAGATCGCCGAGATAGTAGGCATTGATGCAGGTATCCGTTCCGTTGCCATAGACCGTGTTATTGGCAACGGTAACGTTGGATGTCCGGAAAACATGGACGCCTCCCCCGCCATTTGCATAGGAGATGTTGCCGGTAATGAGCGTGCGATAGGGATAGACGATAGAAAGCGTCGTCTCGTCGAGAAAGGTATCCATGATTATACCGTTGCCGTCGGTATGGCTGCCGCACGCGACCGGATTATTCGCTGCTTTCATATTGTCGAAGACGACATTCCCGCTGACGACGTTATGAAATGGCGGAGCGAAAGTGAGATCCATCCCGAAGGGATATAGGCACCTGTACTTCCGGCATAAGGATTTCCGGAAGTACAGGATGGATTACCGCTTTCGATACATTGAACGACGACAAACGAAATGCCGGACCCCCTGATATCCCGATGTCCAGGCATTGTGGTATATCATGTTGTCGATCACATAGTACCACTACTTTGTTATTGAAGCTGATCCCGGCCAGATTACAGTGATGGATGATGTTGTTGAGCACCCAAATATGGTGGCTGGAATGGCCGGCGCCGTATGTGGCCCCATCGCTGGCGATGCAGCCATCCGCGATGCCGTCTCTTTGAAGAGCATCGTTGCCGTCGATTTCGAAGCCATCGATAACGATGAAATTCGCAGGCTGTTCGATGCCCCACAGATGGCCGCCCCCGGGCGCCAGGGACGTGGCAACCGTCCAGCGTTTCGCAGCGATAGGCGACATATCCGGTTGGTGTCGGCGCATTGCCGCCATTTTGAATGAGGATGTTGGCCTCGTAGATTCCGGACGCCACGTTGATGCAATCGCGCCCCGGCCTGCCGGGCCGGTGAATCGGCGTGCTGGATCGTCAGCCACGGACTCGCCTGCGTGCCGGAATTGGCATCATCCCGGTTGTTGCAACGTAAAAGTTGCGTAGACAGGTGTAGTAAGGCTTGGCGAAGAGCGCGGCGTTCGGTCCCGGCAATTCCGTCGAGCCGGATCCACTTGCACTTGCGACACCCACGGAAAAAGTAATCGTTCTCACGTTCAACGCGGGGACGTCCCAGGCCGGGTCGAACACACCGAGCCACAATGTATAGGTTCCGGCGTCGTCGCCGTCGGGCACGGTCCAGCTTGCCGTCTCGGTGACGCTCTGGCCGGCCTGTTAGTTCGCAAAGACGACGGTGTTGGTGCCGGTCCAAGAACCCGCGGAAGCCACGAAAATTCTACAGGAAAGCCCGTGACTGTCTGATCGGCGGTCAGGACGGCGGAGAAAGTGACGGTCTGCCCAGGCTCAACTGTGGCTGGACTCGCATCAACGCGTTGATGGCAACAGAGACCGGCACCTGCGCACGAACCTCGGCCGAGAGCGAAAGCAAAACACAATATTGAGAGAAAAAAGTCACGAATATGTGGCATGATGAGATACACCCCTCTAAAGCTTGGTATTGTTCTCTCTATATTCGGGTATCCGTTTGAGAGTCATGCTCATTAGGTAGGGTTTTTATTTTTTATATTTCTCTGTAACGAGCATATTGGCATGTACTGGTAGGGAATATTAATTTCATTCAACGCTTATTGACATTCAACTCCTCCCCAATGATGATATTGAGTGGTATTTTTTCCACCTTCTCAACCCTATTGTGACCCATCATGTCACGAGCCGACCATTAAGATTCGTGGTTAATTTAAGATTAATAACCTGGCCACCAAGGCGGTGCTCCCATTGGCAGTATGCCAGCGGCACCCGTCAGCCGGGATCGGAACGCCCCCCCACAAGGTGTTCTTGCCGATACGGTACTGATTTCGGCCGGCCACATGCGATACGAGGTCGAGCCGGAGGACACTCGGTGGAGGGTGTTCCTCCGAGCAATTCTTCGGCTTCGATCCGCCGAGCCCCCTCTCCTCTGCCGTTTCCTCGTGGCTGCCGGGATCGTTGCGACGGAGCCCGTGCACTATGTTACGGTCGCCGCGACCGCCACGTGAAATCGGGCCGGAACAGCAGGAATGAGCGAGACGGCCTTCTACGCCGCGCCAAATGAGAATGCCGTCGACTATGCGGTGACCATCGCGCGGTTCTATATCGAGATGCTGCAACGACGCGGGCTACGGCTCGACGGGGCATCGATCCTGGAACTCGGCCCCGGCGCAGATTTCGGCGCCGCCCTGGCGCTTGCCGGCCACGGCGCCAGGGTCACGCTGGCCGATCGCTTCCTCACTCCTGGAAGGACGATTACCATCCAGGCTTCTACCGCGAATTCCTGAAGCGCTATGACGGGCCGACCGCGGCGGTCCGAGGCTGTGCTGGCGCGCGGCAGTTACGACGGCGTGCTGCGGCGGCTGCCGGAACCGGCCGAAGCGCTCGCGAGCGTCGCCGACGGCAGCATCGATATCGTGCTGTCGAATGCTGTGCTCGAACATGTCCGGGACTTCCGCCGGACCGTGCATGAACTGGCGCGGGTCAGCCGGCCGGGCGGCATCCAGGCGCATCAGGTCGATTGGCGCAACCACTGGGATTTCTCTCGCCCGCCTCGACCATCTGCTGGTCGCCGAAACCGAATTCGAGACCGAGCGGGAGTCGACCGGGTGCATGCGCGGTACCCAGCTGCGGCCGCCGGAAATGGCCGAGGCGTTCGCGGCCGCGTTCTGGCTCGACGAGATCGAGCCGAATTGCTTTGCCGAACATGCCTATCTCGACGAGATCACGCCACGCCTGCCGGAGCGCTTCGCGCGCTTCCCGCGCCCGTCGCTGCGTATCCTCGGCGGCCGGATCTGGCTATCGCGCAAACCGCCCGGCCCGCTCTGGCGCCGCCTGTTCAGGCGGGATAAGTCGTGGGAATTGGCCCGTCCGTCGGGTTCCCGAGGAGTTCCGGCCAGGAAGGGCGATCGGCCCCAAAACGGGCCGGTCGGCGTTAAAAAATGTGCTGCGCCTGCTCCAATATAGCGTTGGAACTATCGAGCGAGGCTTTCGCCGCACCCGCGCCTGACGAATGAGAACCGGACTACCGCCTCCCAGGCACCAATTCAAAGTCCGTGCCACAAGCAAAGATGGCGGATTTGCGCCAATTTCCACGAAATCGCGTATCGTGCCTCCCAGTGAAACGGTCAATTTGTCCGGCCGCTTGGGAAATGTGGCCGGACACTATGTCCGATCGAGACGATAAAGCTCGCCGCGACATCACCCTGCTTGCCCCCAACCCGGCCGAAATGTTACCCACAGGATTATGACCCCGACTGAAGCTGCCCTGCTGCTCGACCCGCGCGAAGCCTGTCGCTGTGGCCGGCGCGCCGCCTGATTTCGCAATCGAACTCGTCGGCTTGTCCAAGACCTATCCGGCGCGCGGCAAAGGGGCTGCGGTGACGGCACTCGACAATGTCGATCTCGTCATTCCACGCGGCTCGAAGTTCGGGCTGCTCGGACCCAACGGCGCCGGCAAGTCGACGACGATCAACATTCTTGCTGGACTGGTTCGCAAAAGCGCCGGGACCGCGCGGATCTGGCGCCACGACATCGATAGCGAGCCCCGCGCCTCGCGGGCTGCCATCGGCATCGTGCCGCAGGAGCTGAATATCGATCCGTTCTTTACCCCGCGTGAACTGCTCGAATTGCAAGCTGGCCTCTATGGCGTGCCGAGAGCCGAAAGGCGCAGCGACGAGATTCTGGCGGTCGTCGGCCTCGCCGACAAGGCAATCGCCTATGCGCGCACTCTGTCGGGCGGCATGCGGCGGCGGCTGATGGTGGCCAAGGCCATGGTACACTCGCCGCCGATCCTGGTGCTGGACGAACCGACCGCCGGTGGTCGATGTCGAGCTGCGCCAGCAACTTTGGACCTATATCAAGCGGCTGAATGCCGAGGGCACGACGATCCTGCTGACGACGCATTATCTGGAGAGGCCCAGGCCCTGTGCGATCGTATCGCCATCATCAACCGCGGGCAAGGTGGTGGCGAACGATACGACCGGCGCGCTTCTTGCGCGGCTTGATGCCAAGGAGGTCGTGCTGACCTTGACCACCGATCCGAACCCGCTGCCGCCGGCGCTTTGCGGCACTGGGGCTAGAGCGGGTTGAAGCAAACAAGCTCAGGCCTGCGATATCAGCCGAGTTGCACCGAACTCGGGCCGGTTTTGACCGGACTGACCGAGGCCGGCTTCCATCTGGTCGACCTCAGCACGGAGGAGACCAGCCTGCAGGACATTTTCCTGCAGCTGACGCACAGCCCGCATTGACGGAGGATATGGTGTCACAGCGGATTCAGCATTGGGTGGGGATAGTGGCGCTCCTTCTCATGCTCGCCGTCGCCGGTGTGCGCCTGATTTTGCCAATGCCCCCAACGCCCCGGGCCCCGACGATCGGACAGGATATTGCCCGGCCCAAGCTGGCCAATGGCTTCATGGTCGCCGATGACGGCGCAAAGCTGCCGATGCGGATTTGGATGCCGCGCGGCCTCGGCAACCGCCCCGCGCCGGTCGAAGGCGTCATCGTCGCCGTGCACGGCTTCAACGATTATTCCGAAGCCTTCGAGATGCCGGCCGAGATCTGGGCCCGCAACGGCATCGTCACCATGGCCTATGACCAGCGCGGCTTCGGCGCCAACGTCGATGCCGGCCGCTGGCCCGGTGCCGAGGCGATGTGCCGCGACCTGGCAGCGGCCCTGCGCCTGGCGCGCCAGCGCTTCCCCGACGAGCCGGTCTATCTGTTGGGTGAAAGCATGGGCGGCGCTGTGGTGCTGGACACCGCGGTCGGGCCCGGCACCGTGCAAGGCGCCGAAGCCCGACGGCATCATCCTCGCCGCCCCGGCCGTCTGGGCGCGCAGCACCATGCCGCTGATCAACCGCGTCGTGCTCTGGGCCGGCGCCCGGCTGATCCCGGGCGCGAGCTTCACCGGCGAAGGGCTGGGCGTGGTCGCCTCCGACAATTACCCGATCCTGCGCCAGTTGGGTCACGATCCGCTCTTCATCAAGGCGACCCGGGTGGGTCGACGCGATCTACGGTCTGGCCGATCTGATGGATGCGGCGCTGGCGACCGCGCCGCATGACAAGCTGCCGACGCTGTTGCTCTACGGCGCGCATGACGAGGTCATTCCCGAAGACGCGATGCACGACTTCGCGATCAAGCTGCCGGGCGTGGTCGACGGCGATCAGCGTATCGCTTATTACCGCGGCGGCTGGCACATGCTGCTGCGCGACCTCGAAGGTCCGGTCGTCGCCGAGGACCGTCGTCGCCTGGATTCACGATCACCAGGCGCCACTGCCCTCCGGCGCCGATATGGCATCGGACAAGCTGCTCGGCAGCAAGCCGCCGACGGTCACCGCCTCGGCACGCTGAGCCCGCGGGCGCGCTTGCGACGTGTTGCGCACTTGCCGGCACCGCCAGACCGGTGGAGACTCCTTTCGTCCGTGCAAGCACCGACGAAAGAGGCCGATGATGATTCTGACCCGATCCTGGCCACTCGCTCTTCTGGCCTTCGCCACTCTGGCACCCAGCTGGAGCCAAGCGGCAGATCCCGCCGCGCCGGGCGAGATGTGCATATCGTCGCGCAATGTCCGCAGCACCCATGCGCTCGACGACAGCACGATCCTGTTCACCATGGATGACGGCAAGGTTTGGAAGAACACCCTGCGCGCGCCATGCAGCCAGCTCGGCTTCCGCGACGCCTTCACCTATGACGATTTCGGCGGCACGATCTGCGCCAACCAGCAACGCATTCGCGTGCTCGATTCCGCGAGCGGCACGGCAACATTGCGCAATCTCGGACCCTACTGCCAGCTGGGCGGGTTCACGCTGCAGAGCCAATAGGCGTTTGAACATCAGGACTTTCGTTCGTGATGTTTTCGCTGCGCGAGCGCCTTGATCGCGGCGCGCCGCGTTATGGGCTTCCTGGGCAGCCTTACGGTCGCGAAAATATTCGGATGTATTCGACGCAGACAGCCCAGTCCAACCGGTCGGCGGAGAGCGCGCCGAAATGCTGGCGTGTTGAAGTATTTCACGCGATGGCCGAGCGACATCCCGGCGCAGGCGAAGGCGCGGTTGGGCATGGCCTCCGTCGGCACCGAGGCGAACCAGCGATCACACACCGCGAAGCCGCGCGCCAGCCCGGACAGGATCGGCAGCATCACCGGCGTAAACATGCCCATGATGTCCGATGGCTGAGCGCTCGGCAGCGAATCCGAATAAGGATTGCTCAGGTCATAAGTGATGGCCCTCTGGAAATTCGTGACGAAGCCGGCATTGGCCGGTTGCGCACTGGATACAACCGGGTCCGCACCGAAGAGCTGTAGATTGGTCGCCTGGAACCCCTCGCCCGGATCGGCGTCCAGCTGCGGCAGGGCGTCCGACGTGCTGGCAACCGCTCGAATCCCTGTATCGGGCAACTCGATGACAGTCTCGTGAGATCACAGGCGGCGGCATCGAAATTTAAGGGATAGTAAGGGGGTACGTTGCTATACGGACATGGCAACCTGTAATGGAAGCGGCCCGCTTTCCGGCATAAAGCCGTTGACAGGTTTCTGTAAGGAACGGTAGTCGTCTACCCCATACTAGCCGCCCGTGTGAGTTATTAATGGCCGCGCCTGAAACAATCGACACGAGAATCTCTTCTACAGGTGGCCGTACATCCGGTTTTGATTATCTTCGGTCGAGTCTGTCGATCGCGGTGATTGTCTTTCACGGCGTGATCACAAGCTATGGCGAGGTGGCGGAAGACCAGGTCTGGAACGGCTGGTGGCACCCGTTCCTGGCAGTCGTCCTGCCAGCTTTCTTTGCGCTCAGTGGCTTCCTCGTCTCGACCAGCCTGATCCGGTCGAAGACGATCTTCGAATTCGTGACGTTGCGGGTCGTGCGCATGATGCCGGCCTTGTTCGGCGAGGTGCTGATTTCAGCGCTGCTGCTCGGGCCGCTGCTGACGGCGTTCACAATTCAGGAGTATTTCAGCAGCCGTCAATTCTACGTTTATTGGCTGAATATCATTGGCGAAATCCACTTTCAGCTCCCCGGGCTGTTCCTCGACAACCCGGATCCCGGCCGCGTCAATCTGCAGCTCTGGACGATTCCGCTGGAGTTGAAATGCTACTTCGTCGTCACCTGCATCTATCTGGTTGGCGCCACGCGCAAACGGGCGCGGATGCTCTGGATCCTTGCCGCAGCACTGATCCTGCTGCCGCTCGAAGACATGGCGATCGGTCATGACATGGCGCCGGCGGATACGGTGCCGGCCAAGGTGCTGATCGAAAGCTTCATCGCCGGCGTGACGATGTTCTTCTACCGGGACAAGATCCCGCTCACCTTCCCGCTGTTCCTGCTGAGCGCGGTCCTGTCCTTCATCTGCCTGAGCACGCCGGCCACGACCTATATGCCTGCCTGCCGGTCGCCTATCTGACCGTCTATCTGGGGCTGAGCAACGCGCCGCGCACCGTGTTCGCGCGGATCGGCGACTATTCCTATGGCCTCTATATCTATGGCTACGCGATCCAACAGACTTACGCCTATCTGTTCCCGTCCCATCGGATCTGGTGGCTCAACGTCGCCGTCTCGCTGCCGATCGCCTTCGTCTGTGCGACGCTTTCCTGGCACCTGATCGAGAAACCGGCGCTCGACAATCGGAAAATCGCGGTCCGGGCAGTCGACAATGTCGTGTCATTGATCGGCGGCCGCCTGAAGGCCGCGATCCCCGCGCTGCGCACCCCGCGCTTCCGGACAGAAACCCGTTATCGGCCTGCGCCGCTACCTGCGTCGTAAATCCGCCTGAGCCGCGCCTTACTCGGTCTCGACGGCGACGCTGGTCGAGCCGTGCGACTGGCCGTCCGTATCCAGGAACCGGACGAAAATCCGGGATGTCGCCGGTGCGAAGGCGATCGGAGCGGTTGCGGTGACGAAGACCGAGAAGGTCGGCGTGGCATCGGCATCGATGGTCGTCGAGATCGACGGCGCCATCGGCTGCAGGCATTGGCCGCTGACCGGATCGGTCGGGCAGAGCAGGATCGAGAGCGGCAGGGTCGCAGCCCCGGTATCCGCCGTGACGGTCAAGGCTGCGGCCGAGCCGACATTGACGCTCGCCACGGCAAAGGCGCCCGCCAGGTTCTGCGTCAGGGGCACCTGCACCACGCCGGCTGCGCTGTCGCCACCAGCGCAATGATGTCAGCGACCGGATCGGTCGAGAAGCTGAGATCGACCGTGTCCACGCCGTTGGTCGCCTGCGCCGGCTGGCTGTTGGTGCAGGCGAAGACCGGCGCGTAGCCTGGCAGCGACAACGCGGCCGTCGATTGGAAACTGAGAACGAAGCTCTGCGTCGCATTCGGCGCAATCGTCCACGGTCTGGTTCCGGGCGCCGATCGGCTGGTTCGTCGTCGGATTGGTCGCCTGGAAGCTCATCGACAGCGCCGCCGGCGCGCCCGTCCGCAAGCTTACGCCGCAGCCGCCCAATTCGGCCGTTCCGGTATTGATCATGCTGGCGAATATCGTCGCCGGCGCGCCGACCTGCACGGAACGGGAATCGGGCAGCACGGCCGCCGCCAGCGAGACCGGCGGCGCGCTCGGCGGCGGCACGGAGACGCTGAACAGCGAGCCCGTATCGAAATCATCGGTGTAGAGCGTGTCGGGCGCCTGAAAGGCGAGGCCCATCGGGTTGCTCAGACCGTCGACACCAGTAGCATAGGGACTGACCGCCCCGGTGGACGAAACGGCGACGATGCCCGGTGGCAACGCGCCACCCGACGAATTCACGACATAGAGTGTGCCGTTGCCGTCGAAGGCAAGTCCCTGCGGCGCCACCAACCCCGCCGAAGCGGGCACGAAGGTGCTGACCGTGCCCGACGGCGTCACCTTGAGAATACTGCCGAAGCCGGCATCGGCAATATAGAGATTGCCGAGCACGTCGAAGGCGAGCCCCTCCGGCAGGCTGAGCCCGGCCGCTGCGGCGGTGAGGAAGGTGCTGATCGTGCCGTCGGTCGTTATCCGCAGGATGGCGCCTTCGCTGCTGTCGGCGACATAGAGCGAACCGTCGGCGGCGAAGGCCATGCCTTGCGGCTCGGCGCCCGTACCGGTCAGATCGGCGAACAGCGTGACCGTCCCCGTCCGCTGCGACCTTGTCGATCTTCGGCGCATCGAACTGGTCATCCCCAACATAGAGTATGCCGTCCGGACCGAATGCCGCGCCGACCGGATCGCCGATACCGCCTCCGCGCGGTACCAGCACCGCTGTCATTCCTTGCGGCGTCACCTTGGTGACGGTCTTGCTGCCGCTATTGGCGACATAGATATTGCCCGCCGGATCCGTCGTCAGGAATTTCGGCACCGCCAGGGCATTGCCGGCCACAAGGGTGACCGCGCCGTTCGGCGTCCGCTTGCTCAACGTCATGGCGTCGACATCGGCAATATAGAGATTGCCGGCGCGATCAGCGGCAATGCCCTCGGGGCTGACGAACGATGTCGAGTCGAGGGTCGTGACCACACCGGAAGGGCTGATCTCGCTGATAGGGCCGAGCGCCGAGGTGACGTAGAGATTGCCGCTCCCGTCGAAGCTCAGATAAACCGCAAACAGGAAATCCTGGGTGGCGTCGGCAAAGCTGCTGATCGCGCCAGCCGGGGTAACCACGCTTACGGCCGGACCGCCCGGCACGCTCATCAGATTGGCAACATACAGGTTACCGGCAGCATCGAAGGCCAGACCCTCGGGCGTATTCAGAAAATCGGTATTGCCGGCGAACAGCGTCACCGCTGCCGCAGGTGAGACTTCGCGGATCGCATCGCCGCTCGAATCGGAAACATAGAGATTGCCGGCAGTATCGAAAGCCAGGCCGGCGGGCGTGCCGAGGCCGCCGACGAAGACCGACACAACGCCGGAAGACGTCACTTCGCTAACCGTGCCATTGCCGCCATTGGCGATGTAGAGGTTGCCGGCGGCGTCGAACGCCAAGCCGGTCGGATGATCTAGCCCCTGCCCCGCAGCGACGAAGACACTCGCTACGCCGGCGGGCGTCACCTTCGTAATCGTGTTCGAGGCGTTGTTGGCGACATAGGCGTTCCCAGCAGCATCCAGCGCCACGCCGAGCGGAAAGCTGAAGGTGCCGCTCACCACCGGAAGCACGGTCTGAGCCCGACCGGGCAACGCGCTGCACAACAAGGCCAGCGCGATCGCCAGGGCCAATCGCCGAACCGTGCTCATCCCCACCGCCCCCAACTCCAGACACCAACCGACACGGCATAGACGCCGGCGCCGCGGGGTTTATTCGACCCGAAAGCTCTGTGGCGCCTCGCCTCGGCAATGGCGCTCCCACATCTGATGATACGCGGCTTCGAGCTGGCTCCGACAGGCATCGCCATCGAAAAGCGGCGCATCGGCCGCCGAACGGAAGGCCTGACGGCACGCCGCAAGCGTATCGGGTTCCCGGACAAGCTGCAACGCCAGCGCCTCATACCCGGCCAAGTCGGCGGTGATCAGCCCGCCCTGACCCAGCGCGGCGAGCAGGCTCGCGGCGACGCGACCGGCAAAGCTTTCGTCCCGGCAGGTGACCAGCGGCAGGCCGGCCCAGAGCGCGTCACTGGCCGTGGTGTGGGCGTTGTAAGGCAGCGTGTCGAGGAACAGATCGGCCAAGCGGTGGCGCGCGAGATGCGCCTCCAGCGGCAGCGGTCGAGCGAAGACCAGCCGCGCCGGATCGACGCCCTGCCCTCGCGCCGCGGCTCTCAGCCGGCGCTCTGCATCGGCATTGTCGTGGTAGAGCCAGAGCACGCTGCCCGGTACCTGCAGCAGCAGCCGCATCCAGACGGCGAAGACCGGCGGCGCGATCTTGTAGCTATTGTTGAAGCAGCAGAAGACGAAGCCTTCGGCCGGCAACCCGCATTCGGCCCGGTTCGGCGTCTCGGCGGCGATCCGGCGCTGCGCGTCGTTCGGCTGGTAGCAGCCAGAGAGCTGGACGATCCGCTCGGTCCAGAAATTCTTCCGGTCGAAGGGCAGCACGGTCGGATCGGCAATGACATAGTCGATGTAACCGGCGCCCGTCGTGCCGGGATAACCCAGATAGCTGACCTGCAGCGGAGCCGGCCGATGGGCAAAGAGACCGAAGCGGTTGTCCTTGGTATGGCCCTTGAGATCGATTGCGATATCGACGCCGAGATCGGCCAGGCGCTGGGCGATGGCGGCATCGGTCCCGGCCCCGAGATCGAGAAAGCGGTCGAAGCCGGCAACCAGCCGCGCCCGGATGGCGCTGCCGTCATCGGGGCCGAGCGAGATGCCGGTCACCTCGAAGCGGCTCCGATCGTGCCGCTCGAACAGCTCGGCCATCAGATAGGCGGTCGCGTGGCGATGGAAATCGGCTGAGATATAGGCGAGATGCAGTCGCCCGCCCGCGCCGCTGCGCTTACGCCATTTCGGCGCTTGGGCTGGCGCGGTCGCCGCGACGAAGCTCCGCGCGCAATCCAGCTGCTCGGCTTGTGTCAGCGGCAGGGCGAGCGAGGCGAACGGGGCCACGTCGCCCGTCCCCGCCGCGATGCGCGCACGCATCACAGCGATATCCTCGGCGTAGAAGTCCCAATTGCAGGCTTGCAATCGCGCCGTAACCCGGGCGTCGAAAGCCCGGGCATGGCCCGGATCGAGCGCCAGTACGCGGCCGAACCCGGTCGCGGCTGCGTCATGCTGCTTCAGCGACTGCAGCAAACAGGCATGATTGTAGTGCGCCAGAACATGGTCCGGCGCTGCCGTCAAAGCGCGGTCGTAAGCAGCCAGCGCCGCTTCCGGAAGATCGCGCGCCTTCAGGACATTGCCCAGTGCCACGGCCGGCTCCGCCAGGCTCGGCTCAAGCTCGAGCGCCCGACGCAGGCTCGCCTCGGCGGCTGCGAGATCGCCCTGGCGATAGAGCGCATTGCCGAGATTGTGGTGCAGCACGGCACGGTCCGGGGCCAGGGTCGCGGCAGCGCGGAAATGCCCGATCGCGCCGGCGAGCTCGCCCTGTTCCTGCAGCACGAGCCCGAGTTCGTTGTGCAGATCGACCGAATTCGGCTCAGCCTGTAGCACCGTCCGGAAACAGGCGGCGGCCTCGGCCAGCGCACCGCGCTCTTTGAGCAGCCGGCCGAGATTGCAGCGTGCATCGGCAAAACCCGGCGCCAGGTCAAGCGCCCGGCGGTAGCTGGCTTCGGCGTCGTCGTGGCGGCCCAGATCCTTGAGCGCGTTGCCGTAATTGCTGTGCACCGCTGCGGCATCGGGCGCCGCCGCCAGCACCCGCTCGAGCAGCGCCGCCGCCTCCCCGGCCCGACCTTGCTGCTGACGCAAAACGCCCAGCAAGTGCAAGGCATTGAGTTCCCCGGGCGCTTGACGAAGCACCGTTTCATAGAGCGCCTCGGCTTCCACCAGCTTGCCCTGCTGATGCAGCATTACGGCTTGCTGGAGCATGTCGGCGGCCATCACACGGCGAAGCCCTCAGGCGGCAAACCCGCCCGGCTGCGCGCCACCATGCGTTCATAGGCGGCCTCCAGCCCGATCCGGAAGCGGTCGCCGTCGAACAGCGCGGCTCCGGCGGCATTGCGCAAAAGCTTCTGCTTGATCGCCGACAGCCGCGCCGGGTCGGTCGCGAGCGCCAGGGCGAGCGCCTCATAGCTTGCCAGATCCGGCACGATCAGCTCCGGCATGTCGAGCGCGGTCAGCAGGCTGGCCGCCACCCGCGCCGCGAAGCTCTCGCCGGGACAGGTGAGCACCGGGAGCCCCATGCGCAGCGCATCGCTCGCCGTCGTGTGCGCGTTATAGGGCAGCGTGTCGAGGAACAAATCGGCCTGGCGATGCCGCGCCAGATGATGCTCCGGCCCGGCGACCGGCGCGAAGATCAGCCGCGCCGGATCGACGCCATGCGCCGCCGCCTCTGCCGCGAGACGCCGCGCCGCATCGTCATTGTCGCGCAGCAGCCACAGCACGCTGCCCGGCACCGCCGCCAGAAGCCGCATCCAGATCGCGAAGATGTCCGGCGAGATCTTGTAATTGTTGTTGAAGCAGCAGAACACGAAGCCCTGCTCCGGCAAGCCGCATTCCACCCGGCTGGGCCGGGCATCCGGGATCGGCCGCAGCGAATCGTTGGCTTGGTAGCAGCCGGTCAAATGGACGATCCGCTCGGTCCAGTATGGCTGCCGGTCACGCGGCAGCACCGTAGCGTCGGCCACGACATAATCGATGAAATCCGCACCGGTCGGCCCTGGATAGCCCAGGAAACTGACCTGCAGCGGCGCCGGCCGATAGGCCAGAATGCCGAGCCTATTGTCACGGGTATGGCCCATCAGATCGACTGCTATGTCGATCTCCAGCTCGGCCAGCCGCTGCGCCACGGCACGGTCGCTCTCGGACCGGACATCGATGAAGCGATCGAAGCCGTGCATCATGCGTGCACGAAGCGCGCTCCCATCGTCGGGACCGAAGGAAATGCCGGTCACATCGAAGCGCGCCCGGTCATGGCGTTCGATCAGCTCGGCAACGAGCGAGGCCACGGCATGGCCGTGATAATTCGCCGAGAGATACGCCAGCCGGATCGGCCCCGCCGCACGCACCGGCCCGCGCCGACAAAGCCCGGATCTTACCGAAACTGCGCGCGACGGTCGTTTCGGCGCAGCGGAGCAGTTGCGCGGCCGAGAGCGGCGAGGCGAGCGTAATGAACGGATCGGCGCCGATCGCGTCTTCGTCGATCAGCCGACCGAGCGCGGCCAGATCCGCTTCATACCGGCTCCAGTCGCAGGCCGAGCGCCGGATCGTGATCAGGCTGCCCATGGCGGCGCTATAGCCGGGATCGGCGGCGAGCGCTTGCTGGAACGCAGCTGCCGCCTCGTCGAAGCGCTTCATCGAGCCCAGCGCGTTGCCGAGGTTGAAATGCGCGTCGGCGAAATCGGGCCGCGCCGCGAGCACGCGGCGATACTCCGCAATCGCGGCCTCGCGCTGGCCGAGGTTCGACAGCGCGCCGGCGAAATTGTTGCGGGCGTCGACCGATGCCGGATCGAGCGCCAGCGCCGATTCATACTCGGCCAGCGCCGCCTGATGCCGGCCGAGCCGGTTCAAGGCGTTGCCGTAATTGATCCGCGCTTCCACCAGATCTGGCCGCAGCGCCACCCGCCTCGCCCAGCGTGGCCGCCGCCGCTTCGACCTGATCGAGCCGCAGCAGCGTGGTGCCGAGATTGTTGCGCAACACGGCGTCGCCGCGCGCGCCCGGCAAGGCCTGCCGGTAGAGCGCCACGGCATCGTCGAGCCGGTCGAGCGCCCGATAGACATCGCCCAGCCCGAGCGCCGCCTGCGGCAGGCCAGGCTGGAGCGACAGAGCCTTGCGCAGGCTGGCTTCGGCAGCGACCAGGTCGCCGGTGCCGAGCAGCGCCCAGCCCAGATTGCAATGCAACACCGCCTGATCGGGCGCCCGCGCCAGGGCCGCCCGGTACTGCACGACCGCATCGTCGAGCCGGCCCAGCTCCTGCAACACCAGACCGAGATCATTGTGCAGCTCCGCCGAGCCCGTCTCGCCGGCCAGCACCATTTCGAAGCAGTCTGCCGCCTCCGCAAATTTGCCGCGATCCTTGAGCAGCCGGCCCAGATTGTAGCGCGCATCGGCAAAGCCCGGATCGATCGCGAGCGCCCGGCGATAGCTGTCGGCAGCCTCGTCGAACCGCCCCAGATCCTTCAGCGCGTTGCCGTAATTGCTGTACACGACGGCGATGCCCGGCGCGGCCGCCAGGACCCGCGCCAGCAGCGTCACCGCCTCGTCGGCGCGGCCTTGCTGCTGACGCAGCACGCCGAGCAGGTGCAAGGCGTTGAGTTCGCCGGGATTCCGCTCGAGCACGGCACGGTAGAGCGTCTCGGCCGCCGCCAACTGACCTTGCTGATGCAGTGCCACGGCCTGCTGCAACGGATTTCCGGTGTTCTGCGATTCGGACAAGACGGCTCCTGGCTCGGCGGCGACGGCGCGGACGATAGCGGGCGCGCCGCGCCGGAGCAATTCGGGTCTTGAACCCTCGGGCCGCGGGCAGCTACTCCTGTCCTATTCCATCTGAAGAGGAAGCCGCCATGATCGAGCAGCAGATCGCGATCCCGACCAAGGCCGGGGCGGTCGACACCTTCATCTGCCATCCCGAGCGCGGCGGCCCCTGGCCGGTCATCCTGTTCCTGATGGATGCGCCCGGCATCCGCGAGGAACTGCGCGACATGGTCCGGCGCTTCGCGACGGTCGGCTATTACGTGCTGCTGCCGAATCTCTATTACCGGCACGGCCCCGGCACGGTGCTCGAGACCAGCGCACTCACCCCCGACAGCGCGGAACGGCAGCGCATGTTCACGATGATGGACAGCCTGAGCAACGCCATGCTCATGGAGGACGTCGAAGCGCTGCTCGGCTTTGTCGACAACCAGCCGGCGGCCCGACCCGGCCCGATCGGCTGCGTCGGCTACTGCATGAGCGGGCCTTTCGCCTTCACCGCCGCCGGCACCTTCCCCGAGCGCATCACCGCCGCCGCTTCGGTCTACGGCGTCCGGCTGCTGACCGACGCACCCGACAGCCCGCATCTGCTGGCCGCGCGCATCAAGGGCGAGATGTATTTCGCCTGCGCCGAAACGGATCATTGGGCCCCCCTGCCGATGGTCGAAGCGCTGCGTGCGCATCTGGAGCAGACCGGGATCGATTTCGAGGTCGAGATCTATGCGGAGTCGGCGCATGGCTTCGCCTTCCCGCAGCGCGCGGTCTATAAGAAGGAGTCGGCCGAACGCCATTGGGAGCGCCTCTTCGCCGTGTTCCACCGCCGGCTGGAATAGGCCGTTCCGGCGCCAACACGGTGCCATGCGAATTAGAGGGTTGAGCTGGCCCAGGCATTCGGGCTAGTTTGCCGGCGCTGGACCCGTAGCTCAGCTGGATAGAGCGCTGCCCTCCGAAGGCAGAGGCCGAACGTTCGAATCGTTTCGGGTCCGCCAATTTTATCAGATACTTATAGCGCGTGGTGCCGGGGCAAAATTCTCGGCATCCCCGCCAACATCCGGCCGCAAGGGTTGTCGTGCGGCGCCAAATATCTTTGGGCCCAACGTCACTTATTTTTGGTCCGGCCGTTCAAAGGCTCGGCGGGCGGCCAAGCTATCCGCGGCAATCAACAATCCGAGAGATCGCGGCCAATTCCCGATCGCGCATTTGTCGCATTCTGGATCCCGTGCGACGATATCTCGCTGGAAAACAGTTGGGGCTGATATCGGATATCCATGCTCTGCTCGTCCTTGATCTCGATGATGCGAAGCTAGACGCGCCAGCCGATCGATCGGGGCTGAAAGAACCGGGCTCTCGCAAATGGCAAATGCAGTGCCGCGCCCTCATCCCGCAAGTCCCGGCCAGTCAAATACACGACAGGTCGCGTCTGATGGCGACGGCGTGCGGATGCGCGAGACTGTATCTTTCGGCCCGTTCCGTCTGTTCATCGTAGAACGGCAGCTCGTCAAGGGGGACAAGCCTGTCCCGGTAGGCGGCCGTGCCCTTGACATCCTGATTGCTCTCGTCGAGCGCCCGGGAGAGGTGGTGAGTCATCGCGCGCTGATCGAGCGCGTATGGCCCGATGTCACGGTCGAGCACGCCAATCTGCGGGTCAACGTTGTCAGTCTGCGCAAATCGCTTTGTGAGGCTGCAGATGGCGTCCGATACATCGCCAACATTCCCGGGCGGGGGTATTGTTTCGTCGGCCCTGTCCATCGCGCCGCGCGACGCGAGTTCGCACCGGCGGCCTCGAATCCGCTGATCAAGTTCCCTGAGCTGCCGGCGTACCTCACGCGGATGGTGGGCCGCGACGAGACGGTTTGCGCGCTGCGCTCGGTCCTGATGTCGCGACGGTTTGTCAGCATTGTCGGGCCAGGCGGCATCGGTAAAACGACTGTCGCCGTTGCGGCGGCCTACGCGCTGCTCCGGGATTTCGACGAGGCCGTCTGCTTCGTCGATCTGGGCGCGCTCACCGATGCCAGACTCGTCGCCGCCACCGTCGGCTCGGCCCTCAGATGCCTCAATCAAGCGCAAGATCCGATTCCAGGTCTGGTCGCCTTCCTCGCCGACCGAAGGGTCCTCCTTATTCTCGACAACTGCGAGCATGTGATCGAGGCTGTGGCGACCCTGGCGGAATGCCTTTTCGCGGGGGCACCCCAGGTGCATCTCCTGACGACCAGCCGCGAAGCGTTGCGTGTCGAGGGCGAGAACGTTCACCGGCTTCTGCCGCTCGATACGCCGCTCGACCAGGAGGAGCTGACCGCCGCCCAGGCACTTGCCTCGCCTGCCGTGCAGGTGTTCATGGACCGGGCCGCCGCCAGCGGCTACCGATCCGGGCTGACGGACGCCGATGCGCCGACGGTTGCTGAAATATGCCGCCGGCTCGACGGGGTCGCTCTCGCACTCGAACTGGCGGGCAGCCGGGTCGGCACTTACGGCATTCGGGGAACCGCCGACCAGCTCGACCATCGGTTCAAACTGCTCTGGCACGGCCGACGCACCGCGCCGCCGCGCCATCAGACCCTGCAGGCAATGCTCGACTGGAGCTACGACCTGCTCTCGGAGTCCGAGAAGACGGTCCTGTGCCGGCTCGCGACATTCGTTGGCAATTTCACGCTCGACGGCGCGCTGTCCGTGGCAGGCGACTCGAATGCGGATGCGCCGGCCGTCGCCGAGGCGCTCGCGGGCCTGGTCGGTAAATGTCTCGTCTGGACATCGAATTTCGGCTGCTCGACCTATTTCCGGCTTCCGGATACGACGCGCTTCTATGCTGCAACGAAACTCGTGGACCTCGGAGAGGGACAAGCCGCCGCACGAGGGCACGCTCTCTACTACACGGACCTTCTCAAGCCGGAAACGGTCAAGGTGTCCGTGTTCGCCACCCGGGACTTGTCGACTTACGCGCCTCATCTGGGAAATGTCCGGGCAGCGCTCGAATGGTGCTTCGGCGGGACCGGCGACGCCGCCATTGGCGTCGAGCTTTCGGCGCGATCAGCGTCGCTGTTCACCGCGCTGTCGCTTTTCCGCGAATGCGAGCGCTGGTGTGAACTCGCCGTCGAGGCATTGCCGGAGGCGGAGCGCGGAACGCAGCGCGAATTGGCGCTTCGAGAGGCTCTTGCCATGTCCTCGATGTACGCTCATGGCAACAGCGACGAGGTGAGGTTTACGATCGAGCGCGGCCTTGGCCTCGCCGAGGCACTCGGGGAAGACCAGCATCAACTGCGCCTGCTCGCCTGGCTGCACATTTTCTTGACGCGGATCTGCGATCACCGTGCCGCGCTTGAAGCGGCCGAGCGGAGCGCCAGGATTGCCCGAGCGGCCGGCGACTCAGCCGGGATCATTATGTCCGAGTGGATGCTCGGCGTAACGCATCATGTGCTTGGCAACCAGGCGGCGGCGCAACGCCATTGCGAACACGGCCTCAAGCTGTCGGCCCCGTCCAACCAGATTTATTTGGACTTATCCGGCTACGACCATTTTGTGCGGGTGCTTATCATTCTGGCGCGGGTGCAATGGCTACGCGGTCGGCCCGAGCGCGCCCTCGCATTCGCTGATCAGGCCATCGAGGAGGCGGTAAGGCGTGACCATCCGGTCACGGTGTGCCTTTCCCTCGTCTACCTCATTCCAGTCTTTCTATGGGCCGGCGAAATCGATAAAGCGCAAGAGGGCGTCGAGCGCCTGATCGCTTATGCCACCAAGTACTCTCTCGGTCCCTATCGCTCCATCGGCCCCGCATTGAGGGGGGAGATCCTGGTCATACGGGGCGAGACAAGTGCCGGCGTCCGGCTCTTGCGGGACGCCCTTCCGGCGCTTCAATCAGATCGCCAGATCATTCTCGCCCGAGGCTTTCGCCGCGCTTTGGCGGAAGGGCTCGCCCGCTTGGGAGAGTTCGAGCCTGCGAGGACCGCAATTGCCGAAGCGATCACGTTGGCGGAACAGGATGACGGACGGTTCGACATGCCGGATCTGCTGCGCGCCCAGGCCGAGATCTTATTGGGGGGGCCGCAACCTGATCTGGCGGAGGCGGAGGCATCGCTGCTCCGTGCGCTCAAATGGGCGCGCGAGCAGTCCGCCCGGGATGGGAACTGCGGGCCGCCACTCAACTCGCACGTCTATGGGCGGGACACGAGCAGGCCAGTCGCGCGCGGGAGCTGCTTGCCGGCGTTTACCAGCGCTTTGCCGAAGGCTTCGAGACCGCCGACTTGAAGTCGGCGCGCTGCCTTCTCGCCGAACTCGGGCACGGATCACCTGGGCCGACTTGAGAATTGCCCCCTCGCAATTGAAGTGCGGAGTACCGTGCCGCGGCGGCTTGCGTCGCGGACGAGCTTCACCGCAGGCCCTGACCTTGCCGCATTCGGACGTTGCGATCTGCAGCCCGATCCAGAACCTCCAACAAGCAGAACGGATTCCGGTCATCAGCAAGGCCACATGGGAGACGAGGCCAGTTCTTCTCGACTACCAGGTTTTTACCCCTTTTTACTCGCCACTACGGTCGTCAACCTTTTAGATCCGGGTAGCCGCTTTTGGCGGGTGGCGCTCCAATGCGGATCCGATCGACGGCACGTTTTGCCGCAGTCTCAGAGCGCCGTTTGCAAGTTCCACCTCGTCCTGGGAACCTGCGGATCGGTCCGGCAAGCGCATTGGAAGTTACTTGGCCGTAACTTCCATCGTCGCCCAGCCGATCATGCCTTCACGAGGTGCCTGGAGGTAAGTGATGTCATGACCGCGACCTCGATGGTCAAGGAGCATCCTTTGCCGCCCCGCAGCGGGAGCGGCGGTGCCGACGAGTGCGGGGATGCCATGATCGCAATGCTCGAGGATCAGCTTGCCGCCGAGCGGCAGTCGCGCCACGAGACCGAGGCGGCGCTGCGCGAGACCCGTGCCGCCATGATCAAACACCAGCAGATCGGGCGCATGGGGGATTTCCGCTACAACACGCGCACGCAACGGGTGCGTGGATCACTCGAATTCTACAAGCTGTTCGGCTTCGATCCCGCGCTTGGCGAGATCGACCTCGTCACCTGGACGGAGAAGATCCACCCGGACGAGCACGTGCGCGTCGTGAAGACGCTGTTCGATACGATTGCGGCGCTCGAGCCCATTCAGTTCGAATGTCGCATCCGGCTCGGAGACGAGACGCGCTGTATCCGCTGCGAAGCCGAGCTCAACCACGATCATGTGGGCGATCCCGTCTATTACGGCGTGTTGACCGACGTGACGGAATGCAGGACAGGGGAAGAGGCCTTACGGCGGGCCGAAGCCGAGTTGGCGACCTCGCTGCGCCTCGCCTCGATGGAGAGCTCGCCGGTTCGATCATTCACGAGATCGGCCAGCCGCTGGCATCGATTGCCAGCAGCGCCGACGCCTGCCGGCGCTGGATTGCTGGCGGGCTTGACCACCAGGATCGCGTACTGGCCTCGCTGGGGCGCGTGATCGACGAGAGCCGCCGCGCCGCTGCCGTGGTCGCGGGACTGAAGTCATTGATCCGGGACGCGAACCCAGCGATCGCACCCCTCGACGTCGAGGACGCGATGCGCGAAGTCACCTCGCTCGCAACCGCCGCGCTGGCGCGCGAGCACGTGCTGCTCGAGACCGAGTTTCCGACGAACCTGCCGCGTGCGCTCGGCGACCGCGTGCAGGTCCAACAGGTGATCGTAAATCTGGTTCGCAATGCGATCGACGCGATGCGCACGATCACGCGTCGACGTGCATTGAGCATCGGCGCGAACCTGCTCGGCGGGCAAATCGTCCTGTTCGTCGCCGACAACGGAATTGGCATCGCTCCCCCAGCACATGCCGAGGTTGTTCGACGCGCTCTACACGACCAAGCCTCATGGCATAGGTCTGGGGCTGGCAATTTCGCGCAAGATCGCTGCTGCGCATGGCGGTCGCTTGTGGGCAGACGCGCGCGAGGGCGGCGGCGCGACGTTTCGATTCTCTCTCCCCGTGGTGCCGGGGGACACGACGGATGGAATGCAAAGTGCCGCGATGAGGTCATGAAGGTCAGCCCATGACCCGAACAGCCACGCGAGCGGAAGGCTGCGCTCCTTCCGAGGGGGCATTCAGAGCAACCACGGGCACCAGCTTGCACCTATCCCGACGAGCTCGACCTTCGGCTTGTCGGGATGCCGGCAGAACAGGCCCGGTTGGGCTCCATTCGTCGTTGAGCCGAGCAAATCGCGCACGTAGCCGGGGAACGGCAAAGTCGATGAACGCGCGGACCTTCGGCACGGACAGGCGACCTTGCGGGGGTCATGAGATGGACCGGATAGGGCGGGTGTTCGTCCTGGGTCAAGAGCAGTTTCAGATCGGCCGCCAGAACTTCCTCGGCGATGTGGTTGGCAAACAGGCGGGTTACGCCACACCCTTCGACGGCAGACGCGATCGCGCCGCGGACACTGTTGACGATCAGTCGCGGCGTAAAGTGGACCATGCGTGGACGCGCCGATCCTTCCGACGCCGCGAAGGACCATGACTCGATCCCGAAATGCGTCATCGCGATGATCTGGTGCTTGGCCAAATCGGCCGGCTCGGCAATGCGTGGCCGTGTCGCCAGATACCGCGGCGACGCCGCCACGACGCGCCTGACTTCTCCCAGACGGATGGCAACGAGCCTCGAATCCGCGAGATGCGAGATCCTGAGCGCGACATCGCTGCCTCCATCGATGAGATTTGCCGGACGATCGAGCAGATCCAAGCGGACCGAGACGTTCGGGTAGGCATCCATGAAGGCGTCCAGCACTGGCCGCAAGACATCTTCACCGACCGCGACGGGCGCGGTCACCGTGAGCATCCCGCAGGGCGCCGACCGTTCTCCGGCCACCAGCATGTCGGCCTCTTCGAGATCGGCCAGCATCCGGCGACAGGCGGCCGCATAGCGCGCTCCGGACTCGCTGAGCCGGATGGAGCGGGTCGTGCGGTGCAGAAGCTGGGTTCCGACATGCTTCTCGAGGAAAGCCAGCGCACGCGATACCGCAGCGGGCGAGCGGCCGAGCTTGTGGCTGGCGCCGGTAAGGCTGTTTGCGTCGACCACCGCCACGAAGACCTTCATTGCGTCAATTCTGTCCATCGCGCACCCGCCCTTCGGGAGTAATGCAGACATTCGTCCGGCCTTTCATTCACTGTCGTTCACGACCAAAAGCCGAGGACGGGAGTGATTCGCAGGCGCTTCGCTTTCCGCGGAAATCCGGCTCTCGGCGATCTTGCGAACAAGGAAGTCCCGGAAGACCGTTACTCGCTTCGAGCGCCGCAACTCCGCTGGATAGAGGAAATAGCCGTCTACGACCGGTAGCGCCCATTCGGCAGGGACTCGGATCAGTCCCGCTGCTTCAGGGCCGGTGAAACGCGGCAATACTCCGATCCCCAGACCACCCAACACCGCCCGATACAGGCCGGCGAGATTGTCCAATACAGCGACCGGTTGTCGGGGGTTTGCGACCTTCCATACCAAGCTTCAACAGCCAGGTGTCATCGCTCGCAGCCGATAATCCGGCGCCGTCCCGCACGACGAGCCGGTGCCGGTCCAGATCGGCCGGCTGACTGGGCATGCCGCGGGCTTCCAAGTAGCCGGGTGCAGCATAAGCAAAGGAACGCGTACCGAAAATCCGGCGTTGCACGACGCTGGACCTCTGGCTTGACGACAACCGGATAGCGACGTCGGCCTCCCGCATGGCCAAATCGGCATCACCGCCATCGAAGAGCAAAGTGAGCGTGATATCAGGATAGAGTTCGTGGAATTCCTTTAGCCGCGGTGCAAGCCAGAATTCGCCGAACGCCACGTCGGTGCTGATCTTCAGCACCCCGCTCGGGGTGCTCGCGGTTCTCGGTCAGGCGGGCCTCGGCGATCGAGACGCAGGCAATCACCTCCCTCGCCGCCTCATGGAGCACCTCGCCCTGTTCGGTCAGCTTCAGACCGCGGGCATGCCGATGAAACAGCGCCGTCTTGAGGTCGTGTTCCAGCGAACTGATTTGGCGGCTGACGGCGGACTGGCTGAGATTCAACATCAGCCCGGCGCTGGAGAAACTGCCGGTCTCCACAGCCGCATTGAAGGTACGGAGCTTGTCCCAGTCCATTGTCGCCTCCTTCTTGCTATACCGCCTGCATTCTCCTATCGAGCTGGATGGGCTCGATGAACTCGCCCCGGTTACGCTCCCGCGATCTGATAATTGCCTCGAAGAGAACTTCGACCGCGACGAGCCAATCACCCATCAGCCTGTATTGGCGCTCAATCACCGAGCTGGCCACGTAATATCCGAGACGATTTTCCACATCGCCGGCCCTATGGAAACCACGCGCCATCAGCGCCCTTATCCTTTTCTGGGCGGCGGGGCGCTCGACCGAGGCGAGGAAGGCATCCCACTCGGGCGCGATTTCGGAATCCGCCGGCAGGCTTGCGATATTGACCAGGCGTTTCGTTTCCGCGATGGCCTGCTTGTCGAACGAAGCAATCCGCATCGCGAGCGCATCGACGAAACCATCAAGCTCCGCGTCGGGCAGCGCACGATTGACGTAGCCATAAAGTTCAGCAACATCGCCCCTGATATCGTCCGCGCCGAGCAGCACTTCCAGCGCCCGCCCCCGGCCGATGAGGCGGGGCAGTCGCGCCATCGGCCCCCCGCCCGGAACCAGGCCGGCGCCAACCTCCCATTGCGACAGGATCGCCTTTTCCCGACTTGCAAAGCGCATATCGCTCGCAAGCGAAAGCTCGCTTCCGACGCCTGTGGCGCGGCCGCGGATCGAGACGATCGACACCACCGGCGCGCGGCTCAGCCGCACCAGCATATCGGGAAGCTGCTGCAATCCGGTCGGGCCGGGCGGCAGGCTCGTCGAGTCTTCGAGCTTGGCGAGAAAGTCATAATGCGTCAGAAAGAAACCATCCACCGCGCTGTCGAAGACAACCACCTTTACGTCCCTGTCCGTTTCGAGCGCTTGGACAATCTCGTTCAATTGCGGAATGTTCTTTGGACCGAAAATATTCAGAGGTGGATGGTCGAACGTCACCCGCCAATAGGACGGCAGACGCTTCTCCAGGCGGAACTGTCCAGCAGTTGCAATATCGTCCACGATTATCTCCAAGCTCTCGGTTGGTGCCATTAGTCCGATGCGATACACGTGACCGCTGATCGAGCGAGCCGATCTAGTGCAGCAATTTGAACGCTGCCCCGATTTCGGCGGCGCACAGCGCGAACCCTCTAGCGCGACCCGTCGTGCCCCCGGTCGCAGGTTTTCTCGGCGACCTGCTAAGCCCGCAGGTAGTCGCGGATGACGTTTCGGTCGGGCTCGCATCCCAGGCCCGGGCCTTGCGGGACCGCCACCCGACCGTCCACGGGGAGAAGCGCGTCGCCGTAAAGCCGCGCCTCGAGATCGAAATAGCGCCACTCGATCATCGTATCGGCCGTCCCCAGCGCCGCGGTCGCATGGATTGCGGCCAGCAGCCCCGGACCGTCGTAGAATGTGTGCGGCATGACGGCGACATTGTGGATGGCCGCGGAGCGGGAAGATCTTGCACATCTCGCTGATGCCGCCCATTTTCGCAACGCTCGGCTGGACAAAATCCACGGCTCCGGCGGCCAGAAGCCGTTCGAAATCCAGAAGAGTGGACACATTCTCTCCTGCAGCGATCGGGACCATGCGCGTCCGCCGCAACTCGGCCAGCCCATCATAATTCTCCGGCGGCCAGATCGGCTCCTCCAGCCATTTCAATCGAAACTCCTGAAGCTCTTCCGCCCTCACCCGCGCCTCGTTCAGCGTCCACGGGCAATTCACATCGAGCGTCAGCTCGATGTCGGAGCCGGCCTCGTCCCGCGCGGCGCGAATAGCCGGAAGCTCGATTTCATGAAGCTTCAAACTGCAAAATCCAGCATCGATCGCGTGCCGAACATTGGCGCGGACAAGTACCGGATCCGAAAACCGGCTCAAGCTTGCATAGCACGGCAGAACGCCACCGCCGCCGCCCAGAAGCCGGCAGATCGCCGCGTTGGCCGCCTTGCCGCGATGTCCCAGAGCGCAATCTCGACCGCCGAGATGCCGTACATCAGCGGCCCGCCTCGCCCGAAGATGTGCAGCCTCTTTTGCACTTCGAGCATCAGAGAGGTGATCCGCGCCGCATCCCGGCCGATGCAGATCGGTGCGATCAGCTCTTCGACCGCCAACTTCGCCGATGCGACCGCGCGGAAGCCGAAGGCCTCGCCCCAGCCTTCCAGTCCCTGGTCTGTCGTCACCTTGACCAGCAGCGAGTCCGCTGCGGGCAGATCCTTGTCACCCCAAGCCGCGGCATCGGATCTGCTACCGGGTTTCGTCGGAATGTGCAGAGGATAGGTCTCGATCTTGGCGATGATCATAGCGCACTCCTAACCTCTTGAGGCCTTTTCGGGTCAATTGGCCCGCGCAGCGCGGGACGATTCTCTCCGGCTAAGCGCCCCCCCGCTCCGCGGATCGTCCTTCAAGTCCAGGTACTCAAGGCCAAGCGGCCCGATCGCTGTCACTTGCGTGACGTACTCGCCCGATTTGGCCCAATGAAAATGGGACGTACCGCCAGGCAAGATAATGACGCTACCGGGCGGATAAGCCTTCACTTTGTCGCCGTCGAATTGTTCACCCAGGCCAATATAGAAATCGCCGGACATGACTGTATAAATACGGTCCTCCGGGTGGCGATGCGGCATCAGCTTCACGCCGGAGGGCACTTTGACCCGGATCAGATAGGGGCCGGGCTCGGAAGGACGACCGACGATGACGGCGAGGCGGACCGATGGTGGGAACGCCGCCAAGGGCTTCCAGTCGATATCTTCCGGCAGGACTGATCTGAAAACGGCTTGACCGGGCTGATGGTTGCTGACCATTGCGGCTCCTTCCGTTTCGATGCACTGGCAGATCTCGCAACGAGATCAATGTGGCGTCCGATAGAACAATCCGTCCGCTCACCCGACTTCGTCAGTCACGACACGAATACCACTAGGCCTATGAGGCCGCTATTGGACCATGGTGTCGGCGATACCTTGGCATCAATTGACGATTTGACTGACCGACACCTACGTATCATGGACGTCCATGGGTAGATTGGAGCATCCTGGTACGGCCCCGTCGATCACGGCACTGAACAATGAGGAGACCAGATCTCAGGCTGATGGTCTCGTTGAATATGCTTCGCCCACGCATCTTGCTAGTTGCGCCTTATCGGCCGCGATGAATGATCGACCCGAACCGTTGTTTTCCTTCTCCGCCCGGCACCAGGGCAGTCCGAGAGAGGCCGAAATGCGGACGTTCTTGGGACAGCTCCCAAGACTTGTAACGACATATCCACCACACCAATCGAGGAGTCCGTGATGGCCGAACGTTCCGTTGTTTCGGTCGTTGATGACGACGAATCCATGCGCGAATCGTTACCCGACCTGCTGAAGGAGTTCGGCTATATGGCCCGGGCATTCTCGTCGGCAGAGGAGTTCCTCGCATCCAATTCCATCGGCCGGAACGACTGTTTGATCCTCGATATCGCTATGCCGGGGCATGTCCGGGCCTGATCTGCAACGAGAGCTGGCCGGTCGGGGCTACAGGATTCCGACAATCTTCATAACCGCTCTGGCGGACGAGGATGTCCGTGCGCGCATGCTGGAACTGGGTGCCGTGGAGTGCCTGCACAAGCCGTTCAGCGATACGGCGTTGCAAGACGCGCTCGACACCGTCCTTCGAGTGAGTTGAACGTCGCGCCCTTGCGCTTCGGAGATGACGGGGGTTATACATGACAATAGCCAGCACGGTGGCCCATGATGCGAGATCATCGCCCATGCCGGACGCCACACCCATCGTGTACATCGTTGACGACGACATCTCGGTGCGCGAGTCGGTCGAGTCGTTGATTCGCTTCTCGGGCTGGCGGGCCGAGGCATACGCTTCTGCGGAAGAGTTCCTGTCACGCCCACCCGCCACGGGGCCGAGCTGCCTGGTGCTCGACGTCAGTCTTCCGGATCTCAGCGGCCTTGATCTTCAGAAGCGCATCGCCACCGATGGTGCGGGAACGCCAATCATCTTCATTACGGGATATGGCGACGTTCCGATGACGGTCCAGGCCATGAAGGCGGGAGCTGTCGAGTTCCTGACGAAGCCTTTCGGCGACGACGTGCTGGTGCGTGCGATCGAGCACGCGATAGAACGCAGCGAAACGGCACTTACGCCGCGAGGCGGAGACAGGGGCTCTCCGAGACCGATATGCTTCGCTCAGTGGCCGTGAAAGGGAGGTCATGGCTTTGGTGGTCCGCGGCTTGCTGAACAAACAGGTCGGCGGCGAGCTGGGCATCAGTGAAATCACGGTGAAGGCCCACCGCGGCAAGGTAATGCGGAAAATGAAGGCCGGCTCGCTTTGCCGATTTGGTGAATATGGATGCGAAGCTCCGACTGACGCGCTAGTTCGGATATACTACCGCGTGTAACGATTACAGCCCGCCCACCTTCGGAACATTGAGGTCGCCTTGTCCAGAAATTCGGCCGTGCTGTTCGTATGCCTCGGGAACATCTGCCGCTCGCCCTTGGCGGAAGCGGCGCTGCGATCCGAGCTTGCCCGGACCGGGCTGAAGATGACGGTCGAGTCCGCCGGCACCGGCGATTGGCATGTCGGCAAACCTCCGGATCGGCGGGCCCAGGCGGTGGCGCGACGTCACGGCATCGAGATCGGGAGCTATCGCGCGCGGCAGGTGACCGTCGAAGATTTCCGGCGGTTCACCCATATCGTCGCGCTCGATCGCCAGAACCTCGCCGCGCTCGCAGCGATGCGTCCGGCAGATTCGACAGCCGGGCTCAGCCTGCTGCTCGACCATGTCGAAGGACGCAAGGGCGAGGCGGTCGCCGATCCTTACTACGGCGACGAGGCCGGCTTCGAAGTAACCTGGGCGGACGTGACGCGGGCGCTCGGGGCCTGTTGCAGGTGTTGGACCCGAGGAGGCTGACGACGAAGCCACGCAAGAATAGAATGCCCTACGCCGCGAGCGGAGAGCGCCGTGGTGCGCTGGTTTCCACTGAAGCTATCGAGGAGACGCGACATTGGCGAGAGTTGCACTTCTGACGGGTGGGACCCGCGGCATCGGCCGCGCGGTGAGCCTGATGCTGCACGGCGCTGGCTACAAGGTCGTTGCGACCTGTGTCAGCCAAGGCGACGCCGGCCCGGCGATAACGCGGGAAACCGGCATTGCCGTCGAGCGCTTCGATGTCGGCGACTTCACCGCCTGCGCAGAGGCGGTAGCCAGCATTGAGCGCAGCAACGGGGCCAGTCGAGATCCTCGTCAACAATGCCGGCATCACGCGCGATACCATGCAGCACAAGATGACCGCGCAGCAATGGCATGAGGTGATCAAACCAACCTCACTTCCTGCTTCAACATGTGCCACGCCGTGATCGGCCGGATGCGCGAGCGCGGTTTCGGCCGGATCATCAACATCGCCTCGATCAACGGTCAGGCCGGCCAACTCGGCCAGACCAACTATTGCGCGGCCAAAGCCGGCGTCATCGGCTTCACCAAGTCGCTGGCGCTCGAAAGCGCGGCCAAGGGCATCACCGTCAACGCCGATCGCCCCCGGCTACAATCGCGACCGACATGGTCAAGGCCGTGCCTGAGGAGGCCCTGAAAAAGATCATCGCGCGCATTCCGGTCGGTCGCCTGGGCGAAGCGGACGAGGTTGCCAGGGCCGTGCTGTTCCTGGCCTCGGACGAAGCCGGCTACATGACCGGCGCGACGCTCACCCTCATGGCGGCCAGTACATGGCCTGACGATGGCCAACCGAGGGGGGCCGGAGGACCATTCCCGATCGCGGCGCGTCATACCGCTGCGTGTAACGCATCCTGCGTTGACGGTCTGATCAATTCATTCCCGAACCTTCGGCGCGGGGGCGCCACGGCACTAGGCAGCGGCATCATGCTCCCTATATGAGGCACGCAGTCGACTATAACGCATGGATGTCTTACGACACTCGGCGTGCACTGCCATCATACAACCAAGTGCCTGAGAGGAGCGCCGCTCCGATCGAACACATGACCGAAAATGGGATGGACGATGACCAGTGATCCGATCAAGGTTCTCCTGCAGACGACGATTCCGCAACTGAAGACGATTGGTCGATTGCCCGGTTCAGCCGTCTGGCGGCGCTGCTCCGAGACGAGCGCGACGCCGACGGGCGACCCGTCTTCGAGGTCACGATGCGTGATCGCGATCCGATCGGCGCACCGGACTCCGTACTGTCGGCGCTCGACCAAAGCGATTTCGACGAGATGTGGCTGTTTGCGGTCGATGTCGGCAACGGGCTGACCGAACAGGATTGCGCGGCGATCTCGCGGTTTCGCGAAAGCGGCCGCGGGCTCCTGGTGACGCGGGATCACATGGATCTCGGCTCTTCCGTCTGCACGCTCGGCGGCGTCGGGAAAGCCCATTATTGCCATTCCCGCAGCCTCGACCCTGACCTCGCAAAGCGCGCGATCGACGATCCCTATACGACGAACATCTCGTGGCCGAATTTCCATTCCGGGGCCAATGGCGACTTCCAGACGATCGAGATTGCCGGCCCGATTCATCCGGTGCTGGCCGATCCCGGTTCGCCGACGGGCGCGATCCGCTTTTCTCCCGAGCCATCCCCATGAGGGCGCAGTCGGCGTCCCCGGACGACGAGATCGCGCGAGTGATCGCAGTCGGCAGCAGCAAGGTGACCGGACGGCGCTTCAACCTCGCCGTGGCTTTCGAACCCGGCCCGGGCGGCGGCCCGGCCATTGCGCAAAGCACGTTCCATCACTTCGCCGACTATAACTGGGATACGCGCTCCGGATGCCCGAGTTTCGTCGACGAGCCGCCGGGTGACGCGATCATGCGGACACCCCAGGCGATGGCCGATGTCGAACTCTACGCCAGCAACGTCGCACACTGGCTGGCGCAACGGACCCGATAACGGCCAGCCGACTTCCGAAGCGCGGCGCCAGACACTGCCTGGCGCCGCGCCTTGCCGTTTCATCCCAAGAAAAGCTAAAGTAAGTCGGCGTGGCGCATCGCGCCTACGAGATGAAGACTTCGCGATGCGGTGAAGACTAAGACGCGCCGCCGGCAAGCATGATTGCGGCATACCTGTGTATAGTAGAGATCCGGGCTGCGGTCCGCCAATTGTACTGCCATCATGTTCGGTGTGGGCGTGATCAGGCTGGAAAGACCGCAAATGATCGGGCGAAAGAGAAGGTCATTGCGAGGACCCGAATCGATATTCGTACGGTCGAGTGCCGACCGATGTCCTCATGCTGATCGCGATCGTCACGGAGGAGAACGCTCATGATCCGGAAATTACTCGGAGCTGCAGCCGCGATGGCCGCGTTCATGGCGGTCCAGGCACCTGCACAATCGGTTGTCCCGCCCGCCGTCGAACCCCCTGGATGCCGCTACGCTCGAAGGCCTGAAGGGTCTTTAACCGGCAGTTGATCGACGCGGAGAATCGGCACGACCTTGCCGCGGTCCGGCCCTTCCTGTGGAATTCGGCATCGACGCTCTTCGTCGCCAAGACCGCCACGGGAGCCGAAGGCAATTGGGCCGGGTTCTGGGGCACGGAGACGGTGTTGCAGCATTTCGGCGACCTTTACCAGGGCACCTTCCGGATGGAGCCGGATTACGCCGGGAGAAGACCGTCGGGTTGTCAGCCGATGTCGCCGAGACCTATGTCCCCCTGAACATCACGGTGGGTTATGCCGGGCAGACGCCCGTGCCGAAGCCGTTCCTGATGATCGTGGACTGGGTCAGAACGCCGGAAGGCTGGAAAATGGCAACGGACGTCGCTCTGCCCATTCCGCCGCCGCCGCCGGCGAATTGACGGCATCGATCTCGCTCGGACTCGGAGCAGCTGTTGCACCGTCATTGCGCGGACAAGTTCAGCACCTCACCGGTCGATCCGGTACCATCTTTCAGGAGTAACCCCATGCTCTTCCACGTCGCCATCACCGTCCGGATCCCGCATGACGTCGATCCGGACAAGATCAAGCAACTGGGCGCTCGCGAGCACGAACGGGCCGCCGCACTCCAGCAGCAGGGCAAATGGGTTCATCTCTGGCGTGTCGCAGGAAAATGGGCCAGCATCAGCATCTTCCGGGTCGAGAGCCCGGCGGAGCTGCACGAGATCTTGGCATCGTTGCCGCTTTACCCGTACATGGACATCGAGGTTATGGCGCTCTGTCACCACCCAGGGTCACTCGCGGCCCCGGAGTAGCACCGATCCCGCCGGGCCGTATGCGGTCATGGGCGACGAGGTGACGACAGGTCAGAGTCGGCAAGACGAACCTCGATCGTCCTGAACGCCTTCACAGGGAGGAGATCATGGTCGCGTTCTTCCGGAAGTACCCGACGGCACGCTATGTCGCGCTCGTCGTCATCGCCCTGGCGGTCGTGGCGGGGGGCGCCTTCCTGTGGATTGTGCTCGGGCCCGGCCCGACGGATTTCGCCGGCAGGGACAAGGTCGCCCTCCCCGACTATCATGCCGCCAACCCGACCGGCGTCCCGCCCGATCTCGCCAATGCCAGCGTCGTCGAG
Organism: Aliidongia sp.; assembly: GCA_037200015.1. Taxonomy (GTDB): domain Bacteria; phylum Pseudomonadota; class Alphaproteobacteria; order ATCC43930; family CGMCC-115725; genus JAXDMU01. The sequence continues at coordinate 50,533 of JBBCHB010000010.1, read as the reverse complement.
CGTGGTCAATATCTTGCCCGCGCAGCGGATTGCGAAGCGTGCCACACGGCGAAGGGCAGCGCACCCTATGCCGGCGGCTTCGCCTTCGTCCTGCCTTTCGGCACGCTTTATTCGACCAACATTACCCCCGATAAGGAAACCGGCATCGGTGGTTACAGCGATGCGGATTTCCTGAACGCCGTCCATCGCGGCATCGGCTTGGAGGGCAAGCGGCTCTATCCGGCCATGCCTTATTCCAGCTACAGCTACATGACCGACGCCGACGCGCTGGCAATCAAGGCATTCCTCTTCAGCCTGAAGCCGGTCCACGCGCCGGCTCCTGAGAATACTCTCGCCTTTCCCTTCAACCAGCGCTGGCTGATGGCCGGCTGGTCGCTGCTGTTCAATGCCGACCAGCGCTTCGAACCGCATCCGGAGCGCAGCGCGCAATGGAACCGCGGCGCCTATCTGGTCGAGGCCATGGCGCATTGCGGCGAATGCCACACGCCGCGCAATTTGTTTCAGGCACTCGACAACCGGTCGAAATTCACCGGGACCGTCCAAGCCGCCTGGACCGCCTACAACATCACCGAAGACCGGACCAGCGGCGTCGGGGCGTGGAGCGACGAGGAGCTTGCCCATTACCTGGCGATCGGCCATGTCGGCCTGCACGGCACCGCGGCCGGGCCGATGGGCGAGGCCGTGGACAAGAGCCTCGGCTACCTGACGCAAGACGATATTGGTGCCATCGTCGCCTATCTCCGATCGGTACCGGCGATCGCGAGCGCCGATCTCCCGCCGGCAACCGCACGGGCCGTGCCGGCAGTCTACCGCGAGGGGCCGATTGCGGACGCCAATCCGATCGGCCAGCGGATCTTTGCCGGCGCCTGCGCGAGCTGTCACGGCTGGACCGGCGAGAGCCCGGTAATTCCCTTTGCGACCTTCATCGGCGCGCGCGCGATCAACGATCCGGCGGCCACGAACGTCGCCGAGGTGATCCTGTCGGGCGCCGAGCGCAAGACGCCCAATGGCCGCGCGGTCATGCCGGCTTTCGGCCGGGCTTATTCCGACGCCGAAATCGCCGCCGTTACCAACTACGTTACAGCCAGGTTCGGAGCCAAGGGCTCGACCATGGTCGCGGACGATATCGCGAAGCTCCGAAAAATGGAGTGAACCCGCAGTCGAACTCCGCAACGGATGCGGCCCTTGCCGGAAGCCTTGGCGGTGGGCATTCTCCGCGGCGATGTTCGAGCTGACTTTCCTCGGCACTTCGGCCAGCGTGCCTTCGGTGGAGCGCAACCAGCCTGCCCTGCTGGTTGCGGCCGCCGGCCAACGGATCCTGGTCGATTGCGGCGAGGGTACCCAGCGCCAACTGCTGAAGAGCGGCGCCGGCTTCCGCCGGCTCCGGCAGATCCTGCTCACCCATGGTCATCTCGATCATATCCTGGGGTTGCCGGGCCTGCTCTCGACCTTGGGCTTGCAGCAGGAGCGCGACGAGACGCTGACAATACGCGGCGGCCCGCACACGCTGCAGCTGGTATCGGCGCTGCTGGCGGCCCTGTGGGGCGAAGGCCGCGCACCGGTCGCGCTCGAACTTGTGCCGTTGCGTGCGGGGAACGTCCAGCCGGGGACTGACTTCGCTTTGCACTGCTTCCCGGTCGAACATCGCGGCACCGACAGCTTCGGCTTCTCGTTCCAGAGCCCCGCCCGACGCCATCTCCGCGCCGACCGTCTCACGGAACTCGGTGTTCCCGACGGCCCGGTGCGCCGGCAACTGGCCGATGGAGAAGCCGTCAGGCTGGCCGACGGCCGCAGGATCGAGCCTGACGACGTGCTGGGATCGCCCACTGCAGGGACGAAGCTGGTCGTCGTCGGAGACGTCGCCGCCACAGCGGGGCTGGAAGCGGCGACAAGAGGCGCGGATGCGCTGGTCATCGAAGCGACCTTCCTCGACCGGGACGCCGCCATCGCTCGCACTCACGGCCATCTGACCGCTGCGGAAGCGGCCACGCTTGCCGCGACGGCCGGGGTCAAGCGATTGATCCTGAACCACATATCCGGACGATACCCGCCGGAGCCGATCCTCGCCGAGGCCCGGGAGATCTTTCCCGACACCACGATAGCGGCGGATCTCGACCGGATCGTCATCTAGGCGCGCGCTTATCTTCGTCGTCGCTCGACGCCGGAATTCCGTCCAAGAGCAGCATTTCAATGCGAGGCGGATTACGGGGAACCTTGGCGGGCTAGATCTCCGCCGCCGGGTCGTTCGGCATCTGACGCTCGAGCACAGCGCCCTCTTCCATCGTCAGCCCCGCATGGCGCGTCTGGGCATAGACGCGCGCCGTGCGGCCGAGGGTGATCATCTCGCCGTCCACCTCGCCATGGACAGTGCCCCAGATATGTATCTCGGTCGCGACCAGCCGGCCGATCACGGTACCGGACTGGCCAACCGTAATGCTGCGCGCGGCGACGTCGCCATTGACGATACCGTCGATCTGGATCTGGCCATCGGTGCGGAGTGCGCCGGTGATCTGCATGTCACCGGCAATAACGGAAAGTTGCCCCGCCCGGCTCGAAGCCGAGCGAGGCCGGTCGCCGCCGTTACTTTTCGGCCTTGACCAAAGCAATGGACTGGCCCGCCTGCAGGAACTTCTCCGGATCCTGGGGAACGCCATTGACGAGCACTTCGTAGTGCACATGCGGGCCGGTGGCACGGCCGGTCGCGCCGAGCAGGCCGATGCGGACCTTGCCGCCGATCTTTTGCCCGACATTGACCGTGATCGCGCTCATATGGGCGTATTTGGTGTGGATGCCGTTGCCGTGATCGATCTCGACTTCCTTGCCGTAGGCTGCGGCATAGCCGGCGAAGACAACGGTTCCCGGCGCGGTGCTGTAGATCGGGGTCCGGTAGGGCGCCGACATGTCGAGGCCGGTATGAAAGGCCTTGTGGCCGTTGATCGGATCGGTGCGTCCGCCGAACCGGCTCTCCAGCTGGAAATGATCCAACGGCGCCGTCAGCGGCAGATTGGCCAGGAGCTTCTGCGCCTCGGCATTGGTCTTGGCGTCGGCCTTGGCGCTGTCGAGCGCGACATAGGGACCGCCGACCGCGCCCGTCTTCATGCCGACGCCGAAGCGGGCCAGAAACTTGTCGAGATCGAATCCCTCGGCGCTGGCAATTTTCTTGTCGGTCGTGGTGACCGGCTCGTCCTCTTCAGCATCCGAGACATTCTGGCCGTGCTCGGGCTGCTTCGCCTGCATCTTCTGCTGCAGCTCGACCACCTTCTGGCGCAGCGCCGCGCGCTCGGCGGCGATGCTGCGCTCAGCCTTGTCCTTGGCCTCTTCCAGTTGGTCGACCTTGTTCTCGAGCTTGCCCTTCTCGGCAGCGAGCTTATCGTGGTCGGCCTTCAGCCGCTTCTCCTCGGTGGAGATCTGAGCCAGCTGGGCTGCCGTCGACTCGTAGAGCGAGCGGTTCTCGGCGCTTTGATGGGAGGCGACTTGAATGCCGTTTTCGAGGTCGTGCATACGGGAGGTCAAGGTCGCGACATCGACCGCCGCAGCGGTTTCGTTGGCATCGGCCTGATCACCGCGCGCCTGGCGCTCGATCTCCAGCTGTTGCAGTTTTGCACCAGCTGTGTCCACGGCCTGCTTCGCCAGCGTTAATTCTGCCTTCAGGGACTGGACAACGGCCGAATCAGTGCTATCTCGCATAAGGACAAGATCATAGGCGATCGCCCCGGTCCCGAAGATCGCCGCAGCGACGACGGACGCCTGCAACAGGCTGGGCAGTGTGATGTGCGTGATCTCGCCCCGGCTACGGATCAAGATCTGCCGTTCAGGGAAAACGCGTTCCCCAAAGCGTGAAAGAATATCGATCATGCCCCCTCATGCGCGGTAAGCCGGTTGCACCCCGTCCCGCGTGATCTCCCACCGGGCGTTCACGTGTAGGGACTGCAGAAGCGTCCTCGCCAAATCCGTCGACATCACGGGTACACCGATGGCATCAGGTGCTGGCGAAACAGCGGCACCAAACGCCCCCTTCCACCGGCTAGCCAATGATCTCGGACCCCAATCAGCCGACGAACGGATCGGACCCTAATGGCTCGATCCGGCCAAAGCAATACCCCTTGAGTGCGTTTGCGGCCACTCCCGATCGTCTTACGCGCTCCGTGAGCCCCGCATAAACCGCTTAGGCGTCGCGCGAATTTGCCTTGCCTCCCGCACGCGCGCCCATGCCGGCAAAAAAAATAGTCTTATGTAACAGGGCAGTAACTCGCTGTTACAAAAGCCGGGGGAGCGAAGGCTCTTGTCGGGGCACGGCACAGGGTTGCGTATTGCGGCGCCAAAAAAATTTTTCCGCGCGCTCCGCCGGACGCGCCGGTAAACAGCCTCAAAGACGCTCGCCACGGTCGCTGGCAATGTGACGCGACGATGACAAGGGAGCGACTCCGACGGTTTGCTTGAGCGCGTCCGGTCATCGTGCCACGCGGCCGGACGGGCCCAGCCGGCGGGCCTTTCGCTGCGACGCCTCGGTTAATCGATCCCTAACCCTCGCGGGTTTATCAAGGGCGCGGCCGATCCTTCGAGGTCGCCGCTTCGCCGCCCGTGATGAGAGCGTCATGTTTCTGTTCATCGGTATCGCCGTCGTGCTGGTTTCCGTCTTCGGCGGCTATGCGCTGAACGACGGCCATCTGCCGGTGCTGTGGCAGCCCTTCGAATTCATGATCATCGTCGGCGCCGCTATCGGCGCCTATTTCATCGGCAATCCCAAGACCGTGCTGCAGGGCATCATGAAGCGCCTGCCGCGGACCTATAAGGGTGCGAAGTACAACAAGGCCAGCTTCGTCGAGCTGCTCGTCATGCTCAACGTCGTGTTCAAGATGGCGAAGTCCAAGGGCGCCATGGCGCTCGAAGCCCATGTCGAGAACCCGGAAGAGAGCACGCTGTTCCAGCAATACCCGACCTTCCTGCACGACCACCACGCGGTCGAGTTCTTCTGCGATTTCTTCCGCATGCTGATCATGGGCGCGGACAATCCACATGAGATGGAAGCGCTGATGGATGCGCGGATCGAGATCCATCACCACGAGGAGCTGGAGATGGCCAGCTCGATCCAGACCATGGCCGACGGCATGCCGGCGCTGGGCATCGTCGCCGCCGTGCTCGGCGTCATCCACACCATGGGTTCGATCACCGAGCCCCCGGAAGTGCTGGGCCACCTGATCGGCGGTGCGCTGGTCGGTACCTTCCTCGGCGTGTTCCTGTCCTACGGCTTCATCGCACCGATCGCGACCAGCCTCAAATCCCTCGCAGAGGAAGAAGTGCGGTATCTGATCTGCATCAAGGGCGGCATCATCGCCTATATGCAGGGTTATGCACCAATCATGGCGGTGGAAAGCGCCCGTATGGTGCTGCAGGCGCATAACCAGCCGAGCTTCTCGGATATCGAACAGGCGATCGAGAACGCGCCTGCTGCATGACGATCATGCCCCGTGGCGTGAGATGAAAATTCCCAAATCCGTCGAGAGCAGCTAATGAGATCGCTTACGCGGGGCTCCGCGTACTCACGGCGAGGTCGATACGACAGATCATGAAGCGTGCACTGATTACCGGTATCACCGGCCAGGACGGATCCTACCTGGCGGAACTTCTGCTCAGCAAGGGCTACGAGGTGCACGGGCTGCTGCGCCGGGCCAGCCTGTTCAATACCGATCGCGTCGATCACCTCTATCACGACCCGCATGAAACCGGCACCCGCTTCGTGCTGCATTACGGCGACCTGGCCGATGGCACGGGGCTGCGCCGCGTATTGGAGCGGGTCCAGCCGGACGAGATCTACAACCTCGCCGCCCAAAGCCATGTGAAGGTGTCCTTCGAGATGCCGGAATATACGGCCGATATCGTGGCGCTGGGGACGCTGCGCCTGCTCGAAGCAGTCCGCGATCATATCGCCCATCGCGGCAGCTCGGTCCGGATCTACCAGGCCGGCTCGTCGGAAATGTACGGCTCGGCGCCCGCTAGACAGAGCGAGACGACGCCGTTCCAGCCTCGCAGCCCTTATGCCGCGAGCAAGGTCGCGGCGCATTACTACGCGATCAATTATCGCGAAGCCTGGGGCATGTTCGTCGTCAACGGCATCCTGTTCAACCATGAGAGCCCGCGCCGCGGCGAGACCTTCGTCACCCGCAAGATCACGCGCGCGGTCGGGCGCATCAAGGAAGGACTGCAGGACAAGCTCTACCTCGGCAATCTCGACGCCAAGCGCGATTGGGGCTTCGCCGGCGACTATGTCGAAGCGATGTGGCGCATGCTGCAGCAGGACAAGCCGGACGATTATGTCGTCTCGACCGGCACCTCCTACACCGTGCAGCAATTCGTCGAGCTGGCTTTCGCCGAACTGAACATGGATTGGCGCGCCCATGTCGAGATCGATCCGCGCTATTTCCGGCCGACCGAGGTCGACCATCTCGAAGGTGAGAACGCCAAGGCCCGCTGCATGCTCGGCTGGGAACCGACCGTCGCCCTGCCCGACCTGGTCAAACTCATGGTCCAGGCCGATCACGCGCTGGCGAAGCAGGAAAGCCTGCTGAATTCGGCCGGCCATGCCGGGCCGCTGCGCGGCGCCGCCCATGGCTGAAGACGCCTACTCGCTCGCCGGCAAGCGCGTCTTCGTCGCCGGTCATAACGGCATGGTCGGCCGCGCCTTGCTGCGCCGGCTCGCCTCGACCGGCGCGCGAGTGCTGACCGCCGATCGTGCCGCGGTCGATCTGTGCGATCAGGCGGCGACACGCGCCTGGTTCGCGGCGCATCGGCCGCAGGCGGTCTTCGTGGCGGCCGCCAAGGTTGGCGGCATCCTGGCCAACAACTCCCGGCCGGCCGAATTTCTCTACGAGAACTTGGTCATCGAGACCAATCTGATCGAAGCGGCACACCGGGCCGGCGTGGAGAAGCTGCTGTTCCTCGGCTCCTCCTGCATCTATCCGAAACTCGCGCCGCAGCCGATCCGCGAGGATTCGCTGCTGACCGGGCTGCTGGAGCCGACCAACGAGTGGTACGCGATCGCCAAGATCGCCGGGATCAAGCTGTGCCAAGCCTACCGCCGGCAATATGGCTGCAACTACATCTCGGTCATGCCGACCAATCTCTACGGTCCGCACGACAATTTCGATCTCCAGACCAGCCACGTCCTGCCGGCGTTGCTGCGCAAGACACATGAAGCCAAACAGGCCGCCTCCGGCATTCTGCCGATCTGGGGCACCGGCACGGCCTTGCGCGAATTCCTCCATGTCGACGATCTGGCCGATGCCTGCGTCTTCCTGATGGAGCGTTACGCCGGCGCGGAGCATCTCAATATCGGCACCGGCACCGATGTCTCGATCAACGAGCTGGCAGAACGCATCGCCGCCATCGTCGGCTGGCAGGGCCGTTTCGTGCATGAATTGGACAAGCCGGACGGCACGCCGCGCAAGCTGCTCGACGTATCGCGGCTGATGGAACTCGGCTGGCAGGCCCGGATCGACCTGGAAGACGGGCTGCGCTCGACCTATGACTGGTTCCTGCAGCACGAAGCGGCCGCCTGAACGACGCGCACAGCCCGCTCATTCGGGGTCATGCACAACTTCCAGCCGATGGCGGTCGAAATCCATGACGAACGCGGCGTAGTAGCTCGGGCCGTAATGCGGCCGGAGTCCGGGTGCTCCGTCATCCGTGCCGCCGAGACGCAGGGCCTCGGCATGAAATCGGTCGACCGCCGATCGGTCCGGCGCGCGGAAGGCAAGATGAAAGCCCTCATCCACACCGATCGCCCTGGCCGGGTGTAATACCAACCCGCGTTGCCCTTGACTCGCTTGGGGATTCCCAAGCGCGTTGAACTGTGACTCGATGTCGTGGTGCGCCGATACGCGCTGCGGAGAGTTTCATGGGGACAGGTGTCAAGATCACGCGCGTTGAGCATACGGCGGCAGCGCTTCGGGCGTTGTGCGCGCGCTGCACGGATGGCGCGCAGGTTCGCCGCATTTTGGCGATTGCGCTGGTCCTTGAGGGGCGTCCGCGGGCCGAGGCGGCGGCCTTGCGCGGCATGGATCGCCAGACGCTGCCCGACTGGGTGCATCGCTACAATGCCGAGGGCATTGCCGGGCTGAAGTCGCGCACTGGCCCGGGCCGGGAGCCTTATTTGAGCGCGGCGCAAAAGGCCGAGCTGCGCGCACTGGTCATCCGCGGCCCTGACCCGCAGACGCACAAGGTGGTGCGCTGGCGGTGCATTGATCTGCAGGCGGAGGTGGCGCGCCGCTGGTCGGTGGAGGTGCATGAGAGCACGATCGGCAAATGGCTGGACGAGCTTGGCCTGACGCGGTTGCAGCCCCGGCCGGTGCATCCGAAGAAGGATGCCGAGGCGGAGGAGGCTTTTAAAAAAACTTTGCCGATCTGGTCGGCGAGGCGCTCGAAGATACCGCGCCCGGCGCATCGATAGAAATCTGGTTCCAGGACGAAGCCCGCGTCGGCCAGCAGGGCGGCCACGCCTATATCTGGGCGCCGGTCGGCACGCGCCCGCTGATGGTGCGCGATAACCGTCATGAGTCCGCCTACATCTTTGGCGCCATCTGCGCGCAGCGCGGGGTGGGGGCGGCGATGCTCACGCCGGTCGCCAATACCGAGATGATGAATCTGCATCTGGCGGAAATCAGCACCCAGGTCGCACCGGGCGCGTGTGCCGTCTTGGTCTGCGACGGTGCCGGCTGGCATCAACGCGGCCAAAAGCTGCGGGTGCCGGCCAATATCTGTCTGTTATCGCTGCCGCCATACAGCCCCGAGCTGAACCCAATGGAGAATGTCTGGGACTATCTGCGCCAGAACAAACTCTGCGCGGCCGTTTGGGACAGCTACGACGACATCCTGGCGGCTTGCGTAACCGCTTGGAACTGGCTCATCGCCGACCCCGCACGCATAACCTCAATCGGGAGCCGGGATTGGGCACGTGTCAGTGGTTAGGCGGGTTGGTATAATTTGAGTGCCAGACCCTCGGGCCCTCCCGGCGGCCCATAGCCGACCGAGACCGGCCCGGTGAAGACCCGGGCATAGCCAAGCACGGCGAGGACTTTATCATAGAAGTCCGTCGACTTGGCGAGATCGGAAACGCCGATGGACAGATGACTGATCAAGTTCGGTTCCCCGGATGCGTGGTAGATAGTGGCCATTATTGCCCCGGGCAGCGCCAGAGGGTAAGCGGGGTCGAGCGTTCCGATCCCATCCAGCAAGAGGCGGACAGCGTGCCGGCAGCGAGCGACGAGACCATCCCCGACAGGCCGGACCAGACGGCAACCCTGGCCGATCGGCTGATCGCCAAGCTCGACGCGGCGGATGCGTTGATCGGCGTCGTCGGCCTCGGCTATGTCGGGCTGCCGGCGCTCCGGGCGTTCCATGATTGCGGTTTCCGCACGCTGGGCTTCGACATCGATCCGCGAAAAATCGAGCGGCTCAATCGCGGCGAAACCTATCTGAAGACGATGCCCGCGACGGCGATCGCTGCGATGGTGGCGAGTGGGCGGTTCGAGGCGACCGGCGACGCAGCGCGGCTCGGCGACGCGGATGCGATCCTCATCTGCGTGCCGACGCCGCTGACCCGGCAGCGCGAGCCGGATCTCTCCTATGTCGCGGGCACCGCAGAGACGCTGCGCGCGCATCTGCGCCGCGGCCAACTGATCGTGCTCGAATCGACCAGCTATCCGGGCACCACGGAAACCGTCTTGAAGCCGCTGCTCGAACAATCGGGCCTGCGCTCCGGCATCGATTTTCTGCTCGCCTATTCGCCGGAGCGCGAGGATCCGGGCAATACTGCCTTCGCGACGTCGACCATTCCGCGCGTCGTCGCCGGCGATGGCGCCGATGCCGCCCGCGTCGCCGCCGCGCTCTACGGCAAGGCGGTGCAGCAGGTCGTGCCGGTTTCGAGCCTTGCCACGGCCGAGGCGGTGAAGCTGACGGAGAACATCTTCCGTGCCGTCAATATCGCTTTGGTCAACGAGCTGAAGCAGGTCTACGGCGCGATGGACATCGACATCTGGGAGGTGATCGAGGCGGCCAAGACCAAGCCTTTCGGCTATATGCCCTTTTATCCGGGGCCGGGCCTGGGCGGTCACTGCATCCCGATCGACCCGTTTTACCTGGCCTGGAAGGCGCGTGAATACGGCGTCGCTACGCGATTCATCGAGTTGGCCGGCGAGATCAACACCCAGGCGCCGTCCCATGTCGTGGCCGCGGTGATCGAGGCGCTGAGCACGCGGCTCAAGCGGAGTCTGGCCGGCAGCCGGATCCTGATCCTGGGGGCCGCCTATAAGAAGAACATTGACGACACGCGTGAGAGCCCGGCGCTGCAACTCATGGAGATGCTGGCGGCGCGCGGTGCCGAGATTGCCTATTACGACCCCTTCATCCCGGAACTTCCGCCGACCCGCAAGCACGGCGCCCTAGCCGGCCGGCACTCGGTCGCGTGGGATCTCGACGCGTTCCGGCGTTACGATCTGGCGCTGATCTGTACCGATCATGACGGCGTCGACTACGCCGGGCTGGTCGCCGCGTTGCCCTGCGTGGTCGATACCCGTAATGCCACACGTGCGGTCGCGGCGGGGCGCGACCGCATCGTGCTGGCGTAGTTATTTCGTCTCGACCGCGACGCTGGTCGAGCCGTGGATGCCGCCGGCAGCGTCCTTGAAGCGGACGAAGATGCGGCTGGCACCGGGGTCGAACGGGATCGCACCGCTCGATTGCAGGAAGACCGAGAAGGTCGGGGCCGCTTGGGCTGCGAAGGCGAGCGTGACCGTGCTGGCCGGCGTCGCCAGGCAGGCGCCCGTACTCGGGTTCGACTGGCAGATCGTCGCCGTGAGCGGCAGTGTGGCCGACCCGGTATCGACCGAGACCACGATCTGTGCGCTGGCGCCGACATTGCTGCTGGCGACCGCAAAGGCGCCGGCACCGTCGAGCGGGATTTGGGCGATGCCGTCATTGCTCGCCGTCGCGGCCAGCGCGATGACATCGGCGACCGGCGTGCTGGACATGACCAGATCGACGGTATCGACCCCGGTCACGACCGCTGCCGGGCCGATGCCCAGGCAGTCGAAATCGAGCGCCATGCCGGGTGCGCTGAAGGCGCTCGTTCCCTGGAACGTCACCAGGAAGCTCTGCACGCCGTTATTCGCCGCAATCGTCGCCGGCGTGTCCGGCGTGTCCGGCGTGCCGATGAGCGCATTGGTCGCCGGATTGGTCGTCTGATAGCTCAAGCTCAGGCCCGAGGGCGCCGTCACCGGCAGCGCCACCTGGCAACCGGAGAGCGCCGTCGTGCCGGCATTGATCACGCTGGCGAAGATCGTCGCCGGCTTGCCCAACTGAACTGAGCGCGAGCCGGGCAGGACCGAGGCGAAGGCGGTGGTCGGCGCGATCGAGAACACCTGGACCCGGTCGTTCTTCTGGTCGCCGACGAAGATCCGGCCCTCGGTCGGATCGATGGCGACACCGGCCGGGCCGGAGAACTGGCCGTTGCCGGTACCGGCCGCGCCGGTCGTGCCGAGTGTCAGCACATAAGTATAGCTGAACGCATCGAACACCTGGACCCGCTGCTCGGCACTGTCGGCGATCAGGACCAGATTGTTCCCGGCATCATAGGCCAGGGCGACCGGGGCCGCGAGGAACTCCGGGTCGCCCTGGTTCCGTCCGGCGCCGCCGATCGTGCCCTTATAGGCGAAGCTCGCGGCATCGAAGCGCTGCACCCGGCTATTGCCGCTATCGGCGACCAGGATCTCGTTCGCCGCCGCGTTCACCACGACATCCTTGGGCGCGTTGAAATGGGCATTGTCGCTGCCCGCGCTCCCGGCCGTGCCCAGCGTGGCGACATAGGCGCTGGTCGCGCTGTCGAAGATCTGGACGCGCTGATTGCCGGTATCGGCGACGTAGAGCCGGCCGGTCGCCGCATCGCTCTGCAGGCCGCCCGGCGCATCGAAGCCGGTATTGCCGGCAGCGGCGAGCTTGGCATTGCCGGCGCCCGAGGCGCCCAGCGTCGCGACATAAGCGAAGCTCTTGGCATCGAACACCTGGATCCGGTCATTGCCGGTATCGGCCACGAAGATCTCGTCGCTGCCCGGATCGAAGCTCACCCCGGTCGGATCGTCGAAATGCGCGTTGTCGCTGCCGGCCACGCCCGGCGTGCCGAGGGTCGCGACCACCGCCAGCGTCTGCGCATTGAGCACCTGGACCCGCTGATTGCCGGCATCGGCAATCAGGATATGCCCGTTCACGGGGTCATAGACCCCCGCGGCCGGCGCGTTGAAATGGCTGTTATCCGGCGTGGTGACGCCGGGCGTGCCCAGCGTGGCCTGATAGGTGTAGGTCTGGCCCGGAACCGGGGCGGCCCACGCGGTCACCACCACCTGGGTCAGACCGCCCGAACTCGCGGTGAACGGGCCGGTGCCGGCATAGGTCACGCTGATGGCATGGCTGCCGACGGTCAGCGTCGAGGTCGTGTAGCTCGATATCTGCCCGGTCAGCGTGCCGGTGAAGAGCGTGGTCGCGCCATCCCTGAACACCACCGTGCCGGTCGGCGCGCCGCCCGGAGCCGAGACAACGGCGGTGAAGGTCACGGCCTCGCCGGAGCTCGACGGGTTGGCCGATGAGGTCACGGCGATGCTCGTCTTGCCGATGAAGGTATAGCGGTCGCCGGCGCCGGTGGCACTGGTGCCGCCGATTGTCGCCACGGTGATGTCGACTGTGCCCGATGCCTCCGGCGGCGAGACCGCGGTGATCTGGGTCGCGCTGTTGACGGTAAAGCTCGCGGCCGCCGTGGCGCCGAACTTGACTGCCGTGGCGCCCCTGAGATCGCTGCCGGTGATGACCACCGAAGTGCCGCCCGCGGCCGGGCCGTTCGAGGGGCTGAGCGAACTCACCACGGGCACGGCGACATAAGTGTAGCGATCGGCCGCCCCGGTCGCGCTGGTGCCGCCTGGCGTCGTCACCGTGACGTCGACGATGCCGGGCGAGCCGACCGGTGCCATCGCGGTGATCTGGGTCGCACTGACGACCACAACATTTGTCGCGGCCGTCGCTCCGAAGGCAACGGTGCTGGCCGCGGTCAAATTGGAGCCGGTAATCGTCACTGTGGTTCCGCCGCTCGCCGGGCCGGTCGCCGGGCTGAGCGCGCTCACCGTCGGCGGTGCGGCATAGGTGTAGAGACTGTTCGCCGCGTTGGTGCCACCCGCCGTCGTGACCAGCACGCTCGCTGTCCCGGCCGTGCCGGCCGGGGTGGTCGCCGTGATCGAGGTCGCGCTGACCACGGTCACGCCCGTCGCTGCCGTGCCGCCGATCGTGACTGCCGTGGCACCCGTCAAGTTCGTGCCGGTGATCGTCACCGCCGTACCGCCGGCCGTCGGACCCGCATTCGGCGCGATCGCGCTCACCGTCGGCGGTGCCGCATAAGTGTAGAGCGCGTTCGCCGCATTGGTGCCCCCGGCCGTCGTGACCAGTACGCTCGCCGTCCCGGCCGTGCCGGCCGGAGTGGTCGCCGTGATCGAGGTGGCACTGACCACGGTTATGCCCGTCGCCGCCGCGCCGCCGATCGTGACTGCCGTAGCGCCGGTCAGGTTCGTGCCGGTGATCGTCACCGCCGTACCGCCGGCCGTCGGACCCGCATTCGGCGCGATCGCACTTACCGTCGGCGGCGTCACATAGGTGTAGAGACTGTTCGCTGCGTTGGTGCCGCCGACAGTCGTGACCAGCACGCTTGCCGTCCCGGCGGAGCCGGCCGGGGTGGTCGCCGTGATCGAGGTCGCACTAATCACCGTTATGCCCGTCGCCGCCGCGCCGCCGATCGTGACTGCCGTGGCACCCGTCAAGTTCGTGCCGGTAATCGTCACCGCCGTGCCGCCCGTCGTCGGGCCCGCACTCGGCGCAATCGCGCTCACCGTCGGCGGCGTCACATAGGTGTAGAGACTGTTCGCCGCGTTGGTGCCGCCGGCCGTCGTGACCAATACGCTCGCTGTCCCGGCCGAACCGGCCGGGGTGACCGCCGTAATCGAGGTCGCACTGACCACGGTTACGGTGGTCGCTGCCGTGCCGCCGATCGTGACTGCCGTGGCACCCGTCAAGTTCGTGCCGGTGATCGTCACCGCCGTGCCGCCGGTCGTCGGGCCCGCATTCGGCGCAATCGCGCTTACCGTCGGAGGCGTCACATAAGTGTAGAGACTGTTCGCCGCGTTGGTCCCACCCGCAGTCGTGACCAATACGCTCGCCGTACCGGCGGTGCCGGCCGGGGTAACCGCCGTGATCGAGGTCGCACTGACCACGGTTACGGTGGTCGCTGCCGTGCCGCCGATCGTGACTGCCGTAGCACCCGTCAAGTTCGTGCCGGTGATTGTCACCGCCGTGCCGCCCGTCGTCGGGCCCGCACTCGGCGCGATCGCGCTCACCGTCGGCGGCGTCACATAGGTGTAGAGACTGTTCGCTGCGTTGGTGCCGCCGGCCGTCGTGACCAGTACGCTCGCCGTGCCGGCCGAACCGGCCGGGGTGGTCGCCGTGATCGAGGTCGCACTGACCACGGTCACGCCCGTCGCTGCCGTGCCGCCGATCGTGACTGCCGTGGCGCCCGTGAAACCCGTGCCGGTGATCGTCACCGGCGTGCCACCGGTCGTCGGACCCGCGCTCGGCGAGATCGCACTCACCGTCGGCGGCGCGACATAAGTGTAGAGACTGTTCGCCGCATTGGTGCCCCCGACGGTCGTGACCAGTACGCTCGCCGCGCCGGCCGTGCCGCCGGGGGTGACTGCCGTGATCGAGATCGCGCTGACCACGGTCACGCCCGTCGCTGCCGTGCCGCCGATAGTAACCGCCGTCGCACCCGTGAAGTTCGTGCCGGTGATCGTCACCGCCGTGCCGCCGATCGTCGAGCCCGCACTCGGCGAGATGCCGCTTACCGTCGGGGGCGCCACGTAAGTGTAGTGATCGGATGTACCGGTCGTGCTCGTGCCGTTCGCCGTCGTCACGGTCACATCGACCGTGCCCGCCGAACCGGCCGGCGCCGTCGCCGTGATCTGCGTCGCCGTATTGCCGGTGATCGTCGCCGCGGCGGCGCCGAAGGTCACCGCCGTAGCGCCGGCCAGATTCGTCCCGGTGATCGTGACCGAGTTGCCGCCGGCGGTCGGACCGCTTGACGGGCTGACGCTGCTCACCGTGGGCGCCGTGAGATAAGTGAAATGATCATTCGCCATCGTGGCGCTGGTGCCGGCACCGGTCGATACCCGGACATCGACCGTCCCGGTTCCAGCCGGCGAGGTGGCAGTGACTTCGGTGGCGCTGACGAAGCTCACGCCCGTCGCCGAGCCGTTGCCGAATTTGACCGTGGCCGAGGAGTCGAAATTGGTGCCTGTGATCGTTACCGACGTACCGCCGGCGGTCGGGCCGCTGGTCGGACTGACGCCGCCGACCGTAACGCTGAGCAGGATCTCCTTAACGCGGCTGTTCCCGGTGTCTGTGACGAAGACGTTGCCGGTCGAATCCAGTGCGACATAATTCGGGTTGTTGAAATTGCCGGTCGACGCGGCGATCGTCTGCACCGTGCTGTACCCGGGCGCCAGGATCCTGTTGATCACGCCAGGGTCTTCATCATTGACGACGATGAGGTCTCCGCCCGGTTCGACCGCGATGCCGTTTGGAAAGTTGAAGGTGGTGCCGACGGCAAGAGTGGACACGGTGGTATAGCCGCTCGACGCCGTGACCTCCTTGATCAGATTGTCGCCCGAATCGGCGACGAACAGATTGTCGCTGCTGTCGAGCGCAACGCCGCCGGGCTGGGTGAAATTGCCATTGACAATAGCGACTGGCGTCGCCGTCGCGTAACTCGGCGCCGTGACCTCGTAGACGGCGTTGCTGCCTTCATCGGGGACGAAAAGATTGCCGCTGCTGTCGATCGCAATGCCGAACGGATTGGTGAAGCCGCCGACCGCCAGTGTCGTGACCGAATTGTAGCTGGGCCCCGGAATCTCCTCGATTTGGGGATTCCCCGTATCGTTGTTGGCTTCATCGACAACAAAGAGATTGCCGCTGCTGTCGAGCGCCAGCCCCTCGGGTTGGCCGATCACACTTGCGTCGGTCCCGCCAAGGGTAAGGACCGTGGTGTAGTCCGGTGCCAGGAGCTCTTTGACCAGGGCATTCGTCGTATCGGAAACAAAGATGTTTCCACTGCTGTCGACCGTAATACCCGAAGGGCCGCTGAAGGTGGGAGACAGCGTGGTGACCGTCTGCGCCTCGGCCATCGGCGCCGCAAGGCCGCAACTCATCAGGAGAACCGTCAGGAAAAGTCGCGCCAAGGTCTTTGCACCGAATCGCGTGGACTTGCCTGACATCTCCAGCATCCTTATCTCGCTCCCCCCACCCCTGGGCGGTTCTCTTTCGTAAAGACACGCAAAAGGGGAGCTTTGAATGCTCCATATCATGCCCGGCAAGCGATGGTAAACGATAAATACTCACGCCTGGCGGGAGTGTCAGGTGGCGCTTGGCTTCGCGTCCGGCGCGAATCGCATCGCGGTGCCAGGATCCGCTCACCTTGGAGGACGCACTTTCCGGCAAAACCGGCAGATTCTGCCGGGGGCAGTCACGGAGAATTCAGCTAACCCGCTGACACGCAAAGGAACCCGTCTTGGCACGCCAAATGCTCAGTCAGAGGCGGGACGGCTTGTTACGGCCACCCCAGCGGAGATGAGTCATGACGATCACGACAAACCTATCGGCGGCCCGGACCCAGGCCCTCCACACGACCCAATCGGCGCAGCAGAAGCGCAACGGCCATGTGCAGTTCAGCCTGCCGCCGGTCAGCGATCCGACGGCGCCGGCCGGCAGTTCGACCCCGGCGCTCGGTCAAAGCGCGCCTGTGAGCGCTCCCCCGAAACCGTCGCTGACATTGCTGCCGATCGCAAAATCGGGCGCGGCGCTCGGCGATCCGGTAACGACGGCGACGGCACAATCGGCCAATGGCGCGGCCACGCCGGGCGCGGCAAACCAGCCGCCGGGCGGCGGTGCTCCGGGCCACGGCAATCTCGCCTCGGCCCGCCTGATTTCCAGATTGTATCAACGGCCGGCCTGAAACCGGACGTGAGCCGCCGGCGGCGACCCTCTGCCCGGCCGGTGACAGCCAGCCTATAAGCAAAATGCCCGGGGCAAGCCCCGGGCATCTCACTTTCTACCCCTGAAGACGGCGATCGCCGATCAGGCGATCTTCTCTTCCAGTGCCGGCGTCTCTTCGTTCGACTGCAGCTCGCGGTCGCGCTCGGCGGCGATTTCCCGCCAACGGGCCATGACACTGCCGGTACCGGCCGGGATGAGACGGCCGACGATGACGTTCTCCTTGAGGCCGACCAGCCCGTCGACACGGCCGCTGACGGCCGCCTCGGTGAGTACGCGGGTCGTCTCCTGGAAGGACGCCGCCGAGATGAACGACTTGGTCTGCAGGCTGGCCTTGGTGATGCCCTGCAACACCGGACGTCCCTTGGCGATCCGGCCGCCATGGCCTTCCGACTTGCGGTTCTCTTCTTCGAAGTCGCCGCGATCGACCTGCTCGCCGACCAGGAACGTCGTGTCGCCGGGCTCGTCGATCTCGATCTTCTGCAGCATCTGGCGAACGATCACCTCGATGTGCTTGTCGTTGATCTTCACGCCCTGCAGACGATAGACGTCCTGGATCTCGTTGATCAGATAGCTCGCCAGCGCCTCGACACCCAGAATGCTCAGGATGTCATGCGGCACGGGGTTGCCGTCCATCAACAGGTCGCCCTTGAGGACGAAGTCGCCCTCCTGCACCGAGATATGCTTGCCCTTCGGGATCAGATACTCGACGGGCGTACCGCCTTCCTCGGTCGGCACGACCAGGATGCGGCGCTTGGTCTTGTAGTCCTTGCCGAATTCGACACGGCCGTCGGACTCGCTGATGATCGCGAAATCCTTGGGCTTGCGAGCCTCGAACAGCTCGGCGACACGCGGCAGACCGCCGGTGATGTCGCGCGTCTTCGAGGATTCGCGCGGGATACGCGCCAACACGTCGCCGGCCTTGACCGGGGCGCCGTTCTCGACCGAGAGAATGGCGTCGACCGACATGAAGTAGCGGGCCTCGATGCCGTTGGCGAGCAACAGCACTTCGCCATTCGGGTTGCGCAGCGTGATACGCGGCTTCAGATCGTTACCGCGCGGCTGCTGTTTCCAGTCGATGACGACCTTGGAGGCGATGCCGGTCGCTTCGTCGACGACTTCGCGGACCGAGACGCCTTCCACCAGATCGACGTAATGGGCGACACCGTCCTTTTCCGTGATGATCGGAATCGTGTACGGGTCCCATTCCGCGAGCTTCTGGCCCTTGCTGACCATGACGCCGTCATCGGCGATCAGCTTGGCGCCGTAGGGCACGCGATGGCGCGCCTTCTCGCGACCGACTTCATCGACCAGGGTCATTTCACAGTTGCGGCCCATCACCACCGGAATGCCGGAGGAGTTGATGACGACGTTGCGGTTCTTGACCTTGACCTTGGCGGCGAACGCCGCCTCGACCGAGGATTGCTCCGCACCGCGCTGCACCGCACCGCCGATATGGAAGGTACGCATGGTCAGCTGGGTGCCGGGTTCGCCGATCGACTGCGCCGCGATGACGCCGACTGCCTCGCCGATATTGACCATCGTGCCGCGCGCCAGGTCACGCCCATAGCAGAGCGCGCAAACGCCGACCCGCGTCTCGCAGGTCAGCACCGAACGGATCAGCACCTGATCGATGCCGGCCCGATCGATCGCATCGACGGTCGGCTCGGTGATCAGCTCGCCGGCTTGCACCACCACGGCCCCCGAGATCGGGTCGACGATGTCGACCGCGGCCGAGCGGCCGAGGATCCGATCGGCCAAAGGCGAGATGACCTCGCCGCCTTCGACCACGGCCCGCATGGACAGGCCGCGCGTGGTGCCACAATCCGGCTCGATGATGATCGCGTCCTGCGCCACGTCGACCAGACGACGGGTCAGGTAGCCGGAGTTTGCCGTCTTCAAGGCGGTATCGGCCAGACCCTTACGGGCACCGTGGGTCGAGTTGAAGTACTCGAGCACGGTCAGGCCTTCCTTGAAGTTCGAGATGATCGGCGTCTCGATGATCTCGCCCGAGGGCTTGGCCATCAGGCCGCGCATGCCGGCCAGCTGCTTGATCTGGGCCGCGGAGCCGCGGGCGCCGGAATCGGACATCATCCACACCGCGTTGATCGGCTTGCCGATCTCAGTGTGCTTGATGACCTTCATCATCTCGTCTGCAACCCTTTCGGTGCAGTTCGACCAGACGTCGACGACCTTGTTGTACTTCTCGCCCTGGGTGATCAGACCGTCGAGGTACTGCTGCTCGTACTCCTTGACCTTCTCCTGGGCCGAAGCAACCAGCTCGGCCTTGGCATGCGGGACGATCAGATCGTCCTTGCCGAAGGAGATGCCGGCCTTGAAGGCCTGGTGGAAGCCCAGCCCCATCAGCCGGTCGCAGAAAATCACCGTCTCCTTCTGACCGCAATGGCGGTAGACCTGATCGATGACGTTGGTGATTTCCTTCTTGGTCAGCGGCTTGTTGACCAGCTCGAAACCCAGCAGATCCGACTTCGGCATGATGTCGGTCATCAGGTAGCGGCCGGGCGTGGTCTCGATGACCGCGATCTGCGGCTTGCCGTCGCGCACGATGCGGACGCGCGCCCGGACCTTGGCATGGAGCGAGACCTGCTTGGTCTCGATCGCCTGGATGACTTCCGCGAGATCGCGGAACACCATGCCCTCGCCCTTTTCGCCGTCGCGCATCAGGCTGATGTAGTAGAGCCCGAGCACGATGTCCTGCGACGGCACAATGATCGGCTTGCCGTTCGCGGGCGACAGGATGTTGTTGGTCGACATCATGAGCACGCGCGCCTCGAGCTGAGCCTCGAGCGAGAGCGGCACATGGACGGCCATCTGGTCGCCGTCGAAATCGGCGTTGAAGGCCGTGCAGACCAGCGGATGCAGCTGAATCGCCTTGCCTTCGATCAGTGTCGGCTCGAAGGCCTGGATGCCCAGGCGATGCAGCGTCGGCGCGCGGTTGAGCATGACCGGATGCTCGCGGATCACCTCTTCGAGGATGTCCCAGACTTCCGGCCGTTCCTTCTCTACCATGCGCTTGGCCGCCTTGATCGTCGAGGCCAGGCCGTAGAGCTCCAGCTTCGAATAGATGAAGGGCTTGAACAGCTCGAGCGCCATCTTCTTCGGCAAGCCGCACTGATGCAGCTTCAAATCCGGGCCGACGACGATGACCGAACGGCCGGAATAGTCGACGCGCTTGCCGAGCAGGTTCTGACGGAACCGGCCCTGCTTGCCCTTGAGCATGTCGGAGAGCGACTTCAGCGGACGCTTGTTGGCACCGGTGATGACGCGGCCACGACGGCCATTGTCGAACAGGGCGTCGACCGCCTCCTGCAGCATGCGCTTTTCGTTACGCACGATGATGTCAGGCGCGCGCAGCTCGATCAGCCGCTTCAGGCGGTTGTTGCGGTTGATGACGCGGCGATAGAGGTCGTTCAGGTCCGAGGTCGCGAAGCGACCGCCATCGAGCGGGACGAGCGGACGCAGCTCCGGCGGGATGACCGGGACGACTTCCAGGATCATCCATTCCGGACGGGAATTCGATTCCGTGAAGGCCTCGACCAGCTTCAGCCGCTTGACCAGCTTCTTGCGGCGCGCCTCGGAGGTCGTCTCGCGCAGCTCGACGCGCAGCTTCTCGACCTCTTCCTCGAGGTTGATCTGGCTGAGCATGTCCTTCATCGCTTCGGCGCCGATCTTGGCGGTGAAGCTGTCTTCGCCATATTCGTCCTGGGCGCGGACGAACTCTTCCTCATTCAGCAGCTGGTGCTGCTTGAGCGGGGTCAGGCCGGGCTCGACGACGACATAGTTCTCGAAATAGAGCACCCGCTCCAGATCCTTGAGCGTCATGTCGAGCAGCAACCCGATGCGGCTCGGCAGCGACTTCAGGAACCAGATATGGGCAACCGGCGATGCCAGCTCGATATGGCCCATGCGGTCGCGGCGCACCTTGGACAGCGTCACCTCGACGCCGCATTTCTCGCAGATGATGCCGCGATACTTCATGCGCTTGTACTTGCCGCACAGGCACTCGTAATCCTTGATCGGCCCGAAGATCCGGGCGCAGAACAGGCCGTCGCGCTCCGGCTTGAAGGTCCGGTAGTTGATCGTCTCCGGCTTCTTGATCTCGCCGAACGACCAGGAGCGGATACGCTCGGGGCTGGCGATCGAGATGCGGATCTGATCGAAGCTCTGCGGGCCACTGACCTGGCCGAAGATGTTCATCAACTCGTTCATGAACGAAGTCTCCTGGTAACTCTTGCCCTCACTTGCGTGAGGTCTCCGGCGGGCCGGTCAACCGGCCCGCCGCCCGCTATATTTGCTGTCCGCTCACATGTCCCGCTGGTCGAGCTCGACATTGAGGCCGAGCGACCGCAGTTCCTTGACCAGCACGTTGAACGATTCGGGAATGCCGGCCTCGAAGTTGTCGTCGCCGCGGACGATCGCCTCATAGACCTTGGTGCGGCCGGACACGTCGTCCGACTTCACCGTCAGCATTTCCTGGAGCGTATAGGCGGCGCCATAGGCTTCGAGCGCCCACACCTCCATTTCGCCGAAGCGCTGGCCGCCGAACTGGGCCTTGCCACCCAGCGGCTGCTGGGTGACCAGGCTGTACGGTCCGATCGAACGCGCATGGATCTTGTCGTCGACCAGATGGTGCAGCTTCAGCATGTAGATGTAGCCGACCGTGACCTTGCGATCGAAGGAATCGCCGGTCCGGCCGTCGACCAGCGTGACTTGGCCGGAGCTGTCGAGACCGGCCTGCTCCAGCATGCCGACGATATCCTCTTCGCGGGCACCGTCGAAAACCGGCGTCGCCATCGGGACACCAGGCCGCAGGTTCTTGGCCAGCTCGATCAGCTGCGTCTCGTTCATCTCCGCCACGGCCGAGCTGTCTTCGGTCTTGGTGTAGATGGTGTCGAGCAGGTCGCGTAGTCCCTTCTGCTCATTGCTCTTCTGATAGGCCTGCAGCATCGCCCCGATCTGCTTGCCGAGCCCGGCCGAAGCCCAGCCCAGATGCGTCTCGAGGATCTGCCCGACATTCATGCGCGACGGCACGCCCAGCGGATTGAGCACGATATCGACCTGCGTGCCGTCTTCCAGATAAGGCATGTCCTCGCCCGGCATGATCTTGGAGATCACGCCCTTGTTGCCGTGGCGGCCGGCCATCTTGTCGCCGGGCTGCAGCTTGCGCTTCACTGCCACGAAGACCTTGACCATCTTCATGACGCCGGGCGGCAGCTCGTCGCCGCGCTGCAGCTTCTCGACCTTGCTCTCGAACCGGTCCTGCAGGATCTGGTTCGACTTGTCCATCTGCTTCTTGAGTGCTTCGAGATCGGCCATGCGGGCATCGTCGCGCACCGTGAAGTGACGCCATTGGCCCGGCGTGAACTCGGCCAGCAAGGCCTCGTTGATAATCGAGCCCGACCTCATGCCCTTGGGACCGGCGACCGCCTCCTGGCCGAGCACCAGCTCCTTGAGGCGAGCATAGAAGCTGCGCTCCAGGATATGCCGCTCGTCGTCGCGGTCCTTGGCCAGACGCTCGATCTCCGCCCGCTCGATGGCGAGGGCGCGCTCGTCCTTGTCGACGCCGCGACGGGAGAAGACGCGGACCTCGACGACCGTGCCCGACACGCCGGGCGGCAGGCGCAGCGAGGTGTCGCGGACGTCGGACGCCTTTTCGCCGAAGATGGCGCGCAGCAGCTTCTCTTCCGGGGTCATCGGGCTCTCGCCCTTCGGCGTCACCTTGCCGACCAGGATGTCGCCCGGCTTCACCTCGGCGCCGATATAGACGATGCCGGCCTCGTCGAGGTTCTTCAGCGCCTCTTCGCCGACATTCGGGATGTCGCGGGTGATTTCTTCCTGGCCCAGCTTGGTATCGCGGGCCATGACCTCGAATTCCTCGATATGGATCGAGGTGAAAACATCCTCGGACACGATCCGCTCATTGATCAGGATCGAGTCTTCGAAGTTGTAGCCGTTCCACGGCATGAACGCGACCAGCACGTTCCGGCCGAGAGCCAGCTCGCCGAGCTGCGTCGACGGGCCGTCGGCAATGATGTCGCCGGCCACGACGATGTCGCCGACCTTCACCAGCGGACGCTGCGTGATGCAGGTGTTCTGGTTCGAGCGCTGGAACTTCAGCAGGTTATAGATATCGACGCCCGAGGCCGAGGCGGCGCTGTCCGACGCGCGGATGACGATACGCGTGGCATCGACCTGATCGATCACGCCGCCGCGCCGGGCGATGATGGTCACGCCGGAGTCACGCGCCACCGTCTCTTCCATGCCGGTGCCTACGAGCGGCGCCTCGGCGCGGATGAGCGGCACGGCCTGACGCTGCATGTTCGAGCCCATGAGCGCGCGGTTCGCGTCGTCGTTCTCCAGGAACGGGATAAGCGCCGCGGCCACGGACACGAGTTGCTTCGGCGAGACGTCGAGGAAATCGATATCCTGCGGCCGCGCCATGACGAAGTCACCGTTCTTCCGGCAATTCGTCAGGTCGGCGAGGATGTGGTTTTCCTCGTCATGCTCGATATTGGCCTGGGCGATCGCGTAGCGGCCCTCCTCCATCGCCGAGAGATAGATCACCTCGTCGGTGACCTTGCCGTCGACGACCTTGCGGTAGGGGCTCTCGATGAAGCCGTACGGGTTCACGCGGGCATATGTGGCCAGCGAGTTGATCAGACCGATATTCGGGCCTTCCGGCGTTTCGATCGGGCAGATGCGGCCGTAATGCGTCGGATGCACGTCGCGCACTTCGAAGCCGGCACGCTCGCGGGTCAGACCCCCAGGCCCGAGCGCCGAAAGACGCCGCTTATGCGTGATCTCGGAGAGCGGGTTGGTCTGGTCCATGAACTGGCTGAGCTGCGACGAGCCGAAGAACTCGCGCACGGCAGCCGCCGCCGGCTTGGCATTGATCAAATCATGCGGCATGACCGTGTCGATCTCGACCGAGCTCATGCGCTCGCGGATCGCACGCTCCATGCGCAGCAGGCCGACGCGGTACTGGTTCTCCATGAGCTCGCCGACCGACCGGACGCGGCGATTGCCGAGATGGTCGATATCGTCGATCTCGCCGCGGCCGTCCTTCAGGTCGACCAGGACCTTCATGATCGCCAGGATGTCTTCCTTGCGCAGGACGCGAACCGTGTCCTCGGTCGTCTGGTTCAGGCGCGAATTCATCTTCACGCGGCCGACGGCCGAGAGGTCGTAGCGCTCGCTGTCGAAGAACAGGCCCTTGAACAGCGCTTCGGCCGTCTCCAGCGTCGGCGGCTCGCCCGGGCGCATAACGCGGTAGATGTCGATCAGCGCGTCTTCACGCGTCTGATTCTTGTCGATCATCAGCGTGTTGCGGATGTAGGCGCCGACATTGAGGTGGTCGACCGCAAGCACCGGCAGCTCTTCGATGCCGACGCCCGGCAGCTGGTCGAGCAGGGCCTGACCCAGCTCATCGCCCGCCTCGGCATAGATCTCGCCGGTCTGGGTGTTGATGACGTCCTGCGCCAGATACTGGCCGAGCAGCTCGTCATCGGCGACCAGCACCTCTTCGAGCCCGTCTTCCTTGAGCTTGCGCGCCAGGCGTGGCGTCATCTTGGCGCCGGCTTCGGCCTTGATCTCGCCGGTGCGTGCATCCTTCAGATCGGTCGCGAGCTTGCCGCCGCCTTTATAGCGGTTCGGATCGAACGCAGTGGCCCAACCGCTGGCGGTCCGGCGGAAAATGTTCACATCGTAGAAGTAGCTGAGGACTTCTTCCTTGCCCATGCCGCTGACATGGAAACGGTCCGGCGTCTTGCCCTCGGCCGCGCACTCGGCCAGATAGGCTTCGGTCGGCTTGTCGTACAGGGCCAGCAGCAGCGTCGTCGCCGGCAGCTTGCGGCGCCGATCGATGCGGACATAGACATGGTCCTTGGCGTCGAATTCGAAATCGAGCCAGGAGCCGCGATAGGGAATGACGCGGGCGGCGAACAGGTACTTGCCCGAAGAATGCGTCTTACCCTTGTCGTGATCGAAGAACACGCCCGGGCTGCGATGCATCTGCGAGACGATGACGCGCTCGGTGCCGTTGATGATGAAGGTGCCGTTCTTGGTCATGAGCGGCATGTCGCCCATGTAGACGTCCTGCTCCTTGATGTCGCGGATCGAGCGCGCGCCCGTATCCTCGTCGACATCCCAGACGACCAGACGCAGCGTAACCTTCAGCGGCGCCGCGAAGGTGATCCCGCGCTGCTGGCATTCCTCGACGTCGTATTTCGGCGTCTCAAGCTCGTAGCGCACGAATTCGAGCTGCGCCCGATCCGAGAAATCCTTGATCGGGAACACCGACTTGAAGACTTCCTGGATACCGACGCTCTGACGGTCCTCCGGTGCCACGCCCATCTGCAAGAAATGATCGTAGGAGCTCTTCTGCACCTCGATCAAATTCGGCATCGGCGCGACTTCAGGAATGCGCCCGAAGCTCTTGCGGATGCGCTTGCGGCCCGTAAAGGATTTAGCCATGAATGCCTCTCGTCGTTTGGCCGCCGTGGGATAGGCGGAACTCTACGGCCAGCACCGAAACCGAAACTCCGGAAACGGCGTCAGCCGGCCGCCGCACCCTGCGACGCCCGGCTGTCAATGCTCTTGTGCTACCCGCCGATGTGGGGAACGGCCCGGAGGCCGCCCCCGCATCGGGTGAAGTACGCTGCGGCAAGGCGAGTTACTTGACCTCGACCTTGGCGCCGGCCTCTTCCAGCTGCTTCTTGATCTTGGCGGCTTCGTCCTTGGACACGCCTTCCTTGACCGGCTTCGGAGCCGCTTCGACCAGGTCCTTGGCTTCCTTGAGGCCGAGGGCGGTGATCGCGCGGACTTCCTTGATCACGTTGATCTTCTTGTCGCCCGCTTCGGTCAGGATGACGGTGAACTCCGTCTGCTCCTCGACCGGCGCGGCCGCGGCGGCGGCCCCACCACCAGCCGCGGCAACCGCGACCGGAGCGGCGGCGCTGACGCCCCACTTCTCTTCCAACAGCTTCGAGAGCTGAGCCGCCTCAATGACGGTCAGGCTCGACAACTCATCAACCAGCTTACCGAGATCAGCCATTTTACACTCCTGGGAACTTGATCGTGTTCAGTTAGGCATAAGCGCTCAGGCGGCTTCGCCCTTGGTCGCATAGGCATTGAGTACGCGGGCCAATTGGCCGCCCGGCGCCTGCAGCACACCGGCGATCTTCGTCGCCGGAGCCTGAATGAGGCCGAGAAGCTTGCCGCGCAGCTCGTCGAGCGAGGGCATGGTCGCGAGGTCTTTGACGCCTTGCACGTTCAGCTGAACCGTATCGAGGCCACCCCCGATGATCTTCAGCTTGTCGTTCTTAGCGGCGAACTCGACGGCCACTTTCGCCGCTGCCACGGGGTCCTTCGAATAGGCAATTGCCGTCGGACCCGTAAACAGTGACGATAGGTGCTCGAACTTCGTGCCTGCGAGGGCGAGACGCGCGAGCCGGTTCTTCGTCACCTTGTAGCTGCACCCAGCAGCCCGCATCTGCCGCCTCAACGTGTTCACTTCCGCGGCGTTCAAGCCGGTCTGGTGAGTCACGACGAGGCAAGACGTGGCCTTAACGGCCTGATGCAGAGCGCTGACCAGCGTTTCTTTGGATGACCGGTCCACTCTCGTCTCCGTCCTTGTCCCGGGTCGCCCGCATCCGCCGGCGCATTGGCTGCGACGGTCGAGATTCGGTCGTGCCCTGGACGTTGCACGAGGGTCCGCTTGGGCCCGAAGGCCGGCGAACCCGGTTCGCCTGTCCCAGAAGTCTTGGCCGTTCTCGGATCTGCCGTTGCCGGCGTTTCCGGGCGCGGTCTGTCAACTCCCATCTCATCCAGGCTGTCCCGCGAGCGGGGCGCTTAGGGCCGGCCGAAACGGCTTGGGCCACCTGAAATCTCGGACAGGGTGGAAAGGCTCGGGATCGACGCGACCCTTTACCTTTCCTGCGCCCGTTCCGGCCGTTCAGGCTTCATCTCGAAGCCGAAACGACCGAACCGGGAATTCGTTATTCCGCCAAGCTCGACAGTTCGAGCTTGATCCCGGGGCCCATGGTCGAGCTCAGCGACACCTTCTTGATGTAGGTGCCCTTCGCGCCGGACGGCTTCGCGCGGTTGATCGCCGAGACGAAGGCCTTGACGTTCTCCGCCAGCTTGTCGGCATCGAAGCTCGCCTTGCCGACGCCGGCACTGAC
Organism: Aliidongia sp.; assembly: GCA_037200015.1. GTDB lineage: Bacteria > Pseudomonadota > Alphaproteobacteria > ATCC43930 > CGMCC-115725 > JAXDMU01. The sequence continues at coordinate 23,204 of JBBCHB010000010.1, read as the reverse complement.
GATGCCGGCCTTCTCGGCACGGAACTCGACCTGGCCGCCCTTGGCTGCCTTGACCGCTTCCGCGACGTTCGGCGTGACGGTGCCGAGCTTCGGGTTCGGCATCAGGCCGCGCGGCCCGAGGATTTTGCCGAGACGGCCGACCAAGGCCATCATGTCCGGAGTCGCGATGCAGCGATCGAACTCGATCGTGCCGCCCTGGATCTTTTCGGCCAGATCTTCGGCGCCGACGATGTCGGCACCCGCCGCTTCGGCGTCCTTGGCCTTGTCGCCGCGGGCGAAGACCGCGACGCGCAGCGTCTTGCCGGTGCCATGCGGCAGCAGCACGGTGCCGCGCAGGTTCTGGTCCGCCTTCCGCGTGTCGATGTTGAGATTCATCGAGATCTCGATGGTCTCGTCGAACTTCGCCTTGGCGCCGTTCTTGATCAGCTCGACAGCCTTGCCCAGCTCGTAGCTCTGCAGGCGGTCGATCGTCTTCTGGGCCTCAGCGAGGCGCTTGCCGATAAATGCCATGACCCGTTACTCCCCCACGACCTCAAGGCCCATCGAGCGGGCCGAGCCGATCAGCATGTTGCAGGCGCCCTGCTCGTCCTTGGCGTTGAGATCGGCCATTTTCTTGGCCGCGATCTCGCGGATCTGCGCCATGGTGACCTTGCCGACGCTGGCACCCTTGCCGGGGGTGGTCGTGCCCTTGTCGATGCCGGCCGCCTTCTTCAGGAAGTAGGTGTTCGGCGGGCTCTTGGTTTCGAAGGTGAAGCTGCGATCGCCATAAGCGGTGATCACCACCGGGATCGGCATGCCGGGCTCCAGGCCCTGGGTCTTGGCGTTGAACTCCTTGCAGAACTGCATGATGTTCAGGCCACGCTGACCCAGCGCCGGGCCGATGGGCGGCGACGGATTGGCCTTGCCGGCCGGCACTTGCAGCTTGACGTAACCGACGATCTTCTTTGCCATCTCAACAGCTCCCTTTCCTAGGGCTCTGCGCGGTCACGGCCATGGCGAGCCTCCCGCGCTTCGATGCGTTGTCCGCGCCGTCGCGTCAACGCACCCGACCGCCCCACCTTTCGGCGGCGCGGCGGGCGATGTGAATTCCTCAGACCTTCTCGACTTGGCTGTACTCCAGATCCACCGGCGTAGCCCGGCCGAAGATCGAAACTGCGACCTTGAGACGCGCCTTCTCCTCATCGACTTCCTCGACGAGACCATTGAACGAGGTGAACGGACCGTCGCAGACGCGAACCTGCTCGCCGACCTCGAACGTGATCGACGGCTTCGGCCGGTCGACGCCTTCCTGCACCTGGCGCAGGATCCGCATCGCCTCGGCCTCGCTGATCGGTGCCGGGCGCAGCCCCTTGCCGCCGAGGAACGCAGTCACCTTCGGCGTGTTCTTCACCAGATGCCAGGTCTCGTCGGTCAGCTCCATCTTCAGCAGCACATAGCCGGGGAAGAATTTATGCTCCGCCTCGACCTTCGCGCCGCGCTTGACCTCGACGACCTTCTCGGTCGGCACCAGCACTTCTTCGAACATGTCGCCCATGCCCTTCTGGTCCGCCTGCTCGCGGATCGACTGGGCGACCTTCTTCTCGAAGCCGGAATAGACGTGCAGCACGTACCACTTATGCGCCATGGACTTTAGGCCCCCGAACTCAGAACGAACTCAACAGCAGGCGCATCAGCTGCGAAAAGACCTGATCTGCAACGAAAAAGAAGATGGACGCGATGATCACCATCACGAACACCATACCCGTCGTAACCGTGGTCTCCTTGCGCGACGGCCAAGTGACCTTGGCCACTTCCTGCCGGACTTGCCGCGCAAATTCTGCCGGGCTCGTTCTTGCCATGGTGTCTGTCAAACCATTCAAAACAGCACGCCACGGGCACGACCCGTGGCGGCGATCCGCACATATGGGGATACCCCGGACCTTTCGGTAGGGGTACCGTAGTTCCGGCTGGGCCTGGCCTGATCGGGTTTGGCAGGAGTGGAGGGGCTCGAACCCCCAGCCCCCGGTTTTGGAGACCGGTGCTCTACCAATTGAGCTACACTCCTAAACCGTCCGATCCAAGCCGCTCGCCCGGAACGTTCGATCGGCGACCGAGGTTACCCCTGGTCGCCGATCGGCCGGGTGTTATATGCGCTTTTCGGCGGCTTGGCTACCAGAACTTTCGTCGCCTCGACCGATCTACTTATCGATCTTGGAGACGACGCCGGCACCGACGGTACGGCCGCCTTCGCGGATGGCGAAGCGCAGGCCTTCATCCATGGCGATCGGCGCGATCAGCTCGACATCCATCGCCACGTTGTCGCCCGGCATCACCATTTCGGTGCCGTCCGGCAGCGTCACCATCCCGGTCACGTCCGTCGTCCGGAAATAGAATTGCGGACGGTAGTTCGTGAAGAACGGCGTGTGCCGCCCGCCCTCTTCCTTGGTCAGGATGTAGGCTTCGGCCTTGAACTTCGTGTGCGGCGTGATCGAGCCGGGGGCCGCCAGAACCTGGCCGCGCTCGACGTCTTCACGCTTCGTGCCGCGCAGCAGCGCGCCGATGTTGTCGCCCGCCTGGCCCTGATCCAAGAGCTTGCGGAACATCTCGACGCCGGTCACCGTCGTCTTCACCGTGGTCTTCAGACCGACGATCTCGACTTCCTCGCCGACCTTCACGATGCCGCGCTCGACGCGCCCGGTCACCACCGTGCCGCGGCCCGAGATCGAGAACACGTCTTCGATCGGCATCAGGAACGGACGGTCGATCGGACGCTCCGGCTGCGGAATATAGGAGTCGACCGCCTTCATCAGCTCCAGGATCGCGTCATGGCCCAGCTCCGGGCTCTTGCCCTCGAGCGCCATCAGCGCCGAACCCTTCACGATCGGAATGTCGTCGCCCGGGAACTGGTAGCTCGACAGCAGCTCGCGCACTTCAAGCTCGACCAGCTCCAAAAGCTCCGGATCGTCGACCATGTCGACCTTGTTCAGGAACACCACCAGCGACGGCACGCCGACCTGGCGCGCCAGCAGGATGTGCTCGCGCGTCTGCGGCATCGGACCATCGGCCGCCGAAACCACCAGGATCGCGCCGTCCATCTGCGCCGCACCCGTGATCATGTTCTTCACGTAGTCGGCATGGCCCGGGCAGTCGACATGCGCATAGTGGCGGTTCGTCGTCTCGTACTCGACATGCGCCGTCGAGATCGTGATGCCGCGCGCACGCTCTTCCGGAGCCTTGTCGATCTGGTCATACGCCGTGTAGGTCGCCCCACCCGACTCCGCCAGAACCTTCGTGATCGCTGCCGTCAGAGACGTCTTGCCATGGTCAACGTGACCAATCGTCCCGATGTTGCAATGCGGCTTCGTCCGCTCAAACTTCGCCTTCGCCATTTAATCCCGACGCCTCGTGTGCTCGATCACAGGGAGAAGAAAAATTCACTAACCAATCAACCTACCGCGCGGTTGGAGCGGGTGAAGGGAATCGAACCCTCGTCGTAAGCTTGGAAGGCTTCTGCTCTACCATTGAGCTACACCCGCCCTCTCGCCCGCGACGCCCACGCACCGAGGGCCGCGGCTGGTGGAGGGGGTTGGATTTGAACCAACGTAGACTTCCGTCGGCAGATTTACAGTCTGCTGCCATTGACCGCTCGGCCACCCCTCCTGCGCCGCTGCCGCGACCGGCGCTGCGGAGACGCGCACTATGTAAATTTCCGGACGCTTGTCAACGGCCGATTGCCCTGCACGAACCGCAAGGCTGCATGCGAGGCCTATACAGATCAAGGATTTGAGCATAAGAGCCTGACACCCTACTCCTGGAAGGTCTGTCATGCGCAAGCGAAGCGCGCCACCGCACCCGTCCCGACCGGCCGGCAAGCCCGAATCGCGCCCACCTGCCACCCCGCGTCCGAAGGCGCCGGACGCGAGTCCGCGCCCTGCGGGCGAGATCGGCGGACCTTGGCTGTGGGGCCGGCATGCCGTGCTGGCCGCGCTGGCCAATCCCGACCGGAAATTGCTGCGCCTGGTCGCGACCGAAGAAAACGCCGAGGAGCTGCGCGCCCTGGCGCAAGGCCCGGTCCTGCAGGTGCTGAGCAAGGACGAGCTGCAGCGGCTGCTGCCGCCGAGCGCCGTCCATCAGGGCATGGCGCTGGTCGCCAAGCCGCTGAAGCCGCTCGCCGTCGAGGATGTGCTGGAACGCCTCGGCGAGCGCTCGGACGGTATCGTCGTGGCGCTCGACCAGGTGACCGACCCGCATAATATCGGCGCCGTGCTGCGCTCGGCCGCGGCGTTCGGCGCAGCGGCACTGATCGTGCCCGATCGCAATGCCCCCGACATCTCCGGCACCCTCGCCAAATCGGCATCGGGCGCGGTCGAGCATGTGCCGCTGGTCCGCGTGGTCAATCTCAACCGCGCGCTCGAACAGCTGAAAAAGGCCGGCTTCTGGACCGTCGGGCTCGACGGCGGGGCCGAGCGGACGCTGGCCAGCCACAATCTTTCCGGCCGGGTCTGCCTGGTGCTGGGCTCGGAAGGCGACGGGCTGCGGCGGCTCACCCGAGAGGCCTGCGACCTGATGGCCCGCCTGCCGACCGGCGGCCCGGTCGCCAGCCTGAACGTCTCCAATGCTGCCGCAATTGCGCTTTACGAGCTGGTGCGGAACAGCTGAAGCGACGAAGGATTGTGGTGGGATGAGGTGGAGTGGAGCGATCGCCGGCGCGCTGGCGCTGCTGCTGGCTGCCCTGCCGGCCGGGGCCGAGGAGGTCCAGGGCGAGCCGGTCGATGTCGCCCTCGTGCTGGCCGTCGACGTCAGCCTGAGCGTCAATGAGGAGCGCTTCCAGCTGCAGCGCGACGGCATCGCCGCCGCCTTCGAAAATCCCGATCTCGCAAAGGCGATCGCCGGCGGCCCGAACCATGCCGCCGCCGTCGCCGTCATGCAGTTTTCCGACCCGGACCGGCAATTCGCCGTCATCGAATGGACGCGCATCGCTTCGATCGAGGATGCCAGGCGCCTGGCCGCCCGGATCCGGCGGACCAACCGCAGCTCGGACGGGCTGACCGGCATCGCCGATGCGCTGCTCGCTGCCCAGCAGCTGCTCGACACGTCGCCCTTTCCCGCCGGCCGGCGGGTCGTCGACGTCTCGGCCGACGGCATGAACAATGTCGGTACGACGATAACCACGGCACGCGACCAGCTGGTCGAGGCCGGCATCACCATCAACGGCCTGCCGATCCTGAGAGAGGAACCCTGGCTCGAGACCTATTTCACCGAATACGTCATCGGCGGCCCGAGCGCCTTCGTCATCACCGCCGAGAACCTGGACAGCTTCGCCGATGCGATGAAGCGGAAGCTGGTCCAGGAGGTGATGGTGTCGGACGCGGGTCCTTAACCCCGCGTCAGCGGCTTGAACTTAAACCGGTGCGGCTGGTCGGCCTCGACGCCGAGACGGCGCTTCCTGTCGGCTTCGTACATCTGGTAATTGCCCTCGAACCAGATGACCTTGGCGTCACCTTCGAAGGCCAGGATATGCGTCGCCAGGCGGTCGAGGAACCAGCGGTCATGGGTGATGACCACGGCGCAGCCGGGATATTCCTCGAGCGCGTCTTCCAGCGCCCGCAGCGTGTCGACGTCGAGATCGTTGGTCGGCTCGTCGAGCAGCAGGACATTGGCGCCGGCCTTGAGCATGCGGGCGATATGAACGCGGTTGCGCTCGCCGCCCGATAATTGCCCGACCTTCTTCTGCTGATCGCCGCCCTTGAAGTTGAATAGTGCCACATAAGAGCGGCTATTCATCTTGCGCCGACCGAGATCGATCTCGTCCAGCCCGTCCGAAACCACCTCCCAGACATTCTTATCGGCCGGCAGCGCATCGCGCGACTGGTCGACATAGCCGAGCTTGACGGTGTCGCCGACGCGGAAATCGCCGGATTCGGGCTTGTCCTGGCCGGTGATCATGCGGAACAGCGTCGTCTTGCCGGCGCCGTTCGGGCCGACCACGCCGACAATGCCGCCCGGCGGCAGACGGAAGCTCAGATCTTCCATCAGCATCTTGTCGCCGAAGCTCTTATTGATGTGGCTGGCCTCGATCACCAGGTCGCCCAGGCGCGGGCCCGGCGGCAGCACGATCTGCGCGGTATCGGGCGCCTTCTCCTTGGAATTCGCCACCAATTCCTCATAGGCCTGCACGCGGGCCTTGGATTTGGCCTGCCGCGCCCGGGGGCTGGCGCGCACCCATTCCAGTTCCTTGGCGATGGTGCGCTGGCGCGCGACCTCGGTCTTGTTCTCCAGCTCCAGCCGCTTCTGCTTCTCGACCAGCCAGGACGAGTAGTTGCCCTCATGCGGGAAGGTGCGACCGCGGTCGACTTCGAGAATCCAGCCGGCTACCTCGTCGAGGAAATAGCGATCATGGGTCACGGTCACGACCGTGCCCTCGTAATCCTTGAGGAAGCGCTGCAGCCACGCGACCGAGGCGGCATCGAGATGGTTGGTCGGCTCGTCGAGCAGCAACAGATCCGGACGCTGCAGCAGCAACTGGCACAGCGCCACGCGGCGCTTCTCGCCGCCCGACAGATTGGTGACCGGGCTGTCGCCGGGCGGGCAGTTCAACGCATCCATCGCGATCTCGATAGTGCGGTCCAGCTCCCAGCCATTGGCGGCGTCGATCTTCTCCTGCAACTCGCCCTGATGCGCGATGAGATTATTCATCTCGTCATCGCTCAGCTCTTCGCCGAAGCGTGCGCTGACCGCCTCGAACTCGTCGAGCAGATCCTTCACATGCTTCAGCCCGAGCATGACGTTGCCCTGGACATCGAGGTTCGGATCGAGCTGCGGCTCCTGCGCCAGGTAACCGATCGAGGCACCTTCGGCCGCCCAGGCCTCGCCGTTGAATTCCTTGTCGACGCCGGCCATCATCTTGAGCAGCGTCGATTTGCCGGCGCCGTTCGGGCCGAGCACGCCGATCTTGGCGCCCGGCAGGAAGCTCAGCCAGACATCCTTGAGGATTTCCTTCCCGCCCGGATAGGCCTTGTTCAAGCCCTTCATCACATAGATATACTGATAGGAGGCCATCTGCCGTCTCCGACTTCACCAGGGCTTGAGCGCCGGGGCTGGGGGAATGCGGCGCAGGATTGACACTGCGCGGTGCGCCGGTTCTAGCCGATCGCATAGGATCGGTGCAATGTCGGCTCGGACCATCCTGCCATTCGGTTTCGGCGCAGCGCATGCCAATCGCCCTGCCACGCAACCGACGCGGTCAAGAGCCGGTGCGGCGACCATCTCGCTTTCCGCCCTCGCTGCGGTATAGACTTGGGCTACGCCGTCTGCATGGATCCGTACTTTGGTCGTCGCTCTGCCGCTCAAGACCGAACCCTGCGCTCGCCTGCTGGCCCATTGGGACGCGCTGCGAGGCGATCGGCTATTGCCGCGGCGCGGCGAAATCGATCCTGCCGCACTGGTCGCCATCCTGCCCTTCGTCTCGATCGTCGAAGTGCGCGATCCCGATACCATGATCTATCGGCTCTGCGGCACCGCGTTGCGCGACATCATGGGATTCGAAGCGACCGGGCTCAACATGCTCGATCTGGCACCGGGCGAGGGCAGGCGCCAGCGCGCCTATCGCAACTGGGTCGCCGCGACCCGCCCCTGCGCCACCGCTTATGAAATGAACCTCACCTATCCGAGCGGCGCGGTCTATGCCCATGAGGGCGTGTCGCTGCCCGTGGCATCACGGGATGGGAACATGCCGGCGCTCCTGCTGCGCGCCTTCGCGCCGATACCCGGGATGATCTGGTACAATCGCGCCGACGTGCCGCGCGCCGCCGGAGAATATGATTTCCGCTTCCTCGACATCGGCGCCGGCATCGCCGCTTCGATCGAGCCCGCCGAGGATTTCCGCCTGTCCGTATCCGCCCCCGCTTGAGCCCGACTCGCAGGTCTGACCGGCCCCGGCGGGGCTTTTCAGCCGCTGGTCGCTCGGGCATCGTGAGCGCCCCGCACAGCCGGGCCGAGCCAAACCCCGTACACGCCGAACCAGGAAGGGTGCCGCGCTGCCATGTTTCCCGTCGATCCGGTGCTCCGGCATCTCGAGCAGGATTTCGAGCGTTCGGTCGAGCGCTATGCCGACCTCCTGCGCATCCCTTCGATTTCGACCGATCCGGCCTACAAGGTCGAGACGCGCCGCGCCGGCCAGTCGCTCGCCGATGAGCTGACGACGCTCGGCTTCGAAGCGAGCTTGCGCGACACGCCGGGCCATCCGGTCGTCGTCGCCCATCATCCGGGCCCCGGGGGGAACGTCCCTCATCTGCTCTATTACGGCCATTACGACGTCCAGCCGCCCGATCCGCTGGAGCTGTGGGACAGCCCGCCCTTCGAGCCGGCCATCGTCCAGGGCCCGCATGGCCGCCGCATGGTCGCGCGCGGCGCGGTCGACGACAAGGGCCAGGTCCGCACCTTCATCGAGGCATTCCGCGGCTGGCACGCGGTGCACGGCACGCTGCCGGCCCGCATCACGGTGATGCTGGAAGGCGAGGAGGAGACCGGCAGCCCGTCGCTGCCGCCGTTCCTCGACACCAACCGGTCCGAGCTGAAGGCCGATGTCGCCATCGTCACCGATACCAATTCCTGGGATATCGACACGCCGGCGATCACCTACGCGCTGCGCGGCATGGTCTATGTCGAGATCACGCTGCACGGCCCGTCGCGCGACCTGCATTCGGGCCTTTATGGCGGTGCCGTGGTCAATCCGATCAACGCGCTCTCCCGCGTGCTGGGCCAGCTGCACGACCAGCATGGTCGCGTTCAGATCCCCGGCTTCTACGACGATGTCCGCGAAGTCGCCCCGGCCGAGGCCGAAGCCTGGCGCAAGCTGAATTTCGACGAGAAGGAATTCCTCGGCGAGATCGGCCTGCACAGCAGTGTCGGCGAGGCCGGCCATACCATGCTGGAGCGGCTCTGGGCACGACCGACCTGCGACATCAACGGCATCTGGGGCGGCTATACCGGCGCCGGCGCCAAGACCGTGATTGCCGCCAAGGCTTCGGCCAAGCTCAGCTGCCGCCTGGTCGTCGACCAGGATCCGGAGCGCATCCTGGAGGGGCTGAAGAGTTTCCTCGATGCCCGCACCCCGCCGGATTGCCGCTGGGAAATCCAGAATTTCGGCGCGGCACCCGGCCTGCGGATCGATACCGCCAACCCGTTCATGCGCGCCGCCCGCGCCGGGCTCAAGGAGATCTACCACCGCGATCCGGTGCTGATCGGCGTCGGCGGCTCGATCCCGGTCGTCGGCTGGATGAAGCAGTATCTGGGGCTGGATTCGATCTGGTCGGCTTCGGCCTCACGATGACCGGATCCATAGCCCGAACGAGAAATTCGAACTGAAATGCCTGCGCAACGGCATCCTCAGCCACGCTGCGATCCTGGCGCAGATGGCCAAGCTGGAGCGGTAAGAACACGGCCCTGAAATACTATTAAGGTTACGCCGCGCCGCCCCGTCACGCAAGATCGACCCAGGACGATCAGCCGTCTCCATCGACGGGAAAGGGTGGCACGCGTGACGATCTTTGCACGGGGTCTGTGTTGGCCGCTTGTGACGGCCGGTCTTGCGCTCCTGCCGCTCCGGGCCGCCGCTGCACCCGCGGTCGATTCCATTCCCAATCTCTGCTTCCTCCAAACCCTTCCGCAGGACCGGCAAGCCGCCGTGGCGGACGATGTGAAGCTGCTCGTCGGCTGGACTTTCGACGCGTTCGCGTCCGGCTATGCCTATCGTGACGGCGCCGGTCATCGACCGGGGTAGCGGCTTCGATGAAGTCCCCGGTTTTGCGGCACCCACGCCAATGGCGAGCTCGCGGGGCGCTACAAGCTGGTGCGCCCCGCCCTTCGACCGCGGACAGGGCTATTACGGCCTGCTGTTCGCGGCACTCGATACGGATGACCATCCGTTCGCCCTGATCCTGACCACCGTCTGTTTCGCATGCCGGTGACGCTGCAGCAGCCGGCCGGCGTCGCAACCGATCTTCTGACCAATGCCGCGCTCGCCCTCGATTTCAAGACTTCCGGAGTCACGGACGCGGTCGCGGCGGCCGAAGCGAGCTATAGCGAAGCGGCCGATCGCGGCGTGCCGCTGCTGTTAGGTGGTCAATCCCAAGCCGGTGCCACGGCCCAATTCCAGGCCGCCGAACTGCTGAAGGCGCACCCCAAATCGGCTACGCCGTTCGGCTTCCTGACTATGAATGCCGGTTGGGCGACACTTTCGGTCGACGGGCTCGACATCGACGCTGTCACCGTGCCTGGCGTGAACTTCTCGAAAGACTACGATCCCGGCGTCGGACCGCATGCATTGTTCGCCAACACGATCGGCCGACAGATCTATATTCATCCGGATGGGACGGGCAGTTCGACCCCGGAAACTACACATTCTTCGATGCGATGCTGCACCCGAAGGAGCATTTCCTGGAAACCTTCAACGACGTGTCCCTGGCGATGCCTTGCAGCCGATGCTGGCGAGGACGCCGGCTTGCATGCCAGCCGGTGGCCGGGCCTGACGCGGGTCCCACAGTGTGAAGCGAGCTTGCGACGCGCTGGCGAGGCTGCTACGGTCGCGGCCATGAACAGCTCGTCCCTTCGCAGAATTGGTGGTGGCCCGTCTAGCCGGGCGGCCGCCTTATTGTCTTTTCCATGGCCGCCACGGGATACCGGGCGGCCTTCGTTGTTTCTGGACGAGTTCTGATCGGCATTCCGTGCGCGGCCTCTTTCGAGAGGTCCGACATGCGCTTCCACAGTTACGTCACTGAAGGCGGCATCCGCATCAGGCGTGCGATCCTACCCTATCGTTACGAAGCCGGAACGACAGCGCTGGCCGAACGGCTGGATACGCAGCGCGGCGTGCTGCTATCGTCCAGCGTCGAGTTCCGCGGGCGCTATTCCCGGTGGGATATCGGCTTTGCCGATCCGCCGCTGGTACTCACCGGTCGGGGGGCGCGATTTCACGGTCGAGGCGCTGAATGTGCGTGGCGGATCCTGCTCGCACCGATCGCCACGGCGCTCGACGGCGAACCGGCATCGCCAGCCTGCGCGGGGATGGCGACCGGCTGATCGCCGGGTGCGGGCGAGCGATGACAACTTCCCCGAGGAACAGCGCAGCCGCCAGCCCAGCCCTGTTCTCGATCCTGCGCACGCTGACCCGGCTCTTCGCCAGCCCGGATGACCGCCATCTCGGGCTCTACGGCGCCTTCGGCTACGATCTCGTCTTTCAGTTCGAGCCGATGGCGCTGCGGCTGAAGCGGGCTGCGGACCAGCGCGATTTGCTGCTCTACCTGCCCGACGAGATCCTGGTTGTGGATCAGATGAAGCAGGAAGCCTCACTCCGTCGTTACGAATTCGAAACGGTCACCGGTTCGACGGAGGGGCTGCCCCGCGACACCCTGCCTGCTCCTTACCAGCCTGTCTCCGTCGCCGATTTGCCGGAGAGCGATCATGGACCGGGCGACTACCCGGCCCAGGCGAGCGTGCTCGCGCGGCTTTTGCACGAGGCGATCTGTTCGAAGTCGTGCTGGGCCAGCTCTTCACCACGGCCTGCATCGATCCGCCGAGCACAGTGTTCGCCCGCCTGTCGCGCAGCAATCCGGCTCCCTATGGCGCTCTGATGAATCTGGGCGAAGGCGAGTTCCTGGTGGCCGCCTCGCCCGAGATGTTCGTGCGGGTCGAGGGCAAGCGGATCGAGACCTGCCCGATCAGCGGCACCATCGCCCGCGGCCGGGATGCGATCGAGGATGCCGAGCGCATCCGCACCCTGCTCAATTCGGCCAAGGACGAGGCCGAGCTGACCATGTGCACCGATGTCGACCGCAACGACAAATCGCGCGTCTGCGCGCCGGCCAGCGTCCGCGTGATCGGCCGCGGCAGATCGAGCTCTATTCCCGACTGATCCATACGGTCGACCATGTCGAAGGCCGGCTGCGTCCCGAATTCGACGCGCTGGACGGATTCCTCAGCCATGCCTGGGCAGTGACGGTCACCGGAGCACCGAAGCCCTGGGCGATCCGGTTCATCGAGCAGAATGAGCGCTCGGCGCGGCGGTGGTATGGCGGCGCGATCGGGCGCACCGGTTTCGATGGCGATATGAATACCGGCCTGACGTTGCGCACGGTGCGGATGAAGAGCGGCGTGGCCGAGGTGCGCGCCGGCGCCACGCTGCTGCATGACAGCGATCCGGCGGCCGAGGATGCCGAGTGCCGCCTCAAGGCCTCGGCGATGCTCTCGGCGATCCGAGGCGAGGCCAAGCCGCAAGAGAAGTCGGCGCCGCGGCCGAAGCAAGGGCGACGCGTACTGCTGATCGATCACGAGGATTCCTTCGTCCACACCCTCGCCGGCTATCTGCGCCAAGCCGGCGCCACGGTCGAAACGCTGCGCCCGGCCCTGGCCCGCGCCGCGCTGCGCGCGGGCATGGCGCCCGACCTCGTCGTGCTGTCGCCAGGCCCGGGCCGGCCGGCGGATTTCGCCATGGCGGAGACCTTGGCGCTGCTCACCCGGCAGGCCCGGCCGGTGTTCGGCGTCTGCCTTGGGCTGCAGGGTATCGTCGAGTATTTCGGCGGCTCCCTCGATCAGCTCGCCCGGCCAGTGCACGGCAAGCCCTCGACCGTGCGGCGCCTGGGCGGCAGGTTGCTTTCCGATTTGCCGGACAGCTTCACGGTCGGGCGGTTACCACTCGCTTTGCGCCGGTCGCATCACGCTGCCGCCGGTCCTGCGTGCGACGGCGGAGAGCGAGGACGGAACGATCATGGCGATCGAACACGAGACCCTGCGATCGCCGCCGTGCAATTCCACCCGGAATCGATCATGACCCCGTACGGCGCCATCGGCCTGCCGATCGTCGAGGCGGCGCTCAGCCGGCTGGCGTAGATGGCTTTCCGCCATTGCCCCAGCGCGCCACGATGGCGAGCAGCAAGGACTGATCGATCGGCTTGGTCAGGAAATCGTTCATGCCGGCGGCGTGGGCAGCGTTCCGCCTCGTTCGCCATGGCGTTCGCAGTGAGGGCGACGATCGGCACATGGCCGGTCTTGCCGCCCAGATCGCGGATGTGGCGGGTCGCCTCGATCCCGCCCATGACCGGCATTTCCATATCCATGAGCACGAGATCATAGGCACCGTCGCGCACCGCCTCGACCGCCGCCTTACCGTCCTCGACGATCGTCACCTCGTGGCCGGCATCGCGCAGCAGGGTCTCGACGATGATCTGGTTCATCTTGATGTCTTCGACGATCAGGATGCGGCGGCTCCGTGCCGCGACCGGAACAGAGCGCTCCACAAGCGCGGTTTGCGGCGCCGTGGTTTCGGGCAGTGCGGCGGCGAACCAGAAGCGGCTTGCCCTCGCCGACATGGCTATCGACGCCGATGACGCCGTCCGGCATGGCCTCGACCAGCCTTTTGCAGATTGCGAGGCCGAGACCGGTGCCGCCGAAGCGGCGCGTGGTCGAACGGTCGAGCTGGGTAAAGGGCTGGAACAGCCGGCTCTGCTGCTCGGTCGCAATGCCGATGCCGGTATCACGCACCTGGAAGCGAAGCCGGCCGTCCGCCAGGCGCGCGATGCTGAGCACGACCGATCCCGCCTCGGTGAACTTGATCGCATTGGACAGAAGGTTGAGCAGCACCTGGCGCAACCGGGTCGGATCGCCCAGCACCCAGCGCGGCACAAGGCCATCGAACTGGAGCGTGAGCAACAGGCCCTTGGAGACGGCTTCATTGCTCATGATCGCGAGCACCCCATCGGCCAAGGCAGCAGGGCTGACCGGCACCTGCTCAAGATCGAGCCGACCGGATTCGATCTTCGACAAATCCAGGATGTCGTTGATGATCGCGAGCAGCGACTGCCCGGCATCGCGTTGCAGCAACACCATGCGCCTCTGCTGGTCGTTGAGCGTCGTCGCGAGCAGAAGATCGGAAAAGCCGATCACCCCGTTCATCGGTGTACGGATCTCATGGCTCATACCCGCCAGGAACTCCGATTTGGCGCGCGTCGCCGCCTCGGCCGCCTCCTTGGCTTCCTGCAGCAGATGCCCGGCGATCTTGCGTTCGTGATATCGATCAGTGCGGGCCGCAACGATCCGGCCGCGCGGTGTCTCGATCGGGCTCAAGGCGATTTCCAGCGGCACAGCGCTGCCGTCGCGCCGGCGGCCCGACAATTCCCGGCCAATCGCCACCGGCCCGATCGCCTGCACGGTCGGGAGCGCCTGTGCCTGCAGCATCTCGGCACGGATGGCGTCGCCCGGGAACAGTGCTTCGATATCCTGTCCGCGCAGCCCGCCGCGCGCATAGCCGAAGATCTGCTCGGCCCGGATATTGGCCAGGGTGACGATCCCGGCCTCGCCGATGATCAGCATGCCGCTCGGCGCCGCGTCGACCAGCAGTTGGCGCTGTTCCTCCTCCAACGTGCGCTCGGTGATGTCGCGCGTGATCTGAGCGAAGCCAAGCAACTGCCCGTCGGCATTGCGCAGCGCGGCGAGGACGAGGCTGGCCCAGAACGGCTGCCGTCTTTGCGCCGGCGCCAGCCTTCCGCATGATAGGAACCGACAGCGGCGGAAAGGGCAAGCAAGCGGTCGGGCTCGCCCGCCGCAGCATCCTCTTCGAGATGGAAATACGCGATCGGCAAGCCGGTCGCCTCCTCGGCCCGATAGCCCAGGATCCGTTCGGCGCCCGAATTCCAGCCGGTGACCCTGCCCTCGGTATCGAGCATGATGATCGCATTGTCGACGACGCCTTCGATCACCAGGCGGAAGCGCGCCTCGCTTTCCTGCAGCGAGCGCTCGATCCGCCGCCGCTCAGTGATGTCGCGCGACACCTTGGCAAAGCCGATCAGCGCACCATCCGGGCCGCGCACCGCGTCTATCACGACACTCGCCCAGTAGCGGGTGCCGTCCTTTGCGAAGCCGCCAGGTTTCGGCCTCGAATCGCCCGGTCTCGGCGGCCATGGCGAGCGCCTGCTGCGGCACGCCCCGTGCAACATCCTCTGGCGGGTAGAAGCAGGAAAAATGACGGCCGATGATCTCGTTGGCCGTGTAGCCCTTGATCCGCTCGGCGCCGGCGTTCCAGCTCGCGACATGACCGACGGATCGAGCATGTAGATTGCGTAGGTCGACGACGCTGTCGACCATCAGCCGGAACCGCTCCTCGCTGACACGCAGTGCACCGACCGCCCTGCCGTGACGCGTCAGGATCGCGGCGAGCGGCAGGCTGGTCAGCACCGCCGTGGCCAGGAAGCCCTGCAGCACGAGGATGCGCTCGGTCAGGCTGCGCCGTCGATCAGGCTCAAGGGGCCGCTGCCGCGCGCCGTCATGACGATGGCGATCAGCGAGGTCGTCAGCGTCGCCACCGCGGCACCGAACAGGCCGAGCCGGAATACCGGCAGCAGCAGGGCTGGCAGAATCAGGAACAACAGCGGATAGCGGCTCTGGCCGAACACCCCGATGGTGGCGAGCGCCGCCACGGCCAGCACGATGGCGGCCTCGGTCAGGCGGCCATGGGCACGCAGCCGGTCGAACTCCGCCATGTTGAGCGCCAGCAAAGGCGGCGCCACGGTCAACATGCCCAGCGCATCGGCGAGGAACCACTGGGACCAGACCGCCACAGGATCGGTGCCGGCCAGCGTGGCCATGATGCCGCAGGCCAGGACTGCCGACAATGCGGGCGCCAGCAGGACGGCGAAAATCGAAAAGGCGACGAGCAGGCGCGGGCTGGTCGGGTCGACTGGCCGGCCGCCGAGGCGCCAACGTATGGCCCAAACGGCTGCTACCACTTCGCCGAGATTGCACAGGCTGAGCAGGGCACCGACGAGCCAATCATCGCCGACCGAGAGGTTGGCCAGCAAGTTGCCGCACAGCCCCGCCGCCGCCAACAGCCGCCAGCGTCCGGGCTCCGAGCGCAGGATGAAACTCAGCATGACCGCGTTGGCCGGCCACAACGTCGCGATCCTGCCAGTCTCGCGGGTCAGCAGGATGCCGGATACGGCGACAAGAAACACCAGCGCGGCCAGCGCCGCGGCCATGAGCGTACCGGACCCGGCTACGGTTCCCTCACGATGGGTTTGGTTCTGAAATTCGTCCCTCGCGGACATCGCGTCCCAATGCATGAATGATCGGCCGGAACGGGTGAACGCCGCTTCGGCCGCGCACCATTACAGGCACCTCTGGAAGAATCGGTTAAGAAACACTCAGCTTGAGCGTCAGTAAGCTTCGGCCAGCACCGAAACTTCTCGGGCGCCGAACCGCCTATAGTTTCAGGCACGAGCAAGACCATCCAGCGAGGCCGTTCATGACCATCACCGTCTTCATCCGCTATGTCATCGATCCGTTCCAGCAGCAGGCTTTCGAGACTTATGCTCGCGCCTGGCTGAAGATCATTCCAGAGTGCGGCGGCGATCTGCTGGGCTATTTCATGCCGCATGAGGGCACGAACAACATCGCCTGGGGCCTGATCGCCTTCGACAGCCTGGCGGCTTACGAGGCCTATCGGATTCGTCTCAGAGCCGATCCGGCCGGTCGAGCGAATTTCGCCACCGCCCAGCGCGAGCGGTTTATCCTGTCGGAAGAGCGGACGTTCCTGCGGCGGGTGGAGGAGGCATAGACCCGCGCTCCGTCGCGCCTGTCCCGATCACCGCCGCGGAACGCGCATTTCCACTACGGACTCTTGGCGATCTCGTCTTTCAACACGGACGACACTTCATCGATAAGCCGCTTAGCCTTCTCCAAGAGTTGCCGCTTGCTGTAATGACCCTGTGCAAAATTGAAACTCACGGCCACATTCGAGTATTGGCCGTCGTGCGAGGAGCCCTGCACCGCCACACTCGCTTGATTGCTCACCATCTCGGCACTCAGTGCGACGATCTCCCAGCCCATTTGCCCTCCTCGGTTTAGAAAGCTCCAGAGCCTTAACTTTAGCGCTTATCCTGCGCGCTACGCAACCGTATCCACGGGCGGAGCCCTCGCGGGTCCGGCGGATGTCGCCTATAGTCGCCCGGCGATCCGCGTTGCTGGAGCTGTCCGCATGCCCCTCGATACACTGCGCGAAAACGCCGTCGAAACCGGGCTCGCGCTGCGCGGTGCGTTCCATCCGGCCTCCGGCGACAATGTGCCGGCGCTGCCATCAGGGAAGCCTGACGCTGGCCCTGCTCGGCTTCGTGGGGCGGGAGGGCTGGCCGGAGTTCGCCGGTTCCGCCGAAGCCCGCGACGGCGTGCCCGATCCGCTCGACCGCTGGTCGCGGCGGATCATCGGCCGCCTCGCGGAGAGGCATGGCGCCGCCGCCTTCTTTCCCTTCGGCGGACCACCCTTCCTGCCCTTCGGCGCCTGGGCGAAGCGGACCGAACCGGTGCATCCCTCGCCGCTCGGGCTGCTGATCCATCCGGATTGGGGGCCTGTGGCACAGCTATCGCGGCGCGCTGGGCTTTGCCGAATGGCTGGCGCTGCCGGAACCGGATCGAAATCGATCACCTTGCGACGGCTGCGATCGGCCCTGCCTCTCGGCCTGCCCGGTCGGTGCCTTCATGCCCGGCCGCTACGATGTCGCGCGTTGCACGTCCCATCTCCACTCGGCGGCCGGCGCAAACTGCATGATGGGCGGCTGCCAGGCGCGGCGCGCCTGCCCGGTCGCGCCCGAGGCGAGGCATGAAGCGGCCCAAGCGGCATTCCATATGCTGGCGTTTCGACGCAGCCAAGCTGGCAGCGCGTAGCCAGCCGGGTTGCCGCGCGGTCCCGGCGCCCGCTAAAACAGGACGGGCACAAGCATATGCGAGGCAGGATGGGCAAGGCGGCAGGCGACGAACTTTGGCTCGGCCTCGATAACCGGTGGGACCTATACGGACGCGGTGATCCTGAAAGCGACGCGCGAGGTGGTGGCAACCGCGAAGGCGCTGACCACGCGGCAGGATCTGTCGATCGGCCTCGGCGGTGCTATCCGCGCCGCGCTGGCAGCATTGCCGGCCGCCTGCGCCGTCGGCGACATCTCCCTCGTCTCGGTCTCGACCACGCTTGCGACCAACGCCGTGGTCGAGCGGCGGCGCAGTCCGATCTGTGCGCTGCTGGTCGGCTACGACCCGGCAATGCTGACGCGCGGCGGGCTCGGCGAGGCGCTCGGCGATCATCCCGTGGCACTGATCCGCGGCGGCCATCGCGCGACCGGCGAGGAGGAAGCCCCGCTCGACCCTCGCCGCCGCGAAGCGGGCAATCCGCGCCCATGCCGACCAGGTCGAGGCCTTCGCCGTGTCGAGCCTGTTTTCTGTGCGCAACCCGTCGCATGAACGGCGCATCCGCAGCTGATCCGCGAGCTGACCGGCAAGCCCCGTAACCTGCGGCCACGAGCTGACCTCCGGCCTGGACGCGCCGCGCCGGGCACTCACCGCCGCGCTCAATGCCCAGCTGACGCCGCAGCTGCGCCATCTGCTCGAAGCCGTGCAAGCCGTGCTGACCGAGGCCGGCATCGCAGCGCCGCTGATGGTGGTCAAGGGGCGACGGCTCGCTCATGGCAGTCGAGATGGCGCTGGAATGTCCGGTCGAGACCGTGCTGTCCCGGCCCGGCGGCCAGCGTGGTCGGCGCGCGCTTCCTGACCGGCTGCGACGATTTCGTCATGTCCGATATGGGCGGCACGACGACCGACATCGCCGTGGTGCGCGGCGGCCATCCGGTTACTGAGCGCCGAGGGCGCCTCCGTCGGCGGCTGGAAGACCATGGTCGAGGCGGTCGATGTCCGCACCTTCGGGCTGGGCGGCGACAGCGAGCTGGCATTCGACGGACGCAGCATCATCATTGGTCCGCGCGCGTCGTCCCGCTGAGCCTGTTCGCCTCGACCCGGCCGGAGATGCTGGATGCGCTGCGGGCAATACGATGCCGCGAGCGGCCGCCGCAACATCCCGGCCGCTTCGCCTTCCGTGCCGGGCCGATACCCATGTTGCGCGGCAAAGGCCGAGACGCGGATCTGGGACGCGCTCTCCGAAGGGCCGCGATCCTTTGACGAGATCGCCTGGTCGCCGGTCGCATATCGCGCGCCTGATCGGTCTGGTCGACCAGGGCGTCGTGGCCCAGGCCGGCCTGACGCCGAGCGATGCCATGCATGCTCTCGGGCTGCAGCAGGGCTGGAACGAAGAAGCCGCCCGGCTCGGCGCGCGCCTGCTGCTGCGCGGCAGCCGCGACTGGTATCCCGCGCCGAGCGACGAGGAGGTGACCGCCTTCTGCGCCAGCATCCGCGAAAGGTCGTGCGCGATATCGGCCGCGCGCTGTGCGCCGCCGCGTTCGGCCATGATCCCGGCCTGCCGACGCGATCGGTCCCCGGCCCCTTCCACGACGCCCAGGTCGCGGCGATCACCGAAGGCCGGCCCTTCTCGCAGCTGCTGCAGGTCGAATACCGGCTCGCCCTGCCGCTGGTCGCGATCGGCGCGCCGGTCGGCGGCTATTACCCGCAGGTCGCGGAGCGGCTCCAGGCCGAACTGGTCATTCCCGACCATGCCGCCCGTCACCAACGCAATCGGCGCGGTCGCCGGGGTGGTCATGCAATCGGTCGAGATCCTGGTGACCGCGCCCAAGCTCGAACTCTACCGGCTGCACGGGCCGGACGGGAACCGTGACTTCCGCGATCCGGATGAAGCGATCGCCGCCGCCGTCGCCCTGTCGCGCGATCTCGCCACCGCAGCGGCTCATTCCGCCGGCGCCCGTGCCCCCGAACTCGCCACCAGGATCCGGCGCAAGACGGCCGACAAAGGCGGCGGCGGAACGCTGCTGATCGAAGCCGCGATCCGCACGACGGCCAGCGGCCGACCGTCGCCGCACGGGCGTCGGGGCAATAGCAAGATCCGCCAAGTATCGCCTTCCGCCTTTCCCTAGGATGGCCGCCTCACACAGGAGGACGCCATGTATGATCACATCGGATTGAAGGTGAAGAATCTCGGGGCGGGCATTCGCTTCTACCCAGTCGGCGCTGCGCGCGCTCGGCCATGAGCTGTGCTGCCAGGACGAGGCGAGCGCCGGGCTTGGGCCGAAGGGCGAGCCGGCGCTCTGGCTCTATGTCGCCGGTGGCGGCAGCGGGCCGGGCATCCATGTCGCGTTCCGCGCCGCCCGACCGTCACGCCGTCGACCGCTTCCATGCCGCCGGCCTCACCGCCGGCGGACACGACAACGGCGCGCCCGGGCTGCGCACCGACTACAGCCCGAGCTACTACGCCGCCTTCCTGATCGACCCGGACGGCAACAATGTCGAGGCGGTGTGCCTCGGCTAGTGCCGATTGGCGGCAATGGCGCCGGACGTGTAGACTGCGTGTCCGGCGTCGTCTCTGTCTCGGGATCGCAGATGCTCGTCAGCCCGCTGCTCCGCACCGACGCGCTTTCGGTGCTCGATTTCCACTGCCAGACGCGACCGGGTGATCGTGCTTCTCACCGAACTGCACGAGGGTTACACCCTGGCCTATGTCCGCAAGGGCAGCTTCGGCTACCACAGCCGAGGCCGGAGCTTCGAGCTCGTCGCGGGCTCAACCCTGCTCGGCCATGACGGCGACGACTATGTCTGCAGCCACGATCATCATGTCTGCGGCGACGAATGCCTGTCCTTCCAGATGACACTGGAACTCGTCGAAGCGGTCGGCGGCGATCGCGCGCTCTGGCGCACCGGCAGCCTGCCGCCTCTGCCCGAGATGGTCGTGCTCGGCGAGCTGGCCCAGGCGACGGCCGAGGGGCGGACCGATCTGGGGCTCGACGAGATCGCCCTGGCCTTCGGCCGGCGCTTCGTTCAGCTGGCCGGTCGCCCGCAGCGCAGGCGGCCGGCGGCGCAGGCGCGCGACCGGCGCCGGGCGGTCGAGGCGGCGCTTTGGCTCGACGCTCATGCCGGTGAGCCGGTCGACCTGGCAGGCGCCGCCAGTGCTGCCGGCCTGAGCGCCTATCATTTCCTTCGCCTGTTCGCCGATGTGCTGGGCGTGACGCCGCATCAATATCTGGTGCGCACCCGCCTGCGCCGCGCGGCACGGCTGCTTGCCGAGGCGGATCTGCCGATCACCGACATCGCCTATGATGTGGTTTCGGCGATCTGTCCAATTTCGTGCGCAGCTTCCACCGCGCCGCCGGGGTCTCGCCGCGCGGCTTCCGTCAGGCCGCCCGAGGCGACCGCAGAGCATTGCGGAACCGTCCGACACCGCTCGGGCCGCTCAACCCCGGGCTTCGATGATACTGCGGATCTTGACGGCGATGGCGTCCATCGAGAACGGCTTCAGCATCAGATCCATGCGCGGCCCCAGGAAGACCGGGCGGTGGACCGCATCGGCGGCATAGCCGGTCATGAACAGGATATGCAGGCCGGGCCGTGATTCCCGGGCGATCTCGGCGAGCTGCCGGCCGCTCAGACCGGGCAGGCCGACATCGCTGATCATCAGATCCAGGCCTTGCTCCGAGCGCAGGATCGCGATTGCTTCTTCCGCATTCTTCGCCTCGACGGCGGTGTAGCCCAGCTCGCGCAAGACTTCGACGATCAGCTGCCCGGACCGATGGGTCGTCCTCGACGAGCAGGACGGGTTCCCCAGCGCCGCGCGGCGTCTCGCCCCGCCCGTCGGGCGTGTCCTCGCCATCCTCGGCCGCAAGATAGCGCGGCAGATAGAGCTTGATCGTGGTACCGGTACCGACCGTGCTGTCGATTGCGACATGACCCTTGGATTGCTGCGCGAAGCCATAGACCATGGACAGGCCGAGCCCGGTGCCCTGCCCGATCGGCTTGGTCGTAAAGAACGGCTCGAAGGCGCGCCGCAACACTTCGGGCGTCATGCCCGAACCGGTGTCCTTGACATCGATCTGGACGTATTCGCCGGGGCTCAACTCGGCCTGGTCACGGGTAAATGCCTCATCGAGCACGGCGTTCCGCGTGGCGATGGTCAGAGTGCCGCCGCGCGGCATCGCGTCTCGCGCATTGATCGCGAGGTTGAGGATCGCGCTTTCGAGCTGATTCGTGTCGCCGAGCGCCGACCAGGCATCGGGCGACAATTCCAGCGCAAGAGCAATGCTTTCACCGAGCGTCCGCCGGAACAGATCGGCCATGGAGCCGACCAGCATGTTCACGTCGATCGCCCTGCTGTCGAGCGACTGGCGGCGCGAGAAGGCGAGCAGGCGGTGCGTCAAGGCCGCGGCACGCTCGGCCGACGAGATGGCCATATCGATCAACCGCTCGAGGCCGTCGATCTTGCCGTTCGAAACGCGCCGCCGCATGATTTCCATGCCGCCCAGAATACCGGTCAGCATGTTGTTGAAATCATGCGCCAAGCCGCCGGTCAACTGGCCGACCGCTTCCATCTTCTGGCTTTGCCGCAGCAGCTCCTCGAGATGCTTGCGCTGCGTGACGTCGCGTCCGATGGCGTAGAAGACATCGCCCTCCGAAATGGTCGTCCAGTTGAACCATTTGTAGCTGCCGTTCTTGTGGCGCAGCCGACAATCGAAATCACCGGCCTCGCCGTGTCGGGTCAGCCGTGCCACTTGCTCGGTCGCCGCTGCGAGATCTCCGGCGTGCAGCAGGGTGCCCAGGCGTATATCGATCAGCTCCGCCTCGGCATAGCCCAGCACCGAGTTCCAAGCCGGGTTGGCCGCCCTCAGCCGGCCGTCGAAATCGCTGACGCAGATCAGGTCCTTGGACAGATTCCACAGCCGGTCGCGCTCCTGGGTGCGCTGCCTGACACGCTCCTCCAAAGTCTGGGCGAGTTCGCGCAGGCTTTCCTCGGCCTGCTTGGCGGCCGTCACGTCATAGAGGACGCCGATGAAGCGGATGCCGCCGACACCGTCCCGCCGCGTCTCGCCGCGCCGGGCGATCCATCTGGCTTCACCGCTATCGGCGCGACGGATGCGGAACTCGCGATACGACGCGCCGATCGCCTCGTCGTTCAAGCCCCGGACGATCGGCGGATCGTCGGGATGAACGACCGAATTGATCGTGCGCAGCGGCAGGACATCGGCTTCGCGCAAGCCCAGCAAGGCGCAGAATTGCTTGGACACCTCGGCAGTGCCGAAGCCGCTGAGATATTCGAAGGTGCCGACGCCCCCAGCCGTCTGGGCGACCGCCAGCTTTTCCTCGATGCGGCGCTGCTGCGTGATATCCGACAGGATGCCGGAGAAGCGGATGGGCTCGTCCTTGTCGTCCAGCTCGATATGGCCACGCGCCGAGACCCAGCCGACCGCATCGTCCGGGCCGATCACGCGGTAATCCTTGGCGAAGACCTCCGCGCCGTTCAGCAT
>JBBCHB010000009.1:0-59984 GCA_037200015.1 Aliidongia sp. | reverse complement strand
GCTTGCGCCGCCTGGATCGCCTGCCAGATCCGGTGCGGCGTTGCCGGCATGTCGATATGGTCGATGCCGAGCGGCGACAGCGCGTCGACCACGGCGTTCATGATCGAGGGCAGCGAGCCGGCGCAGCCGGCCTCGCCGCAGCCCTTGACGCCGAGCGGGTTGGTCTTGGCCGGCGAAGGCTGGCTGACGAAGCCGAATTGCGGCACGTCGGGCGCCCGCGGCATGGCGTAATCCATGAACGAGCCGGTCAGCAGCTGGCCCGATTCGTCGTAGACCGTGCGCTCCATCAGCGCCTGGCCGATGCCCTGGACGATACCGCCATGGGCCTGGCCCTCGACCAGCAGCGGATTGACCAGCGTGCCGAAGTCGTTGACCGAGCTGTAGCGCAGGATCTCGACCGAGCCGGTCTCCGGGTCGATCTCGATTTCGGCGATATGGCAGCCATTGGGGAAAGTCGACGGCACGCCGTCGCTGACATGGCCGACATCGAGCGTCGCCGGCACATCGGGCGGCAGGACCAGCCCGGCATTGAGCCGCTGCGCCAGCTCCATCAGGCCGATGCTGCGATCCGTGCCGGCGATGGTGAAGCGGCCGGCTGCGAATTCGATATCGGCCGCCGCCGCCTCCAGCACATGGCCGGCAATGTCCTTGCCGCGTGCCATGACCTGCTCGCCGGCTTCGAGGATGGCGGTGCCGCTCGCCATGATCGAGCGTGAGCCGCCCGTGCCGCCGCCGGCCTGCAGCGCGTCGCTGTCGCCCTGCAGCAGGCGGATGCGCTCGAACGGAATGCCGAGCTGTGCGCTCAGCACCTGGGCGAAGGGCGTGGCATGGCCCTGGCCGTAATCGAGCGTGCCGGTCACGATCGTGACGTCGCCGTCCGGCTCGAAGCGGATGCCGCCCATTTCCTTGCCCTGCGGCGCCGTGACTTCGAGGAAGCTGCCGATGCCGAGCCCGCGCAACCTGCCGCGCGCCCGGCTCTCGGCCCGGCGCGCCTCGAAGCCGGCCCAATCGGCGATCTCCAGCGCGCGGTCGAGCACGGCGGTGAAGTCGCCGCTGTCATAGACCATGCCGGACGGCGCCTTATAGGGCAGCTCCTCCGGCCGGATATGGTTCAGCCGGCGCAGGGCGAGCTTGCTCAGCCCCATCTCGGCCGCGGCGCGGTCGATCAGCCGCTCCATGATGTAATTGCCTTCGGGCCGCCCGGCACCGCGATAGGCGCTGACCGGGGTCGTATTGGTGAAGACGCAGCGCGTCACGACCTCGACCAGCGGTGTCCGATAGATGCTGACGATGTTCTTCAGCACGTTCAGCGTCGACATCAGCGGCGCCATGGCCGTGAGATAGGCGCCCATATCGGCGAGGCCGGTGACACGCAGGGCGAGGAACCGGCCCTCGGCGTCGAGCGCCAGCTCGGCCGAGACCTCGGTGCCGCGGCCATGGCAATCGGACAGGAAGCTGCCCGAGCGCTCATCGGTCCATTTGACCGGCCGGCCGAGCATCCGGGCGGCATGCAGCAGCCCGACATATTCGGGATAGGACCCTGCCTTCATGCCGAAGGAGCCGCCGACATTGCCGGTCAGGATACGCAGCTGCGCCGGCTTCACCGCCATGATGTCGACCAGCTGGTTGCGCAGGCCGAACACGCCCTGGCAGCCGATATGGACGGTCCAGCGCTCGGCCGCCGCGTCGTATTCGGCGAGTGCCGAGCGCGGCTCCAGCGGGTTTACGACGATCCGGTTATTGGCCAGTTCGAGCCGCGTGACATGCGCCGCGCCGGCGAAGGCGGCGGTGACCGCCGCGGCGTCGCCGGAGTGATAGTCGAGCGCCCGGTTGTCCGGCGCCTCGTCATAAAGCGCGGGCGCCCCGGGCGCGATCGCCTCGCGCGGGCCGGGCACGGCCGGCAGCGGCTCGATATCGAGCTCGACCAGCTCGGCCGCTTCCTTGGCCAGCGCCGCCGTCTCGGCCACGATGATCGCGATCGGATCGCCGACCCAGCGCACCCGGTCGCGGGCGAAGGCGCGCCGGACCGGCTTCACCATCGGCGAGCCGTCGCGATTGGCGAAGGCGGCGACGCATTTGAACGGGCCGTAGCCGGCCTCGTCGAGTGCCGCCCCATCATAGAATGCCAGCACGCCGGGCAGCGCCAGCGCCGCAGCCGGATCGATGCCGCGCAGCACGCCATGGGCATGCGGGCTGCGCAGGATCACGGCATGAGCCTGGCCCGGCAAATTGATGTCGTCGGTATAGCGCCCCTCGCCACGCAGCAGGCGCGGATCCTCGCTGCGCGGCACGGGCTGGCCGATGCCGAATTTCTGCACGGCCCAGAGGTTCGACTCGTCGGTGGGGTCATGGTGCCGAAGAATCCGCTGCTGTTCTGAACTGCAGTATGCGGAGAAGCAAAGCCGATCCGATATGCCGATTCGTCGCGTCGGGTTGCGGGACGGACGCAGTCGAACGGCAAGCTGTCCCGGCGGGTGAATTCTCACCCTCTCGAACGGTGCAAGCGCGAAGGCTTCGATCCGGTGGCAGTTCGACGCCTCAATCCGCATCGATCGTCAAGGCGGCGGATCGGCGCTGCTCGGCGGCGGGGTCGCCTCGGGCTCGGAGTCCGGCACGAGCGGCTCGGCGTCGTCCGGCGCCGGCGTCGCGTCCGGCGGTCGCTTGAATGATTCCTGCCCCGGCGCGTCGCTCCATTCGCCGGTCGGGGCCGAACATGATCTTGGCCAAGTCGAGGATGATGCCGCGTTCGAGCAGGAAGTCGGCACCGATCTTTTCAGGACCCTCGATGTGCTTGAGCAGCGTCTTGTCGTGCTGGCCGCTCTCCAGTTCGTCGCGCAGCTCGGCCATCAGATCTTCGATATCTTCCGGTTCGAGCCGCTCGTCATAGGACAGGGCCGTGGCGTTGAAGCTCTCGACCTTCGCCTTCGCTTCGGCCAGTATCACCGAAGGCGCGGGCTTGCACCATTTGCTCTTGCGTGTCGTCTCGGGCTGGGGATCGGGCTTCGGTGCTGGTGCCGGCACGGGGGCCGCGGGCGGTGCCAGCAGATTCCGGATCAGCTTCTCTTCGAGCGCGATGTCGTAGCGCACCACCCGCGACAGCCGGTGGATCGCCAGCGAGATCTCGGCGGCGGTGGGACCGCGATCGACCGGCGCGGGTTTCGGCGCCTCGGCCTCGGCGCTCTCGGTCGCCGGCGTTTCCGCTGCCGCTTCCTGCGCCTCGATCTCGGCGGCCTCCGCCCGCGCCTCGGCGGCGTCGGCTTGCCGGTCGATCCGTTCCGCCGCCTTCATCGCCAGATCGCTGAAGCGCCGCAGCATCAGGACATGCCGTTCGGTCCGCTGTGTCTCCGTCTCGCCGAACAGGCAAGCGCCGGCCTTCCGGTCCGTATCGGGATCGGCTGGCGGTGCATCGGCAGTGGCTGAGAACGAAGTCGAGTTTTCCATTGAACATAATATGGACAAACAGGCATTAATTTCAAGCTGCTTTTTTGCAGGCACTC
Source organism: Aliidongia sp. (assembly GCA_037200015.1). GTDB lineage: Bacteria > Pseudomonadota > Alphaproteobacteria > ATCC43930 > CGMCC-115725 > JAXDMU01. Next base: position 56,487 of record JBBCHB010000009.1, on the reverse strand, counting down.
TTCAGTGTCGGGCGGGTGCGCCGATCCATCCCCATTGAGGAGAGGCTGCAGTGCCGCCAGAATGATATGCAATGCCCTTCGCACAATCTAAGAGGGATATATCGTAAAATAAACGCCCCATGAGGGTGTTTTATGACAGCGAAGAGGAGTCGTTGCAAAGATATTCCCTGAATCGAATATACTGGCGAGCCTGGGCCAATAACCGATCGGATTGGCCGGCGCAACGGTCGCCGATGCAGCAGTCGGAAGCCGCGCTTGGGGCGCTAAGGGTTTAGTGTTGGTCCAGACTAGAGGCTTCGAAGTTGCGATGGCTTGCGAGCGAGTTGGCTATAGCCCACTAAATGAGAATGCCGTCGAATATGCCATATCGGCTACAAAGGCATATGTCGACGAGCTGGAACGGCGAGCCGTGTGTCTGAACGGAAAGTCGATCCTCGAAATTGGACCGGGTGCGGAATTTGCCTCGGCGCTGGTGCTAGCAAGCTATGGAGCATCGGTAACGCTTGCTGATCGCTTTTTGGCGCCATGGGACGCAGAGTTCCATCCGCACTTCTATCGTGAATTCCTGCTTCGATGGGAGGGTCCGAAATCCGCGATCGAAGCAGTCATCAAGCGCGGTGGATACGAAGGCGTGCTCAGGCTTTTGTCGCGACCGGCGGAAAGCCTTGAGGGAATTTCTGGCGAAAGTATAGATCTGGTATTGTCAAATGCCGTTCTTGAGCACCTTTCAGACTTGCCAAAAGCCATCCGAGAGATGGCGCGAATAACACGGCCGGGCGGGGTACATTCTCACCAGGTCGATTGCAGAGATCACCGAAATTTCGCCCGACCGCTCGATCACCTCCTAATTCCGGAAGCTGAATTCAGCGCAGAACGGGAGAGAACGGGGTGTGTTCGTGGCACGCAGACGCGCCTCCAGGAGATTTTAGAAGCGTTCGTTCCTTTCTTCTGGGTGGATGCATTTGAGCCAAATTCGTTTGCAGACACGGATTACCTGAATTCGTTGATGTTGCATCGACAGGAGCGGATCCAGGCGTTCTCGGTCCAATCCTTGAGAGTCACCGGCGGCAGGCTGTGGTTATCGAAGAAGCGATTTGAGCGCCGGAATATGCGATTTCTCAATCCGAAACGGATCGTCGATGCGTTCCGTTTTTAAGTGTGTCGTGCGTAGATCTGTGCAGGCGACAACGGTAATTTGTTTGAGGTGGGCGTGTATGCGGCGAATAGGCCAGGTAAAATGGACTCTGCGATCATTCGCTGCTGCGTGCTTTGCGTCGATCGCTGTGAGCCTAGCCCTGGCGCCGATTGTTCTAGATTTGCTGGCTCCCCGCGTCGAAGTGGCGCTTCGGCCCGCCGAGTTGAAATCCTGGGGTGGCTATGCTTGGGCCGGTGTAGTCGCGCGTCCTTCATGGCTCTACGAGCTGGACAGCGACCATGGAGGATTTGCAGGACCGTCGCCTCGAATAACAGAGGACGGCATCGTTTTGGGGCCGCCGCATACTGAACACGCACAGATTCGAACGCTCGGCAATGGTCGATTTAGCTTGTGGGGCGACACACTGGTATTTTCCAGTAGCGATGGCACAGATCCGCGGAACAATGACAGAATATACCGGGTCTCCGCACACAAAAGGCCAAGATCAAACGTAGTCAGCTGGATGCTGATGTCGGGCGCCTTATTTGGGGTCGTCGCCTTGGCACTCGCAGGGAAAACACTAAGGACGTGCGCCATAGAATGCTGCTGCGCTATCGTGGTGCGTGGCAACGAACTTCTCCTTGCCATTCTACCGCCCGCATTTGTTGCGCTCTGCCTCGCGCTCCTTGCGCCCCCAATGTTCAGCACGGTCGATAGCGCTGTTTTTATGACCGAGAATCTCGATCTCATTCCTCTCTATGGTCCAGTCTATATGGGGCTGATCCGCGCCGTAGAAGAAATGTTTTCGGACGGCAGGATGCAGACGGTAGTCCTGCAGATCATTCAGCACGGCGTGTCGATAGCAGGTATTGCCGTCCTGGCCACCGCTTGGCGGGGCCGCGGCCGTGTCTTCTTTGTCGCCACGCTCGCAACGATCGGCGGCTGTTTCGATCTGTTTGCCCACGGGGTCCAGGCAGATGCATTGACTGTGGGAGAGGCTGCCGCTCTGCTCGGTCAGTTCTTTAGAATCGTTTTGCGCGGTCCGTCATGGGCGAGGCTCGCCAGCTACTCGCTATTGCTCGTCGTACTGGCCATGACCCGCTATCACTTTCTGGTTTTTGGCGCGGTGCTTCCGATCTATCAGGCGCTGAGACTGGTTCTTTCCCCGGCGTCCGGTTCGGAGCGCGCACGAGATTTTGCTTTTGCTTCCGGCGCCACGGCCGCTGGCTTGGTCATTACAGCATGGGCTCTCTGGGCGATCTGTCTGAGTCTTGGAACGCATCCGACGCTTTATGCGGGACGCCAAGGCACGCATCGAATGGCAGAAGCGGCCAGTCTGCTCCCGCCCGAGCGGCGTGCCGAGTGGATCGAAGGGATCGAGGCACGGACTGACGATCCCGCAGTGCAGGTCGCGATCCATACCATGTGTTCCGGCCCGGTGAATTGGGTAACCGCATGGCAGGCGTTGCAGCTCGAACCGGCGTTGTGGGGGCAGGATGTCGATGATGTGGAGAATCGAGCGTTCCACACTTTTGCCTTCGGTCTCGATGATCCGGTCGTTCGCGCGCAATGGCTGCATGAGATGTCAGAAGTCTTTCCTTCAGATGACGGCTTCTGGAGCGTCGAGATCGAAGAAGCCGCTCAAGCTGCTCAAGTCGTTTCGCAACCCGCGAGCCAAGCGATCTACCCGTGGCTCATTGGCACAACTCGGCCGGACGATGCTGCCCGCTGGAACAGGCTGTCAGAGTACTCGGCGCCATGGCTAATCCCGCTCGGGCAATATTTCGTACTCAGAGTCCCTCTGGCGTTCGCAGTCGTCTTGAGTATCGTTGGACTTGTCTTTCGAACAGGAGAACATGATAGGCAATGCGCTTGTCTGGCGCTTATAGCCACATTTGTACTGTCCGTAGCCGGATTACCTTCAGCAACATCCTACAGACTCGCCATCTCCTGCCTGAGACAATGCTCGTCTATTCAGCGCTTTGTGCCCTTCTACCCTCGAGGCGTGCCTTCGGCGAAGGCTGGCCGAACCAGCCGAGATCATAGGCGGGGAAGCGAGCCTACGGGCCGGCCCGGGGCGGTAATCGCACAGGGCCGTTAAAGGAAAGCCGTCGCGACGGTCGACCGTCCGCGCTTCCGGTCATGGGTGAAGGCGTGCCGAACCGGCTTCACCATCGGCGAGCCGTCACGATTGACAAGGGAGCCACGCATTTGAGCGGCCCGTAGCCGGCCTCGTCGAGCGCGGCATGGGCTGGCCGACGCCGAATTTCTGCGCGGGCCCAGTGGTTCGACTCGTGCGGCGGCGTCATTGTGCCGAGTATCCGATGCCGTTCTCAACTGCAGTATGCGGAGGAGCAGGGTCGATCGGATATGCCGATTCGTCGCGGGCGAATGCACATCTCTTAGACAGGCGGCAGCATGAAGCGCGATTGATCACAAAGCCGTTCTGTTGGATCCGGCCATAGGGTACTGTTGGTGCATGTCCAAGAGATCGGGTTTCGCCATTCGCCGCTATAGCAGCCTGGAAGACATGAAGGCTGACGAATACGCGTATTGGCAGGGCCAATCTGCGCAGGCTCGGCTTGAGGCCGTCGAGGGTCGAGGAGCTCACACAAGAAAGCCTCGGGCTCAAGGATTGCCGAACAATGAATCGAGACTTCAAAGAACTGTTAGCCATCTTAAACGCTGAGCAGGTGAAGTATCTCGTCGTCGGAGGCTATGCCGTATCGCTTCATGCACAGCCGCGCGCCACGAAAGATTTGGATATTCTCATCAAGCCTGATCAAGAAAACGCGGAGGCGCTGTTTCGGGCGCTGATCGAGTTTGGCGCGCCGCTCGAAGATTTGAAGCCGCAGGATTTTGCGGAACGCGGGTCCTTTTTCCGGATGGGATCGACGCCCTGCATGGTGGACATCCTGCCGGAGATTAGCGGGGGTCGATTTCGATGCTGCCTGGTCTCGCCGAGTCGTCGAAATCGTCGATGCCGAGATGGCCCTGCATGGGGCATTCATCTCGGCTGAAGATCTGATTGCGGCGAAGACGGCGGCTGGCCGTCCGCAAGATCTCGCCGATGTGGCGGCAATCCGAAAGGCTCAGAATGCCGTAGCAGGGGGGAGCCGGCCGAAGCCCGACGGCCAGCACGGAAGACCGCCGTCCAAGCCGGCGCGATAGTCGATCAGTCCTATTACGGCCGCATCGGCGCCGCCACCGGCCCCGCCTTGCGCAGCGGCGCTGCCAGCCGCGCGAATTCGCACAGCAGCTTCCGGGTGTCGCGCGGATCGATGATCTCCTCGACCATGAAGGCTTCGGCCGTGCGGAAGGGCGAGGCGCACCCGGTTCAGCCGCGTTTCGATCTCGGTGCGCAGCGCGGCCGGATCCTCGGCGGCGGCGAGATCGGCGCGGTAGGCGGCTTCGATGCCGCCTTCGATCGGCAGCGAGCCCCAATCGCCTGAGGGCCAGGCGTAGCGGTAGTGCAGCCGCGCATGGTTGGTGTGGGCCGCGCCGGCGACGCCGAACACTTTGCGCAGCAGGATCGAACACCACGGCACCTGGGCCTGATAGACCGCGGCCAGCGCCCGCGCGCCGTGGCGGATCGTGCCGGCCTTCTCGGCATCCGGGCCGATCATGAAGCCGGGGATGTCGACCAGATGCACGACCGGCAGATGGAAGGTATGGGCCAGATCGATGAAGCGGGTGAGCTTCTGCGCCGAATCCGCGGTCCAGGCGCCGCCATAGATCGCCGGATCGCTCGCCACCACGGCGACCGGCCAGCCATCGAGCCGGGCCAGACCGGTCACGACCGACGGACCGAATTTGCGCGACATCTCGAAGAACGAAACCCTGGTCGACCACGGCGTTGACGATCTTGCGAATGTTGTAGACCTTGCGCCGGTCGCGCGGGATCGCCTCGATCAGCCAGTCTTCGCGCCGCTCGGGATCGTCGCTCGGCTCGATGCGCGGCGGCAGTTCATGAACGGAAGAGGGCAGGTAGGACAGGAAGCGCCGTGCCCGGGGCGAAGGCCTCCTGCTCGCTTTCGCAGACATCGTCGATGGCACCGGCCTTCGCGTGGATGGCGCTGTCGCCCAGCTCCTCCTTGGTGACGGTGATGCCGATATGGGCCACGACCGGCGGCCCGGCGATGAACATCTGCGAGATGCCCTGGACCATCAGCGAGTAATGGCTGGTGACGAGGCGCGCGGCACCCAGCCCGGCGACCGAGCCGAGGCCGAGCGCCACGACCGGCACCGTCGCCATATTCGCCACGACCCAATCCCAGCCCGGATTGGCCGGGACATAGGTCCGGCCGGTCGTCTCCAGCGTCTTGACCGACCCGCCGCCGCCCGTGCCGTCGACCAGCCGGACCAGCGGGATGCGCATCTCATTGGCGAATTGTTCGCCAATTACCTGTTTCTGATAGATCGCGGCATCGGCGGCGCCGCCGCGCACGGTGAAGTCGTCGCCGCCGACCACGACCGGGCGCTGGTCGATCGTGCCGCGGCCGACGACGAAATTGGCCGGGCTGAAATCGGTGAGCGTGCCGTGCTCGTCATATTGCGCCTTGCCGGCGATGGCGCCGATCTCGTGGAAGGAGCCGGGATCGAGCAGCTGGTCGATGCGCTCGCGCACCGTCAGCTTGCCGGCATCGTGCTGGCGCTTGACCTTCTCCGCACCGCCCATCCGTTTGGCCAAGGCCTCGCGTTCGCGCAGCGCGTCGATTTCGGGTTGCCAGCTCATGCCATTCCTCCCTATGCCATTTCCGCTTCTTGCCGGTATCTTGGCCGAGCGGAGGACAGGGATACAATCATGCAAAGACGGAAAGTCGCGAGCGACGTCGCCGGCACGGTGTGGAAGATCGAGGCGCCGGTCGGCAGCCAGGTCGCGGCCGAGGATACGATCCTGCTGCTCGAATGCATGAAGATGGAGATTCCGGTCTACGCGCCCGCCGCCGGCCGCGTTGCCGAGATCCGCGTCGCGGAAGGCGATACGGTGGCCGAGGGCCAGATCGTCGCCGAGATCGAGATCTGAGCGACCGCCGGAACAATTTCGACGCGCTGCGCTTCTGCGCGGCGGCTTCGGTCATCTTCTCGCATGCCTTCCTGATCGCCGAAGGCTCGGAAGGAAATGAGTGGTTCGCCCGGCTGACCGGTGGGCAGACCATTCTCGGCCTGGTCGGCGTCTTCGTCTTCTTCACGATCAGCGGCTATCTCGTCACCGGCAGCTATCTGTCGACCGGCTCGGCCGGCCGCTTCGCGCTGAAGCGCGGCTTGCGCATCTTTCCCGGGCTCTGGGTCAATCTGCTGGTGGTCGGGCTGCTGCTCGGCCCGGCCATATCCAGATTGCCGCTCGGCGAATATCTGGCGGATCCGGGGCTGCGCGATTTCTTCCGCAACAATGTCTTGCTCGAGGCGACGGATACGCCGCTGCCCGGCGTTATGTTCTCGGGCAACGATGCCGGCCGGATCGTCAACGGCGCGCTCTGGACGCTGCGCTACGAGCTCATGATGTATGTCATGGTGCTGCTGCTCGGCCTGGCCGGGCTGCTGCGGCTTTGGGTCTGCCTGGCACTGGTCGCGGTCGGGATCGCCGGGATCTATTTCGAGCAGGCGCTGACCGATTGGGGCGATCTCGGCGAATGGGCCTGGCTGGTCGGGTTCTTCGCGGCCGGCATGACGATGCGCTTCCTCGGCGACGGATGGCGCGACGGGCGCCTGGCGCTGGCCGCCGCGGTGGGGCTGGTCGTCAGCGCCTGGCTGCATGTCTTCATTATGCTGTTCCCGGTCTTCGGCGGCTATCTCGTGATCTATCTGGCCGAGGCGCATAGCCGGCGGCTCGATTTTCTCAGCCGGGCCGGCGATCTCTCCTACGGGCTCTACATCTATGGCTGGCCGATCGAACAGGCGGTGGCCTGGGCCTCGGGCGGGCGCCTTGCCTGGTGGCAACTCTTCCTGATCTCGCTGGCGCTCGCCATCCTCGCTGCGACGGCATCCTGGCACGGCGTCGAGCGCTGGGCGCTGCGCCTCGGCCACCGCCGGCCGGTTCAGCTCCCGGCAGGCGGTTCGTAGAGCCGGCGCAGCAGGCGCGGCCCGGCGATCCGGGCCGCGAGCAGCAGCAGGCCGGTGGTGCCCAGGTGCCAGACCAGGATCATGATCGTCGTATCGAGGCCATGCACCATGGACTGCCCGGCCGCGGCGAGGGCCGAGACCGACAGGGTCGCCAGAATCGTGGTCGTGACCGGCCGGACCGGTGCCGCATAGCGCAGCAGGAACAGCAGCGCGGCCGAGAGCGGGATCGTCGTCGTCGCGATGAATTCGAAACAATCGAAGCTGGTGCCGAGTTGCAGCCCGTGCGGCCCGAGCCGGATCCAATCCGACCAGCAGCCATAGCCCATGCTGAACAGCCAGAGCGCGAGGCCGGGCAGCGGCGCCAGCGCCCAGCGATAGGACCGGCCGGGCAGGCTCAGATGGAAGGCGGCCAGCGTGGCGCCGATGCCGGTTGCCAGCGCGCCCAGCCATTCCAGCACGAATTCCCGTTGTCCGAAGCGCCAGGCGAGGTCGTGGCGCAGCCCGTGATGCATGACCAGCAGCGCGATCATCGCCGCGGCGAAGCCGAGCCAGCCGGCGGCACGCAGCATCGGCGCCCGCAGCCGGCGCACCGGCTTGGCGTTGCGGCCGAGCGCCTGGATCAGGGCGGCAGTATCGGTCATGGCTCGCCCTCCGGCGCGCCGAGTGCGCGGCGCAGCGTCTTGAGCGCGCGATGGGTCGCCACTTTCAAGGCACCCACGGTCATGCCGGTCACGCCGGCCGCCTCCTTCAGCGACAACTCCCGCAGCTTGAGCAGCTCGACCGCCTGCTTCTGGGCGTTGGGCAGCCGGTCGATCGCGCTGCGCAGGGCGTCGAAATCCTCGATCTCCTCCGGGTTTTCCGGCGACTCGTCGCCTTCGACCAGTGCGATCTGAGCCGCGGCCAGCTTGCGCGCGGCCAGACGGGCATTGGCGCGGATCCGGTCGACGAAGCGGCGCTGGGCGATCGTCGCCAGCCAGGGCGCGAAAGGTCGGCCCGGCTCATAGGTGTGGCGAATCTGGTGGATGGTCAGCAACACGTCCTGCACCGCCTCCTCGATATCGGTCGGATCGGCCAGGGCGCGGCGGGCGAGCGCCCGCAGATAGGGCGTGATGCCGGTCAGCAAGGTGGTGTAGGCGCGCTTATCGCCCGCCTGGGCGCGAACCATCAGCGCGGACCAATCCTCGACCGATGCTTCCATGCGCCGCGGCACCACCCTCAGAGGCGTACTGGGGGGCCATGCTAGCAGAGGCGGCGTACCCTGTCGCATCTTGCCGCCAGCCCATCGCGATGCTGGCCATGGCATCACCGCGCCGCCGCGGCCGCGATTTCCGCCAGCAGCGCGCGTTGCACGCTGCTGCCGCCAATCCGGTGCGTTTCGGCGGCGAGGGCGCGCAGGCTGCGCTCGGCCGCATCCGCCCGGCCGAGGCCGAAATCGGCGACGGCCTGGATCAGCGGCGCCCCAACGGCGCGCCAGAGATGCTGGACCTCCGGCCCGGCGGCCTCGCCATGGGCTGCGGCGCTCCGGCACAGGGCGGCGACCGATGCGGTCCGGCCGGCCAGCGCCAGAGCCAGCGCGTAGTGGATGTCGAGAAACGGCAGGACATGCTCGCCGATCCGGCTCTCCGCCTCGTCGGCCAGCATCTGCCAGCGCGCGCCGGCGGCGATGCCGCGCAATTCGAGGCGCGACAGCAGCGATACGGCGTTGACGAAGCTGGAGGTCGATTGCCTGGCGCCGGCGGCGATGTGCCAGTCATAGGCGGCGAGCACGCCGTCCCGCTCGCCGGCCTCCAGGCGCAGCAGCATCGTATGCCACCAATTATGCGTGTACATCGACGAGCCGCACTCGGCCCAATCCGCCGCGTGGCCGTCGAGCAGCGCCAGCCCGTCCTCGATCCGGCCCTGATGCTGATAGACATGGGCCAGCGCGTGATGCACCCAGGCAATGCCGTCATCGGCCGCCAGCGCCGCGAGCCCGGCGGCTTCGGCCGGTCCCGGCATGCCGTTCTGGTCGAGCGCGAAGCTCAGCATGCCGAGCGCGAAGCCGTCATCGGGGTTGGCATCGACCAACAGCCGGGCCAGCCCGAGCATGATCTCGAAATGGCCGTGGTTGAGGCAATGCAGATGCCCGACATAGCCGGCGAAGAGATCCGCCGGCACCTGCCGCCCGAGGTCCAGGAACAGCAGCGAGGCGGCGAGCGGCCGGTCCTCCGCCATGGCGGTCAAGGCCGCGATATAGAGCCGCTCGCGTTCCGTCGCCCGGCCGGCATGAGCAGCGGCGCGGGCGAGCAACGGCAGCGCCGCGGTGATCCCGGCACGGGTATCCGCCAGCAAGTGGCAGGTCGCCGCCGCGGCGAGCGCCATCGGGCAATCCGGCGCTTCTTCCGCGGCGAGCAAGGCCAGGTCGCCGCCGCGGCCGCGGCGCAGCACGATCTCGGCGAAGCGATCCAGCTTGGCAATGGTTTCGGGACCGGCGCCGGTGACGGCATGGCCGCGCGCGTCGAGGCCCGGGTCGCGACGAGGATACAGGAGCATGTCGATCAAGATGGCCATACCGGGCCTTTCTCCATTCTGCATGACCGGCCTGTCCGGCAAGCGACTGCACGACGTTTCGCCGGCGGCGACAAAAGGTTACGGCCGCACCCGCAAGCCGGGCGTTGCGCCGCCCGGACGGGCGTGCCAGGGTTGCGGCAAGGCGGCGCGAACAACGTGCTGCGAGGCTCTTGCAGGGCCGTCAACAGGGAGGTCGGCCGGGACATGGCTGCAGTCGAGCATTCCGATGGATCGGCGCGTGGCGCCTGGCGGGCCTGGCTCGTCGTCGTCCTGCTGTTCTTCTTCATGTTCATCAATTACGCGGATAAGAGCGTGCTCGGCTTGGCCGGGCCGCGGATCATGCAGGATCTGCAGCTGACCAATGCCCAGTTCGGCTATGTCAACAGCAGCTTCTTCCTGCTCTTCGCCCTGTCTTCCATCATCTTCGGCTTCACCGCGAACCGGATGTCGTCGCGCTGGCTGCTGCTCGGCATGGGGCTGGCCTGGGCGGCCACGCAGTTTCCGATGGCCGGCTCGGCCGGGATCGGGACGCTCGTCACCTGCCGGATCCTGCTCGGCGCGAGCGAGGGGCCGGGCTATCCCGTGGCGCTCCATGCCACCTACAAATGGTTCGCCGACACCAAGCGGACCCTGCCGACCAATCTGCTGGTGCTGGGCGCCGGGATCGGCACGGCGGCGGCGGGGCAGATCCTGCCCTTCATCATCGTGCGCTGGAGCTGGCATGCCGCCTTCCTGACCGTCGGCCTGGCCGGGCTGGCCTGGTCGCTGGCCTGGCTGCTGTTCGGCCGCGAAGGCAAGCTGGAGGGCGCGACCGAGCGCGGCCCGGCGCCGACCGAGGCCATCGCCTACCGGCATCTGCTGCTCAACCGCACGGTGCTCGGCGTCTTCCTGGTCTGCTTCACCGCCTATTGGGCGATCGCCGTCGGACTGGCCTGGGGCACGCTCTACATGGTCAAGGTGGTCGGGCTGAGTCTGATCGAAGCGGGGCGGATTTCGACCTGGCCGACCCTGCTGTCGATCGTGATCGGACCGCTCATCGCCTTCGCCTCGCAGCGGCTGGCGCAGCGCGGCGTGTCGAGTCGCCTGTGCCGCGGCGCCTTCGGCTGTGCCGGCGTCGTGCTCGGCGCCGCCGGCATCGCCGGCATGGCGCTGGTGCCGGATACGAATGCCAAGATCGCCTGCTACACCTTCGCCGCCTCGATCATGTTCGTCATCTATACGGTCGGGCCGCCGATCATCGCGGAGATCACGCCGCCGCGGCAGCGCGCGGCGATGCTGGCGATCAACAATGCCGGCTACAGCACGGCCGGCATCCTGGCACCTTCGATCATGGGCTGGGTGCTCGATGCCGCGCCGGATGCGGCGACCGGCTATCGCAACGGCTATCTGCTGCTGGCGACATTGCTCGTGGTCTCCGGCGTCGTCGGTTACCTGATGATCAATCCGGCGCGCGACGCGGCGCGGCTCGCCGCCCGATCGGCGCGGGCGGACGCGCTGCCGCGCCTGTCGCTGGCCGAATAGCTCACTCGCCGCTGCCGTCGCGCGTCTTTTCGGCCAGTTCCGGGACGCCGGGCGGCGCCACGGCGGCCGGCACGAACCCGCTCTGCAGGCCGCGCGGGATCGGGCCGCGCAGGCGGATGCGGGCCAGGGTGAACAGGCTGACCAGCGCCAGCGTGCCGGCCAGGAAGACGAACAGGCCCGACGGCCCGATCGCGTTCATCGTCGCGGCGGCGGCGCTCGGGCCGGCGCTGGCGCCGAGTGCCCAGACGAAGAGCAGCCCGCCCGCCGCGCCGACATAATCCTCGGGCGCGATATGATCGTTGGTCTGGCCGGCGCCCAGCCCATAGATCGGTGCCATGACGCCGGCGAAGCAGCAGCCGAAGCCGGTCAGCAGCGCCGTCGACTGGCTGCCGAACAGATCCATGGCGCCGGCGAAGCCGAGGGCCAGGAGCAGGGCGGCGAGGGTCACCGGTCGCCGCCCCAGCCGGTCGGACAGCAGGCCGATCGGGTATTGCACCAGCAGCGCCGCGACCATCGTCGCCGAAGTGAAGCTGGCGACATCGTCGGTATCGTAGCCCAGGCGCCGCAGATAGACCGGGATCAGCGCATAGAAAGCGCTGTTCACCAGCCCCGAGGTCACGCAGCAGGCGACACCGAGCGGCGAGGCGCGGAACAGCCGGACCAGGCTGAAGCGCCGGCGCCGGCCCAAGGTCGGGTTGCTGATCTCGGTCAGCGCCATCGGCAGCAGCGCGGTCGCGAAGGCCATGCCGACTGCCGTGAACATCAGCCCGGAGGCCTTGACCACGGTCAGGCTCAGCGGCCCGGCGGCGCTGCCCAGCCACGACACCAGCAGATAGGCGCCGAAGGTCCGGCCGCGCGTCTCGCCATCGGCCTTGTCGTTGAGCCAGCTCTCGGCGACCAGGAACAGGCCGGACATGTTGAAGCCGATGACGAAGCGCAAGAGCGCCCAGCCCCAGACCGACGGCACCAGCGACATCAGCAATGCGGCATCGGCCGCGGATGCGGCGAAGACGGCGAAGGCGCGGATATGCCCGACCCGCGTCACGATCCGGGCGCAGACCAGCGCGCCGACCAGAAAGCCCAGGAAGTAGCAGGAGGCGACATAGCCGATCGTCTGCGTCTCGACGCCCTGGCGCAGCAGCAGGATCGGGATCAGCGGCGTCATGACGCCCAGCCCGACCTGGGCAACGGCGACGCCCGCCAGCACGGGCGCGATCGGAGTCAGACGGAAGGCCATGGAGACTCGCTTAGAGAAAACCGCGCCAAAGAGCCCCTCTCCTGCACTGCGCTACCGCATGCTCGCATTTTGTCGATATAATACAATATATTAGAGAATATGGATCGTCGTCCCCGGGCTTGTCCCGGGGATCCACGTCGGGCCGAAGCCTGAGCCTCTCCTGCAAAGACTCAGGCGTCGGCCCGACGTGGATGGCCGGGACAAGCCCGGCCATGACGACTTCTTTCTTTTTCAATGGCTTCTAGTGCGCCGGCCCTTCTGCAAGAGGCGCCGCCACCGGCGTCCTTCGGGCCGCCAGGCCGCGCACCACGACGTAGAAGACCGGGGTGAAGATCAGGCCGAAGCCGGTCACGCCGAGCATGCCGAAGAACACGGCGGTGCCGAGCGACTGGCGCATTTCGGCGCCGGCGCCGGTCGCGACGACCAGCGGCACGACGCCGAGGATGAAGGCGAAGCTGGTCATCAAAATCGGCCGCAGCCGGGTGCGCGCCGCCTGGATCGCGGCTTCGAAGCGATCATGCCCGGCCTCCTCGGCCTGCTTGGCGAATTCGACGATCAGGATGGCGTTCTTGGCGGCGAGGCCGACCAGCACGACGAAGCCGACCTGGGCCAGGATGTTGACGTCCAGCCCGCGGAACAGCAGGCCGGAGACGGCGGCCAGCAGGCACATCGGCACGATCAGCACGACCGAGAGCGGCAGCGCCCAGCTTTCATATTGCGCGGCCAGCACCAGGAAGACGAACAGCACCGAGGCGCCGAACACGCCGAGCCCGCCGCCGCCCGCCAGTTTTTCCTGATAGCTGAGCTCGGTCCATTCATAGCCGAAGCCGGGCGGCAGGTTCTCGTTGGCGATCTCCTCCATCTTGGCCAGCGCATAGCCGGTCGAATAGCCCGGCATGACGTTGCCCTGGACCTCGGCCGCCGGATATTCGTTGTAGCGCGGCACGCGATAGGCGCCGGTAATGTCGCGGAAGGTCGCGACCGAGCCGATCGGCACCATCTGCCCGGCATTGTTGCGCGTCTTGAAGTTCTCGATCTCGTGCAGATCCTCGCGGAACTTGCCGTCGGCCTGCGCCTCGACCCGGTAGGTACGGCCCAGATAGTTGAACTCGTTGACGAAATCGGAGCCGAGATAGACCTCCAGCGTCTCGAATACCTTCTCGGCCGGCACGCCCAGCATCTCGGCCCGGACGCGATCGATATCGGCATAGAGCTTGGGCGTGCGGGTATTGTAGAGCGAGAACACGCCGACCAGCCCCGGCGTCTTGTTGGCGACGGCCAGCACCGAGCTTGCGGCGTCTTCCAGCGCCTTCAGCCCGCGCCCCTGCTTGTCCTCGACCATCATCTTGAAGCCGCCGGCGGTGCCGATGCCGCGCACCGGCGGCGGCGGGATGACGATGATGAAGGCTTCCTGGATGACGGACAGGTTCTTGCGCAGCTCGGCCAGCACGAAATCGGCCGATTGCCCTTTGGCGACCCGGTCTTCGAACGGTCCCATGGTGGCGAAAATCGCGCCGGCATTGGGCGCATTGGTAAAGGTCGCGCCGTCGAAACCGGTGAAGGGCACGGCATGGGCCACGCCCGGCGTCTTCAGGATGATGTCGGTGGCATGGCGCACGACGGCATCGGTGCGCGCGAGCGAGGAGCCGGGCGGCAACTGGAGCACCGTGATCAGATAGCCCTGGTCCTGGTTCGGGATGAAGCCGGTCGGCGCGCGGGCGAACTGGACACCGGTCAGCGCGATCAGCCCGACATAGACCAGCAGCATGATCACGAGCATCCGGGTCAACCGCCCGGTCAGCGCGCCATAGCCGTTCGACAGCCGGTCGAACACCCGGTTGAAGCCGTCGAAGAAGATCTGGATCGGCCGGCCGATCCAGGATTTCGACTTGCCGTGGCCTTCGACATGCGGCTTGAACAGCACCGCGCACAGGGCCGGGCTCAAGGTCAGCGAGACCAGGCAGGAGATCGCCGTCGAGGCGGTGATGGTCAGCGCGAATTGCCGGAAGAACTGCCCGGAAATGCCGGGGATGAAGGCAGCGGGGATGAACACTGCGCCCAGCGTCAGCGCGATCGCGATCAGCGCGCCGCCGACCTCGTCCATGGTTCGGTGCGCCGCCTCCTTCGGACTCATGCCTTCGCGCAGATTGCGCTCGACATTCTCGACCACGACGATGGCGTCGTCGACCACGATGCCGACCGCCAGCACGAGGCCGAACAGGGTGAGGTTGTTGAGCGAGAACCCGGCCGCCGCGATGACGGTGAACGTGCCGATCAGCGAGACCGGAATGGCGACGATCGGAATGATCGAGGCGCGCCAGGTCTGCAGGAACATGATGACGACGATGACGACCAGCCCGACCGCCTCGTAGATCGTCTTTTCGACCTCGGTGACCGATTGCGCGATGAACTCGGTCGGGTTGTAGACGATGTCGTAGCGGACGCCGGACGGGAAATCCTTCTTCAGCTCCTCCATGGTGTTGATCAGCCGCGTGGCCGTCGCCAGCGCGTTCGAGCCGGGCAGCTGGAAGATCAGCAGCGGCACGGCCTGGCGCGTGTCGAGATAGCCGTTGGTGCCGTAATCGAGCGCGGCCAGCTCGACCCGCGCGATGTCGCGCACCCGCGTCACCCGGCCATCGGGATCGTTGCGCACGATGATGTTGCCGAACTGGCGCGGATCGGTCAGGCGGCCCAGCGTCTCGACATTGAGCTGGAAGGCGCCCGGCTTGGGCACGGGCGGCTGGCCGACCACGCCGGCCGAGACCTGGACGTTCTGGTTCGTCAGCGCGGTCACGACCTCGCCGGCGGTCAGGTTGCGCGCCGCGATCTTGTCGGGGTCGAGCCAGATGCGCATGGAGTAGTCGCGCGCGCCGACCGTGTTGACCTGGCCGACGCCGTCGACGCGCGCCAGCACATCCTTGACCTGCAGCGTCGCGTAATTGGACAGATAGAGCTGGTCGCGCGAGGCGTCGGGCGAGCTGATATGGATGACCATCATCAGGTCCGGCGAGTTCTTGTTCACCGTGACGCCGATGCGGTTGACCTCGTCCGGCAGGCGCGGCTGGGCCTGGGCCACGCGGTTCTGCACCAGCACCTGGGCAATGTTGAGATCGGTGCCGAGCGAGAAGGTGATGGTCAGCGACAGATTGCCGTCGCCGGTCGACTGGCTGACCATGTAGAGCATTCGCTCGACGCCGTTGATCTGCTGCTCGAGCGGCGTGGACACGGTCTGGCTGACGATCTCGGCCGAGGCGCCGGGATAGGAGGCGTTGACGACGATGGTCGGCGGCGCGATCTCGGGATATTGCGAGACCGGCAAATTGACATAGGCGAAGCCGCCGATCAGCGTGATGAAGATCGCCAGCACCGTCGCGAAGATCGGGCGGTCGATGAAGAAGTGCGAGAGGTTCATCGCGCGCCCCGGCTCAATTGCTGGCCTGGGTGTCGGGCTTGATCTCGCCGGGTTGCGGCGCAACCTTGCCGCCCGGCCGCGCGCGCACCAGCCCGTTGATGATCACATTGTCGTCGGCTTTCAGCCCCTCGCGCACGACGCGCAACCCGTCGATGATCGGGCCGGGCCGGACCGGCTTGGGCACGACCGTATTGTCCGGCGACACGGTCATGACGATCTTGTTCGACTGGTCGGTGACGATCGCGCCATCGGGCAGCAGCATTGCCTGATACGGCTCGGAGCCCGGGATGCGGATGCGTGCGAACTGGCCCGGCGTGATGAAATAATTCGGATTGGCGAAGGTCGCGCGCGCCCGGATCGTGCCGGCGCCGCGATCGACCTGGTTGTCGATGAAGTCGAGCACGCCGGTGCGGCTCCAATCCTTCTCGTCGGTCAGGCGCACGCCGACCGTGACCTTGCCCTCGCGCGTCGATTCGAGCTTGCCCGAGGCGGCGGCGCGCTGATAGGCGAGGTAGTCGCTCTCGCCCATGTCGAACACGAACCAGATCGGGTCGAGCGAGACGATCGTGGTCAGCAGCGTGCCGGTCGCGCCGGCCCCGCCGCCGCCGCTGATCAGATTGCCGACGCTGACCTGATGCGACGAGATGCGGCCGGTGACCGGTGCGGTGACCCGGCTGAATTCCAGATTGAGCTCGGCATCGCGCACGGCGGCCTTGCCGGTTTCGAGCGAAGCCGCAGCCGTGCGCATCAGCTGCAGCCGCTGGTCGTAGGTCGATTGCGCGACGAAATCCTTCTGCCGCAGCTCGGCGGCGCGTGCGACTTCCTTGGTCGTGAATTCGAGCTGCGCGCTCGCGGTATCGACCTGCGCCTTGGCCGTGGCGAGCTGGATCTCATAAGGCCGCGGATCGATCACGAACAGCAGATCGCCCTTGTTGACGATCTGCCCGTCGGTGAAATGGATCTCGTTCAACCAGCCGCTGACCCGCGCGCGGATCTCGACATAATCCACCGCCTGGAACTGGCCGGTGAACTCGTCCCATTCCGTGACTTCCTTCTGCAGCGGATGGCTGATCGTGACCGGCGGCGGCGGGCCGCCCTGCTGCGCGCGGCTTTGCGCCGGCAGCATGGGCAGCACGGCCGCCAGCATCAGCACGGGGATCGGACCAAGGCGAAGCGCAAGAGAAGCGGCCATGCTGCGAGCGACCTCTGGGCTAGGAGGCGGGAAGGATGCCGAATCGAGCGCCTCGATCACAGCATGATGCGCGGTTGAGCGCGACGCAACAGCGCAGACCTTCGAAGGCGGAATCGCCAGTTGAGAATGTGCGCCGGATGTCGGGCGGCGTCCAGGGGGGGCCGGCCCGTGATTTCAACCAGTATAGTGCCGGCCGCTGCAGTCATCGTCCGGCGATCCCGGTGACAGGGCCACCGGCTTGCCTTATGGTGCGGGGCGTCAACATTTTGCGATGGTTCAAATGTCGCTGGTCGAGCTGGGTACCACTTTACATACCGACCAGCTGGCGCGATCGCGGCGCGCCCGCTCGCTACCCATCCGCATCGCGCGCGCCATCTATCGCGAGTTGACCCGCGGCCCCGCGATCTACGGCCTGGAATGGGGCGATCCGGATGTCTGGACCCCGCTGCAGTTCATCCGCGACCGTTACGTCCTGCCCTTCGTCAAGCCGGAGCATGTCGCCGTCGATATCGGCTGCGGCGGCGGCCGCTGGACGCGCTATCTGCTGGGCTGCAAGACGGTCTATGCCGTCGATTACTATGAAGAGCTGCTGACCGAATTCCGCAAGGTTTTCGCCCGCTACAAGCACATCAAGCCGGTCAAGAACAACGGCACGGATTTTCCCGGCGTGGCACCGCACTCGGTCGATTACATTCTATCCTTCGGCTGCTTCGGCCATATCAACCAGACCCTGATCGACAGCTATCTCGGCAACATCAAGACGATCCTGAAGCCGGGCGGCAATGTCGTGATCCACTATTCCGACAAGACCAAAGCCATGGCGCAGGAACCAGGCTTCGCCGACAACACGCCGGAACAGATGCGGGCTCTGGTGCTGGGGCATGGGTATCGGATCGTGCAGGAAGATACGACGACGATGTGGAATGGGGCGATTATTCACTTCACGATTTGAGGGTGGGGCTGGAGTAGGCGCGAAGGCGGACTGACAGGTCCGGAGCAAAGAGGTTGGGAAATCGGTCATTGGCAGTAAATATTACCGACTGGCCGGTGTCGAGATATCGACGCCGTTCACGGGACCGCAAAACCCAGACGTCCGCCTGAGAGCATAGGCTGGCAGGAGGCGGACAGCGGTGTTTAAAATTGCGGGCTATAAATGCGAATTGACAGGCGCCGAGACCGTGCTAAGTTTTTTCTGGGCTTACAGGCAGAATTGTTGTCCGGTTTCGAGACATATGTACCAATGCCAGGAGAGCGTCTGTGCTTCCCTGAGACCTAGTGCTACGTCGATTGCCATGATCATATTGGCTACTGTTCGCGTAGGAGTGCCTGTAAAGCCCCATTGATCTGTGAGCCGCCGTGTCCCAACTAGCTAAATTGAAGTCAGCGGCATCCCGAAAAGAGCTGGCAAAGATACTCGGATATAAGCCGAAGTCGCTCACGGCAATAATTTATAAGACGCCAGATGCGTTGAAATATACTATATTTGAGATAGACAAGAAGTCGGGCGGAAAGCGCACCATCAAGGCACCCTTGCCGAAACTTAAAGAGCTTCAATCGCATCTGTCTCACGTCCTCTACCTGTGCCTCAGCGAAATTGAAAGGGAGCGAAGCTCTAAGCCGATTTCATTTGGCTTTCGGCGAGATCGGTGGATCGCCGATAACGCTGCACGGCATAAAAGGCGCAGGTGGGTTCTGAACGTCGACCTAGAAAATTTCTTCCCCTCTTTCAATTTCGGACGTGTCCGGGGGTTTTTCCTTAAAGACAGAGCCTTTGCGCTCCACCCCGAGGTTGCAACCACGATTGCACAAATCGCGTGTGATGGAACGGCGTTGCCGCAAGGGAGTCCATGCTCGCCCGTGATCTCGGAATTGATCGCCCAAATCCTCGATATGCGGCTGGTTCGATTCGCCAAGAGGTTCAGAGTCACCTACACCCGCTACGCGGACGATATAACCTTCTCTACAAGCCAGAAGGAATTCCCTGCTGGTCTGGCCCTACCAGATGGCACTAATTCGACGATCTGGCATTTGAGCGACGAGTTAGTGGGAAAGATCACTAGCTCGGGATTTACGATCAATAACGACAAAACACGAATGCATTTTCGCGCCAGTAGACAGATGGTGACTGGCCTTGTCGTGAATGAGAAGGTCAATATTCGCAGCGACTATTATCGTCGTGCCCGTGCGATGTGCGAGTGCGATTCCCTTTTCGGACCGGCGAGTATTTCAAATCAATGCTTCCGCCAGAAAAAGATGGCGAGGAGCCCGAGCCGGAACGGACAGGAAATCTAAACGCCCTCGACGGCATTTTGAGCTATGTCTATGCGGTGACGCAGAGCGAAGAGCGTCGTGCGGTTCAGGATCAACGGCAAAAACCGCGAGCTATCCGCAAGCTTTACCGGCGGTTTTCTTTTCTACAAGTACTTCATTGCCCTGAATGCTCCGTTGATTGTTACCGAAGGTAAAACCGACCCGATCTATCTGCGAGAGGCCGTAAAGAGTCGCACAAAATTCCATCCTGCGCTCGGGACTCCTGGTAAGGGCAGGTTTGATCACGCTGTTCGATATTTTAACTACGGGGGGTTGGCGCACGAGATTTTGGACTTAGGTGGCGGTGGCACCAGCAACCTAAGTCAATCCCAATGGACTATAGGCGCAACCTGTATGCATTCAAAACAGAACCGAAAGCCATTGTGCACCGTCCGATGCGCTTTCCTGTCATTCTGGTGTTAGACAGCGATGATGGTCTACGTCCGATCGCCAGTACAATCAAAGAAATGTTCGGCGTCCAGTTTTCCTTGGAGTCCACCGACGATTTCTACCACGTTACGGACAACCTCTACGTGGTGAAAACGCCTGAAAATGGCGGAAAAAAGACCTGCATCGAAGACCTTTTCCCCGCCGAATGGCGTTCGAAGTTGCTGAATGGCAAGAAATTTAACCCCGCCAGCGAGATCGACCAAAAAAAGAGTATAGCAAAGAGGTCTTCGCGAAATCAGTGGTCAAACCCAACGCGGATCAAATCGATTTCTCGGCATTTGATCCGCTGTTAGAACGACTATGCAAGGCCATTGCTCATCATTCGGCTAAGTCCTAGGAATCTGAAGCGATGGCTCCACGGCTTGCTGAATGCAGTAGGTTGAATCCGGTCGACTGCTGCCAATGGCGAATAGCCGGTTTTGGGTATCGCAATTTTGCTGAGGAATGACCTGCTTGGGCGCGAAGGCACCAACCGCTCACCCCTTCCGAAGCACGCTCCGAAGCTCGCGCACATTCCCTAGCGTCTCGAGCGCAAAGACTTTCTCGATGAGCGCACCCGTCTGCTGCTTGCCGATCACGGGACCGCACAGGTCCCGGGCCTTTTGGATGACCTCGTCGCGTTGCATCGGATTGTCCGCCGTGCCGCGGACCGCCGTCACGCGATGGCTCAGGACGGTGCCGTCGTTCAACGTGATGTCGACGATCGCCTGCCGGGCCGGCTCCAGCGCTTCCAGCTCCTCGCTCTCGACCAGCTGAACCTTGGCCCGTTGCTTCAGGACCAGAGGGTCGTTCATGCGCGCCTTGTCGTGGGCGGCCTCGAACGAGACGGTCTTGTCGAGCAGCATCACGGCAATCATGTGCTGCAGGCTGATATCCGGGATCTCGCGGTTGTCCACGGTCCGCGCTTCAGTGTGGGCCAGGCGGACGACGATCGATTTGACGTCGTCGGGCTTCACGTCCTGCTTGCGGAAGATCTCGTACATGGCGTCGAGCGGCGCCTGGATCGGCGAGCCGACCGTCCATTTCTTGATGTTGGTGCGCGCGATCTCGTAACGCTGGCCGAGCTGTTCGATCAGGCGTTCCGGCTTGGCGTCCGGCGCATAGGCGTCGAAGTAATTGTCCGGCCCGGAGAAAATGTCGTCGATGCCGGGTAAAGCCGGACTGGACGACCAGGGCCGCGGTCACGCCGCTGCGCGCCGGCATGCCGGCGAAGACGAAGGATTTCTCGTATGGGCCGTGTCGCGCGTCCAGGCGCCGATGCCGGAGGATTGCTGGGCGCTGTAATCGAGCAGCCAGCGCATCTGCTGCGCGGTGAGCCGGGCGAGCGAGCCGGCTGCGGCTGCGGCGCCGAACAGCCCGGCAATGGCATGGGTCGCCTTGTGGCTGGTGTTGCGGAATTCGACGGCGCCGAAACTGATGGTCATGCGCGGGCCGATATCGTAGCCGAGCGTGACGGCGCGCAGGAAATGCAGGCCATCGGACCCGAACTTCTCGCCCACGGCCAGGGCCGGCGGGCACCACGGCGCAGCCGGGATGCGACTGCGAGTATTCGTTCGAATCGTCCGTCTCGTCGGATTGGGCGAGCATGCCGTTGACAGGGCGGCTTCGAGCGGGTTCGCCGTCATCGGCGAGGCGACGATCGTCGCGGTCGGGTCGCTCGTGTAGTCGCGCGCGAAATTGAGCGCCGCGCGGGCCGGCGCAGGCTCGACCCCGAAATCACGGCGGCGAAGGTATCGAGGATGTGGTGTTTTGCCTTTTCCACGATGTCGTCGGGCAGCGCCCGCTCGCCGGCATCCGCCATGTAGCTGCTGAGCGTCGCCATCAGCGGGCTGACCGGCACCGGCTCGGCGAAGACGGGCCGCGGGACGGCGCCGACTGCCAGGGCCGAGGGCCGCCGTCGCGAGGAGCGTGCGGCGGCCGAAACCGCGCGATTGGCCATACCGTTTCATATCGTCCCTCCCAAGCCGTATTCAGTCTTCCGAGCCAACCGCTACACCGCCTGCCATCCGGGCGGCAGCAGGGCAAGGCTGGCGCAAGCCGGGTTGCCGTCGCGGTCGCGGCCGGCGATGCGGGCTTCGAGGCGGCCCGCCTGCTTTCAGGGCTTCGATCAGCGGCCAGGTCAGGCCGGTCAGCGGGATCTTGGCACGGCGCGACCAGGGTGAGGTTGCGTCGCCGGCATAGACTCCGATGCAGACATAGACGAATCGCTTGTCGGGCGGACCTTGCACGAACGGCCCCAGCAGCCGCGGCGACGGGCCGGGTTTGGCGGCTGCGACCACGGTGAAATCGAATGCCGCGGCATCGGCCGAAACGCTCGACGGCGCGATCAGCGCGGCCGATCCGGTCTTGCCCTGCTGCAGGGCGAGCGCCACACCCGGCACCGGATCGACGATCACGATCCTCAAGGCCAGATCGATTGCATCAGCGGCCATTGGGACATCTCCTGCTTGAGGTCGGCAGCGTCGTCGAGACCGCGGCGGCGCGCGACCTGCTCGGCGCTCTCGCCGTTTTCGTTCGTCACGCGTGGATCGGCGCCGTGGGCGAGCAGGAGCCTGGTGACGGTCACGGCGTCCTCTTCGTCGTCCGGTAAGAGGCAGAGCAGGGGCGTGCCGTGGCGGTTGCGTGCCTGCACCAGCGCCGGCTCGGCGCGCAGGACTTCGCTCGCGCGATCGAACCGTTGTGCCGCGATGAGGCTGATGACGTCGCGGCTCAGCGGCGCGAGCAGATCGATCATCGCCGCCCGCTTGAAGAAGACGGCGAAGCCCAAGGGCGTCGCATCATATTGCGTGCCGCGCCGGTCGATATCGGCGCCGGCGGCGAGGAGGCGCCGGGCCAGCTCGACATGGCCGGATTGTGCGGCGACGTGCAGCGCGCGCTTGCCGTCGGCGTGCAGCGAGATCGACCGGCATGCCGAGGCCGATCAGCGCCGCGACCACATCCTCCAACCCGCGCCCGGCGGCGAGCAGCAGCGGCATCGCATGGTCCAGCACGGCCGGCTCGGCGGCGGCGATCGCCTGCGCGGTTGTCGAAATCCCGTCGCAGCAGGGCGGCCTGGAACGCGGGCTGACCGCTCAGAGCGACTGGGGTCGCGCCGCGCTGCACCAGCAAATCGGCGATCTCCCAATGGCCGACAAGCTGGGCATCCGCGTGCACCGGATTGCCGGAATAGGCGTGATCGGTGTTCGGGTTCGCGCCATGCTGCAGCAGCCATTCCGCGCGCCGCCGATGATTGAAGCTCACGGCATTGCCGAGCAGATAGTCGAGCGCGCTGCGCGTCGGTCCGGTGATCAGGCCGTCTGCCTCGCCTTGCCAGCGCGCTTCGGTGCCCTGCGCCCGGCAATGGCCGTAGAGAAACTCCAGCCAGCTCGTGTCGTCCCACGTGATCGAGGTGTTGTAGAGCGCCTGGGTGTCGAACGGATCGGCGCCGTACTCGATCAGCAACGCCGCCAGCTCGCTGGGCGCGCGGATGGGGCGGGCGCACGCCTTCGCCTTGCCCGATGATGCCGGTCAGGACCTTGAACGGACAGCCCCAGCCATCGTCGAATTGCGCATTCGGGTTGGCGCCGTTGTCGAGCAGCAGCCGGGCAATCGCGACCGCGCTCTCGCTTGCGCCCGACAGGCGCCCATAGCTCAGATAGAGCAGGGGCTCCCAATCGAGCGGCCCGCCTTTCGCTGCCGCGGCCGATGCATCCCGCGCCAGACGGCGCTCGACCTCGGCAAGATCGCCGCAGATGACGGCCGTGTGGAGGCTGTCGCGGGCAAGCTCCGGCGTGCGCTGCAGACTGCGCAGCGCCACGGCGGGTTCGCCGCCCCAGGCCGAGCGCAGGATCTCGCCGACGCGCTCGGCACGGCTGCGCTTGGCCAGCGCCCGGTCCGCCAGCGCCTCCCTGAGCGCCGGCCATCCGGCAAAGCCGTAATCGAGCGCCAGCGCATGCTGGAAATGGCGCAGGCCCGGCTCGGGCGGCGCCTTGGGCCAGAGCGTCGCCAGGCGCCGGCCTGCGTCCGCGTCACCGGCGCTCCAGGCTTTGAGCCAGCGCTTGGCTTCTTTCTTCAGGGATTCGAGATTGGACTTGTCGGTGAGCGCGCGGCTCATGAAAACCTTCCTTCCGTCACATGCCTGATGTCCGCTGAACAGGCTGGAAGAAGGTCGATGATCCGGATCAACCGATTGGGTGGGAAATTCCCTTGCCGCGGACAGGCGGCGCCCCCAGAGCGCGCTGAGATGACGTTAGCCAAGGACGCGATAGGCGTCAACAGCTCGCGATCCGGTTGTCGATATGGGCCGCGTCGGAGCGGCTTTATGCCGCCTGCGGCCCTGCATTCGATGCCTTGGGCAGCTTCTCCGCGATCCCCATCATCGCCTCGCGCCGGGACATCTCGGCCCAGATCTCGGCCGGCTCGATGCCGAGTTCGTGCCACAGCACGACGAGCTGATAGAGCAGATCGCTGCTTTCGCGGATGACGCCCTGGCGTTCGCCGGTGATGGCGTCGATCACGACTTCGACGGCTTCCTCGCCGACCTTCTGGGCGATTTTGGTCAGGCCGGTCGCGATCAGCTTGGCAGTGCGCGACAAGGCGGATCGGTGCCGCGGCGCGCCGCGACGGCCTCGTACAGGCATTCGATCCGATCGCTCATCATTCTCTCCCCGTGCTCTGGTCGGCCCGCCTGAGCTGCGGCGCCGATCGGGGGCAATTCGCCCTAAATCATAAGTGGCAGACGGTTTCCAAGAGACAAGATGGATCATCTGGGCGATTGGTCTAGGCTGCCCTTGCGCCGGCGCGGCGCACCCTTCCTTTGAGAGCCGGCACGGGGCAGGATGGGCGGCGCGGGGGGACGGAGAAAATGACGGAATTCGAGGTCTTTACCTATCGCATGCTGCTGGCCTTCGTGTTCGGCGCGGCGATCGGGGCGGAGCGGCAATGGCATCAGAAGATGGCCGGCCTGCGCACCAATGTCCTGGTCTCGGTCGGTGCGGCCTGCTTCGTCACCTTTTCGGATTTGTCGAAGGGGGCCGATCCGACCCGCGTCGCGGCGCAGGTCGTGTCCGGCATCGGCTTCCTCGGGGCCGGCGTGATCATGCGCGACGGCTTCAACGTGCACGGGTTGAACACGGCGGCGACGCTGTGGTGCTCGGCCGCGGTCGGCAGCCTGGCTGGCGCCGGCCATATGGTGGCGGGCGCGGTCGGCAGCGCCGTCATCGTGCTGGCCAATTCGCTGCTGCGCCCGGCCGCCGATCTGATGAACCGCCATCTGCGCGCGCCCGCCGAGGGCGAGGTGCATTACAGCATCTGCGTCGTCGCGGCCGAGGCCGAGGGTGCCAAGCTGCGCACCGAACTGCTCGAACAGCTGGCCAAGGCCGGTATCGGGCTGCAGGCGCTGAAGAGCGCCGACACCGATGCGGCCGGACGGGTCGAGATCACCGCCGCCGTAGTGGCGCAGCGGCGCAACGATGCGGCGCTGGAGGCGATCGTCGGCCAGCTCAGCCCTGCATCCGCTGGTATCGGACGCGAAATGGCAGGTCGTGGGCGCGGCCGTGCCGCGGGGGTGAACCCTAATCGACCCGCCCGCGAAGTGCTGCCCAGCCTCGCGCGCGGTTGACGGGCGCGCTGCCGGTCCCATATGGTCGGCGCCATGACGCGGCGATCGACATCGCGCGCCCCGACGGCGCGAATTATTCACCCGGCTTCCTGAACGGAGGCCGGGACGCTTCGCCTGCGCCGGGTGTGTCGCACGCCCCGGCTCCGTTTCTTCGGCCCTGCCAAGCGGCTCAACGCCCGGCGGGCCTTCCGAACATCGAGATGATCCATGTCCGTCGATTACCGCGCGACCATCTTCCTGCCGCAGACCGATTTCCCGATGAAGGCCGATGTTGCCCAAGCGCGAGCCGGATCTGCTCGCCCGCTGGGCCGAGATCGGCCTGTACGACCAGCTGCGGGCCAAGTCCAAGGGCGCCGAAAAATTCGTGCTGCATGACGGCCCGCCCTATGCCAACGGCAATCTCCATGTCGGGCACGCGCTGAACAAGATCCTCAAGGATATGGTCGTGCGTACCCAGCAGATGCTGGGCAAGGATTCGGTCTATGTCCCGGGCTGGGACTGCCACGGCCTGCCGATCGAATGGGAGATCGAGAAGCAGTATCGCGAGGCCAAGAAGAACAAGGACGACGTGCCGATCGACGAGTTCCGGCGCGAGTGCCGGGCCTTCGCCGCGCGCTGGGTTCGATATCCACCGCGAAGAGTTCAAGCGCCTCGGCGTCCCGCGCACCCGGCGTTCCAGCGCCTCGACCAGACCGGGCACGGCGTCGAGGCCATGCCGGCAATCGGCGTAGGCGCCGACACCCGGCAGCACGATCCGGTCGGCCCGGCGCACGGCCTCGGCGTCACCGGTCACCTCGATCGCGACCGGCAGCCCGGCCTCGATCGCGGCGCGCTCGCACGCCTTGGCCGCGGAGCGTAGATTGCCCGAGCCGTAATCGATGATGACGCAGCGTTCCATCCGGGTACCCGACTTGTCTCTCGTGCTCAGGCGAGCGAACCGCCCAGCGTGCCCTTGGTCGACGGCACGGCATCGGCTTTGCGCGGATCGATCGTGATAGCCTGACGCAAGGCGCGGGCCAGACCCTTGAAGCAGGATTCGACGATATGGTGGTTGTTCTCGCCGTAGAGCGTCTCGACATGCAGCGTCATGCCTGCGGATTGGGCAAAGGCCTGGAAGAATTCCTTGAACAGCTCGGTATCCATGTCGCCCAGCTTCGGCCGGGTGAAGCCGACCTTCCAGATCAGATAGGGCCGGTTCGACAGATCGAGCGCGACGCGGCTCAGCGTCTCGTCCATCGGGATATAGGCATGGCCGTAGCGCTCGATGCCCTTGCGGTCGCCGAGCGCCTGGGCTACGGCCTGGCCGAGCACGATGCCGCAATCCTCGGTCGTATGATGGAAGTCGATATGCAGGTCGCCCTGGGCCGCAAGCGTAATGTCGATCAGGCTGTGGCGCGACAGCTGCTCGATCATGTGGTCGAGGAAGCCGATGCCGGTCGCGATCTGGTAGTGCCCGGTGCCGTCGAGGGCGACGGTCGCCTTGATCCGGGTCTCCTTGGTATTCCGCTCGACGCTGGCCTGGCGCACGCGTCTTCTCCTGTCATGCCCGGGGAACCGACGCGGTTCTAGCAAGAACAGGGCCGCACCGGAAGGGCGCAGGCGGAGGGGCTGCCCCGCCTCGGCCCGAAAATTCCGATCGACTCCCGGTTATGCGATCTGGCGCAGGGGACCACCCCGCGACTATCGGCCGAAGCCCTGCTCGATATCCGACCGGATCTGCTTGGCGGCGGCGATGTCCTCGGCGGCGCCGGCAGCATCTCCGACGCCCTTGCGTGCCAGGCCGCGGCCGTAGAGGGCGCTGGCATATTTCGGATCGAGCTTGAGCGCGGCCGTGTAGTCGTCGATCGCCAGGGCGTTCCGACCGGCTTTCAGATGAACGAGCCCGCGGCTGTCATAGGCGCTGGCGGACGGGCTGAGCTTCAGCGAAGCGTTGCAGTCGGGCAGCGCGGCATCGAGCCGGCCGGCCGTGGCACGGACCCAGCAACGCTGATTCAGCATCTCCGACGAGTCCGGCCTGAGCCGCACGGCTTGATCCAGATCGGCTACGGCCTGATCCGTATTGCCGCGCTCCTGATAGCGTCGGCTGCGCCGAAGATAGGCGTCGGTCGAACCCGGATCCGCCGTGATCGCCAGATCGAGCTCCGACAGAGCGCGTTCGCGATCCCCTTGCTGCATATAGACATCCGACAGCGCGATATGCGCATCCACGAGACCGGGCTGGGCGGCTGCCAGAGTCCGCCCGAGACTCAATACCTCGTCGTTGATCGACCTCGCCGTCCCGTTCGCCCCGGAGGCCGTCCGGCTGAACGTCCAGTTTTCCTGCACGGCTTGACGTAAATCCTTCGCGGCGGGGCCGTAGGCGCCGGTTGCGATCTCCGCGGAAGCACGGCCGACCAAGGCGTCGATGCGCCCCGGGAAGGATTTCAGCACCGCGTCGAATTCCCGGATGGCCGCAGCGTTTTTCACCACGCTCGGCTAGGGACATGGCGCGGATGATGGGCACATCCGCCGAACCGGGATCGGTTTTCAGCGCCAGGTCGAAGTCCCGGCCGGCGCTCGCCGTATCGCCTTTGCGCAGATAGGCAGCGGCTCGCTGAGCGTAGGCGACGGCAAGATGGCTCTTGGGTTCGGTGCCGGCGGCAATGATCGCCGTGCAGCCGTTGATGGCCACGTCGGCACCGTCGCGCCCACCGGTCAGGCACCTTTCCCACTCGACCGATCCGAAGGGATCGATCTCCTCATCGGAATCTTGCGGCGCCACGGTGGCGTAGAGCTTGTGCTCGCTGAAGGCGAAATAGAGATGCATCTTTCGGAGGTGATACATGCCCAGGATCATGTCCTGCCCGGGCTCCCATTCGGTATCCACCAGCGTCAGCCAGGGATTGTTGAAGGTGATCCCGCCGACATCGAGCGCCTTGAACTGGTGCCGGTAGGTCGTCAAAGCCTTCGCGTGAATATCGGCGGTTGAGCCGGCTTTCTCGACCACAGGGCTGTCCGGCTTGAAGCCGAATAGGCTCTTCGCGGCGTCCAGGCTCATGATGGATTCCGTGGCGCCGGTATCGATCAGCGCCTTGAGCGGCTTGCCGTCCAGCGTGACGGTGATGAACGGCCGGTTATGCGAGTCCATCCGCAACGGCGTGACGACATAGTCGGACGCCCAATAGACGACCTGCCCGGCACAATGGTCCTGCGAGAACAGGTTGATCTTTCGCGCATGGAAATCGAGCTCCATATCTTCCTGGGACGCAATCCTGGAGCCGATCGACCCAACCTCCCGCGGATCCGAGAAGGGCGGCCGTGGAACGACGTAGTATAGTCCTTTGCTGACGTCGTCCCAGGCAGTCTCATCGCTTTCGGCACCGCCGGCGCCGACGATCTTGTCCCGGCTATGGCCGCGGGTCAGCTTCCAGGTGTCGACCACGTCGTCATAGATCGTGTCGCCCCCAGCGCCGCCGGTATCGACCAGGAAATAGGCGATGTGTCCCTTGAGCCGGCTCGGCACCAGCAGGCCGCCGTTTCGGCTTTGCAGGAGGTCCAGGGCTTCGCGCTTGACCAGCTTGCAATCCGCGGCCGCGACGGGGGCGGGAAGAAACTGAAGCGCGAAGAGAATCGCCAAAAAGGTGCGGCGGAAAACGAGCATGAGCATTCCTGCTGACGACCGGCTTCGCTTTTAGCGCGAGCTGTGATTGCCGACAAGCCTGATGCTCGCCGCTCGTCAGGGCACCGTCAGCTTCGCGTAGAGCCTGCCTTCCCGGAACGCGAAGAACAGCCGCATCCGGCGCAGCTCGCTCATGCCCAGGATGAGATCGACGCCGGATTCGCAGGCCGCATCGGCCAGATCGATCTGTGGCGCAGCGATGTGCAGACGGCCGAGGTTCATCGACTTGAACCGGTGCCGATACGTCGTCAGCAGATTGCCGTGAATGTCGCGCCCCGCGCCGATCCGGTCGGTTCCGCTGCCGCCGGGCGACAGCCCGAACAGCCGCTGCGCCACCGCCAGGCTCATGGTCGTGTCGGTAGCGCCGGTGTCGATCAGGGCGTTCATGGGCTTGCCGTCCAGCGTCACGGTCACGAAGGCCCGGCCGAACCGGTCGGAGCGGAGCGGCACGGCAACGAAATCGGGCGCCCGGTAGACACGGCCGGCATCGCAATGCTCCGGCAGATAGAGGTTGATCTTCCGCGCCTGGAAATCCAGTTCGAGATCATGGTCCTGATAGAGCGGGGCGCCGAGCACGCCCGCTTCCCGCGGGTCGCCGCCGGACCCGCGCGGCACCACGAAATACTCCCGGAGCGAAACCGGATCGATCACGGCGGCATCCGATACGGTACCGCCGGCGCCGACGATCGGCCGGCTGCCGTGCCGGCGCCGCAGATGCAGCGCGTCGGCCTGATCGGCAAACAGCAGATGGGCAATAGCACCGGTATCGAGGGCGAGATAGACGTGGCCGTTGCCGAGCATCTGGCGGGTCAGCATGCCGCCATCCGCAGCATCGACGAAATCGAGCTGCCATTGCCGGACCGGGCTGCACTCGCCGGCCGAGGCCGGGCCGGCGGCAATGCCGGACAGCGCAAGGGCGAGGAGCAGGCCGAGGAAGGTGCGGCGGTAAGCGGGCACTATTTTGATTCCCGAGAAGGACAACCAACGAATAGTCTCCGGCCTGGGACCGGGCAAGGTCGATCAGTGATCCGGACTCGCTCATTCCCGCTGGCGCACGCCAGATCCGCACCCCCTTTCCACCGGCGCCGGCAGCTTGATCTTCGTTAACGTCCCGCCCACATGGTGACGCCTGTGCCTCGCCGGTTAGGCGGGGCGATTTTCTTCTTCTTTCGAGAGTCCGTATGTCCGACAACAACGCCATTACCTGGCACGGCACGACCATCCTGTGCGTGCGCAAGGACGGCAAGACCGTCCTGGCCGGTGACGGCCAGGTCTCGATGGGCAGCACCATCGTGAAATCCAATGCCCGCAAGGTACGCCGCCTGGGCGACGGCTCGGTGATTGCCGGTTTTGCCGGTGCCACCGCCGACGCCATGACCCTGTTCGAACGGCTCGAAGGCAAACTCGAGCAGCATGCCGGGCAGTTGACCCGAGCCTGCGTCGAGCTGGCCAAGGATTGGCGCACCGACCGTTATCTGCGCCGCCTCGAAGCCATGATGGCCGTCGCCGACCGCAGCACCTCGCTGATCCTCAGCGGCAATGGCGATGTGCTGGAGCCGGAAGACGGGCTGATCGGCATCGGCTCGGGCGGCTCCTTCGCGCTCTCCGCGGCTCGCGCGCTGGTCGATGTCGAGGGCTATGATGCCGAGCGCATCGCGCGCAAGGCCATGGCGATCGCCGCCGGCATCTGCGTCTACACCAATGAAAAGATTCTGATCGAAAGCCTGTGACCGCATGACTGCTGCCTTCAGCCCCCGCGAGATCGTCTCCGAACTCGACCGCTACATCATCGGCCAGCACGACGCCAAGCGCGCCGTCGCCATCGCCTTGCGTAACCGCTGGCGCCGCCAGCAGCTGCCCGAGGCGCTGCGCGACGAGGTGCTGCCCAAGAACATCCTGATGATCGGCCCGACCGGTGTCGGCAAGACCGAGATCGCCCGCCGCCTGGCCAAGCTGGCCCAGGCCCCCTTCATCAAGGTCGAAGCGACCAAATTCACCGAAGTCGGCTATGTCGGCCGCGACGTCGAGCAGATCGTGCGCGATCTGATCGAGGTTTCGCTGACCATGACCCGCGATCGGCTGCGCAAGGAGGTCACCGCCAAAGCCGAGGCGCAGGCCGAGGAGCGCGTGCTCGACGCGCTGGTCGGCACGGCGGCCGCGGCCGATACCCGCTCGAAATTCCGCAAGATGTTGCGCGAAGGCCAGCTCGACGAGCGGGAGATCGAGATCCAGGTTGCCGACACCAATTTTGGCCAGATGCCGTCCTTCGAAGTGCCGGGCATGCCGGGCGCCCAGATGGGCATGATCAATCTGGGCGAGATGCTGGGCAAGACCTTCGGCCAGCAGCGTACCAAGCCGCGCAAGCTGACCGTCTCCGAAAGCTACGAGGTGCTGATCGCCGAGGAGAGCGACAAGCTGCTCGACAACGAGACCGTGCTGCGCGAGGCGATCACCGCGGTCGAGCAGAACGGCATCGTCTTCATCGACGAGATCGACAAGATCTGCGCCCGCTCGGAACGCTCCGGCGCCGATGTCAGCCGCGAAGGCGTGCAGCGCGACCTGCTGCCGCTGATCGAGGGCACGACCGTCGCGACCAAGCATGGCTCGGTCAAGACCGACCACATCCTGTTCATCGCCTCCGGTGCGTTCCACATCGCCAAGCCGTCCGATCTGCTGCCCGAGCTGCAAGGCCGGCTGCCGATCCGGGTCGAGTTGAAGGCGCTCAACAAGGATGATTTCAAGCGCATCCTGACCGAGACCGAGGCGAGCCTGATCAAGCAATATGTGGCGCTGCTCGGCACCGAAGGCGTGACGCTCGGCTTCGCGGACGAGGCGATCGACGAGATCGCGTCGGTCGCGGTCGACATCAACACGACGATCGAAAACATCGGCGCGCGCCGGCTGCATACCGTGCTGGAGCGGTTGCTGGAGGAGATCAGCTTCGCCGCCTCGGACATGTCGGAGGGCAGCGCGGTCACGATCGACCGCGACTATGTCCGCAGCCATGTCTCGGCGCTGGCCAAGAACGCGGATCTGTCAAAGTTCATCCTTTGACAAGTCCGCAGGCGTAAACAGGGGCCGGCGCGGGAGAACCGCGCCGGCCCCTGTCCGACCGTGATCGGCACGGGCGCCGTTTCGCGGAGCTGGTATCTTGCTGCGATGGCCTTTCCGGCGCGTCTTTGCGCTGGGCCTTGTCCCTTTGCTCGTCGCCGCGGCACCCCAGGCGCCGGCGGACGAGCCGCTGCGCCTGCTGACCAACGACAATCCGCCATTCAGCATCGTCCACGGCGATCGGGTCGGCGGGCTTTCCGTCGATGTGTTGAAGGAGATGTCAGCGCGCGCTGAAGTGCCGCTCACGCTCGAAGCCTATCCTTGGGTCCGCGCCTATGACGAGGCGCAGAACCGGACCGACACTTGTGTTTTTTCGGCTGCCCGATTGCCTGATCGGGAGTTGCTCTTTTCCTGGGTCGGTCCGCTGGCGACCAATAGCTGGGCGCTCTTTGGGCGGAGCGATTTTCCCGGGACGCTGAATTCGCTGGAAGAGGCTCGGCGCTATGTCATCGGTGGCGAAACCGAAGAGGCGAAGACGGTCTATCTGATTGCGCGGGGCTTCGATATCGATCGGCTGCCGAACGACAATCTCAACCCGCAACGGCTGGTCCAGGGCCGCATCGACCTTTGGGTCTCGGGGCTGCAGACTGCCCCGGCCAAGGCAGCCGAGGTTGGCATCACGGCGATCAAGCCGGTCCTGGTCTTCCGCCAGGAACCGATCTACCTGGCCTGCAATCCGGCCGTGCCGGCCAGGACCATACGTCAGCTGCAGGCGGCGCTCGACGCGATGCGCGCCGACGGCAAGTTGGCGGCGATCACGCGGCGCTATCAGGATCCGGCCGGAGCGCCGGTCGACTGACCGGCCTTCCAAGACGCCTTCGGTTGCGTCATTCTGCCTGGATTGTCGGGATGGGCGAGACAGGGCGATGAATATCAATCAAGCGAGCGCCACCGGCTTCAAGCGGGGCACCGTGCTCGGCCTCGTGTCGCTCGGTCTCGGGCTATCGGGCATCATCCCGACTTATGGGATCATCGGTTCCGTCGCCGGCCTCGTCGTCGGCGTGATCGGCTGGCTCCAGGCGCGGGCGGGCGGGAACAGGGCCGGCGTGCTGCTCTCGGTGATCGCGATCTATCTCTGCGCGATCCGTATCGTGCTGACCCTGATCGTCGTCCTTGTGTTCAGCAACGTGCTGAATTCATCGAGCCCGACGATACACCGCCTCCCCACCGCGCCGCCGCATGTTACCGAGAAGAGGCTGTAGCTACTTCTTCATTCCCGGCACCCATTTGCGGACGCGCTGCGGGGCGTCCTTGTCGGGCGTGGGCGCAGGCTTGACGAAATTGCCGACGAACTCCTCGAAGCGGGCGCCGTATTTCGGCGCGCTGCGCGGCGGTCATCTCCTTCAAGGAGAGGTCGGATAAATTGGCCTGACGCAGATCGTCATTCATGGCGCGGCAACTCTCGAGATCGCTCCTCGCCCAAGGCTAGCGTCGGGCAGTTTACAAAGCGTTAGTCTGTCCGACCAGCCGGATCAGCGCCTCAAGGTCGGATTCGGTCAGCTGGCCGATGCGCTCGGCCAGGAGATTGGCCAGCTCCGTCGCCTTCGGGCTCAAGCCGCCGGTATCGATCGAGACCTTGGGCCGCGAGCGCTGGGCCAGCGCCGCGAGCGCATCGGCATCGTCCCAGATCAGACCGAAATAGCCGCAGATCTGGCGTACCAGCCCCGGCGTCGGGCGCGGCCTGCGGCCATGCTCCAGCGCCGAGAGATAGGCCGATGACAGGCCCAGATCGGCGGCCATCCGGGTCAGCGACAGGCCCGCGCTCGGCGCGCAGCTCGCGCAGGCGGGCGCCGAACGGCGTCATGCCCGGTGCCGCCGGATCAGCACATAGAGCGCGCCCGTGCCGCCATGGCGCGGCTGCGCCTCGGTGATGGCGAGCACGCGCGCGCGGTTCGGCGCTTCGTTCAGCCAGCGTGGCGTCATCGCCTTGAGTACGCCGCCCGAGCCATGATCCCAGAAATGCTCCGGCTCGCGCGGCCTCAGCCCCTTGCCGGTGATGATCAGCACGGCCCGCTTGCCGGTCGCATAGGCGTCGGCGACAAAGCCGTCCAGCGCCGCGCGCGCCGCGTCCTGGGTCATGCCGTGCAGGTCGAGCCGGCCCTCGATCGCCAGCTGGCCGCGCTTCAGCCGTTCGGCGCTGCGGGCATCCAGCCCCGGCGTGCTGGATACGCTGAGCTTGGGTAGCACGACCGGCTGCGGCGGCGCACGCTTGCGCGGCGCGGGCGGCTCGGCCGGTGCGGCAATGGCGGCCGGCGGCGGTTCCGGCTTCGGCTCGGGAGCGAGTTCGCGCCCGGCCAGCGGCACCGCATCGCGCATGGCGAAGCGCCACAGCGCCTTTTCCGCAGCGCTTGGCAGCCGGCGCCGCGAACTCATGAGGCGGCTGGCGCGGCCTCGACCAGCACGATATGCAGCCGGCGCGGGCCATGCGCGCCGAGCTGGATGCGCTGCTCGATATCGCCGGTGCGCGACGGGCCGGTCACGAAATTGACGGTGCGCGGCAAGGTGCCGCCGGGCGGAACCTGGGCGCGCACCCGGTCCCAAGCCTCTTCATAAGGCCCGACGATCTGGTCGGCGTGCAGCACGACGATATGGGTGTCGGGCAGGAAATTCAGCGTGGTCGGCGTGCCGGGGCCGGAGAGCAGCATCAGCGTCCCGGTCTCGGCAATGCCGGCAAAGGCGCCGGTGACGCTGACCGGGTCGTGATCCTCGGCCTTGCCGCGCCGGATCGTCAGCAGCGGATGCTCGGCCCAGGGGTAGGCGTCGAGCGCCGCATTCGGCGACATGACGAGCTCGGCCGGCAAATTGTTGTCGGCGAGATAGCGCGCGACGGCGCCCGGCACCGCGTCCGGCCCGGCGACGCGGGACACGGTGGTCTGCACCAGCTCGGCCATGCGCTGGAACAGATCGACCTGGCCCTTCGGATCGAGCGCCGAGCGCGCCGGGATCAGGTTGCGCTGCGGCTCGGCCATGCGCTTGTCCAGCGGCGCCGCAGCGTCGCCGTCGATCGGACCGCGTTTCAGCGCGGCGCGGATGCCGCCCAGGATCTGGTTGCGTGCCTCCATGGCTCAGCCGCCCTTCTGCTTTTCTGCCCAGAGGCTTTGGAACGATCGGCCCTGCGGCACCGGGAAATCCCGCCCCGTGGTCCAGCCGCCGGCCAGCGGCAGGCTCTTGAAGCCGCCCTTCCGGCCGCCCCAGGCCTTGAGCACCCGCGCCGCCAGCCCGGCGCCGAAGCGGTAGAGCGCCGGCCGCTTGGCAAAGAAGGCCCAGAATTTCAGCCCCGCCCGATAGGCCGGCGGGTTCAGCCCGCGATCCCATTCGCGCTCGCGCCAATGCCGCATCATCTTGGGCAGCGGGATCTTCATCGGGCAGACGCTTTCGCATTTGCCGCAGAAGGTCGAGGCGTTCGGCAAATGGCCGGCCTCTTCGACGCCGACCAGGCTCGGCGTCAGCACCGAACCCATCGGTCCCGGATAAACCCAGCCATAGGCATGGCCGCCGACCGTGGCATAGACCGGGCAATGGTTCATACAGGCCGAGCAGCGGATGCAGCGCAGCATGTCCTGGAACTCGGTGCCGAGCATGGCCGAGCGGCCATTGTCGAGCAGCACGACATGATACTGCTCCGGCCCGTCGAGGTCGTCCGACCGGCGCGGCCCGGTCGAGACGGTGGTATAGGTCGAGAATTCCTGGCCCGTTGCCGAGCGCGCCAGCAGCCGCAGGATGGTCGAGGCATCCTCCAGATTGGGCACGACCTTTTCCAGGCTGGCGATCACGATATGGATCTTGGGCAGGATCTGGGTCAGGTCGCCATTGCCCTCATTGGTGACGATGATCGAGGAGCCCGTCTCGGCAATCAGGAAATTGGCGCCGGTGATGCCGACATCGGCGGCGAGGAAGCGCTTGCGCAGCACCGAGCGCGCTTCGTCGGTCAGCTCGCCGACTTCCTCCAGCTTGCGGCCTTCCGGCAGATCGGTGTGCTTTTCGCGGAAGGTCGCCTCGACCTGTTCCTTCACCAGATGGATCGCCGGCGCGATGATGTGGCTCGGCGGCTCGTGGCGCAGCTGGATAATGTATTCGCCGAGATCGGTCTCGACCGGCTCGATGCCGTGTTCTTCGAGGTATTCGTTGAGCGCGATCTCCTCGGCGATCATGCTCTTGCCCTTGGTCACCAGCTTGGCGTCGACCGAGCGGCAGATCTCGAGGATGGTCTCGCAGGCCTCCTTGGGCGTGCGCGCCCAATGGACATGGCCGCCGGCTGCCGTGACCTTCTGCTCATAGGCTTCGAGGTAATAGTCGAGATGGGCCAGGGTGTGGTTCTTGATCGCCTTGCCCTGCTCGCGCAGCTGCTCGAATTCCGGCAGATGCCGGATGACGTTGAGGCGCTTGGCCGGGAAGCCGTTGCGCATATTGTCGAGCGCGCGCTGCAGCGTGACGTTCTGCAGCGCGTCATGCGCGTTGGCTTTGAAGGCGTGGCTGGTCGCTTCCATTACGTCACTCCGGCTGCGCAATCGGCGGCGCGTCGCCGGTCATGCCGGCCAGCACCTCGGCGATATGGCGCACGCGCACGGGATCGCCGCGCCGCGCCAGCCGCCCGGCCATGTTCATCAGGCAGCCGAGATCGCCGGCCAGCAGCGTATCCGCCCCGGTGGCGACGATATCGGCCGATTTGTCGTCGACCATGCGGGTCGAGATCTCGGGATATTTGATGCAGAAGGTGCCGCCGAAGCCGCAGCAGGTCTCGGCCCCCGGCAGCTCGGTAAGCTTGAGTCCCTCGACCGAGGCGAGCAGCTGACGCGGCTGCGCCTTGACGCCGAGTTCGCGCAGGCCCGAGCAGCTGTCGTGATATGTGGCGACCCCGTCATAGCGCGCCTGGACCGCGGTCATGCCGCGGATATCGACCAGGAAGGAGATCAGCTCATAGGTCCGCTTGGCCAGATGCTGCGCGCGGGCGAACAGCGCCGGCTCGTCGGCGAACAGCGCCGGATAATGCTCGCGGATCATGCCGGCGCAGGAGCCCGAGGGCGCCACGACATAGTCGAAGCCCTCGAAGGCGTCGATCACGGTCCGGGCGATATCGCGGGTATCCGCCGTATCGCCGGAATTATAGGCCGGTTGGCCGCAGCAGCTCTGGGCCGACGGGACCTCGACCGTGCAGCCGGATTGCTCCAGCAGCTTGACCGCGGCAAAGCCGATACTGGGTCGCATCAGATCGACCAGGCAGGTGACGAACAGACCGACGCGCGGCGCCATGGGGAGATCTCCGCTGATTTGGCCGCCAGATTCGACTGAGCCCGCCTGGAAAGCAATGAAAGACTCGGTGAGCGCCGAACAAGCCTCGGCAGCAAAAATGCCGCAGAAGGCCGGCATCTGACGCCTCGATCGATCGGCACGCCGACCTTGCGGGCTGCTACCAGACCGCGGGGCTATCCCGGCTGATCCCAAGAGGGCGGCCGGCCGAAGCGGCGTTCCAGGAAGGCCAGGAACACGCGGACCTTGGGCGCTACGATCCGCTTCGGCGGATAGACCCCCCAGATCGCGCGCTCCGGCCCGGGCGCGATCAGCGCGTCCCAGCCGGGCAGCAAGGCCGCGAGACGGCCGGCATGGATCTCGGCGCCGGCAAGCCAGCTCGGCAACAGCGCCACGCCGAGCCCGGCCAGCGCCGCTTCGAGCAGCGCCTCGGAATCATTGGCCCGAAAGCGGCCTTGTACCGCGATCTCGACCGGTTCGGCCTCGGGCGCCTCGCTGCGGCGGAAATACCAGAACGGCTTCGGCTGGAGCGCGAAGGCGAGGCCGTCATGGGCCGCCAGCTCGCCCGGCGCCGTGATCGGCGCGCGTGACGCCAGATAGGCGGGGCTCGCGACCAGCACGCGGCGATGTGGCGCCAGGCGTTTGGCGACCAGCGCGGAATCGGTCAGCGCGCCGATGCGGATCGCGAGATCGGCGCCGCTTTCGATCAGGTCGACGGTCAGGTCGGTCAGCGTCGCATCGACCCGGATTTCGGAATATTCCGCCAGGAAATCGGCCAGATGCGGCACGATATGGCGGCGGCCGAAGGCGCCGGGGATGTTGATGCGCAGCAACCCCTGCGGCCTCGTGTTGAGCGCCGCGGTCGCTTCGCGCGCCGCTTCGACATCGGCCAGGATGCGCTGGGCATGCTCGTAGAAGACGGCGCCGGCCTCGGTCAGATGCAGCCGGCGGGTCGAGCGGTTGAACAGCGCCGCGCCCAGATCGGCTTCGAGTGCCGTCACATAGCGCGATACGGTCGACGTCTTGACCGACTCTGCTTCCGCTGCCTTGGAGAAGCTGCCGAGTTCGACTGCGCGCGCGAAGCCGCGCAAGGCGGCGAAGTAATCCATGGCCGATCCTCACTCTGCCCTTTTCCGCAATAATAATTTGCCACCGCGGCGCTTCCGCCGGCAAGCGCGCTGGAGCATATCGAGCGAGCTATCCCGTCACTGCAACAATCGAGACCTCGCCATGGCCGCTGCTTTCGCCCTGCTGATCACCTGCCAGCTCATCGGCGAGCTGCTGCGCGCGGCGTTCGGCCTGCCCCTGCCGGGGCCGGTCATCGGCATGCTGCTGCTGATGGCGCTGCTGGTGTGGCGCGGCGCCGCGACCGAGGGGCCGCTCGACCGCGTCGCCGGCGGTCTGATCGGGAATATGGGGCTGCTCTTCGTGCCGGCCGGGGTCGGCATCATCGCCCAGCTCGCCCTGCTGCGGCGCGACTGGCTGCCGATCCTGGCCGGGCTGGTCGTGTCGACGGTGGTCGGGCTGGTCGTGACCGGTCTGGTCATGCACCGCGTCTCGCGCGCCGTCGAGACGCACAGGTCCGGCGCCGTGCCGGTGGCGGCGGAATGATGCCCCAGATCCTGCAGGCGCTCTGGATGCCGCTGCTGCCCTCGCCGCTGCTCTGGCTGGCGGCGACGCTGCTGGCCTATCGCCTGGGCGAATTCATCCGGCAGCGCTGCGGTGGCGCGGCCTGGGCCAATCCGGTGCTGATCGCGATTGCCGTGCTGGTAGCGCTGTTGCTGGCGACCGGCACGCCCTACGAGACGTATTTCTCCGGCGCGCAGTTCATCCATTTCCTGCTCGGCCCGGCCACGGTGGCACTGGCCGTGCCGTTGGCCCGTAACCTTGCCGTGGTGCGGCGCAGCCTGCACGGCACCGGCCTGGCCTTGCTTGCCGGTTCTGTGACGGCGGCGGCGAGCGGCTTCGCCGTGGTCTGGCTGCTCGGCGGTAGCCGGAGCGCCGCGTTCTCGATGGCACCCAGATCCGTGACCACGCCGATCGCCATGGCGGTGTCGCAGCAGGTCGGCGGCGTGCCGGCGCTGACTGCGGCGCTGGTCATCGCCGGCGGCATCCTGGCCGCGATCATCGGGCGGTCGCTGCTGCGGGTGCTCAAGATCGAGGATTGGCGTGCCCATGGCCTCGCCGCCGGAGTTGCGGGCGGCGGTATCGCGGCCGCTCAGGTCGCGCCGCTGAACGGCCTCGCCGCCGCCTTCGCCGCCCTCGGCATCGGGCTCAACGGCGTCTTGACCGCGCTGTTCGTGCCGCTGCTGGCACTGCTCTGGCCGGCTTAGACGTATTGGTCGACCACGTCGATCGTGCTGTCCCAGCCGATGCGGTCGAAATTCTCCGCGATCCAGCGATCGGCGGTCTCGAAGCCGAGCGCATGCAGATGTTCGAGGAACGGCCGTTCCGTGTTCATCTTACTGAGCGCGCCGTATTCGGCCAGCTCTGCCTCGGCGCCGATCTGGTGGAAGCGTACAGCAGCGTAACGCTCATCCTCCAGCGTGCCGTTCTCGATCAGGCTCGACACGGTGGCGATGCCGAACATTTCGCTGACCAGGCTGGAATTGAAGCTCATCTCGTTGATGCGGTTTAGGATGTCGCGCGCCGTCACCGGCACGTCCGGCCGGTTCATCGGGTTGATCTGCACGATCACGACATCGCTAGACGCGCAGTCGGTGATCAGCGGATGGATCGCCGGATTGCCCAGATAGCCGCCATCCCAATAGGCCTCGCCGTCGATCTCGACCGCCTTGAACAGCAGCGGCAAGCAGGCCGAGGCGAGCAGCGTATCGGCGGTCAGCTCCGGCGTGCGGAACAGGCGCGACTTGCAGGTCCGGACGTTGGAGGCGGTGACGAACAGCTTGATGTCGGGCCGCGCGCGCAGCGCCTCGAAATCGATCAGATCCTGTAGCAGATCGCGCAGCGGGTTCATGTCGAGCGGGTTGAGCTGGGTCGGCGCCCAGATTCGGCTCATGAAATCCATCAGCATGAAGGTCGGGTCGTGATCGACCCGCCAGCCGTCGGACAGGCCGGGAATGCCGCGGAGGATGCTGCGCGGCAGCGCATTCATGCCGGCGATCCGG
This sequence comes from Aliidongia sp., assembly GCA_037200015.1. GTDB lineage: Bacteria > Pseudomonadota > Alphaproteobacteria > ATCC43930 > CGMCC-115725 > JAXDMU01. Next base: position 15,874 of record JBBCHB010000009.1, on the reverse strand, counting down.
CCCCAGAATTCGGCCAGCGCGTCGATGGCGCCCTGGCGGCCGCCCTTGATGAAGCCGTCGGCGAAGACGACCGCGTTCATCGCCCCGGCGCTGGTGCCGCTGAGCCCGTCGATATAGAGCCGCGGCTCGCTGATCAGCCGGTGCATCACGCCCCAGGTGAACGCGCCATGCGACCCGCCGCCCTGCAGTGCCAGGCTAATATGCTTGACGCCTGGCTTGCTCGGCTTCCGCCGCGCCGGCAGCGGAATCCGGCCGGGCAGGCGCTGATCGAAAGGCGGCATGGGTAAGGGCGGCTCCGGGTTGATCCAGCACGCCACTCTGCGCTGACGGCGCTTACAATTGATGAAGGGGTGGCGGGTATCGAGTTCGCGGCGCAGCCGCAGTTAAACCACGAAGGGCACCACGGACAGGAAGGCGGCCGAGCTTTACGGCGCCGGGCCGTCGCTCGGATAAGGAGATTTGCTGCGGCTTCGCCGCGTCTTGGACTTCGTGTCCTTCGTGGTTAACCGCATCCGCGCCGGCTATCGCCCCGGATACGCCATCGCGCCGTAGCGCTGCACCAGCGCGTCCGGCAGCCCGCCGGCGTGGATGATCTCGGCGTAGAGCTGCGCCGAGGGCCGCGGCGTGCGTTTGAAGCCGTTCTCGTAATCGACCGCGACCAGGCCGAAGCGGGCGTCGAAGCCTTCGACCCATTCGAAATTGTCGATCAGCGACCATTCCATGAAGGACCGGATATCGGCGCCGTGATCGATCGCCAGCCACAGCTCGCGCAGATGGGCGACCAGGTATTTCTGCCGGGTGACGTCGTCGGCGGCATGATCGGCCGTGCCGTTTTCCAGCACATAGATCGGCTTGCGATAGCGGTCGTTGGCCTGGGTCAGGATCTCGTAGAAGCCATGCGGGTCGATGACCCAGCCGAGATCGTTGACCGCCTCGCCCGGCGCGTCCGGATCGCGGTTCATCACCTTGGGCGCCGAGGGGTTGGCGATGTCGCTCTGGACATACATGCGCATGTAGTAATTGAGCCCGACATAGTCCTCGCTGCCTTTAAGGCCAGGGATTTCCGTGTCGATATCGGTATCGGTCAGCTTCATGCGCCCGGTCTGGACCGCGTCGAGGAAGTCCCAGTTCCAGGCCTGGTCGATATAGCGCGCCGTCAGCCGGTCGAGCGGCGCCCAGTTGCGCAGCGGGACGACATGCATCACCGCCTGGGTCAGGCCGACCGTGACCGGTGCCTGGCGCTCGGCCGCCACCTTGTGCAGCGTCTGGTAGGCGATGGCATGGGCACGCAGCATGCCTTCGATCACACCCGAGACCGCGGCGACCCCGGCCCGTTTCTCCAGCGGCGGGTAGCTGCCCTCCAGATAGCCGCTATAGACGCTGACCATCGGCTCGTTCAGCGTGCACCAATATTCGACATCGGGGATAAAGGCATCGGCCACGGCGCTGACATAGGCCTGCCAATCCTCCATCGCATCGGCCCGCTCCCAGCTCTTCTTGCCGACCGCGTCGGGCTGCCACCACCACTCCGGCGTCGCGACATGGAACAGCGTCACGACGGGCGTGATGTGGTTGCGTTTCATCTCGGCCAGCACGCCTTTGTAGAAGGCGATGCCGGCCGGATCCGGGGCTGTCATGCCGGCGCGCGGGAACAGCCGCGCCCAGTCGAAGGACAGCCGGAAGGCGTTGAGGCCCAGCCCGGCCGCCATCGCCATGTCCTGCGGGTAAAGTGTGTCGAAGCCGGTCTTCTGGCTGCGCACCGTCTCGGACCAGTTGCCCAGATCGCGGATATTGCCGGGCACGGTGGTGCCGAGCGCCGGACCGGCCGCGAAGCGCTGATGGGCATAAACATCCTGCTCGAACGCCGTCCAGTCGCTCGGCTGCTGCGACTCAATCTGCTGCCCGGCGGTCGCCGCGCCCCACAGGAAACGCTCGGGGAATTTCAGCGTCTCGCCGGCATGGCCCGGCGTGGGGCCGGGCGGGACGCGCCCGGGCAGTGCGAACCAGCCCCAGGCGCCGGCGATGACAAGGATCAAGAACAGCGTTGCCAGCCCCAGGCGCAGTTTCTTCATGGGTCGCCCCTCGATTTTCTTGCCGGACATGAAGCCAGCGGCGGCCCGGCTTGGCAAGCCGCGGATGAAGGCTCGACGCTCTGGGGAACAAGACCAGCGCCGTCATGGCGGCTACGTCGTCTTGAACAGATTTGCCGTGTCGGCGTCAGTTTGGTCACGGCCTCAAGTCGGGCGGGTATAGAATGCAGTCGTGCTGTGCCCCGCCAGCATGGAACGAAATAAAAATACACGTTATTGCAAACGTAATAGCTTTCCCTGCTGCCGACGTCCTTCTGAAATATGGCCTGCCTACCTTCCCGTTCGTCGACCCCGAATGTTCCCCTGGAACTGGTCTCCGACCAGCCGCACGGATCACTCTGAATAGACGAGCAATCATGAGCCCGAGAACACCCTATATTGCGGCCGCGCTGACCGCTGCTACCCTGATGTCTGCCCTCTGGTCGTCGGACGCCCGTGCTGCCGAGGATCCGCTTCTGCCTTTCGCCTACAACCAGAAGGGCCTCGTGAGCGACGCTGCCGGAGTCGCCGGCGCCGTCGTCACCATCGATCCGAATCTGGTCGATCCGTGGGGCCTCGCCTTCCAGCCGGGCGGCGCGTTCTGGGTCAACGACCAGGGCACCGGCGTGGCGACGCTGTATAACGGCGACGGCACCAAGGTGAACAAGACCTTCACCATCCCGAACCCGACCAGCAACAAGACCATGGCCGGCCCGACCGGGCTGGTGTGGAATCCGACCGCCAGCTTCGTCGTGCCCGGCACGCAGCTGACCTCGGTCTTCGTCTTCGCCACCTTCGAAGGCACGATCGCCGCCTGGGCCCCGAACCTGCCGGTCGCGCCGACCGTGGCAGTCACGGCCGTCGACAATTCGAAGGCCGGCGCCGTCTATACCGGCCTCGCTCTGGGTGAGAATGCGCAGGGCAGCTTCCTCTATGCGGCCAATGTCCATAGCGGCCACATCGACGTGTTCGACGCGACCTTCAAGCCGGCGAATGCCGAGCTGACGGGCAGCTTCTCCGATCCGGAAATTCCCGTCGGCTTCGTGCCGTTCGGCGTCCAGGCGATCGACGGCAATATCGCCGTGACCTATGCCCGGCAGAACCCCCAGCAGAACTTCGTCCTGCCCGCCGCCGGCGCCGGCTTCGTCAATATTTTCGATACCAACGGCAACCTGATCGAGCGTCTGGCTCGGGCGGCCTGCTCAATGCCCCGTGGGGCGTCACCCGCGCCCCGACCGGCTTCGGCGCCACGAGCGGACAGATCATCGTCGGCAATTTCGGCGACGGCCACATCCTGGCCTTCAATGAGACCGGCACTGTCGTTCACGCTCTGGTCGACGGTCAGCGCCAGCAGATCACGATCCCTGGCCTCTGGTCGCTGCATTTCGGCGGCGGCTCGATCTCGAACCCGGACACCTTGTTCTTCACGGCCGGTATCGGGCAGGGCGCGCATGGCCTGTTCGGGTCGCTGACCTCGATCGATCCGTCGGGCGATTGATCTGAAGCGGGCCGGTGGCAGACAAGCGCTTCCGCCGGCCCGTTGCACTTCGTCCTAGTCGTCCAAACCCTTGCCATCGAGAATCTGCTGGATAGATTTCTCGATCCTTGCTTCGCGGGTTTTGGATTGTTTTGGGCTGGAGAAATGCAGCAAATATGCTCGCTGCCGCCCCGGAGTCAGGGCGGCAAAAGCGGTTTGCAGGGCGGGAGATTCATCTAACTTGTTTTTGAACTCTTCCGGAATCGCAAACTCCGTCGTCTTTTTGAAATTTACCTTCGAGCCGGATTTTTCCACTTCGATGGCGTCGTGAATGTAGGATTTCAGGACGGCTTCCATCTCGGCTATTTCCTGAGCATTGGTAAACCGGATCTGGCGTCCAGCCTGAACATTCTCCGTTTGTCTTATCAGAATGCTATTGGCGTCCGGTAACAGGGCACCCTTGAAAAACAAAAGCGCGCAGTATTCTTTAAACCCGTGAATCAGGACGACGTTTCTTTCTTCAAATGTGTAGCAGGGAACGCCCCATTTCAATTCCTCGGTCAGTTGGGAATCGAGAATTATCGTTCTCAATTTGTGAAATTCGTCGCGCCATTTTTCGACAGCGCCCAAATACGAATCAACCCCAGGATTGGTTCGACCGTTCGTCATGACGCACCTTTCACCGTCCGCGAAACGCCCGATGCCTCAGGCGGCGAGGCACCGCTCGACCGGCACATGCATCGTAACGACGGTGCCGGCGCCGAGCTCGCTGGCGATCTGCAGGCGCCCACCGTGCAATTCGACCATGTGTTTGGCAAGAGGCAGGCCGAGGCCGACGCCATCTACACCGGCGGTAAGCGGGTTGCGCAGACGGACGAAGGGCTCCAGGCAGCGCTCCAGATCGCCGGCTGCGATGCCGACGCCGGTATCCGTGACGACGATGTCCAAGCCGTCTTCGGCCATGAGCGTGTCGACGGTTACGCGGCCGCCATCCGGTGTATATTTGATCGCATTGGTCAAAAGATTGAGCAGCGCCTGGCGCAGCTTGGCCCGATCGCCGGCGACGTGCGGCATCGATTGACCCGACCGGCTATCGAGGGTCACGCGCTTGGCGGCGGCGGCGATCTCGACCATGCGCAGACACTCCTCGACCAGAGCCGATGGCGGCATCTCGCTTTCGATCAGCGAGATGTGACCGGACTCGGCCTGGGACACATCCAGGATGGCGTCGATTAGCTCCACCGCATGGAGACCGCTGTCGCCGATGTGACCGCAATAGCCCAGGTAGCGCTCGCCGAGCGGGCCGAAGAGCTGCTCGCGCATCAAGGCCGAGAAGCCGATGATGGCATTCATCGGGGTCCGCAATTCGTGGCTGAGATGCGCCAGCATATCCCATTTCGAACCGTGTCTCCGCTGCCGTCTGCGCCTGTGCCAGCTTTACGCTCTCGGCCAGGGCCTCGTTCTCGGACTGCAATCTGAACGCTGCGCAGACGCTGCGATTATACGCGCGGACATTGATCGCCACCGTGACCATATAAATGAGCGTGAGCACCGACAGATAGCGTGCATCGGGCTCCGGCCGCTCGAAGGTGACGTAGGCCAGCGGACCAAGGGAGGCGAGGTAGAATCCAAAGAACGCCGGCAGATAATTGCCGAGCGCGCCGATGCAGGCGGCATTGCAGCCCAGGATGACGACGGTCAGCAGCATCAAAAGGTTGGGCGGCAGGCTGGGGCCGAAGACCAGGCACGCGCCACCCCAGCCTGCCCCGACCAGGGTCGTGAAAACAACGTGGGTCGCAAGGCGCGTTCTCAGGCCGTCTTTGGGCCATTTCCGATCGGCGCGCCAGGGCAGCGGGCCTCGAACCGCGCCGAAATGTCCGACGATCGCGGCGGTTATGGCGATGATCCAGAGATAGAGCCATCCCGCCGGAATGGCGTCGCGGATCATGAAGGCCATCACGATCGCGGCGGGTATGTTCGCGAAACCGCCCGGCAGGCTGCCGTCCAGCTTCTCGACCTGCATGGCGAGCATACGCCGATCGACGCCGCCGCGCCGCACGCCTTCCCGCGCCGCCTGCAATAGTGCTGCAGCCGCGCGATCGGCATCCCGCCCGGAATTCGGGTTGGAGCCTCCGGTCGCGATGCTCTCGAATAAGGGCACTGTCTCTCACCATTACGAGCCGGCGCCCGGACGGCGCGCGCCTAACTTCCGAGCGCGCAACAGTGCCACGTATTGGTGAAACTTTCCTTGAGCCGGGGCCGGCGGGCTCCGGAAATGCAACTAATTGTAGGTCTGGCGTTGCGCGAGGCGGAGCGGTTCGGGCGTGAGGCCGAGGAGCGGGCGGCCACGATCTCATCCGAGGCAGCCTGGCACCTTCAATGCTTGAGACGAACTCCTATCGCCTCTGGACACGCCGCGCCCAGCCTGTACGCTCCCGGCAACACGATAAACGGGAGGAAGCGCTTCATGGAGATTGAACTCGTTGCGGAGGGGCTGCGATTCCCTGAAGGGCCGATTGCGATGGCGGATGGCTCGATCATTCTGGTCGAGATCCGGCGCGGCACGCTGAGCCGGGTAACACCGGACGGGCGGATTTCAGTCGTGGCCGAGCTGGGCGGCGGGCCGAACGGAGCGGCGATCGGGCCGGATGGCGCGGTCTATGTCTGCAACAATGGCGGCTTCGAATGGCATGATGCTGGCGGGCTGGCGATCCCCGGGCACACCCCGCACGACTATGCCGGTGGGTCGATCCAGCGGGTCGATCTCGCGACTGGGGCGATCACCACGCTCTATACCGAATGCGAGGGCCGCGCGCTCAAGGGGCCGAACGACATCGTGTTCGACCGGCAGGGCGGCTTCTGGTTCTCCGATCTGGGCAAGAGCACGCGCGACCACAAGGAATACGGCGCGCTCTATTATGCGCGGCCCGACGGCTCGCAGATCGTGCGGGTGCGCGACCAGTTGCTCTCACCCAATGGCGTGGGCTTGTCGCCGGACGAGAAGACGCTCTATTCGGCCGAGACGCTGACCGGGCGGCTCTGGGCCTTCGGCATCGCGTCGACGGGCCAGTTGGCGCCGCCGGTCGCCGGCTATATGCCCGGCCGCTGCGTCGCGACGCTGCCCGGGTATCAGCTGGTCGACAGCCTGGCGGTCGAGGCCGATGGCCGGATCTGCGTCGCCACCATCATCAAGGGCGGCATCACCGCCTTCGAGGACAAGGGCGGCAACGGCGACGGCGCGATCGAGCATTTCCCGTTCCCGGATCTGATCGTCACCAATATCTGCTTCGGCGGCGACGACATGCGCACCGCCTGGATCACGGCGTCGGGCACGGGCAAGCTCTACCGCGCCCGCTGGCCCCGGCCGGGGCTGCGGCTCAATTTCAACGGGTGACAAAGAAGTCCTTCTCCGCCCTTTAGGGGGGAGAAGGATTTAGGATGAGGTGGGTCGTGCCGCGGCATCGACGCTGGCGCATTCCCCACCTCACCCCGACCCTCTCCGCCCCAATGGGGCTGAGAGGGAGACTCGATCGATACTCTGGGAGAAAACCTGATGAAGCTTGATTCGAGCATTGCCGCCGTGGTGACCGGCGGGGCGTCCGGGCTGGGGGAGGCGACGGCGCGGGCCTTGGCGGCAGAAGGGGTGCGGGTCGCGATCTTCGATCTGAATGCGGAGCGGGGCCACGAGGTCGCGCGCGACATCGGCGGCGTGTTCTGCAAGGTCGACGTCACCTCCGACGATTCGGTCGATGCCGGCTTCGAGTCGGCGCGTGCCGCGCATGGCCAGGAGCGCATCCTGATCAAACTGCGCCGGCACCGGCAACGCGATCAAGACGGCGTCGCGCTCCAAGACCACGGGCGAGATCAAGCATTTCCCGCTCGCCGCCTTCAACGTCATCATCCAGATCACCTGATCGGCACCTTCCGCTGCATCGCCAAATCGGCCGCCGGCATGCTGGGCGTCGATCCGCTGCCGGATGGCGAGCGCGGCGCCATCGTCAATACCGCTTCGGTTGCGGCCGAGGACGGGCAGATCGGCCAGGCGGCCTATTCCGCGTCCAAGGGCGGCGTGGTCGGCATGACCCTGCCGATCGCGCGCGACCTCTCGGGCGAGGGCATCCGGGTCAACACCATCCTGCCCGGCATCTTCGATACGCCGCTGATGAATTCGGCGCCGCAGAACGTCAAGGATGCGCTCGGTGCCTCGGTGCCGTTCCCGAAGCGGCTCGGCAATCCGGCGGAATACGCCTCGCTGGCCCTGGAGATGTGCCGCAACCCCTATTTCAACGGCGAAGATGTCCGGCTCGACGGCGCCATCCGGATGGGCCTGCGATGAGCGCGTCCGAGACGCTGCGGCACGCGCTGCCGCTGGGCACGGTCGAAGGGCGCTACGATGCGCGCTTCGCGCCGGTCGTCGAGGCGTTCCTGCGCAATTTCACCGAGCATGAGGAGGTCGGCGCGTCGGTCGCCCTTACCCTCGGCGGCGAGACGCTGGTCGATCTCTGGGGCGGCGTCGCCGACCAGGACAGCGGCAAGCTCTGGGCACATGACACGGTGTCGGTCGTGTTCTCCTGCACCAAGGGCGCCACGGCGCTGTGCGCCCATATCCTGTCGAGCCGCGGCCAGCTCGATATCGAGGCGCCGGTGTCGGAGCTCTGGCCTGAATTCGCCCGCAGCTCTGGCCTGAATTCGCCCGCAACGGCAAGGCGGCGGCCACGACCCGCATGATGCTCGACCACTCGGTCGGCGTCCCGGCGCTGCGCGCGGCGGTCAAGGCCCGATTGCACGCTGGACTGGTCCTATATGACCGAGCGGCTGGAGGCCGAGGCGCCGTTCTGGAGCCGGGCATCCGCAACGGCTATCATGCGATGACTTTCGGCTTCACCGTGGGCGAGATGGTCCGGCGCGCGGCCGGCAAGTCCGTCGGCACCTTCTTCCAGGAGGCGGTGGCCCGGCCGCTCGGCCTCGATTTCTGGATCGGGCTGCCCGAGGAGATCGAGCCGCGCGTCGCCACCATCATCCGCCGGATCGAGATGCCGAAGGAGCCGTCGCCCTTCTTCCTCGCGATGATGAACGATGCGACTTCGATCCCGAACCGCTTCGTGTTCAATTCCGGCAATTGGGGCACGTCCGGCATGAACAGCCGGGCCGGGCACGCGGCGGAGATCCCGTCGGCCAACGGCATCACCAATGCGCGCGGCCTGGCCGGGATGTAATGCCCCGCTCGCGACCGGCGGGCGGCGGGGCTGGTCGATGCCGAGACGCTGGCGCGCATGGAGGAGGTGGCCATGGCGACGCATTTCGATGCGACGCTGATGCAGCCGACCCGCTTCTCGCTGGGATTCATGAAGTCGATGGGACAATCGGCGGCGGCGGCCGGGCGGCGATTCCGCCATCCTGGGCCGGCGCGCCTTCGGCCATGTCGGCGCCGGCGGCTCGATCGGCTTTGCCGATCCTGAATGCGGCTTGAGCTTCGGCTACACCATGAACCGCATGGGCCAGGGCATCCTGCTCAACGAGCGCGGCCCAGGCGCTGGTCGATGCGGCCTATCGCTGCCTCGACTATCGCTCCAACGCATCGGGCGTGTGGGTGAAGTAGACGGCTTTACGGCGGGATGCTCGACGCCGGCGCCACGGGGCAGAGCGCCCCGGGCACGGCGGGCGCCTCTTCCGGGCCCTGGCCCCGGATGTCGGGCCAGCAGCTTGCGGAAGCAGGGGCTGGCGCCACAGCAGCTCGCCCGCCACCTTGTCGGAGCAGCTCGACATCGCCCTTCGCCAGGGTCCAGCTGGTCGCGATCGATTTGACCCTGTTGAGCTCGTCGCGCTCCGCCGTGGTCGCGTCCGGCAGCTGGTCGAAATCGATGCTGACCCGGGTAGATCTCGAATGCAGCCTGCTTGACGCCCTGGCGCAGCAGGCTCGCGCGATCCTCCGCGAGATTCGTGACGAAGGCCTGGAAATTGGCGGCCGATCCGGCCGACGCGCTGTCGACCAGCACGCCGGACACTGCCGATGCCATGTCCAGCAGATCGGTATATTCCGGCGAGGCGTCGAGCGGGTTCCGCGCGTCGCTGCGGGCATTGACCGCGATCACCACGAGATGGCGCAGCTTGCCTGCTGGCTGAAGCGCGAGACGTCGGCAGGCGAGCCGGGGGTCAGCAGGATGCGGCGGATCGCGGTCAGTCCGGTATTGTCGACCACGCCGCCATCGACCAACCGGACATAGCGCGGCTGGCGGAACGAGTCGGGCGCCGCCCGCAGCGAGTCCCGGTAGCGGGCCTGGCGGAAATCGTCGAGATTGGCATAGCGCCCGCTGGGGATGGTCAAGGCATTGTGCCCAATTGCCGGGCGGCTGCTGCGCGCCGGGGCAGGACGGGTAGGAGGTGTTCTGCAGCAGCACCGGCGTGAAGGCGAAGGGGGAAGGCGGCGGAGGCGGTGACCGCCAGGCTGACCGGCACCTGGTCGTAGTTCATGCACAGATCGTCGAGCGCCGAGGGCTCGAAAGTGAAGACCTCGCCGGCTACCATATCGGAAGCGTTCAGCAGGATGATCGGCTTGCCGGGCGCGTTGAACAGCGCCAGGCGTCTGGGTCTTCGCCTGCAGCAGATCGGCGATCATGTCCTGCAACACGTCCGATCCGTGTCTTGTTGTCGAGCTGCAGACCGATCCAGGTGAACGGGTCGAGCGCGCGCGGCACCAGATAGCCGCCGATGCCGTCGAAGGCGCCGATGCGCTGCTCGAAGGCCCGCGCGGCGGTCCCGCTGGCGCCGTTAAGTCCGAGATCGGCGGCATAGACGCTGCCGCCGGAGACCGAAGACACGATGGCGATGTCCTGCGACAGGCGCCGCGGCCCGCTCGGTGTCGATAGATGATGCTGTCCAGGCGTGCTGTGACGGCTGCGGCCAACGCTTGCCGCCCGCGACCCGCCGCCGGAAAACGCCAGGACGACGAGCGGCCGGTCGGCTTCGGCATCGACCGTGCGGCGATCGGTATTCGCCTGGCCGGCGGCGAGCGGGTAGTCGACGGCATGCGTGCCGCAGCCGGCGAGCAGCAGGAAGGCGAGGCCGGCGAGCGCGCCCGGCCTCACGGCAGGGCCTTGAAACGGAGGGCGGTTTGGGTGCCGTCGACTGTCTGGCAGCTTTGCCAGAGCGGCGTGTGGCCATTGGGCGAGCGCAGCGTGAAGCAATAGACGCCGGCAGCCAGGATGAAGGGGTGTTGGTCAGGTAGCCGGTATCGGTCGGGCTGGCGATCGGCTGATCGGGCGCAGCCGGCTCGGCGCCGACCAGGATGGCGACGTCGCCGCCGTCGAAATCGATCCGGACGTCGCCATTTTGGCCCCCTATCGCCCTGGTTGATGGATTGTATTGTACTCCCCCTGGAGTTCCCGTCGAGGGTCTGTCGATCCCGCGGGAGCCGACGCAAAGGCAGCGTCGCGGCGATGGCCCACGCAATTCCGGCCGATTCGGGAGTAGGTTGCGGTCTCATCATATCTCCAATCTCGCTCGGGACGCGACATGCTCGCCGCCAAGGATATCTTTTCGCATCGCAAGTACTGGGCACAGCGCTTCGGCACCGCACCCTTTCTGCCGATGTCCCGGGCCGAGATGGAAGAACTCGGCTGGGACAGCTGCGACGTCATCCTGGTCACCGGCGACGCCTATATCGACCATCCGAGCTTCGGCATGGCGATCATCGGCCGGCTGCTCGAGGCGCAGGGTTTTCCGCGTCGGGATCATTGCCCAGCCGGACTGGCAGCCGAGCCGTTGCGCGCCCTGGGCAAGCCGAATTTGTTCTTCGGCGTGACCGCCGGCAACATGGATTCCATGGTCAACCGCTACACGGCGGACCGCCGGATCCGGCACAATGACAGCTACACGCCGAATGACGAGGGCGGTAAGCGGCCGGACCGCTCGGTCATCGTCTATGCCCAACGCTGCCGCGAGGCCTATCGCGACGTACCCATTGTGATCGGCGGCATCGAGGCCTCGCTGCGCCGGATCGCGCATTACGATTACTGGTCGGACAAGGTGCGCCGCTCGGTGCTGGTCGACAGCAAGGCTGATCTGCTGGTCTTCGGCAATGCCGAGCGCGCCATCGTCGACATCGCGCATCGCGTCGCCAAGGGCGAGAAGCCGAACCAGATCCGCGACATCCGCGGCACGGCCGTGCTGTGCGACGCGGTGCCGGAAGGCTGGGCCGTGCTCGCCTCCGACACGGTCGACGCGCCGGTGCCGGTGGCGCCGGAAGCCCTCGCCGCCAGCGCCGTCGCGCGCGGCCTGGCGCCGGCCGAATTGCTGCCGAATCCCGGACCTCCTTCAGTGGGGCGGGCGTCCCTGCCCGCCTTGCCGCCAGAGGCGGCAGTAACTGGCGCCGCTGGTGCCGGCTGCGCCGGCAAGGCGGCCACGGAGGACCGCCCCACTAACGTCGCGCCATTGCTCAAGGTAGCCCGCGCTGAGTTGCCGAAAGGCCGTACCGCCGTCCGCCTGCCCAGCTTCGAGCAGGTGCGCGACGATCCGGTGCTCTACGCCCATGCCAGCCGCGTGCTGCATCTGGAGAGCAATCCCGGCAATGCCCGGCCGCTGATCCAGCGCCATGGCGACAAGGAGATCTGGTTCAACCCGCCGCCGATCCCGCTGACCACGCCGGAGATGGACGGGATCTACGGGCTGACCTATGCCCGCGCACCGCACCCCTCCTATGGCGATGCCAAGATCGCCGCCTGGGACATGATCCGGTTCTCGATCAACATCATGCGCGGCTGCTTCGGCGGCTGCTCCTTCTGCTCGATCACCGAGCATGAGGGCCGCATCATCCAGAGCCGCTCGGAAGGTTCGATCCTGCGCGAGATCGAGGAGATCCGCGACAAGGTCAAGGGCTTCACCGGCACGATTTCCGACATGGGCGGGCCGACCGCCAACATGTACCGCATGGCCTGCAAGGACCGCGAGACGGAGAGCGTGTGCCGGCGCCTGTCCTGCGTCTATCCGGATATCTGCAAGAACCTCAATACCGACCACGGACCGCTGATCCAGCTCTATCAGAAGGCGCGGGCGATCCCCGGGGTGAAGCGGATCCACATCGCCTCGGGCCTGCGCTACGACATCGCCGTGCGCAGCCCGGCCTATGTCAAGGAACTGGTCACCCACCATGTCGGCGGCTACCTGAAGATCGCGCCCGAGCATACCGAGGCCGGGCCGCTGTCCAAGATGATGAAGCCGGGCATGGGCGCCTATGACAGCTTCAAGGCGATGTTCGACAAGGCGGCCAAGGCGGCCGGCAAGGAACTCTACCTCATCCCGTATTTCATTGCGGCCCATCCTGGCACGGCCGATGAGGACATGATGAATCTGGCGCTCTGGCTGAAGCGCAACGGCTTCCGCGCCGATCAGGTGCAGACTTTCCTGCCTTCGCCCATGTCGATCTCGGCCGCGATGTATCATAGCGGGCGCAACCCGCTGAAACCGGTGCGCCGGATCGGCGGTGATGAGGTGTTCTCGGCCAAGGGGCTGAAGCAGCGCCGGCTGCACAAGGCCTTCCTGCGCTACCATGATGCCGAGAACTGGCCGATTCTGCGCGAGGCGCTGAAGCGCATGGGTCGCGCCGATCTGATCGGGCCGGGTAAGCATCAGCTGATCCCGGCCTGGCAGCCGGCCGGTACGGGCCTGGGTGGCGGCGAGGGCGGCCGCACCGGGCGCAAGCATCGCGGCCAGACCTTCCTGACCCAGCAGACGACGCAAACGCGCCGACCCGGCCTCAAGCCGGGCTGGAAGAGCCGGGCCTGAGCCTTCGTGCCGGAAACCCTGATCTGGCGTAAGTTCGAGGAACTCGCGCCGCGTGAGCTCTACGCGCTGCTGAAGCTGCGCTGCGCGGTCTTCATCGTCGAGCAGGCCTGCGCCTATCCGGATATCGACGGCAAGGATCCCCTGGCGTCGCATCTGCTCTGTCATGACGGATCGGACCTGATCGGCTGCCTGCGCATTTTCGCGCCCGGCGCGGCTGCCCGGATCGGCCGCGTGGTGGTGGCGCCAAGCGCGCGCGGCACCGGCCTGGGCCGCCGGCTGATGCTGGAAGGGCTGGCAGAGATCGGCCGCCGCTGGGGCGATGTCCCGGTCGACCTCTCGGCCCAGGCGCATCTCGAACGCTTCTATGCCGGGCTTGGTTTTGCGCGGGTTTCCGACGACTATCTGGAAGACGACATCCCGCATTGCGACATGCGGCGGGTGGCTCTGTAAGAGGCGAGCCCCGGCTATCGGCAGTCTGGAGGTTGCGACATGCCGACTTCGCTCTACGAGCAGGATTTCTTTGCCTGGGCAAACGAGCAGGCCGCTCTGCTGCGGGCCGGCAATGTGTCGGCCGCGGATATCGCGCATATAATACCCTGCTTCACCGGCCGGGCGGAAAAGCGCCGCCCGCCTCGGTGGCTGCTTTGACCAGCGCGACGGACCCATTCCGGCCTTAGCTGCCGGCGCCGTAGAACTCGTAGACCGCGGAATAGCGCATCCGCGCTTCCTTGCCGGCCTCGGCTTTGTCGCAGCTCCCGGTGGGCGCGTTGCCGCCCTTGGTGTCGATGCGGCGGATGAAGCCGGCCTTGGCCAGCGTGCCGGTGCCCTCGTGACTCTTGGCCTTCAGCAGCAGCCAGGCAATGGCGTCGGGCGTCGGCGCATCGGCCTTGCCGACGACTTCACCGACCAGCGTCGTGCCGTCATCCGATTTCCAGCTCGGCCCGGCGAAATGATGCAGGACCTGTCGGCCGGCCGCATCGAACAGTGCCGCCTCGGGCGCTTTGAACACCCAGGCGAAGCCCTGGTCCTTGGCCTCGCAGGTATAGATCTGCACGCCCTCGGCCTGGGCGGAGAGCAGCAGCTTGGTCCCGGCAGGCGGTGCGACCGCGGCCGGATCGGCCTGGGCCGCACCGGCGGCGAGCAACATTGCGGCGGCGACGGGTATCAGCGTGTTCATCGCGGTTCTTGGCCTCGCGTCACGATCGATGCGCCATTCTAGCGGCAGACGGGCTCGCCCCGATATCGACAAGCGTCGCCGGATCTGGTCCAAAGATCAAATGTTTGTGCAGAGGCCCGCCGTAATGAATGTCACTGAAGCGATCATGAGCCGGATCTCGACCCGGGGATTTCTCGGCCGGCCGGTGCCGGAGGCGATCGTCCGCACCATGCTGGAGACGGCGCGCTATGCGCCCTCGGGCGGCAATCTCCAGCCCTGGCATGTCTATGTCCTCACCGGCGCCCGCCTCGCGGCGTTCCTCGACACGGTCGAAGCCCGGCGGGCGGCCGGCAGCCTGGGCGACGGCACGGAATACGACATCTACCCGGCCGAGCTGAAACAGCCCTATCGGCAACGGCGCAGCAAATGCGCCGAGGATCTGTATGCAGCGATCCAGGTGCCGCGCGACGACAAGCCCGGCCGCTTTGCCCATTTCGCCCGGAATTTCCGCTTCTTCGGCGCGCCGGTCGCGCTGTTCTTCGCGATCGACCGCCAGATGGGGCTCGGGCAATGGGCCGATCTCGGCATGTTCATCCAGTCTTTCATGCTGCTCGCGCGCGAGCATGGGCTGCATAGCTGCGCGCAGGAGGCCTGGGCGCTCTGGCACAAGACCATCGCCGAGTTCGTCGGCATGCCGCGCGACCTGAAGCTGTTCTGCGGCATGGCGCTCGGCTATGCGGATGAGGCGAACCCGATCAACGGCTTGCGGACGGAGCGGGCGCCGCTCGAGGAGTTCGCGACGCTGGAGGGGTTTGAGCAGGCCTGAGATCACCGGCGTTCCCGGCCGATCCATTCGCGGGCCAGCATGGCGAACAGATACTCGCTGCCATAGGCGCCCTTGAACCGGATATTCTCGATGAAATGACCCTCGCGGCGAAAGCCGAGACGATGGAAGAGCTGCGCCGCGGCGGCGTTTTCCGCATCCGTGACGGCGAAAACCCGGTGTTTCCCGAGCGTGCCGAACACATAGGCGAGCGCCAGGCCGATTGCCTCGGCCGCATAACCCTGGCGCTGCTGGTCCGGTGCCAGATTGATGCCGATCTCGACCTGCCGGTCATCCTCGGCGAGGAAATGGAGCGCGAGATCGCCGATGATCACCTCGGTATCGCGCCGGACAATGACCAGCTGGAACCATGTGCCGGGCGTGTCCGCTGCCAGCGCCGCCTGGTCCGCGATCATCCGGGCCGCTGTGTCTGCATCGAATGCCGTCCAAGACTGAAAGCGGGCGACCTCCGGCAGGGAACGGTAGCCGCTAATCGCCCCGGCATCCGCCGCCTCGACCCGGCGCAGGCTCACCCGCGCGCTATGCAGCGCGGCGAAGGCAACGCTCAA
>JBBCHB010000008.1:0-115354 GCA_037200015.1 Aliidongia sp. | reverse complement strand
GACTGGTCTCCCGCTCGGCCGTTGCCGAGAATTATCCCAGCAGATGGTGCAGATAGGGTGTCATGAACGTCCCGTCCGGGTCGAGCGCCAGCCGCATGTCCTTGACGTCATTCCAATGCAGACGGGGCGGGGCCGGCTCAGCCTTCCCGCACCGGTTCCAGTCCGGCCGGCGCGAGCGCGACGAAGGCGAGGCCGCCCTGCACCAGCAGCAGTGCCGCCAGCACCATGCCGCCCAGGCGCCAATCGCCCGATTCCGCGGGGAAGGAAAGCAGCCAGGTGACGGCAAAGGACCCCACATTGCCGGCCAGCCAGAACAGGCTGAGCGCGAAACCGGCCCGGCCATGGCCGCCGAGGCGCTGCACCAGATCGATCAGCACCGGCAGCGGCGAGAGCAGGCAGAATCCGAGTACCGTCGACGCGGCCAGCAGCACCCAAAAATTGCCAGTACCGAGCAGCAATGCCGTGACCGGCAGCGCCAGCAGCGCGGGCCCGATCACCACCGGCCGCAACCGCCCCGGCGCGTTGGCGAAGCCGGGCAGCACGGCGCTGCCGACGATGCCGCCGATCAGCAGCAACAGCCCGGCCAGTCCGGCTGTGCCGCTGTCGAAGCCGTTCGGCTGCAGCATCTGTTCGAGCCAGGTGAAGATCGCGCCGAAGAAACCGTTGCCGAGTACGCTGACGCCGAGGATCGCAAGGAAGCGCGGCTGGCGCAGGAGGGCGAGGCCGCCCGCCGACTCGGCATGTGCCACCGCCTTGCCGGGATCGCGCGGCAGCATCAGCGCGCCGAGCAGCAGGAGACCGCTGAACGCCGCGTCGCCGATCATCGTGGCCGCGACGTCGTCGGGCAGGAGCGGGATCAAGACGAAAGCCGCGGCGATGCCGCCGAACAGCGAGGTGGTCGCGTATCCGGTCGCCTTGAGCCGGGCCGGCCCGTCGAACCAGAGCAGCGCCATGGACCCGACCGAATTGGTCAGCAGCGGCTGGGCCAGCGCGATCAGCACCTGGCCGACGAGCAGCCAGCCGAAGCCGCCGAAGCAACGGCTCGCGGCGCCCGCGGCCGTGAGCAAGGCTGCGACCCGCAGCGACGGCCGCAGCCCGAACCGGTCGATCGCCCAGCCCATCGGTACGCTCAGCGCGCAGGCGATCAGCGGGAAGATCATGGCGAGCCCGCCGACCGAACCGATCTCGACGCCGTATTCCGCGGCGGTACGGCTGGTGATCGGCGCGAAGCGCAACCATTCGAACTGATTGAGCGCGTTCAGCAGGACATAGAGGCCGAGCACGAATCGACCCCTACGGCGGTCGCCCACGCTATGCGCATCCTGCTGCAGCATCGCTCGATCCCCTATGGCCTTGACGCTTATCTGAGTAATTACTATACCGTCTGGGCGGTAGATTAATTGCCCATCCGCGGATAAGGGTCAAGATGCAAGAGCACGCCAAGCGACCGCGTGGCCGGCCCAGCGCCAAGGACGACATCCTCAATGCCGCCGAAGCTGTCGTCGTCGACAAGGGCGCCGCTCATCTGACTCTCGATGCCGTCACCGAACGCGCCGGCATCAGCAAGGGCGGCTTGCGCTACCATTTCGAATCCAAGGAGGCGCTGCTGGCCGCGTTGGTCGAGCGCCAAATCAGGCGTTACGAGTCGGCGTGGCATCAGCGGAGCGAAGAACTCGGCGCCGGGGCAGCGAACAGGCTGGTCGGCTATCTGGTGGCGTCGAGCGAAAACCGCTCGGGCGCCGACGCCGCATCCGGCGCGCTGATGGCGGTTGCCGCCAACAATCCGAAGCTGATGGAACCGGTGCGCGATTATTTCCGGCGGCGCTTCGCGGCGCTGGAGGCATCCGCCGGTTTCGAGCGGGCGGCAATCGTCAACATGGCGACCGAAGGCTTGTGGGTCATGGAAATGCTGCAGATCTCGCCCTTCGATCCGGCGCAGCGTGTCCGCGCGCTCGAGGCTCTGCGCCGCTACGCGACGGCGGAAGGCGCGCCATGAGCAGCCATGAGTATGGCGCGCTGGCTGCGGCGCTGGCCGGGCATCCGCTGCCGGCAGCGATCCTCGATCTCGACCGGCTCGACGCCAATGCCGCCGTGCTGCGCAAGCGCGCCGGATCGCTCCCGATCCGGCTCGGCACCAAATCGATCCGCTGTACCGAGGTGCTGCGCCGGTTGCTCGTGCCCGGCAGCGGTTTTGAGGGGCTGCTCTGCTATAGCGGCCGCGAGGCGGCCTGGTTGGCGGGGCTGGGTTTCGACGATCTCTTGGTCGCCTATCCGACGGTCGAGCCGGCCGATCTCACCGCCGTCGCCGGGCAACTGGCGGAGGGCAAGCGCATCGCGCTGATGATCGACGATGTGGCGCAGCTCGCCGTGCTGGCGGCGCAGCCGCTGCCGGCCGGCATACGCTGGCGCCTCGCCATCGATCTCGACATGTCGTCGCGCTTCCCCGGCCTCTATTTCGGCGTGCAGCGCTCGCCCGTGCGCGGTGCGGAAGCAGTGGTCGCGCTGGCCAAGGCGATCGCGGCGCGGTCCGATCGCTTCGAATTCGTCGGGCTGATGGGCTATGAAGCGCAGATTGCCGGGCTGCAGGACGCCGTGCCCGGCGCCGGGCTGAAGAACCCGCTGATCCGCTGGCTGAAGACCCGCTCGCTCAAGGAAATCCTGAAGCGCCGGCAGGATAGCGTCGCGGCGCTCAAAGCGGCCGGCCTGGCGCCGCAGCTGGTCAATGGCGGCGGCACCGGTTCGATTGCCGAGACCGCGACCGATACCAGCGTCACCGAGATTGCTGCCGGCTCGGGTCTCTACTGCCCGCGGCTGTTCGATCATTTTCAGGCGTTCAAGCTGGCGCCGGCCCTGATTTTCGCCCTGTCTGTCGTGCGCCGGCCGGCGCCCGGCATCGCGACCTGCGCTGGCGGCGGCTATATCGCCTCCGGTCCGACCGGGCCAGAGCGGGCGCCGCTGCCTTATCTGCCGGACGGACTGCGCCTGTTGCCGCTCGAAGGCGCCGGCGAAGTGCAGACGCCGCTGGCGCTGCCCGACGGCCTCGATCTGCCGATCGGTGCGCCGGTCTTTTTCCGCCACGCCAAGGCCGGCGAGCTGGCGGAGCGCTTCGAGCAGTTCCTGCTGCTCAGCGGCGGCAAGATCGTCGGCAGCGCCAAGACCTATCGTGGCGAAGGGCAGTGCTTCTTCTGAGGGTTGGCTATCGTGACCAACAGGGGCGCGACAAAGGAACAAGTTTCCAGTATCGGACTTGTTGAGACAGGATGATTCGCGGCAGATTCTCCGCAGTGCGATATCCCATCGATCACAACCGAAAAATCGATGTCTCAATCCTGTGGAGGGCGACATGACCGGCTCCGCGACTCATCCCGTGCGCGTGAAGCCGCGGCACGGCGATTGGCTTCCGGCGGATGAGCGGGCGCTCGTCTCGTTTCGCCATGGACTGGCCGAGCACAGCAAGGCGTGCGGCAAGCAGGCGCTGACGCCGGCGGTGCAGGCGCTCTGCGACGCCATCGAGGACGAGCCGCTGCTGCGCATGCATCTGACCCAGTCGATCCGCCAGGCGCTGGCCCGCAACTATGATCTGGGCTATGTCGACATTGCCGGGCTGATGGCGTCGATCGACGCAGTCATGACCTATGCGCCGCCCTTCAGCACGTCCGAGCTGGTCGGCTGCCCGATCAATGCGCTGCTCGATTGGCCGATGTGCATGCCGTCCGGCTTCGCCTTCTTCCAGTTCCCGCAAGTCAACGAGCGGCTGCGCGCGGTGCTCGATCATTGGGGCCGTTTCCTCAGCGGGCCGGAGTCCAGGACCTATCTGAACACGGCCGAACCGACCGGCTGGTTCAGCCCGGGTGCGGGCAAATATGTCGACATGTCGCTCTTCGTCTGCGAACCGGACGAGCCCCATTACGGTTACAAATCCTGGAACGACTTCTTCACCCGCCAGTTCAAGCCCGGTGTGCGGCCGTCGCCGGGGTGGACGATCCGGGCATCGTGGTCAGCGCCTGGCGAGGCGACGCCGTATCAGCTGCAGAGCCGGGCGAAGCTGCTCGATACCTTCTGGATCAAGGCGCAGCCCTATTCCCTGCGCGACATGTTCACGGCGGAGCGGTTGGATTTGGCTGTAACGTTTCGTTGGCGGAACGGTCTATCAGGCCTTCCTCAACGCCTATAATTTCCACCGCTGGCATGCACCGGTCTCGGGCATGATCGTCGAAGCCTATAACGTGCCCGGCACCTACTACGCCGACGCGCCATCGGAGGGGATCGACCCGGCCGGCCCGAACAACTCGCAAGGTTTCATCACGGCCGTCGCGACCCGTGCGGTCATCGTCCATCGATACCGGGCGTGACGGGCCTCGGTATGGTCGCCTGTGTTTTCGTCGGCATGGCCGAGATTTCATCCTGCGTCATCGGGGTGAGGGTCGGCCACGCCGTGACCAAGGGCGAGGAGCTGGGCTATTTCCAATATGGCGGTTCGACCCATTGCGTGGTCTTCGAGCCCCATGTCCGGCTGAGCTTCGTGCCGCAGCCGCCCTTCAGCCACGAGGCGCCGATCGTCGAGATCAATTCCAAGCTGGCGACGGTGACGTTGTAGAGCGCTATCTGGTGGAAAGATATGCAGGGCGGCGTATTGCAGGAGCATGATGCTCTTGGCGTCGCAGATCTCGCCTGTCGCAATCATCGCCAAAGCCTGGTCGAAGCCCAGCTCCAGCACTTCGATATCCTCGCCTTCCGCCGCATCGCCGCCGCCGGCCGAGGCGCGATCGGACGGGCTGTAGAGGCCGACGAAGAAATGCAGCTTCTCGGTCACCGAGCCCGGGCTCATGAAGGCCTCGAATACCTTGTGCACGTCGCGGATGCGGTAGCCGGTCTCTTCCTCGACCTCGATTCGGATCCGCTCTTCCGGGCTGGCATCGTCGAGCAGCCCGGCCGGCACTTCGGTCAAGAGATCGTCATGGCCGTTCGAGAAGGCCGGATAGCGGAATTGCCGGACCAGGATGGTCATGCGCCGCGCTTCGTCATAGAGCAGGATCGCGGCGCCGTTGCCGCGGTCATAAGCCTCGCGGCTCTGCATCTGCCAGGTCCCGTCGTTGCGGCGGAACGCGAAGGTCGCCTTGCGCAGGACGTACCAGTTGTCCGACAGCACCTCGATCTTCTCGACGCGGACCCGGTCTGAAACGCTCATGCCGTCAGCTCGAGTTCCGATGTGCAATGCGGGCAGCGCGTCGCCGCGGCGGGGAATCGTCGATTTGCAATAGCCGCCTTCCTTGGTGGCGGCCGGCGGCGGGGGGGCGGCGGCGCTTTCGGCATCAGGGCGGTTGATCTGCTTCACCATCAGGAACACGGCAAAAGCAACGATGACGAAATCGAGCACGTTGTTGAGGAACAGCCCGTAATTGATCGTCGCCGCCCCGGCTTTCTTGGCATCGGCCAGCGTCTCGTAATCTTGCCGCTCAGATTGATGTAGAGGCTCGAGAAATCGACCTTGCCCAGGATCAGGCCGATCGGCGGCATGATGATGTCGCTGACCAGCGAGGTCACGATCTGCCGAAGGCGGCGCCCATAATGAAGCCGACCGCGAGATCGAGGGACATTGCCGCGCATTGCAAAGTCCCGGAATTCCTTGAGCATCGTGCCTCCCCCTCTGAGATTGCCGGCGGATTAGGGCGCGGCTCGCCGGCGGCGATTCGAGCCGTCAATTCGACATTGCCGGGCGCGAACGGGTTGACGAAGCGAACGCCTTCCAGATCCCGTCCATCCTGGAAATCCTCGCTCAATACATAGCGCGCTTCCGCCGCGCCGCGCGACCGACCAGATAAGGCCGTCCCAGAATGCGGACGCCATGGTCGCGGGATGGATACGGGCGGCGTCCATTCACGTCCGCCAGAACAGCTTCGCGAACCGGCAACATCTCGGCGAGCACCCTCATGAAAGCCGCGGCATCTTCCGGCAGCACCGTGCGCTTGCGCAAGGCAACCGCATAGAATTCCGACAACGCCTGCAAAGGAAGCAGCCCGCGACCAGACCCTGCGAGACCGCGCAACAGGCGCGTCGCGGTATCATGCTTTACACGGTCGCCACCACTCTCCGCCGCATAGACCAGGATGTTCGTGTCGATGGCCGCAAGGATCATCGGCGATGCAAGGCGTCACGATCGATGCCGCCGGTGAAGCCGATCGGCAAGCCTCGAGCTGCCAGCGCGTCGAACCGCTCCAGCGCGACGCCGAGGCCCGGTGGCGATCCTCATCCGCCGGCACCAGCACGGCGACAGGCCGGCCGTCCTTGGGTGATCGTGATCCGTCCGCCGTCTTCGACCTCCCGGAGGCAGCCGAGAGAACTGCCGGTTCGCTTCCGTCGCTGTCACAGTGCCATCTGGCATGATCGATCCAGGCTCCGGCTGTGAGTAGTGATTAGGCACTACACTATGCCCGACGCGAATTTCGTCCAGCGTGAGGCGTCGCTCGGTTTAGCGACACTGTCGCTTTCGCGAAACTCGACCGTCGTCAACCTGCTTGCTCCGGCCTTGCCCGATCGCTACTTTGCGCGGCACCGGCGGGGGGCGCCGGGCTTCACCGGCGGCGCCGATCGTTTCCGTCCCGAGCAAATGAGGGGCAATGGGGGTATTTCCTCCAGCAGCTGATCAATGGGCTGACGCTGGGGGCCATCTACGGGCTGATCGCACTCGGCTACACGATGGTCTACGGCATTATCGGCATGATCAATTTCGCCCATGGCGAAATCTTCATGATCGGATCCTTCATCGCGCTGATCAGTTTCCTGCTGCTGGCCCAGCTCGGCCTCGGATCGCCGGTCATTGCCGTGCTGATCGTGCTGGTGGTCAGCATGGCCTTCACCTCGGTCTATGGCTGGGCGGTCGAGCGGGTCGCGTACCGGCCGCTGCGTGATTCCTACAAGCTGGCGCCGCTGATCAGTGCGATCGGCATGTCGATCTTCCTGCAGAATTACGTCCAGCTGTTCCAGGGCGCCCCGCTCCAGCCGGTGCTCGAAGGCGGGCTGGCGCTGTGGCAGTCGAACGGCTTCACCGTGCAGCTGAGCTACCTCCAGATCACCATCGTCGTGCTGACCGTGGCGCTGATGGCCGGCTTCACCTATCTCATCCGCGAGACGCCGCTCGGCCGCAGCCAGCGCGCCTGCGAGCAGGACCGCACCATGGCGGCGCTGCTCGGAGTCAATGTCGACCGGACCATCTCGACGACGTTCGTCATGGGCGCGGCGCTGGCGGCGGTCCGCGGGCTGATGTTCACGCTCTATTACGGCGTCATCGATTTCTTCATCGGCTTCCTCGCCGGTGTCAAAGCCTTCACGGCGGCCGTGCTCGGCGGCATCGGCTCGCTACCCGGCGCAATGCTCGGCGGCGTGCTGATCGGGCTGATCGAGGCCTTCTGGTCGGCCTATTTCACCATCGAGTACAAGGATGTCGCGGTCTTTGCCGTGCTCGTGCTGGTGCTGATCTTCGGCCGACCGGGCTGCTCGGCCGGCCCGAGATCGAGAAGGTCTGATGGCGACCCTCGATGGGGCGCCGGCCCGCCGTCTGGATCTTCCGGCCTCACTGCGCGAAGCGGCGGTGACGGCGCTGGTCGTGCTGGTGCTGACGGTGCCGATCGTCGGCTTCCCAGACGGTCGGGACCGGGTGGGACCCTGGCCGTGCACTGGCATTTCGACCATGTTGCGGAGCTGGCCGTCGCGGCATTCCTCGGCCGGTTGCTGCGCGATTTCGCGAGCCAGTTGGCCGGGCCGTTCCGCGGCGGCGTGCGGCTCGGCGCTGCCCTGTCGGGCTACGGCGCCTGGATCGGCTATGCCGGCCTCGCGGCGGCCGTGGTCATGCCCTTCGTCGCCGGCAGCTATTATATCGATCTCGGCACGACCGTGCTGATCTACGTCATGCTCGGCTGGGGGCTCAACATCGTGGTCGGGTTGGCCGGGCTGCTCGATCTCGGCTATGTCGCCTTCTACGCTGTCGGCGCCTATACGGTCGGGCTGCTCGCGACCAATTTCGATCTGGGCTTCTGGGCGTGCCTGCCGCTCTCCGGCCTGTTCGCCGCCTGCTTCGGCATCATGCTGGCTTTCCGGTGCTGCGCCTGCGCGGCGATTATCTGGCGATCGTGACTCTGGGCTTCGGCGAGATCATCCGAGTCGTGCTGCTCAACTGGGCCAGCGTCACCAACGGCCCGAACGGCATCGGCGGCATTCCGCGGCCGAGCTTCTTCGGCTTGCCCTTCACCGCAGCGCGCCCGAAGGCAGCACCAGCTTCGCCGATTTCTTCGGGCTGGACTACGACCCGCAACAGCGGGCTGATCTTCCTGTATTTCGTGATCCTGGGCCTGGCACTGCTGACCAATCTGTTCACGCTCCGGATGCGCCGCCTGCCGGTCGGGCGGGCTTGGGAGGCGCTGCGCGAGGACGAGATCGCCTGCCGCGCGATCGGCATCAATGCGACCAATGTCAAGCTCTCGGCCTTCGCCATCGCGCCATGTTCGGCGGGCTGGCCGGCGCCTTCTTCGCGACGCGCCAGGGCTTCATCAGCCCGGAGAGCTTCAATTTCACGGAAAGTGCCACGATCCTGGCGATCGTCGTACTCGGCGGCATGGGCAGCCAGCTCGGCGTCGTGCTCGCCGCCATGGTGCTGGTCATGCTGCCGGAGCTGGCGCGCGAATTCGCCGATTACCGCATGCTGCTGTTCGGCGCGGCGATGGTGGTCATCATGGTGGTCCGGCCGCGCGGGCTGCTCGCGCATCGCCGGCCCTCGATCCTGCTGCATGGGCCGGGCCGGCAAATGAGCCTCGACCAGTACGATCCGCACGGCAAAGCGCCGCTGCTCGCGGTCGAGCATCTCAGCATGCGCTTTGGCGGCCTTATTGCCGTCAATGACCTGAATTTTACCGCATTTACCCGCGATATTACCGCCATTATCGGCCCGAACGGCGCCGGCAAGACGACGGTGTTCAAGCTGCCTGACCGGCTTCTACAAGCCGAGCGTCGGCGGCTCACCCTCTCGGCCCCGACCGGCGACTATCTGCTGGAGCAGATGGAGGGATTTCGCATCGCGCGCCGCGCCGGGGTAGCGCGCCACCTTCCAGAAGTATCCGGCTCTTCGCCGGCATGACCGTGCTGGAAAACCTGATCGTCGCCCAGCACAACAGGCTGATGGCCGCTTCGGCGTTCTCCCTGGCCGGGCTGCTCGGTCTGGCGCGCTAATCGCAAGGCCGAGCGCGAAGCGGTCGAGCTGGCGCGGTTCTGGCTCGACAAGCTGGGGGCTGATCGCGCAGGCCGACCATCCGGCCGGCAGCCTGCCCCTATGGTGCCCAGCGCCGGCTGGAGATCGGCCGGGCACTCTGCACCGGCCCCAATCTGCTGTGCCTGGACGAGCCGGCAGCTGGGCTGAACCCGCGCGAATCGCTCGAACTCAACGAGCTGCTGCTGTCGATCCGGGACGAGCAGGGCATCGGCGTGCTGCTGATCGAGCATGATATGAGCGTGGTCATGAAGATCTCGGACCATGTCATCGTGCTCGACTACGGCCGCAAGATCTCGGACGGCACGCCGAAGCGGTGCGCAGCGATCCGAATGTCATCAAGGCCTATCTCGGCGAATCGGAAGACCAAGCGCTGCCCGCCCGAAGTGGCGCGTGATGTCGGGCTGGCGCCGTGAGCGCTCTCCTCGAAATCTCCGGGGCTGCATACCTTCTACGGCCGGATCGAGGCGTTGAAGGGCGTCGACATGACGGTCGGCAAGGGCGAGATCGTCACGCTGATCGGTGCCAACGGTGCGGGCAAGTCGACATTGCTGATGACGATCTGCGGCCGGCCGCGCGCAGCCGCCGGGCGGATTGTTTATGACGGCACCGACATCACGGCGATGGCGACCTTCAACATCGTCCGGCTCGGCATCGCGCAATCGCCGGAGGGGCGGCGGATCTTCGGCCGGATGAGCGTGCTGGAAAATCTCCAGATGGGCGCGACCATCGGCGATCCGGCGCATTTCGAGGCCGATCTCGCCGAGGTCTTCGCTCTATTCCCGATCCTGAAGCAGCGCCAGAGTCAGCGTGCCGGCACCATGTCGGGCGGCGAACAGCAGATGCTGGCGATCGGCCGGGCGCTGATGAGCCGGCCGAATTTGCTGCTGCTCGACGAGCCGTCGCTCGGTCTGGCGCCGCTGGTGGTGCGCCAGATCTTCGAGGTGATCCGGGAGATCAACCGCAGCCGCGGCGTCACCGTGTTCCTGGTGGAACAGAACGCCTATCACGCGCTCAAGCTGGCCCATCGCGCCTATGTCATGCAGACCGGCCGGATAACGCTGACCGGCACCGGCAGCGAGCTGCTGGCCAATCCCGAAGTGCGCGCGGCCTATCTGGAGGGCGGGCATTGATGGGCAGTTTCGGCACGACCCTGCCAGTCTTCCTCGGCCTGACGCTCGTGCTGTTCGGCGGGGCCGCCTGGATGACCGGTCAGGCGCTCGGCAACACCTGCGGCCGGCCTGGCAGATTCTGCCCTATGGCGCGCTGCTCGCCGCCGGCAACCGATTCTTCGATTGGGCGCTGTTCAATGGCGCGCTGCTCTCGCTACCGGGCTATGGTCTGGCGGCAGCGGTGCTCCTGCTGCTCGCCTTCGCGGCCTACCGTGTGAAACCGGGGCGCGGCGCATGGTGGTGCAATACCCCTGGCTCTACGAGCGCGCCGGTCCCTTCGCCTGGCGCGAGCGGAAGCCGGGTTGACGGGAAGCTCTTGCGCGATCGGGGCCGGCGCTGTTCTGATCGCAGCCAAAGCGGTTTTGGGGGGCGGCACGCGCCGTCGGGTCAAGCAGGACAAACAGGGAGATGAACGAGATGCGCTACAAAGTGACATCCCTCATGGCGGCAGCGAGTGTGGCGGCCCTGGTGGCGGCTACGGCGCGCGCCGAGGACATCCAGGTCGGCGTCGCCGGGCCGGTGACCGGCTCGAACGCCTCCTTCGGCGAGCAGTTGACGCGCGGGGCACAGCAGGCGGTCGAGGACATCAACGCCAAGGGCGGCGTGCTCGGCAAGAAGCTGGTTCTGAACACGGGCGATGACGCCTGCGATCCGAAACAGGCCGTCGCCGTCGCCCATCAGTTGGTCTCGAAGAAGGTCGTCTTCGTCGACGGCGATTTCTGCTCGAGCTCCTCGATCCCGGCCTCGGCGGTCTATCAGGAAGAAGGCGTGCTGCAATCAGCCCGGGCTCGACCAACCCGGCCTTTACCGAGGATGCGGCCAAGAAACACTGGACGAATGTCTATCGGACCTGCGGCCGCGACGACGCCCAGGGCAAGGTCGCCGGCCAATATCTGGCCGGGCATTTCGCCGGCAAGGCGGTCGCCATCGTCGACGACAAATCGACCTACGGCAAAGGGCCTGGCCGACGAGACGCGCAAGGCGATGAATGCGGCGGGTCTCAAGGAGGCGGTCAACGAGCAGATCGCGGCCGGCGACAAGGATTTCTCGGCCCTGATCTCCAAGCTGAAACAGGCCAATGTCGAGGCAATCTATTTCGGTGGCTACCAGACCGAGGCCGGGCTGCTGGTGCGCCAGGCGAAGGAGCAGGCTTGAACGCCGTGCTGATCAGCGGCGACGCGATGGCGACGCCGGAATTCTGGGCGATCACCGGGCCGGCCGGCGAGGGCAGCCTGATGACCTTCCGCCCGACCCGCGCAACAATCCCGCGGCCAAGGACATCGTCGCCGAGTTCAAGAAGTCCGGCTACGATCCGGAAGGCTATACGCTCTACACCTACGCCGCGATGCAGGTCTTCGCCCAGGCGGCCGAGAAGGCGACATCGACCAAGCTGGCCGATCTGGTCAAGGTGCTGCACAGTGACAGCTTCGACACGGTGGTCGGGTCGATCAAATTCGATGCCAAGGGCGATGTGTTGAATCCGGAATACGTCTTCTACATCTGGAAGGACGGCAAGTATTCGGAGATGTGAGCAGGTCGCCGCAATTTTCTTACGCGGCGCTCGCATTACAACCCTCGCCCGCTTGGCGGGAGAGGGTGCTGAGGCGCCAGCGAAGCGGGTGAGGGTGCGTGCGCCGGATGCGCCGAAAACAACCTTGGCTGGTGCATTCACCCTCACCCGGCTCGTTCCACTCGCCACCCCTCTCCCGCCAGGCGGGCGAGGGTTTGCTGGAGCCGTCCCAGCCGATAGGGCCATGACGATCTAACGGGATGGCCGTGATCTACCCCGCTTGACGCACGCGCAGATGGCTGTGCCGGTGGCCGTCGCCGTCAT
This sequence comes from Aliidongia sp., assembly GCA_037200015.1. Classification (GTDB taxonomy): domain Bacteria; phylum Pseudomonadota; class Alphaproteobacteria; order ATCC43930; family CGMCC-115725; genus JAXDMU01. Next base: position 103,092 of record JBBCHB010000008.1, on the reverse strand, counting down.
GGGAATGCGGCTCGGCTTCCTCGTCGACCGGGACCAGGACCAGTTGGCCGTGGCGGACGCCGCGTTCGGCCAGAACGGCATCGGAGAAATGCCGGATCTCTTCGCCGGCGCCTTTGAGGCACCGCGACCTCCAGGCAGCTCTCATGACTGAGATGAACATGCAGCGAGGCGACCGACAAATCGTGATGCTCGTGGAAGCCATGGCCAGCCGCTTGGCCAGCTCGCGCGCGGCATGATCGTAGACATAGACCAGGGCGCCGACATAGCCGCCCTCTGCACCGGTCTCCTCGGCCGCTTGGCGCAGCCCGGCCCGCGCCAGGTCGCGGATCGCTTCGGAGCGGTTGCTGTAGCCGCGCAAGGTCATGAGCTGATCGACCTCGGCGAGGAGTTCCTCTTCGAGCGTAATGGTGATGCGCTGCATATCCTGGCCTCTCCGACGTCGCCGGTCTAGGAGGCGCGGCAATCGGCCTCCAACCGATGATAGCCGCGGATCCGATAGATCGCGACCGAGACGATCCAGCTCAGGGGCGAAAAGCACGATGATCGAATAGCCGACCAGGCCGAAATTATTGTTGAGCCTGGCGATGCCGTCCCAGAACGCACCCTTTAGCCCGAACTGATCCCCCGCCAGCCGAGCGCCTCGATGCCGCCGACCAGCAGCGCGACCACGGCGGAGACGAAGGTGATGGTCATATTGTAGTAGAGCTTGCGGATCGGCCGGACGAAGGCCCAGCCATAGGCGCGCAGCATCAGCACGCTGTCGGCGCTGTCGATTAGCGCCATGCCGGCCGTGAACAGGGCGGGGAACACCAAGATCGACCAGATCGGCACGCCCCTGCGATGCCTGCGAGGCGGAGATGCCGAGCAGCCCGACCTCGGTCGCCGTGTCGAAGCCGAGCCCGAACAGCAGGCCCAGCGGATACATGTGCCAGCTGCACCGGATGATCCGGACATCGGCCGGAACAGCCGCGACAGGAGTCCGCGGCCGGCGAGCAACGCCGCGAAATCGGCCTCCTGATAGGGCACGCCGGCGGCGACCGCCCGGAAATTCCGGTACACTTCGACCAGGATGACGAGGTTCATCGCGGCGATCGCCAGCAGGAACAGGGCGGAGACCAGCGTGCCGATCACGCCGCCGACGCTCTCCAAATCGGCGAAGCGGTCCTTGAACGCCGTCGCCGTTGCCGCCAGCGCAACCGAGCCGAGGACAACGATCGTCGAATGGCCGAGCGAGAAGTAGAAGCCGACCCCGACCGGCCGCTTGCCGTCCTGCATCAGTTTGCGCGTCACATTGTCGATCGCTGCGATATGATCGGCGTCGACGGCATGGCGCAGCCCCAGGCCATAGGCCAGGAAGGCAGTACCGAGCAGGATCGGATGGTCCCGGAACACGGCGAGCGCCCAGCCCCAGGCGCCGAGGTTGAATGCAATCAGGAGCGCGAAGAGCCCTGCGATTCGGACCGGGAGATTGCCCTGGCGGTCGTCGAAAAATCTGAAAAACACGCTGCGCATGACTGCCTCTGAACACCGGCAGTCATACTATTTTGAAAGAAAGTATGATGTCTAGCTGTACCTAAGCCCGACCGCGCGTTTGCGACCGCCGCTGGGGACGCCGGACCCGGCCGTCCGACAGCGCCGCGCCGGCCCGCAGCTCGGCGATGGCGCGACCAATCGTGCTCCGCGCCAGCCGGTCAGTTGGTCTCGACCGCGACGCTGGTCGAGCCGTGCGAGGCGCCGCTCGAATCCAGGAAGCGCAGGAAGACGCGCGCGGTGGCCGGCGCGAAGGTGATCGGCGCACTGGCCGAGAGGAAGACCGAGAAGGTCTGCGTGCCATTTGACTGGAAGCTTTGCAGAAAGCTTGCAGCCGGTGTCGCGAGGCAGGCGCCGGTCGAGGCATTGGTGGCACAGACGGTTGCGGTCAGCGGCAGCGTCGCGGCTCCGGTATCGGCGGCGACCGTCAGCGTGCCGGCCGAGCCGACATCTATGCTGGCCACCGCGAAGGCAGCGGCCCCCGCCCGTGGAGAAGGGGATGGTGACGATGCCGTTGTTGCTCGCCGTCGCCGCGAGCGCGATGACGTCGGGAATGGGTGTCGTCGAGAACAGCAGATCCACGGTATTGACGCCAGGTGTACCGGGCGCCGGCTGGCTGCCGGTGCAACTGTACAGGAGCGGCATGGCGGTCGCCTGGAACGCCGCGGTGGATCGGAAGGTCAACAGGAAGTTCTGCGCGCCATTGCCGGCAATCGTGACCGGCGTGTTGGCCGTCCGGTCAGCTGGTTGCCGGCATTCGTCGTCTGATAGCCGAGGGTCAGGCCGGCGGGGGCCGTCGCCGGCAGGCCGATCTGGCAATCGGCCAAGCTCGTGCTGCCGCTGTTGAGCATGGTGCTGAATACCGTCGCCGCCGTCCCGATCTCCACCGAGCGTGAGCCTGGCAGGACTGCCGAGACGAGCGACGCCGGCAGGGGCTGCTGGCTGAACACCTGGACCCGCTGATTGACCGAATCGACGACGAAGACTTGGCCGTTGACCTTGTCGATGGTGACCGATGCCGGCCCGTCCAACTCGGCATTGGTCGAGCCCGGCATGCCGCTCTCGCCGATGGTGCCGAGATAGCCGAAGCTTGCCGCGTCGTAGATCTGCACCCGGTTATTGTCGAAATCGGCGACCAGGATCCGGTCATTGACCGGATCGAAGGTGACGTCGTTCGGCTGGTTGAACTCGGTGTTGCCGGTGCCGGGATTGCCGCCTGGGTCGCCGATCACGCCGACAAAGGTGAAGGTGCCGGAATCCAGGATCTGAACCTGGCTGTTGTTCTGATCCGCGACCAGGATGTGGTTGTTCACCGTGTCGACATCGATGCCGGCGGGGAAGGAAAAGACGCCTGGGCCGAGCTCCGAGATCCCGGTCTGGCCGATGGTCGCGACATAGGCGAAGCTCGAGCCGTCGAACACCTGCACCCGGTCGTTGTCCTGGTCGGCGACCAGGATCTGGTTGTTGACCGGGTCGTAGGCGACACCGGTCGGCAGGTGGAACCCGGCATTGGTTGTTTGCTGCGTGCCGGTCGTGCCGATGGTCGCGACATAGGCGAGCGTTGCGGCATTGAAGATCTGCACCCGCTCGTTCTGGGCGTCACCAGGATCCGGTCATGCGTCGCGTCGAAGGCGACGCCCTGGGGCAGGAAGAAATGGGCGTTGTCGCTGCCGATCGCCTGGCTCGTTCCGAGCGTTGCGACATAGGCGAAAGTCGTCGAATTGAAGATCTGGATACGCTCATTGACCTGGTCGACGACCAGGACATGGCCGTTCACCGTATCGACCGCGACGCTGGCCGGATTGTTGAAATGCGCTGAATCGGCCCCGGTCGTGTCGGTGACGCCGATCGTCGCCAGATAGGCTGGCACGGTCTGGGAAACGGCCGGCCCGGCGGCAACCGCTGCGGCCAGGGCGCCTACGCACAGGATGGAACGGATGGTGGCCATCGAGCGTCATTCCCCTGAATTCATTCGACGGCCGGAGAGGTAGCCTAAGCGCGGCGTAAATGCCACGGCAATTCTTCGCGCACTGATTGTCACGGGCCCCGGATTAGGTTTAGAACCGCACCGCATGGCCGCACCCCGCACCGCTCGGTTCGGGCAGTGGTCGGATCGGGAAGGAGCCCAGATGCGCCACCGCAGCTTGCTGATTCTGCTCGCCGCGCTCTTGGGGCCGGTGCTCTGCGCCGGCCGCAGTCGCGGCGCAGACCAAGGACCGGCACGGCAATACCGTGATCGGCCCGATCCAGCGCGATGAGGCTTACAGCTTTCGTGTCCTATTTGCCGCTGCGCGATCCGGACGGCTTGGCCAGTTTCGTCGACCATGTCAGCAACCCGGCCGATCCGCTCTACCATCGCTTCCTGACGCCGCAGGAGCTGTCGGCGCGCTTCGGTGCGACACGTGAGTCGCTTGACGCGCTCGAAGCCCGCGCTGCGCCAGGCCGGGCTGACCGTGACCGACCGCGACGCCCGCCAGCATCGGCGTGGCCGGCTGGAGCGAGACCGTCGAGGCCTTCATCGGCTCGCCGCTCGACCATGTCGTGACGCCGAGCGGCCAGCCGCTCGTCGCCGCCCGCTCTGCGATCACGCTGCCCAGCACGGTCACGGCGCTCGGCGCCCAGATCTTCGCCTTCCGGGGCGTCATCCGGATGCACACGCCGGACGCCATCGTGAAACCGCTGGAGATGGGCACGGCCGGTACCGGCCCGTTCTTGACCTCGGATCTGAAGCAGGCCTATGACGCGCCTTCCTTTCAGTCGCTGAGCGGGACCGGCGCCGCGATCGGCATCCTGATCAGCGGCACGATCGCGCCGTCGGACCTGCAGGGCTATTTCAGCAAGGTCGGCGTGACCGTGCCGAACTTCACGGTGGTGACGGTCGATGGCGGCGGCACGCGCGCCTCGCAGGAGGGCACGCTCGATGTGCAGCAAGCCGGCGGCTTCGCGCCGGGCGCGGCGATCATCCAGTACGGGCTGCCGGATCTCAGTGACCAGAGCATCATGGACGGGCTCCATGCGATCGTCACCGCCGACCAGGTGGATGTGGTCAGCATGTCGTTCGGCTCCTGCGAGCTCGACTCCCTCGCTTTCTGGGACGGGCCGTTCGGCGACGTCGACGCGGTGCTGGCCGAAGATTCTCTGTTCGCGCAGGGTGCGGCGCTGGGGCATCACCTTCGTTGTGTCATCGGGCGACAGTGGGGCGCTCCAGTGCTCGCCGGCCGGTTACGGCAACGAGCCATCGAGCAGCGCCGCCTCGTCGAGCTTCCTGCCTGGTGTGCAGACGCCGGCCTCGTCGCCGAACGTCACTGCCGTCGGCGGCACCAATCTGACGGTCAGCGTGGGCACCGCCGCGTCGACCTATGTCGCCGAGAACGCCAATTTCGATCCGCTGATGCCCAAGCCGGGCGATGACGGCACGGCCAATCTCAACGGCGCCGTCTGGGGCTCGGGCGGCGGGGCCAGCGTGCTGTTCGCGCAGCCGAGCTATCAGCAGCTGGTGACGACCGGCATCGCTACGCGTGCCGTGCCGGATATCGCGCTGCATATGGGCGGCTGCCCGGAAGGTGCGGTCGGTACCTGTCCGGTCGCCCGCAGCTCCGACTTCCTGTTTTTCCAGGGCCAGGGCCAGGGGATCCTCGGCACCAGCGCCGCGGCGCCCCGATTTCGCCGGCGTGATCGCCCTGATGGTGCAGAATAGCGGGAAGCGACAGGGCCGCGCCAACGACCGGCTCTACATGCTGGCACAGGCCCAGACCAACGGCGGCGCGGCCGCCTTCCACCGCAACATCCCGGGCAATAACGGCTTCTACACCAGCAGTGCCACCGGCAGCCCGGCCTACAACATGGTGATCGGCAACGGCACGCTCGACATCCGGCAGTTCATGCAGGTGATGAATTTGCCTGCCGCCGGCGCGCCGGGCAGCGCCAGCAATCCGTAACGGGGTCGGCCAAGGACGCGCCGCGGCATAAATGCTGCGAAAACTTGGCAAGCAAACCCCCTTCCGCCCGCTTGGCGGGCGGCCTGCTTCGCAGACGGAGCGCGCGCTCCCGCCAAGCGGGCGAGGGTTGATCGGCTCTCCAAGCGAGGGCGGTTATTCCGCTGCGGATCCTAAGGCTGGCTTGCGAAATACTGCGCCGCGTCCGTCATCTCGGCCGGGGTCATCTGGCGGGCGATGTTGCGCATTTGCTCGCTGATGTCGTTGTGGCGGCTGCCCGCAGCGAAGGCCACGAGCTGCGCGCGCAGATAGACCGCCGATTCGCCCTCGAGCCAGGGGCTGCCGGTCTTGGTGTCCATGCCGCCATGGCAGGCGGCGCAGGGTGGAATGTTGCGCATCGGCGCGCCCTGCAGGACGATCGCCGGTGCCTTGAGCGGGGTCCGTGGCGCGGTCGGCGGCAGGCGCGGCAGATAGGCGTAGTAGGCCGCGATATCGGCCATGTCCCCGGTCGCTCAGATCGGCGACCATCGGGCTCATGATGGCGTTGGTTCGCGCCCTGGCCTTGAAGTCCTGCAGCTCCTTGAAGACGACGGCTGCGTATTGTCCGCCGAGATTGGGCGAATCCGCCTCGCTAAAGCCGCGCGCGCCGTGGCAGATGGTGCATTTCAAGGCGAGGGTGGCGCCGCGGCCCGATCGCGTCGGCGCCCGCATCGCTCAGCATCTGCGGCGTGACCACGACGCTGGAGGTGATCACGGTCGGCGGCGCCGCAGCCGGGCTGGGACGGAGCCAGCTCTGCGGCACGCCGGCCGCGCTGCAGATCGCATTCCAGAGACCCTGGAACTGCGCGTCGGGCTGTGCCGAAGGCAGCCAGACGAAGCCGACGAGGAACGCGAAGATGGTGAGGGTCAGTGGTAGCGCCGACGCTGGCGACGAACCAGCGGTTCCGCAGCGAGACGAGCCGCTCGCCGCTCATTTCGATTCTCCGATGCGGATCGCCGGCACTGATGTGTTGTCGAGCGCCATCAGCTGCGCAATCGGATAGCCGTAATTCACGATCGTCAGGCTGATCATCAGCGCCAGCCACAAGCCGAGCCCGTTCAGCGCCACTGGCATCCTTTTGGTCTCGTGCAGCGCCGCGCTGAAGCGGTAAGTCGGCGGCACCAGGCGCGGCGCCCGGTGGCCACGGATCAGCACGGTGAGGAACAGGATGCCGGACACTACGAGGATGAAGCCGCCGATCGCCGAGGCGACGACCGAATCGGCGTCGGCCGCCAGGGCCGGGTTGCTGTAGTCGTAGATCGCCATGCGTCGCGGCATGCCGAGGATGCCGACATAGTGCCAGGGGAAGGTCAGCACGATCATGCCGATGAACCAGAGCCAGAGCTGAGTCTTCATCAGGCCCAAACTGTCGAGCGCGCGTCCGGTCAGATGGGGCCAGAGATCATAGGCGATTGCGAAATACATGATGACGATCGCGCCGCCATAGATCAGATGGAAATGACCGGTGATCCATTGCGTGTTGTGGATGCTGCTGTCGAGCTGGTAGCTCATGTTGATGATGCCGCCGGCCCCGCCGAAGCCTAGCATCACGAAGGAGAAGGCGAGCGCGAGCATCATCGGGTTGTCCCAAGGCAGTGCCGCGATCCAGCCCAACATGCCCTTGCCGCCGCGCAGCCGCCCGGCGATCTCGACGAGGCGGAGATGGTGAAGATGGTGAGCAGGGTCGGGATCGTGACCACCGCGGTGAACACCGAATGGACCACCTTGAAGCCGGATCCGACCTGCGGATCGGCGAACAGGTGATGCACGCCGATCGGCATTGCCACGACCAGGAACAGGGCAAAGGAGATTCGGGCCATGGTGTCGCTGTAGAGCCGTCCGCCGATCGCGCGCGGCACGATGGTGTAGTAGGCGATATAGGCCGGCATCAGCCAGAAATAGACGATGGCGTGCAGCGTCCAGGAAAAGAAGACGCGGGCGAGACCGGCATCGATCGTCGATTTGAAGCCGAGCGCGACCGGCAGGATCTGAAAGATCAGCTCGATCGCGGCGCCAACCGCCGTCCAGCCCCAGAGATAGGAACCGGCGACATTCGCGAACATGGCGAGCGGCACCGGCTCGCCGGGATTGTCCCGTTTCCAGATGCGCAGATTGATCGACATCAGCGCGACCCAGATCCAGGATCCGACCACGACCAGCACGACGCCGATATAATAGAAGGCGTTGCCGATCATCGGCGGATAGAAGGTGTAGAGCACTGAGGCCAAGCCCATCGCGACCGGCACGATCGCGGCGATCGCGCCGATCAGCACGAGCGCGAAGCCGGCCCAGGCGAAGCGCCGGCCGACGAGCGGCTTGTGCAGCGACAGTTCGGTAATGGCATAGCCGAACGCCATCGCGACGAGGGTCGGAAAGACGTAGCCCATCACCGTGCCGTGCGCGGTGACCGAGCGGTAATAATATTCGGGCGTATCGATCGGCGCGCTGAGCGGGCTGCGCACGTACATCTGCCAGGAGCCCAGAACCAACGCCGCACCGAAGCTGCCGAAGGCGAGCCAGAAATGGGCGAGGATGAGCCGCCTATTGGTCAACACAGCTCAGTCTCCCGCTATCCGATTTCAGGGCGGCGAAGGCCGCCTTGTCGATCACCTTGACCTTGGCCCACATGCCCTGATGGCCGGTGCCGCAGAATTCATGGCAGGGCATGACCCGTTCGCCCGCCGTCTCGAAGCTCGACTTGAAGGTCGAGACATAGCCCGGCACCAGCATGGTGTTGATGTTGGTGTGATCGATCAGGAAGCCGTGCACGACATCGGCGCTGGTCGCGCGAAAGGTAATCGGCGTATCGGCCGGGACCAGCAGGCATTGCGGCGTAAAAGAATATTGCTGCGCGACCAGCCGCACCGTGACCGAGCCGTCTGCCTCTGTCGCCGTGCCGAGATTGCTCTCGATGAATTCGCCGGCGATGTGCAGCGTGCGCGGATCGATCGTCTCGACGCGCGACGGCGGCATCATCGCCCAATGCAGCCCGGTATAGATCGTGATCGCGACCAGGATCGCAACGAGCGTGCTAACGAGGACGGCCCAGCGCCGTTCGACGCGCTCGGCAACCCGCGGTGCCGTCGTTCGGCTCCGTATGCGCCGTCATTGAATGGTGCCTCGGGGCAGGAAGACGATAAAGAAGAAGGCGAACCACAGACCGATCACGATCGCAGTCGCGGTGCCGGCCAGCGCGATGGCGCCCCAGGGGCCGGCGCGGACGATCTCCTCGAGCGCGGTCTCCTCGGCATCCGCTGAAACGAGGGTCGGCGCGGGCGAATTCAGCATCATGCCTCTCAGTTCAGCGGTGCCGAGCGCAACTCATTGGCCTGACGGGCCGATATCGCGCTGCCGCGATTGCCCCAGGATACGCGGATGAAGGTGACGACCGCCGCAACCTCGTCGTCGGACAGGGATTGCGCGAAGGGCGGCATGCCGAAAGGCCGGGGATTGCCGGCGGTGCCCGGCGGGAAGCCGCCGTTCAGCACCATGCGGATCGGGTTCACCGCCGAACTCATCTGGATCGACTGGTTGTCGGCCAGCGGCGGATAGTCCGGCAGCTTGCCACGGCCATCGGCACCGTGGCAGACGGCGCAATTGGCGTCGTAGATCTGGCTGCCGAGCCGCAGCAGCAAATGGTCTTCCGCCACGCTCGTCGTCGGCGCCGCCTTGTCGGATGACTGACGTGGCGCCAGCGCCTTCAGATAGGTCGCCATCGCCTGGATATCGGGGTCGGACAAATATTGCAGGCTGTCATAGACCACTTCGGCCATCGGGCCGTAGACCGCGCCGCGCTGCGAGACGCCTGTGCGCAGGAGATCCGTGATATCGGCCAGGGACCAGTCGCCAAGGCCGGCCTCCCTGTTCGAGGTCAGCGACGGCGCGTACCAATCCTGCATCGGGATCAGGCCGCCCTGGAAGGCGTCGGATTCGGAGCTGCCACCCCAGCGCATTGATTGCGGTGTGGCCACATCGAGCAATGACCGAGCCCCTGGACCAGATAGGCGCCGCGATTCCATTCTGCGGATTTGGCCGGATCGGGCTGGTATTCGCCTTCGGTGAAATAAAGCGTGCGCCAGCCGAGCACGAGCGAGCGGTTGTTGTAGGGGAAAGCGCAAATCATGCGGCCGGTTCGCCCAGCTTGACCGGCGGCACGGAGCGCAGATAGGCGAAGATCGCGTCGGAATCCTGCCGCGTCACCTTGGTATAGGCGCCGAACGGCATGGCCGGATAGAGCAGGCTGCCATCCGGATACCGGCCAGTATGCATCATCGTGTAGAACTGATCAGCCGTCCATTTGCCGATCCCCGTCTCCGTATCGGGCGAAATGTTTGGCGTATAGAGCGTGCCGAACGGCGTCGCCATCGGCCGTCCGCCGGCGAACAGCGTGCCGCCGGGCTGGGTATGGCAGGCGATGCAATCCCCGGCGTCGGCCAGGTATTTGCCCTGGGCGATGGTCGCGGCGTTGGCCGGAGCGGCGTCTTGTGCAAAGGCGCCGGATGTGGAAGCGGCCAGCAGAGCCAGAATGGCCAGGATCGAACGCGATCGTTTCATCATCCCGCGCTCCGTCATTTGTTCGGCTCGCTGCCGCATTCGAGTGGCATTGGCAGCGAACCCGCGGGGACGGGCGAAGGATCGGCCGCGCGGGCAGGGAGGACAGCCACGCGGCGATCGCCGTGACATCCTGCTCGGTCAGATGCCCGGCGACGATCTGCATGCAGTCGGGCGCCGTCGCCGTCCGCGTCCCGTAGCGCCAACCGCCCAGCTGGGCACTGATATAACGGGCGTGGAGACCGAGCAGGCCCGGGATCGCCGGTTCCATGCCCGTGAAGGCCGGCCCGTGGCAGCCGGCGCAGGCCGGAATTTCCCGCTTCGCGTCGCCTTCGGTCACGAGCTTGTGACCGAGGTCTAGCACGGTCTTGCTGACGGTGGCCGGCTCGATCGTCGGGAAAGGCGGACGTTCGGCCGCGAAATAGTCGGCGATCTGGTGCAGATAGGCGTCGGGCAGATATTCGAGCAGGTAGTTCATCGGCGGATATTTCCGACGCCCGTCGCGAAAGGCGACGAGCTGATTATAGAGATATCCGGCAGGCTTTCCGGAGAGCCGCGGGAAATAGTCGTCATTCGTGCCCTGGCCTTGCGCACCGTGGCACGCACCGCAGGCCAGCACACGCGCCGCCATTGTATCGGGCGCATGCTCGTTCGCGGGCGCCGGCGCGGCATGGCCCGGAGCCTGCAGGAGGATCGTCAGGACGGCGAGGGGCCAAGCCAGTCGCTTGACCGCTTTGATGTTCCGGAGACGCTTCATCGCACTGCATCACCCCGGCAATGGGACGCGCCACGGCGACGCGAAGGTCCGGCCGGGAAGAACCTCGCCTCCGACACGGCCCGACAGGAGCTCGATCTCGCCTTCATTACCCCTCCGATTGATCGAAACGCCATTGCGGCGCCCGGATACTCACTCTCAGGTTGTATTTACCCAGACTTGAGCGGATTCGAACGAGTAGGTTCCGTTGCGACGAAGGGCTTTTAGACTAGAAGCTCGAAGATAGTCTTGTACCATGTGAGCGCGCGTTGCACAAAATGCTGTATCTTCGCTTGCCGAGATTGCGGCCATTGAAGCGGCAACGGCCGGCCTTCGACGCGCGTGAAGGGATCGTCATCCCCCGGATCGGTCGCGACAACCGAATGGTTCACATGTAGAGGGGGCGCGGCCGTTCAGAGGCCAAAGGCGATGCTCACAGAAAAGCAGAACCGGGATCGGCTGATCCCGGTTCTGGATTTAGGGTGTAAATTCGCGCCGAAATACAACTATTTCTTGGCGGGCCGGCGGCCGGACGACCGGCCGGCGCCGCGGCCGAGCCCGATCTCCTTGGCGAAGGCAGAGCGTTGGGCAGCATAATTCGGCGCAACCATCGGATAGTCGGGCGGCAGGCCCCACTTCGCGCGGTAGTCGTCCGGTGTCATGTTGTAGGTCGACCGAAGATGCCGCTTCAGCATCTTGAGCTTCTTGCCGTCTTCCAGGCAGATCAAATAGTCGGGTGTAACCGATTTCTTGATCGCCACTGCGGGCTTGGCCGGTTCGATCTTGGGTTCGGGCTGGTGGCCGTCGAGCCCTCTGAGCGAAGAGTACACGGCACCAATCAGGTCGGCGAGCTGGGCTGTCGGCAGCGTATTGTTGCCGACATACGCTGCGACCACATCGGCGGTCATCCGCATCAACCCGTCTTCGCTGAGCTTTTCAGTGGGCTTTTCCATGTTGTGCTGTTTCCCCGCCAAAATTTCTTACGAATGAAGCATTTTCGCAGGGCAATTTCTTTGTGTCAACAACTAAGGCGAATAAGCCTTGAATACATGACTTGGCAGGGCGTAATCGTTTGCACCTTCAACGCCTGTCGATTCGCATTTTGCAGCATATCGCCCTGGTCTCAAGGACTAGAGGCATGAGGCAATGTTCGCCTTTGCGCAATTTCCAGGAGCATTGAAGGGGCCGAACACAGCAATTTCTCTCGCGAATTGGCAATCCATTGTGAAGCGGAGCGGTGCTTATTATGGATCTCTAATGGACGGCGGCGTGCAAGGCTGGCGGGATGTTCGACGGCCCCACAAACTTCTGGGGGCGATCTACCCCGACATGCCAACATGTGGTATGTGCGGGCTGCAGACTCGGCTGTGTGGACAGGCTTGCCGCCTGCCTCGGCCCCAGGCATCGTGGCCCGTGCGACAGCCGCGCATCTGCGGTAAAATCGGTATCGTATGGAAGGCGTTTCCCGAATGACCAGCTCCCCGCCCGCCACGCCCTATCGGCCGGACAGTTTCTTCTCCGCACCGCTGATTCAGGCGGATCCGGAGCTTTATGCCGGCATCCGCCACGAACTCGAACGGGCAGAGCAGCATCAGATCGAGCTGATCGCGTCGGGAGATATCGTCAGCCGCGCGGTGCTCGAGGCGCAAGGTTCGGTGCTGACCAATAAATACGGCCGAGGGCTATCCGGGGCGGCGCTATTACGGCGGCTGCGAGTTCGTCGATGTCGCGGAGCAACTGGCGATCGATCGCGCCAAGCGCCTGTTCGATTGCCGCTTCGCCAACGTCCAGCCGCATTCCGGCGCCCAGGCCAACCAGGCCGTGTTCATGGCGCTGATGCAGCCGGGCGACACTTTTCTCGGCATGTCGCTGGCCGCAGGCGGTCATCTGACTCACGGTGCGCCGGCCAACCAGTCGGGCAAATGGTTCAAGCCGGTCGCCTATGGTGTGCGCCAGGATACGCACCGGATCGACTATGATGAGGTTCAGGCGCTGGCCGAGCAGCACAAGCCGAAGGTCATCATTGCCGGTGGCTCGGCCTATCCGCGTGCCATCGACTTCGCCCGATTCCGCGCCATCGCCGATTCGGTCGGCGCCTATTTCTGGGTCGACATGGCGCATTTCGCCGGGCTGGCCGCCGCCGGTGCCTATCCGACGCCGCTGCCGCATGCCCATGTCGTCACGACCACGACGCACAAGACCCTGCGCGGTCCGCGCGGGGGCATGGTTCTGTCGAATGACGAGGATATCGGCAAGAAGATTAATTCCGCCGTCTTCCCCGGTCTGCAGGGCGGACCGCTGATGCACGTCATTGCTGCCAAGGCGGTTGCTTTCGGCGAGGCGCTGCAGCCGGAATTCAAGGCCTATGCGAATGCCGTGGTCGAGAATGCCAAGATCCTGGCGCAGATCCTGGTCGATCGCGGCCTGGCGATCGTCTCGGGTGGCACCGACAGCCATCTCATGCTGGTCGATCTGCGGCCCAAGGGCCTGACCGGCAAGGATGCCGAGGCGAGCCTGGAGCGCGCCGGCATGACCTGCAACAAGAACGGCATCCCCTTCGATCCGGGAAAAGCCGACCATCACCTCGGGCATCCGCCTCGGCACGCCGGCCGGCACGACGCGCGGCTTCGGCCCGGAGGAATGGTCGCGGATCGGCCATCTGATTGGCGATGTGCTCGACGGGCTCGCCGCCCATCGCGCCGACAATTCGGCGGCGGAGGGTGCTGCCGGCAACGCGTCGCCGAGCTGTGCGACCGCTTCCCGATCTATCCGGCGGCGTAAGACGATTGCGGCATAGGGACTAGAGAGCAATGCGCTGCCCATTCTGCGGTTTTGAGACACCCAGGGTGAAGGATTCGCGGCCGACCGACGATCGCTCTGCGATCCGGCGCCGCGCTTCTGCACCAATTGCGCGGCCCCGCTTCACGACCTTCGAGCGGGTCCAGCTGCGCGAGCTGACCGTGGTCAAGAAGAACGGCCAGCGCGAGCCCTTCGATCGGGAGAAACTGGCCCGCTCGATCTATACGGCGACGCGCAAGCGGGCCGATCGAGCCGGCCGGACCGAGCGCGTGATCAACTCGATCGTGCGTCAGCTGGAGAGTTCGGGCGAGACCGATTGTCTCGACCGATCAGATCGGGCGAGCTGGTCATGGAATCCCTGGCCAGCCTCGACCAGGTCGCCTATGTCCGCTTCGCCAGCGTCTATCGTGATTTCCGCGAGGCCAAGGATTTCGGCGAGTTCATCGGCCGGATCCCGGGCGAAAGCGTGGAGTAGGGCGCGTGGACGAGGCCGCCTATATGCGGATGGCGCTGGCACTGGCGCGCCGCGGCCTTGGGCTCGTTGCCCCGAACCCGGCCGTCGGCTGCGTGCTGGTGCGCGACGGCACGATCGTCGGCCGCGGCTGGACCCAGCCCGGCGGACGGCCCCATGCCGAGACCGAGGCGTTGCGCCGGGCCGGCGCCGCCGCCCGCGGCCGCCACCGCCTATGTCACGCTCGAGCCCTGCGCCCATCGCGGCCAGACCCCCGCCTGCGCCGAGGCGCTGATCGAGGCCGGCATTGCGCGTTTGCGTCGTCCCGATCGAGGATCCCGATCCGCGTGTTGCCGGACGCGGCTTCGCCAAGCTGCGCGAAGCCGGCATCGAGGTTTCGATAGGGTTGCTCGCGTCGGAGGCCGAGCGGATCAATGCCGGCTTTCTGAAACGGATCCGCACGGGCCGGCCGCTGGTGCTGCTCAAGCTGGCGAGCACCCTCGATGGCCGGATCGCCACGCATGGCGGCGAGAGCCGCTGGATCACCGGCGAGTCGGCCCGGCAATTCGGCCATCTGCTCCGCCGCCGCAACGATGCGGTCATGGTCGGCAGCGGCACCGTGCTGGCGGACGATCCCGAACTCAGCGTGCGTCTGCCCGGGCTGACCGGGACGCAGCCGTTGCGCATCGTGGTCGACGGCAGGCTGCGCACGCCGCTTACGGCGAAATTTGTCCAGCAGGCGCCGGATCATCCGAGCCTGATCCTGACGCTTGCCGGCGGCGAAACGCTGCGCCACCGGGCCTTCGCCGATTGCGGCGTCAAGGTGATCGAAGTGCCGCCGGACGAGGACGGCAATATCGATCTGGGCCGTGGCGCTGACCGAACTCGGCCGGCTCGGCCTGACCCGCGTGCTGGTCGAGGGCGGCGCCACACTGGCCGCATCCTTGCTGCGTCGAACCTGGTCGACCGTCTCGCCTGGTTCCGCAGCGCGGGGTTTGATCGGCGGCGGACGGGCTCGCGGCGGTGAAGCCCTTCGGCGTCGACCGCCTTGCGGAACAAGCGCGGGGGATACGCCTCTCGGTCATGCGAATCGGCGAGGATCTGCTGGAAACCTCGACCTCAGCGCCTAGTTTGGGGGTCCATGTTTACCGGCATCATCACTGATATCGGTCGTGTCCGGGCGCTCGAGCCTGGCGGCGACCCGCGCTACACGATCGAAACCCGGTACGATACCGGCAAGATCGCCCTCGGCGCGTCGATCGCCTGTTCGGGCGTATGCCTGACCGTGACCGAGACTGGCCCAGGCTGGTTCAAGGTCCAGGTCTCGGCCGAGACGTTGAGCCTGACGACGCTCAAGGACTGGCACGAAGGCACGCGCATCAATCTCGAATTCGCGCTCAAGGTCGGCGACGAGCTGGGCGGGGCATATCGTGTCCGGCCATGTCGACGGCGTCGGCCGGATCGTGGCGCGCGAGATCGAAAACGACTCCGTGCGCTATGTCTTCGAGGTGCCAGCCGGGATCGAGCGCTTCATCGCACGCAAGGGATCGATCGCCATCAACGGCGTGTCGCTGACCGTCAACGAGGTCGAAGGCAACCGCTTCGGCGTCAATATCATCCCGCACACGCAGGCCGAAACCACCTTCGGGCGAGACGAAGGTCGGCGATCCGGTCAATCTGGAGATCGACATGCTGGCGCGTTACGTGGCCCGTCTGGTCGGGCAGGAGGCGCCATGAGCTTCGCCGATATCCTCTCGCCCATTGCCGACATCATCGAGGATGCGCGCCAGGGTCGCTTGTTCATCCTGGTCGGACGACGAGGATCGCGAGAATGAAGGCGATCTGGTCGTTCCGGCGCAGATGGCGGATGCGGCCGCGATCAATTTCATGGCCAAGCACGGCCGCGGCCTGATCTGCCTGGCCCTGCCCGCGCCAGCGGGTCGAAGCGCTGGAAGCTGCCGCTGATGCCGCAGCACAACGCGTCGCGCCTGCAGACCGCGTTTACTGTGTCGATCGAGGCCAAGGACGGCGTCACCACCGGCAATTTCCGCGGCCGATCGTGCGCCGCACCGTCGCCGTTGCGATCGATCGGAGCTGGGGCCGCTCGATCTGGTGACGCCGGGCCATATCTTCCCGCTGATGGCGCGCGACGGTGGCGTGCTGGGTGCGCACCGGCCATACCGAAGCTGCGGGTCGATATCGCGCGGCTGGCCGGGCTCAACCCGTCGGGCGTGATCTGCGAGATCATGAACGATGACGGCACCATGGCGCGGCGCGACGATCTCATCGCCTTCGCTCAGACGCATGGGCTCAAGATCGCGACGATCGCCGATCTCATCGCCTATCGCCGGCGCCATGAGCGCATCGTCGAGCGGCGCTGACGAGCGAGATCGATAGCCGGTTCGGCGGCCGTTTCAAGGTCATGATCTATGTCAACACGCTGAACTACGCCGAGCATCTGGCGCTGGTGCAGGGCGGATGTCGGCAATGGCGAGCCGGTGCTGGCGCGGATGCATGCGCTGAACCTGTTGGACGACGTGCTCGGCTGCGGTTGTCCGGCCGCGGCGGCGAGCTGCAGGCGGCAATGGAGATGATCGGCCGCGAAGGGCAGGGAGCGTCATCGTGCTGATCCGGGAGCCGAGCCCGACCGGCCTAAGCGATCGGATCCGTCGGCCGCCTTGGCGAGCCGGTCGATGACGGGGGCGTTGCGCGACTACGGCGTCGGCGCGCAGATCCTGGTCGATCTCGGCCGTGCGCGACATGATCCTGCTGTCCAATACCAAAAAGACCATCGTCGGGCTGGACGGCTATGGGCTGACCGTGGTCGGCCAACCGTCCCGTCCCGATTACCGCCTGACGTTCGGAGAAGAAAGAGTCATGCCCCATATTCTGATCGTCGAGGCGCCCTACTATCGCAACATTGCCGAGGAGTTGCGCGCCGGCCGCAGTCGCGGCGCTGGACGCGGCGGGCGCTACTTATGAAATCGTCACCGTGCGAGGCGCCTTCGAGATCCCGGCCGCCATCTCCGTTGCTGCCGGACTCACCGTACCGCAGGGGCCGCAAGCCGCGCCGGGCCTATGACGGCTATGTCGCGCTCGGCTGTTTACGACTATGTCTGTACCGAAAGCGCCCGCGGGCTGCAGGATTTGGCGCTGCATCACGGCCTCGCCATCGGCTTCGGTATCCTGACGGTCGAGAATGACGAGCAGGCCTGGGCGCGTGCCGCGCGCGACAAGAAGAACAAGGGTGCCGAGGTGGTCGATGCCGCGCTCACCATGATTGCGCTGCGTCAAGACCTGACGGTGCCGGCCTGATGTCCGATCCCGTCAAGCGACGCGCGCCCCGCGCCGGCGGCGGCCGGGCCGGCGGCCCACGCAGCGCCGCCCGCCTCGCCGCCATCCAGGCGCTTTACCAGGTCGAGATCACTGGCGTCGCCGGCAAGATCGCGACCGCGGAGTTCGTGAAGCATTATCTCGGCCGTGAGATCGACGGCGACGAATATCTACCGGCCGACGAGGCGCTGTTCCGCGAAGTCGTGTCCGGCACATTGGCGCAGCAGGCCGAGCTCGATCCGCTGATTGCCGCCCTGCTGACGCCGGACTGGCCGCTCGATCGGCTGGAGGTGATCCTGCGCGCGATCCTGCGCGCCGCGGCGTTCGAGCTGTCCGCCCGGATCGAGACGCCGGCCCGCGTCGTCATCACCGAATATGTCGACATCGCGCACGCGTTTTTCTCCGGCAAGGAGCCGGGGCTGATCAACGGCGTGCTCGACCGTCTGGCCCGGCAATGCCGGCCGGCGGAATGGTCGGAGGCGCGCTGAGCTCATGGCGTTGGGCGAGTTCGGCCGGATCGCCCGCTTCCTGGCGCCGCTCGCCGCCGGGGCGCCCGGCGCGCTCGGGCTGACAGATGACGCCGCGCTGATCGAGGTTGCGGCGGGCGACCGCCTGGTCATGACCGCCGATGCGATCGTCGAGGGCGTACATTTCCTGCCGGACGATCCGCCCGATCTGGTCGCGCGCAAACTGCTGCGCTGCAATCTGTCGGATCTGGCTGCGATGGCGGCGGTGCCGCAGGGCTATGTCATGACCATGGCGCTGCCTGCGCGCTGCGACGATCACTGGGTCGAGCGCTTCGCCGAGGGGCTGCGTGCCGATCAAGCGGAATTCGGTATCCATCTGCTTGGCGGCGATTCGGTTTCGACCCCTGGGCCGATCACCTTGACGGTTACCGCCTTCGGCCGCGTGGCCGCGGGTGGTGAGGTCCGGCGCAGCGGCGCGCGGCCGGGCGATATCGTCTATGTCTCCGGCACGATCGGCGACGGTGCGCTCGGCCTGCTGGCCGCGACCGGCAGGCTCGTCGGCCTCGACCCGCGCGAGCGTGACTATCTGGCCGACCGCTACCGTGTACCGCGTCCGCGTCTGGCGCTCGGCCGCGCGTTGTCCGGCGTGGCCAGCGCCATGATGGATATTTCCGACGGGCTGGTCGGCGATCTGGAACATATTGCCGAGGCGTCCGACGTCGCGGCCGTGATCGATGCGTCGCTTCTGCCGCTTTCGACCGCGGCAACCTCCGTCCTCGCCGAAGCGGTCGAGCATGTCGAGACCGTGCTCACGGGTGGCGACGATTACGAGCTGCTCTTCACGGCGCCGCCCGATGCCGCCTTGCCCGAGATCCCCGGCGTACCGGTGACGGCGATCGGCCGGATCGAGGCCGGGTCGGGCGCGCGCGTGCTCGACCGTGATGGCGGCGATCTGCCACTCGGCCGTCGCGGCTTCCGCCACGGCTGATCTAAACGATCTGGTGAAGTTTCTCGGCTAGAGCTGGGGGGCCCATTGCCGGAACCGCCATGACCCCGATCCGCACGAAGCTTGCCCTCTGCTGCCTGAGCCTGTGCTGGCTCGGCCTGCCGCTCGCGGCGCAGGCGGCCGACAGCCACGCCACCACCATGCCGGGCGGCCCGGTCTATGTGCGCTTGAAACCGATCTCCTTTTCCGTGATCGGTGCGGACAACCGGATCGACAAGGAGGTCAGCATCCTGCTCGACCTGGAGCTCGAGCCGGAAAAGACCGAGCCGATGCTCGATCCGTTCAAGCGCAAGATGATGGATGCCTTCCTGGTGGAGCTGAACGAGGCCTACACCGAGCACAAGCCGGACGATCCGCCGGTCGGCGGCGACGCGTTTGAAGGACAAGCTGCTCGAGGTTGCGACCAATATTGCCGGGCCAGGGCTGATCCACGGCGTCCTGATCATGTCGATCGGCGAACGCGGCCACGCCCGGTAGGCCTGTTCAAAGATATTCGCTCCGCTGAATGGCGCGCGGAAAACGGCTCCGCGCGCCCTGACAATTGCAGGCTTAGCCGAGCAGCCCGTCGGCCTTCTTGTTCAGCGTCGTGATCAGATTCTCGATGCCGCCATCCTTGAGCAGCGCAGCGAATTCGGAGCGGCGCGTTGCGATCTGGCTGATCGTGCTGGTCAGATAGACGTCGCGGATCTGCCAGCCGATATCGTTGTCATGGACGACATAGTTGAGCGCGATCGGTTCGCCGCTCGACTTGACCAGTTCGGTACGCACGAGCGTGCCGTGGCGGATCTTCTGCTCGCCGACGATCTTGAAATTCTCGCCGGAATAGCCGTCGAACTGGGCAGCATAGGTTGCGGTGACGAAGCGGCCGAACGCGGTCCAGGCACGCTGCTTCTGCTCCGGCGGCAGCGTGTTCCAGATCGATCCGACGGCGACCTTGGTCATATAGGGCACGTCGAACACGCCGAGGATCACCGGCTCCAGCTTCTTGTAGCGTCCTTTGGCGCCGAGCGCGGCGGCGTTCTTCATGGAGTCGAGCAAGGCGTCGTCGAACTGGCGGATGCCGTCCGATGGGGCGGACTCCGCATGCGCCGGCGCGAAGCCAAGGCTAGACAGCCCGATCAGAAGGATCATGCAGAACCGGAAACGGGCTAATCTGGGCATTGGGCGCCTCTCATGATGTTGACCCGCCACAAACTATCGCAAGCCGGCCGCGGGGTCGATCGCACTTCGCGCAAGGCTGTTGTTTCTCTTCGCGCCGAAACCTTGGCTCCGCTACAGCCGAAGCGTGATTGTGCCGTATCGAGGCATCTGCTACGACGGAATCGTCGCTTTCGCGACGAGTCGCAGGCACGGCCGGTTCAACGGTCGGTTTTTTCGACGGAGCAACGGGAGAGGGCTCATCGGCATGGGTACCACGAACTTGATCATTATTGCGTGCGGTCTGCTGGCTCTGCTGTATGGGGCGGTGACGGCGCGTTCGGTGCTGGCGGCGGATGCCGGCTCGGCGCGGATGCAGGAGATTGCGGCGGCGGTGCAGGAGGGGGCCCGCGCCTATCTCAATCGGCAATATCGGACGATCGCCATCGTCGGCGTCGTCATCTGCGTCATCCTGTTCGTGACGCTGGGCGCCAAGGTGGCGATCGGCTTCGTGATCGGCGCGATCCTGTCCGGCGTCGCCGGCTATATCGGTATGAACGTCTCGGTGCGCGCCAATGTCCGCACGGCGCAGGCTTCGCGCAGCGGGCTCAAGGCCGGTCTCGACATCGCCTTCAAGGCCGGCGCTATTACCGGCATGCTGGTGGTCGGGCTCGGGCTGCTCGGCGTCTCGCTCTATTACTTCTATCTGCGCGCGACAGTGCCCGATGAGGATCTGCGGTCCGTGCTCGAGGCGCTGGTCGGCACCTCCTTCGGTGCCTCGCTGATCTCGATCTTTGCGCGGCTCGGCGGCGGCATCTTCACCAAGGGCGCCGATGTCGGCGCCGATCTGGTCGGCAAGGTCGAAGCCGGCATTCCGGAAGACGACCCACGCAACCCGGCCGTGATCGCCGACAATGTCGGCGACAATGTCGGTGATTGCGCAGGCATGGCGGCCGACCTGTTCGAAACCTATGTCGTCACGGTGGTGGCGACCATGCTGCTGGGCTTCATCTTCTTCACCGGCGCCGGCCGCGAAGCGACGATGATCCTGCCGCTGCTGATCGGCGGCGTGTGCATCTTCGCCTCGGTCGTCGGCACGTATTTCGTGCGCCTCGGCAGCAACAACAACATCATGCAGGCGCTCTACAAAGGCCTGGTCGTGACCGGCATCCTGTCGGCCGGCCTGATCTATGGCGTCATCCTGGAGACGATCGGATTCTCCACGCCGATCCCGGTGACGGGGCTGGCGTCGATCACCGGCATGAACCTCTATATCTGCTCGCTGGTCGGGCTGGCGGTGACCGGGCTGATCGTCGTCATCACCGAATACTACACATCGACCGAATACCGGCCGGTGCGCAGCATCGCCAAATCCTCGACCACGGGCCACGGCACCAACGTCATCCAGGGCCTCGCGATCTCCATGGAGGCGACGGCGCTGCCGGTGCTGGTGATCTGCGTCGGCATCATCGTCGCCTATATCACCGCGGGGCTCTACGGCATTGCCTTCGCGGCGACCACGATGCTGGCGCTGGCCGGCATGATCGTGGCGCTCGACGCCTATGGGCCGGTCACCGACAATGCCGGCGGCATCGCCGAGATGGCCGATCTGCCCAAGGATGTGCGCAAGACGACCGACGCGCTCGACGCGGTCGGCAACACGACCAAGGCCGTCACCAAAGGCTATGCCATCGGCTCGGCCGGCCTCGCTTCGCTCGTGCTGTTCGCGGCCTATACCGAGGATCTGAAGGCGTATTTCCCGAACCTCGACGTGAAGTTCGCGCTTCAGGACCCTTATGTCGTCATCGGCCTCTTCATCGGCGGCCTGCTGCCCTATCTGTTTGGTTCGATGGGCATGACCGCGGTCGGCCGCGCGGCCGGCTCGGTCGTGGTCGAAGTGCGGCGGCAGTTCCGCGAGATCCCCGGCATCATGGAAGGGACGGCCAAGCCGGATTACGGCAAGGCGGTCGATCTTCTGACCAAGGCGGCAATCGGCGAGATGATCGTGCCGTCGCTGCTACCGGTGCTGGCGCCGATCGTGCTCTATTTCGTGATCGACGCGGTGGCGGGGCAGAGCGCCGCCTTCTCCTCGCTCGGCGCCATGCTGCTCGGCACCATCGTCACCGGCCTGTTCGTCGCCATCTCGATGACCTCGGGCGGCGGCGCCTGGGACAATGCCAAGAAGTACATCGAGGGAAGGCCATCACGGCGGCAAGGGCTCCGACGCTCATAAGGCGGCGGTGACCGGCGATACGGTCGGCGATCCCTACAAGGATACGGCCGGCCCGGCGGTCAACCCGATGATCAAGATCATCAACATCGTCGCGTTGCTGCTGCTGGCGGTCTTGGCAGCCGCGCATCACTGACGATGCACGAATGAGAAACGGCCCCGGAAAGCGATTTCCGGGGCCGTTTTCTTGTCGGTCGTTGCGCCGCCTGCGCGGTCAGCCCTGATCCGAGTCCTTCTTCTTCTTATCGCCGCCGCCGCCGAACTTGCCGAAGGTGCCGAGCAGCTGCTCGATGAAGGACAATTCCTTGCCGGGCGCCGGCGTTGCCCGCGGGATCATCGCGACATCGTGGTCGTCGTTGACATGGGTCTGCAGGGCGGTGACCACGCCCTTGTCGTCGAAGGTCACGACATAGACACGCTGCTCCAGCAGTTCCGGATCCTGCAGCGTCTCGCGCTGGAGCCGCCGGCTGATGTAGTACCAGGTCGTACCCTCGAAGGAGCCGGTCGCGGAGGGCGAGCCCATCAGGCGCACGACGTCGGCCTTGTTCGACTTGCCCGGCTGCACCGCGGCAACGGACTCGGCCTCGGGCAGATTGCCGCGGACCTCCTGCGGCCAGGTGCAGGCGGCGAGCAACAGCACGCAGGCGGAGGATGCGAGCGCGCGAGAGGTGCTGCGGAACGTGATCGGCATGTGTTTGTCTTCACCCATTTCACGGCAATACCTGCCTGTTCGGCCCCCCCTCCTGTCAATCGCAGTCATGCATTGCGGCTGCACAGGTTGCTCCCGGGCGCCGGCTCGGCTAGAGACTGCGGCCCTGACCGCCCTTTGCGCCGAGGATCTCATGCGCCTTTTCGGCCGCCCACGGGAACTGCCCGCTGCCCACGCCGCCTATGCGGCACTGGTGGCGCAGGCGCGTTCGCCGGTCTTCTTTGCCCGGCACGGCGTTCCGGACACGCTCGACGGCCGCTTCGAGATGATCGCGCTGCACGCCTTTCTGGTGCTGCATCGGCTGCGGGCTCTGCCCGAGGCGCAACGTTTCGGCCAGGCGCTGTACGACGTCATGTTCGCGGACATGGACCGCGCGCTGCGCGAGATGGGCACCGGCGATCTCAGCGTCGGCAAGCAGGTCAAGCTGATGGCTACAGCGCTGGCCGGGCGCATTGCCGCCTATCAGGCCGGGCTGGCGGGCGAAGCAGATCTGGCCGAGGCGCTGCGCCGCAACCTCTATGGCACGGTCGCCGAGCCGGCTCAGCAGGATCTCGACATCCTGGCCGCGTATGTGCGCCGCCAGGCTGCGGCTCTAGCGGCGCGGCCGGTCGAGGAAGTGGCGGCTGGAATCCTCAACTTTGCGCCCCTGCCGCTTGACTCTGCCGCTGCGCCACCCGAAGTCTAGCCGATGACTGACATTCTCAAACTCGGCCCGGAGTTTTCCCGGCCCGTCTCGACGGCCAAGCTGTCGAAGGAGCCTGCGACCTATCGGCTCACTGCGACCGATGTGGAGCGGGCGGCTCTGGTGCAGCGATTTGGCCTGGTCTCCCTCGATCGACTCGAGGCGGAGGTGCGGCTGCAGCGCGCGGCCGGCGATGTCCGGCTGGAGGCGGATCTTTCGGCGGATCTGGTACAGGCCTGCATCGTCACGCTCGAGCCGGTGCCGGCGAAAATCGCTGAAAGCTTCGTGCTCATCTTCCGCCCGGGCATCGATGAAGACGAGGCCGACCGCCTCGCCCTGGAGAATCCGGAAGATGAGATCATCGAGCCGCTCATGGGTGAGTCGATTGACATCGGCGAAGCCGTAGCGCAACAGTTGTCCGTCGCCATGGATCCCTACCCGAGGGTATCGGGCGCGCAATCGGCTGGTGCCGATATCGAGTTCGGCGAAGCGCCTGATGCCCCGTCCGAGACTTCGATCGCGCGACGCAATCCGTTCGATGTCCTGGCGACGCTCAAGAGGCAGCCATAGGTTCTCCGGCAAACTTGCAGGAGAGCCTGTTTTTGTATAGAACGCTCGGCTCTCTTTTGAGCCCCTAACTGACGAGTTCGTTTCGATGGCCGTTCCCAAGAAGAAAACCTCCTCATCGCGCCGCAACATGCGCCGCTCGCACCACGCGCTTTCGACCGCGTCCTATGCCGAGTGCTCGAATTGCGGTGAGCTGAAGCGCCCGCATCATGTCTGCGGCTCCTGCGGCCACTATGACGGACGCGAAGTGACGGCAGCAGCGGCCGTCTGAGCGGACCGGCCCGGTCACGCCCTTGAGCAGGGAAATCACCATCGCCCTCGACGTCATGGGCGGCGATAAGGCGCCGGACATGGTGCTCAAGGGCGCAGAGATCGCGCTGATTCGGTATCCCGAACTGCGCTTCCTGCTGGTCGGTGCGGAAGACCGGATCGCCCCGCTGCTGGGCAAGCTGCCGAAGCTGAAGGCGGCATCCTCCGTGCTCCATGCGGAAGATGTCGTGACTGGCGATGCCAAGCCGTCGGCGGCGTTGCGGACCGGCAAACGGTCGAGCATGCGTCTCGCCATCGATGCGGTTGCCGAGGGCCGGGCCGATTGCGCGGTTTCGGCCGGCAATACCGGTGCGCTCATGGCCATGGCCAAAATCGTGCTGAAGACGCTGCCGGGCATCGAGCGCCCGGCCATGGCGCAGTTCGTGCCGACCTCGCGCGGCGAGACGGTGCTGCTTGACCTCGGCGCCAATGTCGAATGCGATGCCGAGAATTTGGTGCAGTTTGCGCTGATGGGCGATGCCTTTGCGCGGGCCGTGCTCGGGCTGGTCAAGCCGACGATCGGGCTGCTCAATGTCGGCAGCGAAGAGCTCAAGGGCAACGACGCGGTGCGCGAGGCCCATGCCAAGCTGCGCGCCGGCGTGCCCGGCCTGATTTATCATGGCTTCGTCGAAGGCGACGACATTGCGTCCGGCACGGTCGATGTCGTCGTCACTGACGGCTTCAGCGGCAATATCGCGCTGAAGACTGCGGAAGGCTTCGGCAAGCTGTTCTTCGAATTCCTCCGTGCCGCCTTCAAGAGTTCGCTGCTGGCGCAGATCGGCTACGTCTTCGCCCGGCCGGCGCTGATGAAACTGCGTGCCCGGCTGGATCCGCGGCGCCACAACGGCGCCATGCTGGTCGGGCTGACCGGCATCGTGGTCAAGAGCCATGGCAGCTCGGACGAGCTGGGCTTTGCCAACGCGATCGGCGTCGCGCATGATCTGCGCAGCAACGGGTTCTTAGAGCGTATCAAGGAAGAATTGGCGGCGCTCGCGGCGCCGATCCCGGCGCCATCGACGCCACCCCAGGCAGCGTCCGTCTAGACCGTTAGGAAAGCATGGCCCCTCGTTCCGTCGTCCTCGGCTGCGGCGCTTATTTGCCGGCCCGCATCGTCACCAACGCCGAACTCGCCGCCAAGGTCGACACCAGCGACGAGTGGATTGTCCAGCGCACCGGCATCCGCCAGCGCCATATCGCGGCAGAGGGCGAGGTCACTTCGGACCTTGCCGTGGCAGCCGCCCAGCGCGCGCTCGATCATGCCGGCGTGAAGGCGAGCGAGATCGACCTGATCGTGCTGGCGACGGCCACGCCCGACAACACTTTCCCGGCAACGGCGACCAAGGTCCAGGCCCGGCTCGGCATGACCCGGGGCGCCGCCTTCGACGTCCAGGCGGTGTGTTCGGGCTTCATTTTCGCACTCGCTACGGCCGATAACTTCCTCAAAACAGGCATGGCGAAGACGGCGCTGGTGATCGGTGCCGAGACCTTTTCGCGCATCCTCGATTGGGAAGACCGTCAGACCTGCGTGCTGTTCGGCGATGGCGCCGGCGCCGTGGTGCTGCGCGCGGAGGAGGGCAGCGAGCGCGGCATCCTCTCGACCCACATCCATACCGACGGCTCGCATTACGACCTGCTCTACGTCGATGGCGGCCCGTCCTCGACCATGACCACCGGCCATGTCCGCATGGAAGGCAAGGAAGTGTTCCGCCACGCCGTGCATCGCCTGTCCGAGGTGGTCGACGAGGCGTTGGGGACAGCATCACCTGACTGCGCGCGACATCGACTGGCTGGTGCCGCACCAGGCCAATAAGCGGATCATCGACGGCGTCGGGCGCAAGCTGGCGCTCGGCGACGGCAAGGTCGTCGTCACCGTCGACCGGCACGCCAACACCTCCGCTGCATCGATCCCGCTCGCCTTTGCCGAGGCGGTGCATGACGGCCGTATCCAGCGCGGGCAGCTCGTGCTGCTCGAAGCCATGGGCGGCGGCCTGTCCTGGGGTGCCAGCCTGCTACGCTGGTAGGTAGCGCGGGACCCAGCCCCGGGTCTTAGCCAAGTATATGCTTTGACGGAATTCTCCGGGCCGGATACCGTTCCCGCTGGGGAAACTTCGGGAGGGCGAACCGTGAGCGCGGGAACCGTTACGCGGGCGCAGTTGAGCGAAGCCGTCTATCAGGAAGTTGGATTGTCGCGCAACGAATCGGCCGATCTGGTCGAATCGGTGCTGGGCGAGATCTCCGATGCGCTGGCACGCGGCGAGATGGTCAAGATCTCATCCTTCGGCAGCTTCGCCGTTCGGCACAAGGGCCAACGGATCGGCCGCAATCCCAAGACCGGCGACGAAGTGCCGATCGAGCCGCGGCAGGTGCTGGTCTTCCGGGCGAGCCATGTGCTGAAGGACCAGATCAACGCCTCGCTCGTCAAGGCTGAGGGCGGGAAGGCAGACGGGCGCGCTTGATGGCGCCCTTCCCTGAGCATGTTTCCGGGGATTCGGACGGTCCGCGCCGCCCCGCAAAATCGGCCGGCGCCTTCCGGACGATCAGCGAGGTTGCCGACGAGCTGGCCGTACCGCAGCACGTGCTGCGCTTCTGGGAATCGAAATTCCCCCAGATCCGCCCGCTGAAGCGGGGCGGGGGGGCGACGCTATTACCGCCGGAGGATGTCGTGCTGCTGCGCCGCGTGGCACAGCTGCTCTATCAGGAAGGCTATACCATCAAGGGTGTACAGCGCCTGCTGCGCGAAGGTCAGATCAAGCCGGAGCGGCCGGCCGCCGTCACCGACACGCTGCCGCTCGGCCTTGAGGATTTCGATCCTGAGCCTGAGCAGGAGCCGGCTCCCGCGGCGGCGCCGCGCCGTGCGGCCAAGCCGCCGCTGCGGCTTGCGACACCCGAGCCGGTGGTCGATCCGGCGGCGCGGTCGGTGTTGCGCGCGATCCTGGAAGAGCTCGAGGATCTGCGCGACCTGCTGCCGCGCAAGGAGCGCTGAGGCTCAGTCCGGCGGCAGGCGTTGCCACAACGCGATGCCCCAGATGAACGACACGAGCGCGCTGCCGAGCACTACTATGGCCGAGCCGAGCGAGAAATCGGCCGCGCTCATGACGCCCCCTGCGGCGGCCAGCCCGAAAAAATCGAGTGCGGTGTGGGCCGTAATGCCCGGCCAGATGGAGCCGGTGAGCAGCCGGGCGCTGCCGAGCACCAGCCCGAGGCAGGCCGCCGCAACCGCCTGCATGAGGATGTAGCGGTAATCGACCGGCGCCAACAGCCCGGCGAGATGCAGCGTCCCGAACAAGATCGACGAGATGAGGACGGCGCGGCGCGGCCGATCGGCGCCGAGCACGGCGATGATCAGCCCACGGAATACGCCCTCCTCGCCGAATCCCACGGCGGCGCTGATGGCAAACCAGCCGACGATGCGACCGCCATCGTCATCGGCGAAGCCCTGCAACGCCGAGATCCCCGCGATCAGCCAGAGCGGCCAGAGCAGATGCGCTGCATTGGCCTGGAACCCGCCGGCAAAGCCGCACCGCTGCCAGAGTCTGCGATAGGTCAGGAAGCCCGCAAGGGCGAGGGCGAAACCCAGCTTGTCGACGCCGTAGAGCCAGAATTCCGACATGTCCGGCGCGAGGATGGTCAGGCCCGTCCCGACCAGCAGCTCCCAGCCCAGTACGCCGCCGCAGATCGCCAACAGGATCAGACCGATCCGCGCCCTCAGAGCCATGCCCTCGATCCTGACTGTCCGTTCCCCGCCATGCATGACCGGCCGCCCGGCTGCGCGCAAGTTCCGGGTTGCGCTCGGCCGGTCGATCTTCCTATAGTCCCCGCGCCGGGCCACCCACCCGGCGTGGAACGTTTGGGTGTTGGCGGACGGGCATTAGCGCAGTCTGGTAGCGCATCAGTCTGGGGGACTGGGGGTCGTCGGTTCAAATCCGGCATGCCCGACCAACACCCGTTCAATATATCTGTTTCGGAATAGGGGCTTAGCTGGAGGCAGCGAGGCCCTTTTTTCTTTGCCAGCAGATTGACGGGTAACAATCTGGGTAACATGCAGCGCACTTAACGCCGGAGCGGTTATCCCGTCGTCTTCCCACGGAATGCCTGGCGCGCGCCCTTGAAGATAGGTTCTGGATCCGGAGTCGGCTCTTTGACCGGCCGAGCAGTGAGTACGTCACCGCCCGACTGCTGTTGGTCCACCTCGAGCGCCATGAGCACCTCGCCGACAACGTTCACATGGTGCACGCCGACCATGCGCCCGCCTTCCTCTATAAACTTTCGATCTGTTGACACCGGCATGAAGCGTGCCGGCACGCCGGGTGCGATGGGGGTACAGACGCCAAAGAACAGGAACCGCCGGTTCACATAGGCAAAGAGCTTGTTCGGGGTCGGATCGCGGCGATCCAGGTCTACAATGATAATTGAACCAGGCGGATATAGAGGAAGCATGCTCTCGTCCTCCAGCCTGATCCCGAGCGGTGCCTTGTGGATGCGCATCACCTTTTCTAGGCCGTCGAATTGTAAAAACCCAATGTCCGGCTTCAAATACACATTCTCCTGAAGGACTTTCATGGCCATCGGCTTGGAGTATGCTGGTATATATTTTTCAATATTTAGAAAAAAAGGATCGATCTGAACTGTTCTTTCTATGAATTCAGCCGGTGTCATTTTCAAAGTGACACAAAACGCCTCGATTTCCTCCATGCGAATAGGCTGTAGACCGCGGATCATTTTTGAAATGACCGACCGATCACGCCGCAGGCGCCTGGCCAGGTCAGCCTGAGTGCGGCCGACCTCCTTTAATCTGGCACCAATCCATTCAGTGCTAACCGGCATGTGCCAACACCCCAACGCGGGCAATGAACCTCTATGCGGCGTCTATTACCCCATGGTGGTCAGTTCTGCACGGGCAAATTTCCTCCAATTTTTGCGTCGATGCGTTACGTGATATTGTGCAACATATGCACATGGTGCTACTGTGTTCCTGTGATCGTGCCGAGTGAGGGCGTAGCGACAACGCTGAATGACCGGGGCGATCCGAGCGTAAAAGAGCACAATGTGGATGCCGCAATATCTCTTGGGCCTTGAAGGAAAAGGGAAATCCCCGAAGATGAGTGTTTCGCAGACCTACCTCCGGTTCGCCGACCTCGTAGCACTCGGCATCGTCAATAACAGGGTGACCCTGTCGCGCTGGCAGCGGGAACAGGCCTTTCCAAAGCCGGTGCCGCTCGGACCAAACACCCGAGTGTGGCTGAAGGAGGAGATTGATGGATGGCTGGCCGTTCGTGCTGCTGCCCGCACCGAGCCCCCTGCCAACTGCAACAGCGAATCGGACGCAGCCTGATCATGGCAGGCTATCGCCGTCGGCGCCGGCCCATCGTACTGCGCTGCCCGGAGGCGCCGCCGTGCGCTCGGCCCGTGCCGCTTCCATCCCTATCCACAAAGCAACGCGAATGCCTTGCTGTCGCCTGCGCCGGTGGCGGCGTGGCATCAGCGGACGATCGCTTAGTGCTTGAGCTTCACGAGCTTGGGCCGGTCCAGCTGGCCCGGCAGAGCGATGAGTGCAGGTTCGTCGCATCTGCCGAGGGCCGGCGAGTCGCTGCGCTTCTCGTATCGGCGCCACAGGCCGCATGAGCGCAAATATTCCGGCCGTGACTCGGCCCAGATTGGCGGCGCTTATTCGATTGCTCGGATCCGACCAGGATGGCGAAGCACTCGGCGCCGCTCGCGCAATGGCCCGCGTCTTGGGTGGAGCCGGATCCGGCTTCCATGATCTGGCAGAGCTGATCGAGAGCGACCCATCCGCTGATAGTCTGCAGGGTAGGGCGCGCTCGCCCTTCCATGCCTCGCAATGGTACCCGAAAGGGCACCCCGATCAGGAATGGTCTTACACGCCGCCACCGCCTCCGCACCGACCTGCCGCATTTTTCGTCGGCGGCGGCTGGAAGTACGCGAACCAGAAGACCGGACCCCAGGCGATCGCCGATTTCCTGACGATCGGCGGCATCAGCGTGTCCCCCGCCGATATCGAGTTCCTGCGCTGGGTCGAACGGCGATTGTGGTCTGAGCCGCACAAGAGTCTCGACGCCATTGACTTGCGACGCCTTGGGAAGATCTGGAAGTCCAATGCCGACCTAATCGAGGCAGATGCTTCAGCAGATCGGGCTGCGGCATGACCGGCGGACAGAAGCCGATGAGCGTGGGCAAGGGCATCCCTATTGAGGGGCCGTTCGTCCCGCTGAGGCTCGAACTCCTCCGGTCGCTAGCCTACAAGGGCCTTTCGATCAACGCTCGGCGCCTGCTGGACTTCCTGATGGTCGAGCAACTCCAACACGCTGGCCTGGAGAATGGCCGTCTTCTGGCAACTTACGACCAACTCCAGCGTCAAGGGATCGGGCGAAGCTATATCCCCAAGGCGATCAGTGACCTTGAAGAACGCGGCCTTGTCGTCGTCGATCGGCGACCGAGAAAGTCGTTCACCGAGAGCTACCCGCTGCTGTTCCGCCTGACCTTTGTTCAGCATCAGGTCCAAAACGAGAAGGGCACCAAATATTGGGTTGCGCCGACTAATGACTGGCGGACCTGGAGCGAGACAGCGGCTGAGGACCGCGCAAATCGCTGTAACGATCGAGTACCGAGGCAGTCCACAATCGAGAACTCTGGGAAGCCCGAAAACCCAGCAAGTCAGCCGATTCCCCACGGTGCTCAATCGAGTACTATGGTGTCGCCGGAAAGCGAGGAAATCAGCCAAATTTCGGTAGGGCCCATGGTTCTCAAAGGAGAACCCCTATCTATATCTAGGGAGGATGAGGGGTCTGCTTCGCTGGCCGCCCGGAGTGCTCAGACCGGCGAACGCTTCGCACCCCACGCCGCGCCAGCCGCCTCGCAATCGCATCAGCCCAGGCCTGATTACCTCGGCGAACACCGACCCAAAACTAAATCGCGCCCTGAAAATCAAGACAAGCAACGAATCAGACAGGGTTTTCCAAAATTTGGCGCCGGGGAGTGCGCCGTTTTGGATCCGGAGACGGTTGAGATCCTCGATGGCTCCGTGCCGGCCATCGCCAAAACCGACGGTCAGGTCGCCGACGCATGGAGGCTGCGTGCCCTTGTGCGCAGCACCGATGATGGCGTCACCCCGAAAGGGCGAGCGAAGGCAGGAGGAAACCCATGAGACGTAAATTCGTATGGGACAGTCCTGACGGCCGGCCTCCGATCGCCAAGTTGATCGAGGAGGGATGGCTGGTCATAGGCGGCAAAGCCTTGGCCGAAGGCTATGAGCCGCCACCTCTCGCGCCGGAACCACCTAAGCCGAAGGCGAGCGTCGTTGTCGGACCATGGCGCAGCGCGCCCGAGCCCGTGCGGCGCGGCGGTACGGTCCACAGCGCCGATCAGGCCGAGCTGTTTGCGGCCGACGCTATGCCAGGGCCAAGGCCAGTCCGGAAGCGCCGACAATACCGTCCGCGCGAGAGCATGGATTCGACGCGGCAGCGCGGCTTGTTCGATGAGCCGGAGGGCGATCGGTGAGTCTGTTCGAAGTCCTTCCGGTCGCCGCGCCCGAGCCGGCCGGCGACCCGATGCGGACCGAGTTCGCGATCTGGTACAGGACGTTTCCGAGGCGGAAGAAACCGGCGGACGCCGAGCGTGCGTACAGCAAAGCCCGCAAGATCGCGACCGCGGCTGAGCTGCTGGCCGGTGCCGAGCGCTACGCGGAGGAGCGCAAGGGTAAAGACCCGGCTTTTACGAGTTACCCAGGGAGCTGGTTGCGTGCGCGGCGGTGGCTCGACGAGCCCGATCAAGCGCCGGACCCGGTGCCCGTGCGGCGCAGGGAGCTATCCGACGAAGCTATGGAGCGGCTGCGTCGGTCCGTCGGGGATTACTCGCCGCCACCACCGACTAAGGTGCAGCAAGCAAAGATGGAGGCCGAACGGCAAGAGCGCCTCGATAGGGATCGTGCCTGGCGGGCCAGAATGAAGTCCGACGAGGAGGTAATCGAGGCCGGTCGCCGTGATTTCGCCGCTTGGTGCGAAGAGCGCCGCGCCGCGGGCTTGCCGGACAGCTATCGCCAATATCTCGCAGAGAATGGAGACAGAGCATCGTGACCAACACGCCTACTCAGCGGCCCCCGCGGCGCGCCGATGCCATCTTCATCGACGCCATCCATGTTCCATCTCGCCACCGCAAGATCATTCCGGCGAAGGTAGACGCCATGGTCGAGTCGATGAACATGCTCGGCCTGCGCACCCCCATCTCGATCTATGAGGGGGAATACCTCGACGCGGACAGCATGGCGGTGACGGGCGCCATCTTGATCGCCGGCGCCCATCGTCTGGCCGCCGCCAAGGCGATGGGCTGGGAAACGATCGACGCTCATTGGCATGACCCGGACAAGATCGACGTCGAGCTTTGGGAGATCCACGAGAACCTGTATCGGGCGGAGTTGACGCCGGCACAGGTTGCCGAGCACACGGCTCGCGCCAAGGGGCTATGGCAACTCAAGCAGCTCAAGCAGTCTATAGAGACTGGTGACCGAATTTCGGCCACCAGTCTCTCCGACGGCAGGAAAGCGGGCCCGCAGCATGCCGAAGGATTCGCAGCGGAAACCGCCAAAGCGACCGGTCGGGCGAAAAGCACCATCAATGAGGCCGCCCGGCGTGGCGAGCGGATCGCATCTGAATTGCTCCAGGATGTGGTCGGGACCAAGATCGACAAGGGTGTCGAGTTGGACGCGCTGGCGGCACTCCCGGCTGCGCAGCAGCGCTCGGTGATCGACCAGGTGATGTCAGGCGAAGCCAAGAGTGTGCGGGCCGCTGTCCACTCGGTCGGGGTTGTCAAAAGCCCCGCAGCGATCGAACCGCCGGAACCACCCGCCGAGCCGGAGAGTGTCCCGACGGCGCTCGCACCGTTTGCCGGGGAGCTGCCGGCTCCCGAGCGGGTCATTGCTGCTACCGACTTCATCAAGGGGCACTTCCGCCTGCCGCTCGGCGGGAAAGTCCGGGACCGGCTGCGCGAGCTGAAGGCTTGGCTGGACGGTCCCCATGCGGACTGTCTCCGGCTCGCGCTCAGCGAACTGCACGCCGGTGGGCACATCGCCGAGCCGACCGAGGAAGAGCGGCTTCAGATTCGGCGATATCTGATCACCGATCTCTGCCACAAGCGCCGCCTCGAAAGCAGCGAGTCGCGCGAGAGGCTTCCCGCGTTGCTCCTTGACGCGTTCCGCGTGGAGGCATGGCGGGAACGGTTAGATCCTCGCTCGCTCGACAAGATCGGCGAGCCCGCCGACGTCATTCCGGCCACGACCTTCAGGGCCTGGCTCACAGCGCCGCAGGGTATGGGGGCCGCCTCGCTCAGAGAGGTTCGACAGATCCTCGAGAGAGCGCCGTCGGCCGAGCGGTACAAGGCCCAGCAGGCCCTGGATAAGATCGAGGCTGTCCTCGCCCAGGAGCAGGAGGGAAGGGTGGCAGCATAGCTTAGCACCGCACAGGCTATAAACTATTGACGTGATTATCGGTCGAGCCGAATGATGGGGTTCGTCGCTCGAACGGGGTCCGCAGCGCTTTGGTCGAGATCGAAGAAGTCCTGGAGCGCAGCAAGCAAGGACGCACGCGCCCGTTCCGTTGCCGCGGAGATGATGGACGGATCTATTTCGTCAAAGGACGCGGCGCTGGGCGTCGGAGTCAGCTTCGCGAATGGATCGCGGGCCACATTGCTCAGCAACTACGATTGCCAATCCCACCGTTTGAGATCGTAACTGTTCCGTCAGCCTTGTTGAGGCTCGACCTGCCACATCTCGAACTCCGTGATCTCGGGGTTGGCCCCGCATTCGGGTCCTTGGAGATGCCGAACGCGACTGATCTGCTCGTCGGGGATCTTGCCAGGGTTCCCCCCGATTTACGCAGGCGGGTCCTACTGTTCGACTGGTGGATACGCAACGACGATCGGACGCTGACGGAATTGGGCGGCAACCCGAACCTGCTGTGGGTCGCGCAGCGTCGGGAGCTGGTTGTGATCGATCATAATCTGGCATTCTGCGAGACGTTTGACCCCATCGCTTTCATGCAGCTTCACGTCTTTGCGGCGGAGCGCGCTGCGATGTGGGATGATCTGGCCGAGCGGGCGTTCTGGGAGCAGGAATGCGCCGGCGCTCTTTCGGAGTTTGATCGCGCGTGCGATAACGCTCCAGAGGAGTGGTGGTTTGCCGATGACGAGCGAGGTGTCCCTGCAGATTTCGATCGAGCGGCGGCCAGAGCGATTTTGGAGCGATATACGCAGAGAGATTTTTGGAAGATTGATCCGTGAAGCACGCCTGCCGATATACAATCGTACAATTCCTCCCATTCGCAGAAACGGGCGAGTTCGCGAATATTGGAATAGCTTTGGTGTGCCCGGATTCTGGCTACTTCGGCTTTCGCTTAGCTTCTCGAGGGTGGGGGCGCATCAGCGAATTCTTTTCTCCGCTTGATCGTCGAATCTATAGCGCAGCGATTGACCGGCTTGCCACGGAACTCGCCCGTATCGAAGCCCTGGCCAACTGTCGATTGCCGAACAAAGACCTGCAGGATCTGTGGAACGAACTAGTCCGGCAGCGTGAGGGGCTCATTCAGTGCGCTCCTGAGCGTGCCGCTTTCGTCGAAGATCCCGCCGCCGCCTTGGGGCAGATGTTTGGCCGATATGTTGAGCGCAATTTCGTCACAACCGAGTACCAGGAGCGTCGCCTCGAACAGACCGTGCGGGACGTTCTAAAGGCCGAGAAGCTAACGGGCCTTTTCAAGAGACGTTCAGTCGGGCCAGACTACTACCGGATTCCGCTGCCGTTTGTGCGCGAGGAGAACGATTGCCCTGTGCAGGCGATCAAGCCGCTATATCTCGCGCACGACGAACCGACCAAAATTCTACTCCACGGCGGAGAATGGCTTGAGCGGCTGCGGCGGTTGCGAAAGCATGGCTTCCTCCCTGGAGGGGTGCTGATCCCTACAGGGAGGCCCCGCGCCAGCGGCCTCAGAGAGGACGCGTATAAAGAAATATGCGCCGATTTCGAGGAGGACGGCTTTCGAGTCGGAGACGTCAACGATTCCGAACGGATCAGATTGTTCGCGATGGGCGAAGCGACCATCGCATAATTCCGCCGTCTGTCGCTTGCTGCGGTTCCCGGAGTTTCGCCACCGCTCGTAGGCTACGGCGCGATTTGCGCACCTGTCTGCGCGCGGCTCTATGCCCAACATAGCCCGTCGAGGGTCGGTGCTGGGCGCCGGACCAGGAAAAGGCGGCCGAAGCCCAAGCTGATCAGCAAACGCTCCAAGTGAGCTGAACAAGGCCGCATGAACCCGACTGCTGCACCACTCAAAGGCCTCGCCTCCGCCGGCTAGGCGATCAACCTTACCGACTCAGCCATGGCTTCGACGCCTATGAGGCCGACCTTCGATACGATGTGAGGAACATGGAAGAGTAGCCATTGATCAGGGCCGGATAGCCAGACATACGCCGGAGCGCCCGTCTGCGAATGCACGCAAACTGCCGGCCCTTCGATCGCGGGATCTTGGAAGGAGTGATAATACACTGCGCCAGCCGTGCCGCCCGGAGTCTCCATCGTGGCCTGCTCCATCGACGGGTCTCTGATGACGATTCTCGCCAGATGGCTCACGTCGATTACGTAGGGGAAGATTTCTCCCGGACGGATGAGATGCCCGGCGCTCGGACCGTCAATGACGACGAGGTGGGGCTGCTTGCTGCCAGCCTGATCGTGTTCGCAGCGAAGCGCGACAGTCATCTGATGCCCGAGCTTGATTTGGAGAAGCGAACCCGCAGCAGCGTTTTTCCATCCGTCGATAACGCGGAGCTTGTCTGGCGAGATGCTAACCAGCGCGGGCATCGTTTGGCCTCCGGCTTCGGCTGACAGTGCTGCACTATACGAGTTGATCGCGGCGATGTTGAGCCGCTCTATCGAACCGGGATCTGCCGGCGAAGTGGAAAAGTGAGAATAAACCGATTCGGTCGCCGTCTGAGGCCGTGATCCCCGTGTTCATCGTCCGCATGGCTGTCATGTCTTTCGGCTCCGCAATTGCCCCGCGGAGTAACAACAGTAAACACCGGTCAACATCTATTACGGAGGGGCGAAACGCGTCGGCTTTATGCCCTTGCGCTCTCTCTTTTTCTCTCTAATTTGGTAATCAGTACATCGCTCCTGATGGAAGTTTCTAACCCGCGCTCATAGCCAGCGAGCGGGAAGGATTTTGCATGTCTCTTGACCGTACCACTGCCGCGCAAGCCCGGAAGGATCTCCCGACCGATAACCCGCAATTCTGCCGGGGATGGGGGAACCGCACCAAACTGACCATCGCCAGTCTGCGCACCCTGCCGGAACCGGGAGGTGATGCCTCGCTCGCTCTGCTTGTCCGGCTGTGGAACAACCGCGAGACGCTATTGCCCGAAATCCGTCGGCTGGCCAATCGGGGCGACCCGGCTCTCGGAGTGGCCGCCATCGTTCAATGGCTGACTGAATTGGCAGAGCGCGGCCATCACGAAGCTCAGCGGTTGCTGGGCATTCGAAAGGTGAAAGGCAAAGGGCGTAGCCCCGCCGCCCGCGCCCACCGCCGCATGATCCAGGCCCAGAAGGGAGTGTCGAAATGAAGCTTGTTGACGCGCTTCATCAGATCAACACCGGCCTCAGCGAGCCAGTGAAATACCACCAGATTCTCGCCGCTGCTCGTGAAGGGACAATCCCGGTCCATCGCAACAACGCCGGCACCAGATGGGCGGTCGACCCCGCCGACCTGCCGAAGATCCGCGCGAACCTGGCGGGAGGCTCGGCCCAGTAGTGCAGCTCAGCCGGGCCTGCAAATACAGGCCGGGAACAGGCTCTCGCATGCAAACCGAGCACGTCGAACGCAACACGCTGCTTGCGGCCGACAATGACACCACGGAGATAGAGATGGGCCGATCAGTAGCCAAGAAGGAAAGCGCCGGGGCCGAAAGCACCCTCTCTCCAGCGCCCACCCAAACGGCGGTCGCAAAGCCAGCGGAGAAGGCCAAGACCCTATCGGCGACGGAGCAGACCTTCCTTGACGACTATAAGAAGCGGCGGGCCGAGGCGCCCCCCGTTCCGTATATCGAACTGGTCGAGGTCACGCCGGGGAAATTTGTAGGGCACTCGACGCATCCGGCAGGTGACGCCATCGCGGTCGCGGCGATCCTGACGACTACCGGCACGACGAGCGCCGACTTCGCCAGTCAGATGCAGAACGACATAGCCAACGCCGTATCACATGGTGGCGGCGCGGATCTGGCGCTCGTTGCCGTGAATGCCGCGCTGGCAGGGCTGACAGGTATCGCGCCGAAAGATGAGGCCGAGGCGATGCTCGGCGCCCAGATGGTGGCGGCCCATGCGGTCGCGATGGACATGCTTCGCCGAACGACCAAGAGCACCGACGGGCAGACTCGGGAGCGGTACAGCAATCTCGCCATTAAATTCATGCGGACCTATGCAATGCAGCTTGAGGCATTGGACCGCCACCGAGGCAGAGGGCGCCAAGTCGTCCGTGTCGAGCATGTCCACGTCCATGAGGGCGGCCAGGCGATCGTCGGCAATGTGAATGGGAAGGGGGCGGGGGGTGGGAGCTAAGAGCGAAATCGGTGATCAACCCCATGCACCAGCAGCGCGCATCGGTTTCAGTGTTAACAGTCGATCGCCCGAAAAACCGAGGCGTTTAGCGGGTTCCACGAGAATTGGTGTGGTTTCAATGTTAACAAAACCCAAGGTCGGTTTCAGCGGATGCGCCGAGTGCGGAGCTCGCACCAGGCTCGGAGCCCCTTGTCGTTCGCCGGCCATGCGCAATGGTCGATGCAGGATGCACGGCGGCAAGAGCCCAGGCGCACCTCGGGGCGAGCGGAATGGAAACTTCAGTACCGGTGCCTGGACAAAAGAGGCCATTGCCGAGCGTCGGTCATCGGCCGCGCTACTCCGGCAGTGCCGAGAGGTCCTGGCACAGTTCAAGGCTGCAGGGTGATGTCGGTGGCAAAAAGCCGCCGTCTCGACGACCTCCGCAAGTTGCTCGAGACGGCGATCAGGAACTCGGAATTTGAACCAGACGCCATCACGGCGAAAAATGGTGGCATCGTCGTCTTCACCTGCCGCGGCCTCGAAGTTGAGGATGACGGTAAGGGCGGGTGGCGCCCGAAGGCGAGCTAACCCCTATACCGAAATCCCTCCTGAAATCTGACTCGGAAAATGGCTGAAACCCTGATCTCACAACACCCCGATATCGATATGCCGAAATCTCATGATTTCGGCATGAGCTTGCGGTATGGTCCCTCTATCGAATCGGAGGGCTCAGCCATGGCCAAGCGCGTAGCGTTCTATCTTCGGGTCAGCACCACCGGGCAGGATGTCGAGAATCAGCGACTCGCGCTGCAACAGGTCGCGGTCGCCTCCGGATGGGTAGTTGCCGCTGAGTTCTGCGACGAGGGCATCAGCG
The DNA here is from genome assembly GCA_037200015.1 of Aliidongia sp. Lineage (GTDB taxonomy): Bacteria > Pseudomonadota > Alphaproteobacteria > ATCC43930 > CGMCC-115725 > JAXDMU01. Next base: position 64,133 of record JBBCHB010000008.1, on the reverse strand, counting down.
GCGCCAAGGGCAGGGACAGGCGACCGGCCTTCGACCGGATGCTGAAGGATGCCACGCGCCGGAAGTTCGACATGATCGCCGCCTGGTCGGTCGATCGCCTCGGCCGCTCGCTTCAAGACCTGGTCGGCTTCCTCGGCGACATCAAGGGAGCTGGCATTGATCTCTATCTGCATCAGCAAGCGGTCGACACGAGCACGCCGGCTGGCCGAGCTCTCTTTCAGATGATGGGGGTGTTCGCCGAGTTCGAGCGCGCGATGATCGTCGAGCGCGTCAATGCCGGGCTCGACCGTGCCCGTGCGCGGGGCAAGACGCTCGGCCGCCCTCGCACAGGCAAGGAGACCGAAATTCGAGCATCGCTCGCCGCCGGGAACGGCATCTTGAAGACCGCAAAGCTCTGCGGAGTCGGTTCCAGCGCCGTGCAACGCATCAAGGCGGAGATGGTAGCCGCATAGAGCGGTTTTCCGCACCAATCCAAATTATCGGAGGAAGCATCATGAGCATCGTACCCTCGTCAGAACAAATCGACGCCGCGCAGCAGACGATCATTGACGCTGCATCGAAAGCGGCAGAGCGGACAGAAATCAGAGACTTGGTCCGCGGCCTTTCGCCCAACGAGATGCGGGGCGCCGAGAGCATCCGGTTGTTCGAAAACCGTGAGCCGACCGCCGAAGATCTCCGCCGTATCAAGGCGCAAGCCGCTGGCGGGCGAGTGTGGCGCTAGGGCGCCGACCCGCTGATTAAGAGTCAGCTGGAAGCAATAACGACTATCAACCACGCTCTCCGACGTCCGACACCAGCCTCGCCCGGCAATCGCCTGGCGGGGTTTTTCTTTGAGTGCCTCCATCCCCGATCCGTTGGCCCATTCCCCAGGAGAACGCCTAGCCATGACTAACCCGACCCCCGATCCCGACGGCACGCCGAATGGAAAGACGATGTCGAAGGCGGAGTTTTCCGCTTTCAACGACCTCCTGCACCGGAACCAGCGAGCCCCGACGAACGCCGAACTCGCTGCCGCGCTGAAGGCCAAGGATGATCGCTTCGTCGATCTCAGCCTCATGGGCGGCAATCGGGTTCGGCTTTCGACGCTTGCAAAGCCGGCGATCGCCGATCCGAAGCCGGAAGCGCCGAGCATCCCCGTCGTCGCCGACAGGAAAACCGATCCCGGCGGAGATGGTGGCTATTCCCAGGCGATCCGGCAGTTCGTGCTCGCGCACGATAGATTGCCGACGGGTGCCGAGAACGAGTTGATCATCGAGGAACTCGACCGCCCTGAGGATCCTGCGCCCGTAGCGAGTCCGGCGACGCCTCCGATCGATCCCAATGCCCCGGTCAACGCGAAGGGGCTTTCGAAGGTCGAGTTCGAGGCGGCGCAAGAATTCATGCGCATTAGAAATCGACTGCCGACGAACGCCGAGCTGGCGAACGCGATTCGGGGCGGACGCACGCGACACCGCGGGCATTCCGTCGATAGCCCGTTCGCGCGCCGGGGGGTGATGTGATGACGCTCAGTCCCAAATTGCTCGCCAAACTGGTTCCGGATATGTCGGCCTTCGCCTCGATCTCTCCCGTTATGTCGGCCTTCGCTGGGCTGACGCCGGATTTCTCCAGCATGTGCCGCATGTTCGTGCTGCCGATCCTTCCGCCGCCTGTTCACATCGAGTTTCCGCCGCCGCGGCCGAAGGAAATCACCATCCGGATCGTCGTCGGGTCATGACCGGCAACGCGGGTTTGGCGGTCTTGGCGCAGCGGCTCCGTCACGTGGCGGAGAACTTGCCGACGGAGCGGCGCATTGCCCTCGAGGAGATCGGGGAGCACGGCGCCGATACCGCGCGCAACCTGCTCGGCACCTATCAGCCTGAAACCGGCCCCTTTCCCGCTTGGCCAGAGTTGGCTGACTCCACCAAGGCGGAGCGCGTCCGGCTCGGCTTCACCGAAAACGACCCGCTTCGGCGGTCGGGCGAGTTGGCCGAATCGATCTCGTACCGGGTCGACGGGACACGCTCGGTCGCGGTCGGCTCTCCGATGGACGAGATGGTCTATTCGGAGCTGGGAACCGTGACCGAGCCGCCCCGACCAGCGCTGGGGCCAGCGTTGATTCGGTCGGGCGGATACATCGTGGAACGACTGAGCGCCGCTGTAACGCGTGCCTTCAGGGGAGCCTGAGACATGACAGCCGAAGTGTTCACCGCGGAATCCAGGCTCGAGGTCATCGACCGGCTCGGACCGGCGCTGATCAAGGATGCCGACCTGGCGATGGTGCTAGACCGGCGCATTCTTGATCTGGGCAAGAGCATAGGCCTCCTGCAGGAGATGGCGGCGAAGCTCGGCGCAAATACGGGTTTCTCCAAGCTGGTGAAGAGCTTCAAGGCGGATGGTCTGGTCGCGGGCTTTGAAGCGGCTTCAGTCGGTGCCGATGCGTTCACCGAGACAGTCCGGGCGATGAACCTCGCGACAGAGAAGTTCGCCGCGGACGGCGCGCGGATGATGAACCCGCTCACTGATGCTGTGGAGAAGGCGCAGCGTCAGCTTGGCGAGTTCGATCGGCTGCTTTCAAGGACGCCAGAGGCTGCCCGGTACGAACACGCCATCGGCGGGCGGGCACGGCGAGGCGGCCGACCTGAGCGGCAGAGCATGACGGACCGGATCGGCGGTACGATCATGGATGCCCAGATGGGCATCATGACCGCGGAGATGGTCGCAAAGCCGGAACTGACCGCGATCGAGATGGCGGCACAGGTCCAGGCTCAATTACTCGGCATCAAGAACGCCACGGGTGCCAGCGATAAGGAGATGGCTTCCCTCCGGAAGGCGGCCGAGGCTGCGGCGGCGCCGACGCAATTCTCGGCGCTGGACGAGGTCAAGATCGCCAAACTGATCGCGACCGGCACGGGCCTTAACGCCCAGCAGGTAGAGAAGCTGCTTCCGGTGTTCTCGAACTATGCCGACGTGCAGTTGCTCATGAAGGGCACCGGCTACGAGAAGAGCACCGAGGATCGTAACCGGGGCAAAACCGGTGGCGTTGTTGATCTGGCGGTTTATCGCGCGGCGACCAACTCTGTCAGGGGCAGGATTTTGCCGCCTGGGATGGCAAGGCGATCACCGAGGTAGTGCCGGAAGCTGATGCCGAGCTTGTTGCAAGTCTTCAAGAGGCTGAGCATGGCATCTCGGGCTGTACAGCCCTCGTCGCTTTGCGTCCCGCCGCTGATTTTTCGGCGGGTTACGACGCAACGGATGTCGTTCTCCGATCCGTTGGTATGAAGCGGAATATCCGGACGTTCGAGGATCTTGAGGAAGCTCGACCGGTTGGCGCGGATGCGCGCGAGCAGGCGGTCGAGGGTGGCGAATCCGGTCTTGGTGGTGAAGATCCGATCGAACCGGTGGGCCAATTCCGTGGCTCTTTCGGGGTCGGGATCCAGGCGCCAAGTCTTGATGTCGTTATAGAGTTCCCAGATCTGGCTCTGGATCATCGCCTTGGCGCTACGGTTCAGGTCGGTGAAAGTATCGAGCGCGTGGATCAGCCGCTCCATATGGACCCAGCACCGGGCGTGCTCGCCGATGGCGAATTGGCCGGCGCCATCACTCAGGATGACGGTGCCGTCCAAGGCCTGCGCCTCGATTAGGCCGCCCCACAACGCACCTTCGCTGGCGATGCGGAACGGATCGAGCGGACCGTCCTTGGGCTCTAAGCCATGGGTCTCTAAATAAGCATCCCAGCCTGCCGCGTCGTCGAAGCCGGACGGTGCCGCTGCGGCGTGAAGTGCCGTCACCGTCGCGGCCGCCAGCCCGCGCTCGAGCATATAGGCTCGCGACGCGGCGTTGAGCGCCCAGCGGGCCGAACCGCCATGCAGGAGTTGCAAGAAGTTCAACCGGCTCTTCGACGTGGTGGTCGTGAAGGAGGCGAACCGGTCGTTGCCGATTTGCGTACACACACCATTCTTCGCAGCATGGCGTGCACCGGTATCGTCGACGCTCACCCAGCCCGCCGAGGCGAGCCCGGCTTTCAGCACCTGCTTGGCCTCGGTGACGAAGGCTTCGATCTTGCCGGTCAGGATCCGCACAACCTGGCGCTTGGAGATCGATACGCCCAGATCGCGCAGCAAGGCAACGATCCGCTCGACCGTCGATTGGCCTTGGTGATAGAGCGACAACACCATACGCCGCAGCTCGGCACCAAAATGCCCGTCAACGCCTTCGGGCAACGGTGTCACGACGATCCTGCCATCCGGCAGGCGCCAGCGGCTGCGCCAATAGCGCGTCACGCGAACACCAATCGTCAGGTCCTGCACGACAAAAGCCCGACGCCCAGGAACCTCGAGCCGGGCGGTACCGCCAGGCAAAGATCGCGCTCTTCGGTAACGACCGCACGGCTCCGGCCACGGCGTTTCGAACCCGAACCCGAGGGCGGCCGCCCCGGCGACGACCGATCCATCCCGCTCGGCTTCAGCGTCGGACGTGGCGGCAAACCTTTCAGGCGCCGGATCTCGTCCTTCAACACAACATTCTCCGCACGCAGACCTGCAAGCTCAGGGCGCAGCTCGACAATCAGGTCAAGTAGCTCACTAACCGACGGCGTCCGGATATCGGCGGGCTCTTCCATCAGCAAACAGAATCGCACCCACACCAAAACCGCCAGCGTCTTCAACCCGAAGGCCCAGAGTCACAATGTCGCGCTCGCCACCGGTTTTGCCCCGGTTACCGAGGATCTGATCAAGCTCGCGCATAACGCGCAACATTTCGAGCCGGGCGATCTGGCGAAATACGCCGACACCCTGACTCGGGCGAGCATGTTCATTCCCGACGCGACATCGGCGCTCGGCAACGCGCTGAAGTATAGCGGCGCGGTCATGAAAAACGAACTCGGCATGTCCGATAAAGACGTCATTCTGGCCAATGCGCTCGCGAACCGGCTTGGCTTCTCGGGCACCCGAGGCGGCACCAATCTCGTCAATGCGCTGTCGCGGACCATCCCCGGTGTCTTCGGCTCCGGTCTCCTGACCGGCAAGTCAGGGGAGGCTCTTCACGCCATGGGGATGGCCGACAACAAGGGCCACTAGGCCGAGGCGCAAGCTCTGATCGGGAAATACCGGAGTGCCGATCTCGATGCCGTGCTCGGCGCGGTCACCGAGTTCTGGGACGAGGCGCTGGGCACCGTCCAGGTCACGACGCCGGACCGGGCCATGGACATCATGCTCAATCGCTGGCTGCTCTATCAGACGCTGGCCTGCCGTGTCTGGGCGCGGTCCGGCTTCTATCAGGCGAGCGGCGCCTATGGCTTCCGCGACCAACTGCAGGACGTGATGGCGCTGTGTGTGGCGAAGCCGGCGCTGGCGCGCGAGCATCTGCTGCGCGCGGCGGGACGGCAATTTACCCAGGGCGACGTGCAGCATTGGTGGCTGCCGGAAACGGGACGCGGGATCCGCACGCGGGTATCCGACGACTCCATCTGGCTTGCCTATGTCGTCGCTCACTATGTCGAGGTGACCGGCGATCTCGGCGTGCTCGACGAGATGGTACCCTTCCTGGAGGGGCCCGTGCTGCAGGCGCGCGAGACCGAAGCCTTCTTCCAGCCGATGATGTCGGATCGGCAGGCGAGCCTGTTCGAACATTGCGCGCTGGCGCTCGACTACAGCCTCGCCCTCGGCAGCCATGGTCTACCCTTGATGGGGACCGGGGATTGGAATGACGGCATGAATCGGGTGGGCGACCAAGGCAGGGGCGAGAGCATTTGGCTCGGCTGGTTCCTGCATGCCGCGTTGACCGGCTTCGCCCCGATCGCCGAGCGTCGCCGGTCCGCCGAGCGCGCTGCGGGCTGGCGGCGCCACGCCGCCGATCTGGCCCAGTCTATCGAGCAGCATGGATGGGACGGCGGATGGTATCGGCGCGCCTATTACGACGACGGTTCGCCGCTTGGCTCAGTCACGAACGAGGAATGTCGGATCGATTCGATCGCGCAGTCCTGGAGCGTGATCTCCGGCGCCGGCGATCCGGCCCGAGCCGTGCGCGCCATGGCGGCGGTCGAGGCCGAGCTTGTCCGGCCCGAGGATGGACTCGTGCTGCTCTTCACCCCACCCTTCGACCGGACGCCGCGCGACCCAGGCTACATCAAGGGCTATCCGCCCGGCATCCGGGAGAATGGCGGCCAATATACCCATGGGGCGCTTTGGTCGGTGATTGCCTTCGCCATGCTGGGCGAGGGCGACAAGGCGGCCGCGTTGTTCTCGATCCTGAACCCGATCAATCACGCGCGCACGCCCGAAGAAGCCCGGCGCTACAAGGTCGAGCCCTATGTCGCGTGCGCCGATGTCTATTCGACGCCCCCGCATGTCGGGCGCGGCGGCTGGACCTGGTATACCGGCTCGGCCGGATGATGTACCGGGCCGGGCTTGAATGGATCCTCGGGTTCCAGTTGCAGGGAGACACTCTGCTTATCGATCCCTGTATCCCCAAGGCATGGCCGCATTTTAGGATTGTCTTCCGGTACCATTCCGCCTGCTACGATATCCAGGTCGAGAACCCGGACGGCGTCAGCCGGGGCGTTCGCCACGCCGAACTCGACGGGTGCGGCGCTGTCCGGAGACCTAGCGAGGGTTCCGCTCGTCGATGACGGTGGCCCCCACCGGGTTCGGGTCGTTCTTGGCTGACCGGGACGGTGCTCGCGAGAGGGAATGGCGTCCGCCATAATGTCTGTTCCGGCTGGATAAATCCCCGGCATGCCGGAACCGGATCGTACCTATTCGACACGCTGTCCGGCGGCGGCTCCAATAGGGCTGACACGGAACCCGTATAAGTCGCCAAAGGGTTGCGACGCTGATCGGTATGGCCTGCGATCGAAGCGCTCGAAAGCTCCGCGGTTAGGTCACCAACCTGGTCCCGGGTGCCGATGCCGGAGCGGTCGCGGACGACCGGGTGCAGGTGTTCGACCGGCTCACGTCTTCCTATCTTCTGACGCTCGGCACCCACCGCCCACGCGCGGCTCTTGGTCGGTGACGCCGGCAATCATCGCGTCGAGGTTCTCTAGATCGCGCCGCCGACGCTCTTCGCGTTCCTGCTGCCCGCCTACCGCTCGGTCCAGATCCGCACTACGGCGACGCTCTTCGCCAGCATGGTAAATGCTCGCTCGGCGACTCTCGAAAACTGCCGGATCGCGCTGCCGGCAAATGCGCCGACCGGCACGCTAGCGACGATCGCTGGCAATAACGGCACAGAAAGCGTTCTCACCGCATTCCAGGACGATGTCCCACTGGCGGCCCCGGCCATGCAGCTCGACTTCGCCTTCGACGGCGTCGCTCCCGCGCCGGTTCCGGATGTCATCGCCATCGCCGCTACTCCGGCAGCCGACGGCATTCTGACCGTGCCCTTCAGCCAGGGGCGGGCGGCGGCCTTCGTCGTGGCGACGGACAATCTCGGCGTGGCCGGCACTAACGCGGCAGACACCGATTTCAACGGTGCGGCGCTGCCGCTGACGATCTGCCAGACGGATACGACGACGGGCGCTTGCCGCCTGTCACCGCCCGCCGCCGCCGTCACCCTCCGGGCGTCGGCGCGCCTCCACGCCGCTGCCTTACGATCGATCGCCGGGATGTAGCAATGCCAGTTCAGCCGGACGCTATGGACCGCCTCTCCTGAGGCAGCGGCCGTTGCGAAGGCACCGCGTCGGCCGCGAATATGGCTCGTGCTGATTCTCGGCGATTGGTCGTGTCCCTCGGCGTGGTGTAGGAGCATCGCCCTGAGGGAGCTGATGTTGGGGAGGGGCGGAGCGTAGCGCCCCGCTACGTGGAGCGGAGCCCCTCCCCAACATCAGCTTCTTCGCCCCAAGGCGGCCATCGTGGGCCTTCGGGTAAGATCTGGTCATCACAACGCAACCTCAGCCGAGGGGTGACCACGATGACCGACGATATGATGACGCTTCGTTCGATGCTTGAGAAGGGCACGGATGGCGATCTCTTGCGGGAGATGATCGGCTTTGCCGCCCATCGCCTGATGGAGTTGGAGGTTCAGGGACTGACCGGTGCGGCACCTGGCGAGCGCTCGGCCGAGCGGCTGGTTCAGCGCAACGGCTACCGTGACCGCGACTGGGAGACCCGGGCCGGGACGGTCGAACTGCGCATCCCGAAGCTGCGCAAAGGCAGCTATTTCCTGGGCTTTCTGGAGCCCCGGCGGATGGCCGAGAAGGCGCTGACCGCGGTCATTCAGGAGGCCTACATCCAGGGCATCTCGACGCGCTCGGTCGACGATCTGGTCAAGGCCATGGGCATGACCGGCATCTCGAAGAGCCAGGTCAGCCGCTTGTGCGAAGAAAGCCAGAGCGCAAGCGGCGGCTCCGACCGCGAAGCGGACGCCTGCGAAAGCAGGCGAAGGTCGACGAGCGGGTGAAGGCCTTCCTGGAACGGCCGATCGAGGGCGATTGGCCGTATCTCTGGATCGATGCCACCTACGTAAAATGCCGCCAGAACGGACGCGTCGTCTCGGTCGCGGTCTGCATCGCCGTCGCCGTTAACACCGATGGCCGGCGCGAGGTCCTGGGCAGCCTGACGAAAGAATCGTTGATCGACGCCGTTGGCGACCGGGAGGCTTGAAGCAGACATTCCCGTCCGCGGGCTTTACTGGTAGCTGGCGATACCGAGCAGTGATGAAGCCGGTCGACTCCGCTTACCGAGATGCGCGATGGGCGGCTAGTCGCGGACGGTCGTTGGCGACCGCCCGACCAGGTCCCCTAAATTGATCAGTCGGCCGGTTACCCGGGCCGCGTCGGCAAGGAGTTCAGCCCCGGGGAGCATGAAGATTCCGGCAGCAGTGCCATTCCAGTTACTCTATCAAGTCGTTGTTTAACGAATATTTTTACTTCAATCCCCCGAGCATTCATCGTCCACGACCTCCCGTCTGAGTAGTTTCCGAGGCTAGCCGCCGGTTGTGGGTGGTCGGTACCCTCGAAAGCATGTGCCGGTCATCGGGGCCGCAGGCAAGGGAGGGGCGAATGCCTAAGTTATATCTCGGTGGGGCGAGCATCCTTGCGCTCGGTGCGGCCATCGTGACCGCCCATGCTGGGCCGCCAACGGCGCCGCGGGTCGTGACCGTGAATGTGGCCGACTACAATGCGGCCCAGGTGACGACCGCGGGCGCGATCCTGACCGTGCCGGCCGGCCTCGCTAGCTACAACCTGAATGCCGGCGGCGGCACGCTAGAGCTCAACTCACGTTTCACGGTGACGCTGCCCCCGAATTTCAGCTTTAGCTCGCAGCCCTCGCTGTCCGATACCGGGACCACAAGTTTCATGCTGATCACCGGTGGTGTCGGCTCGCAGTCGGCGACCTTCCAGATCGAGACGGCACCACTGGTTCCGGGCCAGCAAGCGACGCTGAACAGCTTCGCAATCTCGGGCGCGACTGTGCTGGAGGCGCCGATCCCGGTAGTGAATGCGCTGCCGCTGACGTTGCAAGCTACCAATAATGCCGAGATCACCAACAACGATGCGAGCCCGTTCTCAAAGGGCGCCTTTGCCAGCGAGCCGGGCGTTACGGCGATCTTCGTCGGGGCCATCCAGTTCATCGACCTGTCCTCGCCGACGCTCGGAACCTTGTTCCTGAGCTCGCCGGACACGCCGACGGCGGTCATCGGCGCCACAGCCATCCAAGCGGAGACTGTCGATGCGGCCACCTCGTCGGTGCCGGTGTTGAGCCCGGATGGGGGGCTGAACTCGCTGTCGACTTCGGATACTGCCACGCTCACGATTGGCGGCATCTTCAACGGCATCAAGACGCCCTTCGTCTCGACGACGTCGGACTGCCAGAGCCCGATCTCGACCGGCACGGTGCCGGTCAGCCAGGCCTCGTTCCCCGATATCCCGATCAATCGAGAAGAATTCCTTTGCTTCACCGCGACCGGGACGTCGCTGCTCTCGGAGAATGTCCAACGGCTTCCCAAATGTCGCCGTTACACCGGGCACGAGCACCGATTTTCTCGGTACCAATGGGATCGTCGAATTTCCCGGCTTCATCCTCTACACCGGCGGCGGTGTGACCGAGGTCACCAACTTCTCACGGGCGATGATTCGGGCTACAGCTCGCTGCTGCGGGTGAACAATGCCGGTGCAGGCACGGTCGATCTCTTCGCGCTGGTCCAGCCGGATACCGGTGGAGCGCCGCTCACCGGTTCGCTGGGCTCGCTCGGCGCGGGGACCGGCACGGTCTTCACCGAGCCGCAGATCGCGGCGGCGGTGACCGGGTTGGATCTGGCCAATTCGGGCCAGCGCGCGACGATCCAGCTGATCATCAGCGGCGATTTCGGCAATGTCGCGGCGTCCAGCTTCCTGGTCAACCCGGGTGGCGTCGTCACCAATGTCGGCTTGGAGCACAATACCCCGCCATGATAACCGGATCTCCCAGTAGCAGGGGCTGTGGGGTCGAAGGTGCGCTTTGTGGGGGACAAGCCAAAGGGTGTGACGTCATGCCCGGCCAACGGCTGGGCCCGCACCAAGCGCGCAATAGCAACTCGACCCTAGATTGACTCTCGGAAAATATTCTCGGCATGCTGGAGGCGAACGGCCGTGATCGCACGGCGGCCACCTGTTCCTTGCCCGGATACTGGCGGGTATATCGCGCCCATCGTTCAAAATCGCGCTCCACCGAAGCTGGGGAGGCTCGAATGCGAATCAATAGTGACGGCGAATCCCACCGCGCGTGCGGATGGCGTTTCTCGGTGCTCTGGATCGCGCTGGTGATCGGCCTTACCGCGATGAGCTCAACGGCAGTGGCGGCTCCTGTGAAATGGACCCTGGTCGACGTGACCTTCTCCGATGGAGGGACCGCTTCCGGGTCGTTCATGTACGACGCGGACACCAATGTTTTCAGCGCCGTAGATATAACGACGATTTCAGGCACCCTCGTCACGGGGGCAAACTTATACCTTTACCTGCAACTGCGGACCCGGTGAGAGTGCTACCGTCCTCTTTGCCCTTACCCAAGCCCCGAATACGGATTTGGCCGGTACGCCCTTTTTGTGGCTGCCGTTTGCTGCCGCCATGACGGATGCCGGCGGCACGATCGGGATCAACAATGCGAACAGCGGGTTCAATGAGGGGCACTGCAACAACACTACGAACTGCACCAGCGCGATGCCCCCAAAAGCAGCGCGGCTTACAGGCCAGATCGAGGGCCGGCTGGTGACAGTACCGACATTGAGCCCCTGGGCGATGATCCTGTTGATCGCCGGCCTGGCTGGGCTGGGTTGGAGAATGGCCCGCCGCGCCGCTGCGTATTGCCACCTCAAGACGCGCGAGGCGAGTCCTCAGCGATTGCGTTTTCATTCGCCCTCTGCTGGGCGCCGCAGGATGGTCGGTGGGGCAGCTCGGTGCGATACCGGGCGTTCGGGGATCAGCCTAGCCCCGCCGATTGGAGGGGCGGCCGCGGTGACTCGTCACAAATCGCAACCGACCCCATTTCGGGCCGATTGTTCCATATTCGTTTGCGCGGGTCCAGACCACTCCAGAACGCTATAATTCCGCAATATTACCGCAGTGCGGTCATGCGAATTGCTAAGCTCTTGAAAAGCTTGGCGTCCCCAAGGGGAGTCGAACCCCTGTTCCCGCCGTGAGAGGGCGGTGTCCTAGGCCTCTAGACGATGGGGACCCGGAGGAGCGAGGTGATAGCCGAGGCGGTGCCGGGGATCAAGGATTTCCTTGATCCTGGTTTGCCGATCAGCCATGCGGGCTATTCGCGGAAATTCACGTATTGCAGGGGCAGCTCGATCTTCATCCCCTTGATGTGCTGAATCGCCTCCTGCAGGTCGTCGCGCTTCTTGCCGGAGACGCGCAGCTCGTCGCCCTGGATCGCGACCTGGACCTTGAGCTTGGAGTCCTTGATCTCCTTGACCAGCTTCTTGGCCAAATCCTTGTCCACGCCCTGCTTGACGATGATGGTCTGACGCACCGTGTCCGCCCGAGGCCTTCTCCGGATCCTTGAACTCCAGCGCGCCGGGATCGACCTTGCGCCGGGTGAAATGGTTTTGATCAGCTCGTGGATCTGTTTCAGCTTGAGCGGGTCGTCGGCATGGACGGTCAGGGTCTCGTCCTTGCGCTCGATCTTGCAATGGCTGCCCTTAAAATCGAAACGGGTCTCGATCTCGCGCTCGATATTGGCGAGGGCATTGTCGACCTCGGCGAGGTCGGTCTTGGAGACGATGTCGAAGCTCGGCATGGGCCTGTCTCTTGCGCTGATGCGGATATCGAGGATGCTTATAAACGCAAGCGGCGGCCGAGGGGGAGCCCCGGCCGCCGCTTGTTTCAGTCTGTCGAGCCTGGGATCAGCTCGCGCGGCGCATCGGGCGTTCGCCGCCGGGCTGGCCGGAGGACTGGTTGGCCGGGCGACGCTCGCCGTTCCAGCGCGGCGCCGGGCCGGCACCGGCGAAGCCGGGCTTGGCGCGGTTGCCGCCCTGCCACGGCCGGCCACGGCCATTGCCGGAGCGGGCGCGCACGGCGGAGTTCAGCGACACGGTCGGCTCCAGGCCGGGGATCACGGTCTCGGCCAGCTTCGAATTGGTGAAGCGTTCGATCCGGTCGAGCTGGATGCGGTCGGCCGGGGGCGACGAAGGAGACCGCGATGCCCGAGGGCACCGGCCCGGCCGGTGCGGCCGATCCGGTGGACGTAATCCTCGGCCTGGCGCGGCAGGTCGAAATTGATGACATGGGTCAAGTCCGGCACGTCGATGCCGCGGGCCGCGACATCGGTCGCGACGACGAGCTTGACCCGGCCGTCGCGCAGCTGGCGCACGGTCCAGTTGCGGGCACTCTGCGTCATGTCGCCATGCAGCGCCGCTGCCGGATGGCCGGCCGCCTTGAGCTCCTCGGCCAGCTGGTCGGCGTCGCGCTTGGTCGCGGCGAAGACGATCGCCTTGCCCATTTCCGGGCTCGCGACCAGATGCGCCAGCAGCTTGCGCTTATGCTGCATGTTGTCGGAGACCATGTAGCGCTGCTCGATGCTGTCGACCGTCATGGTCGATTCGATGGCGATCCGTTCCGGGTTCTTCAGCAGCGTCGCGGCCAGCGCGTTCATGCGGCGGTCGAAGGTGGCGGTGAACATCACCGTCTGACGGCTCGCCGGGGTGAGCGCGGCAATGCTCTCTACCGCGTCGATGAAGCCCATATCGAGCATGCGGTCGGCCTCGTCGAGCACCAGCATCTCAAGATCGGCAAGGCTGACGGCCTTGCGGTCGATCAGGTCGATCAGGCGGCCCGGCGTCGCGACCATGACATCGATCGGGCGCGACAGCTCGCGGAGCTGGACGCGATAGGGCATGCCGCCCAGCACCGAGACGGTGTGGAGACGGAGGAACTTGCCGAGCTTGCGCGTGGCGTCGAGGATCTGCGAAGCCAGCTCGCGGGTCGGCGCCAGCACGAGGACGCGCGGGCCGCGCGGACGCGGCTGCACCGGCTCGGCCAGGCGGTTGAGGGGCGGGCAGCATGAAGGCAGCGGTCTTGCCGGTGCCGGTCTGAGCGCTGCCGATCACGTCGCGGCCGGCCAGGACGGCCGGCAGCGCGGCGGCTTGAATGGGGGTGGGCTCGGCGAAGCCGGCGGCCTCGAGCGCCTTGAGGATGCTCGGATGCAGGTCGAAATCAGAAAAAGCCAAAGGAGTGGTATTCCTAGAACAAAGAAAAGGGAAGCGCCGCGGCCGGGTCTCGGTCGTGCACCAGATCAACGCGCGTGACGGGATGAACCCGCTTTCGGGCGATGCCGTGGTGCTTCGGAACGCATGTTGAAATCCCGACGGGATCGCGTTCCATGAGACGGGCGGCCCCTAAGGGCGTGGGCGCCTCCAACCACTGCGGACCGGAATATGGCTGTTGCACTGCGAAAACGCCAGTTCCGCCGGAGCATTGCTGGCCCGCGCCGGCCTCAGATCGCTTCAGACCTTCGATTGGGGCATGGTTTCGCGGGTAACGAGGAAGAAGCGGAATGATCAGAATCTGGATCGTCGCCGCCGGTCTGGGCGGTCTTGCGTCGGTGGCGCTGGGGGGCTGCGACCACTCATCTGGCGCTGGACGGCACGCTGCTGGAAATCGCCGCGCGCTATCTGATGTATCACAGCCTGGCGCTGCTCGCCGTGGCGCTGATGGCGCGCGGCGGCGGTAGCGTCGTGCTCGGCTTGGCCGGATGGTGCTTCCTCGCCGGCATGATTGCCTTCGCCGGCGGCCTCGCGGCCAAGGCGGCGACCGGCTGGCCGATGGCGGCGGCCTCGACCCCGGTCGGCGGCACGCTGTTCATGCTCGGCTGGCTGGCGCTCGCCCTGGCATGGCTGGCGGAGCCGGCCTTGATGCGGTGTTCAGGAGGCGAGGGCGGTGAGGTCGTTGGAGGCGGCGGGTGCGACCGTCGGACCGTAGAGCTGCCCCAGCGCCACCAGCAGGAAGGCGGCCTCGGTCCCGGCCAGGGCGTAATAGATCGTCTGGCGATGGCGGCGCGTGCGCACCAGCCCGTCGCGCCGCAGCTTGGCCAGATGCTGCGACAGCGCCGATTGGCTGAGCCCGACCCGCGTTTCGAGCTGACCGACCGAGAGCTCGCCCTCGGCCAGGCTGCACAGCACGGTCCAGACGGCGCTCATTACCCATCAGCTTCAGAAGGCGGCTGGCCCGGCGAATGCCGGGAGGGATTTCCGGAAGCGTATTCATGCCAATGACGGTAGGTCGCGTCCGTCGAAGGTCAATCCCCCGGCAATGGCCGCGGGCAGGGGAAGCCTGCGCTGGAGATGCCATGCCGCGTGACGGCGGCGGTCGCCCGCCCGCCCGGCGGGGCGATGTCGGCGCCGTGATCATGGCGCTCGCGGTGTTCGGCGCCTGGGGCTTGTTCCCGAGCTTCTTCAAGCAGCTCGTCTCGGTGCCGCCGATTGAAATCCTGGCGCATCGCATCCTGTGGTCGGCCGTCTTCATGGCCGGGCTGCTGACCGCGATGGGGCGGCTATCCAGTGCCGCGGCAATATTGGCGGATCGGCGCACGGTCGGGGTGCTTGCCCTCTCTTCGCTGCTGATCGCCGCGAATTGGCTGGTCTATGTCAGCAGCGTCGTCTCGGGGCATATCCTGGAAGCGAGCCTCGGCTATTTCATTTCGCCGCTGGCCAATGTCGCGCTCGGCCGTCTCGTGCTGGGCGAAAGGCTGACCCGGCCTGCAGGCGGTAGCCTGCGGCCTCGCGGCTCTGGCCGTGTCGGGCTTCGCGCTGACGATCGGTCCGGAGGTCTGGCGCTCGGTTGCCTTGGCGGCGACCTTCGGCTGCTATGGCCTGGCGCGCAAGACGGTGCGGGCCGAGGCGATCGCCGGCTTCGCCGTCGAGTCCTTCCTGCTGGCGCCTGTTGCGGCACTCTTCCTGGCGTATCGCGCCGTCGAAGGCGCAAGGCCGTTCGATCACCCGCCATCGGTCCTGCTGCTGTGCCTGCTGGCCGGGGTACTCACCGCCTTGCCGCTGCTGGGCTATGCCAAGGCGGCGCAGCGGCTGAAGCTCTCGACGCTGGGGCCTGCTGAACTATCTGACGCCGACCATCCAGTTCGCCCTCGGCGCAGTGGTCTATGGCGAACCTTTCGACCCGGCCCGGCTGGCCGGTTTCGGCGTCATCTGGCTCGCCCTGGCACTCTACAGCGCCGAAACGCTCCGCCAGACTCGGCGGGTAGCTACTCAGTTCTGATCGTCGAAGCCCTCGAAGCGGCGGTGCCGGTTCCACGGCCGATCACCAGACTGCTGCGCACTGGTTCGGTGCGCAGGATCAGGAACAACGAATTCAGATAATGCCCCACCAGCGCGGTCGGCCGATCCGCGCCGTTGAAGTCGAGCCCGAGTGGGGCGAAGCGCGGATTAAGCCGCGCCGCGCGCCGGCAGGGACGACTGGATCCACTCGGCCAGCTTGCTCTTCGGCACCGCGCCGAGCTTGGTCGCAACGACCTGGCCGTTGTTGAACAGGATCAGGGTCGGGATCGCCTTGACGCCGTATTTGGACGGGGTGTTCGGATTGTCGTCGATGTTGAGCTTGGCGATGGTGAGCTGGCCGGACATCGACGCGCCGATCTCATCCAGCGCCGGGGCGATCATCTTGCAGGGCGAGCACCACTCGGCCCAGAAGTCGACCAGCACCGGACCCGGCGCGGCGAGAACATCGGACTCGAAAGATGAATCGGTAACCTGCTTGGTCGTGCCCATGGCATTACACTCCTGTCGGGCCTGCGCCCGGTTGAGAGGTTGTGGACCGGATACACCGGCCCGACTCAGGCACAAGACTAGGGGAGGGGTGGAAGCAACGTCAAGGTGGCGACCCCGTATCCAGCGCATGGGCGAGGTGCGGACACCACCGCTTGTCGAGTTCTGCGTCACAACGCGGCCGTTGCGCAGATTCGGCCGCATTGTGTTGCTATTTTACTGATATTTAGCGCTATGCGGATCTACCGCAAGGTGCTTAGCGCTCTTTGGATTGGGGGTCCCGGGTATGCCGACCGCCGCCGCCATTGCGTCTCCCGCTGTTCTTGTCGTTTGCGCCGTGCTCGGCGGGCTGGCCTTGCTGATCTGGGCTTATGAACTGCGACTGCTGGCAAACCTGACCGGCAGCGACGCTGCGGGCAATGGCATGACGCAGGGCTTTGCTGCGCTGGCGTTGCTGCTGCTTTGGCTGCATGGCATGATCGCCGGAGACGTGGACGGAGCGGTCGGTGCCATGGCATGGCTGGTCGGCTACGGCTGCTCTTGCGACCGGGAGATTTCGGCCCGGGAGGCAGTGGTGCGCCGCTATCCGGATGTCGGCTGGGATGCGCATCGTCTTGCCGAGCTGCATGATCCGCAAGCCTTGGGCCGGATTTTGCGCGAAGCCCCGGCGCGGTTCTCGATGCTGACGCCGGCGGCGCATCTCAAGGCGTGGCTGAGCTTTGCCGATGACACCGCGCTGCGCGATCGGGCGCTGGCTGGCGGTCGAAGCCTCGATCACCGGACCGCGGATGCGGTCGAGATGCTGGACGACGAGTTCGCAGCCGGGACTCTGCTGCGCTACTTGCCCGAACTCGATCTCGAACCGACCCCCGCGCTGTGCGCGGCGGCATCGCGGGTGCTGCGTGGCGATATCGAGAGGGTTTATCGCCCGGCGCCTGACGACCCCCGATCCTATGCCGAGTTCATGGATCGGTTGCGCGGCGAGACGATCCTGCCGGCGCTGGCTTTGCTGGCTCGCCATGGCTGCGACGTCGATGCGGAGCTGGGGGCGGTAGCCTCGCTGGCGCTGGCGTATCAGGACGATCCGGCACGGGCGCCCATGCTGTCGGGGCTGGCCGAGCTCCGCCATCGGCCCTGACGCTAAGGCTGGTCCGGCTGCTGCACCGCCACGCGATATTCCGCGCTGTCGCGCAGCTCGGCCAGGCTCGACCAGATCTGCTCGGCGAGTTCCGGATCTTCCGCGTAGAATTGGTGCGAGAACATCAGGTAGTAGGGCTTTTCGATCAACGGAACCGGGTATTCGGCGAGTTGTGCGGCGATTTCGGGGTGATTGCGCAGCACGACGCTGCCGCCAGCATCGATCATGGCTGCCGCCGCGGCATGACCGCCCAACACCAGCCGGAACAGGGCGAGCGTTTGGTCATTGCCGGCGCTGGTCTCGTAAACCAACGCCCCTGCGGATTTGAGCTGATCGACGATCGAATAGCCGATGATGGTCGCGATTGGCCCGCTCAGATTGGCGAAATGCAAGCCGTCCCACGCCAGGGCCGAGCCTTTCGGGACATAGAGATGATAGCCGTTCATGGTCAGGCGCCGTGTCGTATCCGGCCGTCCCGCGGCATCGGTCGGATAGACGCCGGTCGCCTGGCGCTCGGCGAGGAAGCTCGCCCCGACGGCGCCGTCCATGCTGCCGTCCTGAACCTGTCCGAGGCAGCGCTTCCAGGGCAGGCCGATATAGTCGATCTGCCGGCCGAGCTTCGCGCGGACCAGTTCGAGCAGGATATAGCCGGAATCGGTCCCTTGCGCCGGGCGGATCCACGACCATTCGAGCTGATCCTCATAGCACAGGCGCAAAGCCGGCTTCGGTGCTTCGGCTGCCACCGCTCCCCTGGTCAGCACCAAGATCAAGCTCAGAAATATCGCAGCGCACAGCTGCTTCATCGAAAATCTCCAGCCGGGGCGGTAAAGATGGCGCCAGGGGTGTGTAAAACGAGAACCTTATCAAGACCAGTAAAAAATAACTCTCGGCGTAGTCCGATCTGCGGCTTGTTATGGAACCGCAGGCAATGCCGAAGATGCCGGCGGTCCGCGCTTGGCGTGTTTCTACTGGAACGCGACTTCATACAGATTAGCGCGGAACCAAAGACGGAAAACACCGTTTGCATCCCCGCATACCGCCCGCGGATCCGGATTCCCGCGACGCGGAGAAATCTGCCTATTCCCTATCCGGCGAAGCGAGGCGCGGATGACCAATCATAAACAACTATCTCTCAAGAAACTGTTGCTCGCGGCGACCATGCTCGTGGCTCCGGCGGCGTTGATCGCAGGGTCCAACCTCGCCATCGCCCAGATCGACATCTCGGTGCAAATCGAACCGCCGGCCTTGCCGGTCTACGATCAACCGCCGATTCCGGAGCCCGGTTATATCTGGACCCCGGGTTACTGGGCCTATGACAATGACGAAGGGTATTATTGGATACCCGGCACCTGGGTCGAACCGCCTCAGCCCAATCTGCTGTGGACACCGCCCTATTGGGGCTGGTCCGATGGCGTCTATGCCTTTCATAGCGGATATTGGGGCGAGCATGTCGGCTTCTATGGCGGCGTCAATTACGGCTACGGTTATGGTGGCGACGGCTATGAAGGCGGTCGCTGGGAGAACGGGCGTTTCGCCTACAACCAGGACCGTCAACAATTTCGGCTCGACTCATATAACCAATGTCTACACGTCGAATGTGACGGTGATCAACAACACCCATGTCAGCTACGTCGGCGGCACGGGCGGAGTCAGGGCCCAGCCGACCCCGGCACAGGTGCAGGCCGAGCACGAGCACCATGTCGCGGCGACGCCGGTGCAGACACGGCATTTCACGGAAGCTGCGCATAATCCCGAGCTTTCGGCCAAGGCCAATGGCGGCCATCCGACGATCGCCGCGACGGCGCGCCCAGGCGAATTCAAAGGTGCCGGGGTGGTGCCAGCGCGTGCCGCTGCTGGTGGCGAGCATCCGGGTGCGCCAAGTCCGGGTGCAGCGCGGGCCGAATGAAGGGCATCCGGGTGAGGTTCATCCGAGTGAAGCCCATCCCGGCGCCGCAGAGCCACATCCCGAACCGGGGGCTCATCCGCCGCAATCGGCGCCGCATCCAGCCGAACCCGCTCACGCCGCCGAGCCTGCGCATCCGGCGGCCCCAGCCCCCGCATCCCGAACCGGGTGCTCATCCCCCGGCGGAGCATCCGCCGCAATCGGCGCCGCATCCGGTAGAACCGCCGCACGCGGCAGAGCCGTCGCGCCCGAATCTTCCCGCCTCGCATCCTGAACCGGCCGCTCGTCCGCCGGTGGAGCACCCGCCACAATCTGCGCCGCATCCGGCCGAACGCCCGGCCCCGGCGGCTCATCCGGCCCCTGCGGAGCACGCGCCGCCGCATCCGGCGCCGGCGGAACATGCTGCGCCTCATCCTGAAGCGGCACCGCATCCGGCCCCGGCCCCGGCTCCTCATCCGGCACCGGCGCCCAAGGCACCTCCCAAGGAAGAAGAGAAGAAGCCGCCAGGACTTTGAGCGCGTGCGCCCCGGCGGTCCAAACGCCGGGGCGCAACGCTGGCGAAGGAGAGTGAGGCATGGAGGATCCGAGCGTCTGTCCCGACTGCGGATGTCCGGTTCGATCGATAGCTGCCCGGGAATGCCGGGCGAGCGACTGCCCGCTCAATTCGGCCAACCGGCAGAGGCCTCTCGCCAGTGATCGTTTGGACGCCCGCTCCGGCCGCGACGCCCCGAACCTCGAGCGGACCGAGAGCGGAGTCGCCTAAGGCTGCTCGGCCGGGGCAGGTGAAGGCGTCGGGCGACATCCGGAGCCGGAGCGTCCGATGGCGAAAGTGGTTCGCTTGCTGAGGCGGGCGGCGGCTGCGCGGGAAGATCGTCAATCCCGAAATTCCCATAGATCCGATGTATCGTCCCGTCTTGCCGCATCTCGGCCATGGTACGGTCTATGTCCTTGAGACGATTTAGATAACCGGATTTCTTCGATACCATCATATGGAATTCGAGGGTCGCCAGCGCGTTCCGCGCGGCGACGATGCTGTCGAATTGCAGATCCGGGTACTGCCCCCGTAATGTCTGCAGCCTGAGCTGCGTCAGCGCCTCGTCTTCGATCAGCAGATCGGCTCGGCCGGCGGCCAGCATCACCAGCAGATCGGCCGGGCTGCCGCCATAGACGATGGCACTTTTCGGCAGATTCTGTTCCGTCCAGCCGGAACCGACCTGGGCCAGGGCATGCAGGCCCTTCAGATCATCGATGCTCGTCGCGGCCATGATCTCGTCGAAATGCGGGTTGGTCCGGGTGGCGAAGGCGACGAGCCGCTCGACGGCCAGATGTTCCGCACCTGGAACGGCGTAGATCAGGCGCTTGTCCGTCACCACGGTGCTCATGGCATCGGCCTCGCCGGCTTGCACACGCTCCTGTGCCCGCGCCCAGGGATACGTCTCGTATTCGAACTCGATGCCGAGACGGCGGAAGCATTCGCCATAGAGATAGACGAGAATGCCGGTGGCGTGACCGTCCGTGCCGGTGAACTGGTAAGGCGCCACGTCGCTGCCGCCGGCGACGATGAAGGGGCGGGCCTCGGCCTGCGTCAGGGCCATGAGCAGCACGAGGGTCGCGATCCACGTACGCTTCATTCCGCTGCAATCTCCATAAGCGAAATCCCAATCCGTCCGAAAACTGCCGCGCTCCGCCGGTAAGGTCCCAAAGCGGCATGCACAATATGGCAGAAATGCGGCAGCTCCTGTCAAACCAACCCGAAACCGACGAGGATTGGTGGGCGGCAGAGCTGAGGGCGCGGTCCCGTCTCGTGAAATGTCGTCATCGCGCCGTGTGGCACACAAATTCCCGGGGAGTGCCGCGGACGACTGAAAGCTGCGGTTGTCACAAAAATCGGCGTGAAACCGTCATTAGTGGATCACGCCCAAGTCACCGAACCACCCCGCGTGCTGCAATGGCCCGGGACCAGACTCCTGCATACGCGGACATCCCGTCCGCCTCGTTGGAGGGTTCCATGTCGCATCCCGAGCACATCGCCGAGCATCACCGCAAGGCCGCGGAATTCCATGCCAAGGCCGCCGAGCATCACGAGCATGCCGCCGACAATCATGAGAATGGCGAGCACGAAACCGCAGCGCATCATGCGCATGTCGCCCACGGCCATCATCTGCATGCCGTGCACCATGCCGAGGAAGCCGGCAAGCTGCATGCGACGCATCACGGCGACGAGGCCGAGACGGAAGACGATCACGAGGCCTGAACGCCGCGTCGCCGCGCCGGGGCCGCTTGCCCCGGCGCGGTACGGTTGCTGTCTCAGGCGAGCTTGAAATTATGCTCGACCATGAGCGACTTGACCTTTTCCAGATCGGCGAAATGCTCGGCGAAGGTCTCGCCGACATGGCCCAGATCGGCCATCGGATTGGCCGCACAGGATGAGCCGTAGACCTGGTCGACCAGATTGGCTGGCGGCGGCACGGAGGTGTCGGGCTGCTGCGTGAAATCGATCGCCGTCCCGATATTGCCCGAGGTCGTGGCGCGGATGCCGAGCCCTTCCAGGCCGAACCGCCAGGTGATGAAGTTCAGGATCGCATTGGTGTCGAACTGGTCATGCGCCACGAAACCGCGGCTGACGCGCGGGCCGATCAGCAGACAGGGCGTGCGGAAGCCGAGATAGGCCATGCCGGTGCCGTCCGGGTTGAGCGGCGTATCGACATTGCCGATCGACGCTTCATGGGCCGAGACCGGTGCCATCGGCGGGGCGACATGGTCGGCGAAACCGCCCATTCGTCGTAATTGATGATCAGCAAGGTCTTCGCCCAGTTCGGGCTGGTGCTGAGCGCCTGATAGACCTTGTTCATGAAGACCTGGCCGTTGCGGATATCGGCCAGCGGATGGTCATCGGCCGAAGTGCCCTGGGCCTCGCCGACGAAAGGCGGATCGACATAGCTGATCGACGGCAGGTTGCCGGCCGCTGCATCGGCGACGAACTGGTCGAAGGTGAAGGAGATGTCCGTGAAGCTGCCGCCCCACAACGGCAGTATAGGCGCGTCGCTGTAGTAGTAGCGCGCGCTGACGCCGGCATAAGCCGCCGCGTCCCAGATCGTCGGCAGGATCGACACCAGCCCGTCGGTGTCATTCGTGTTGCCGCCGGTGGTCAGCCGGTCGGTCTGGCCAGTATGCATGTAGAAACGGTTCGGCCAGGTCGGCCCCAGGATCGAGCAGAAATAGTTGTCGCAGATCGTCCAGTTCTGCGCGGCTGCGGCGAAGAACGGCACGTCCGCGGCCTCGTAATAGCCGATCGGGAACTGGTCGCCGGCCTGCTGGGTCAGGAGGAAGCCATCCATCGCGCCGCCGTTCAGCTGGGTCCGGCCGCCACCGAAGCTGTGATCCGGATCGGCCGAGGCGCAGTTCTGGAACAGGGTCAGATGGGCGCTGTCATGGCTCTGGCCATTGGTGTCGACGAAGGTCCGGCCGGCCTGGACGCCATTCGCGCCGGGCAGCCAGCCCAGCATGTGGTCGAAGGAGCGATTCTCCATCATGAGCACGACCACGTGGTCGATGCCCGAATCCTCGGGCGATGCCGGCAGGATGCCGCGGCCCCGAAGGGGCGGCCAGCACGCCCGGCGCAGCCAGGGCCGAGGGCAGTGTCGAGCTGATTGCGGCGGCGCCGGCGATGCCGGCGACACCCTTGATGACCGTCCGGCGCAAAGTGCCGGCCGGGCTCTGGTCAGGGTTGTTCTTGGGAAGTTCGTTGGTCATGTCGCGGCCTCGTACGGGAGTGACAGCATCGGTCACCCCCTGGCCGTAGCATCCTATTGGCGACAATACGGTGTCAGGCAGTTCACGCTTTCGTCAAGGGATCCTGCTACCGCTCGCCGCGTTTCCGTCTGCAACTAGACGGTTTGCGCGGCGAGCGTCGCTTCGGTCTCAGGCGAGCTTGAAATTATGCTCGATCATGAGCGACTTCATCTTTTCCAGATCGGCGAAATGTTGGGCGAAGGTCTCGCCGACATGGCCCAGATCGGCCATCGGATTGGCCGCGCAGGACGAGCCGTAGACCTGGTCGACCAGATCGACCGGCGGCGGCAGGGAGGTGTCGGGCTGCTGCGTGAAATCGATCGCCGTCCCGATATTGCCCGAGGTCGTGGCGCGGATGCCGAGCCCTTGCAGGCCGAACCGCCAGGTGATGAAGTTCAGGATCGCATTGGCGTCGAACTGGTCATGTGCGAGGAAGCCGCGGCTGACGCGCGGGCCGATCAGCAGGCAGGGCACGCGGAATCCCAGATACGCCATGCCGGTGCCGTCCGGGTTGAGCGGCGTATCGACATTGCCGATCGACGCTTCATGGGCCGAGACCGGCGCCATCGGCGGGGCGACATGGTCGGCGAAGCCGCCCCATTCGTCGTAGTTGATGACCAGCAGGGTCTTCGCCCAGTTCGGGCTAGTGCTGAGCGCCTGATAGACTCTGTTCATGAAGACTTGGCCGTTGCGGATATCGGCCAGCGGATGGTCATCGGCCGAAGTGCCCTGGGCCTCGCCGACGGAGAGCGGATCGACATAGCTGATCGACGGCAAATTGCCGGCCGCCGCGTCGGCGACGAACTGATCGAAGGGGAAGGAGATGTCCGTGTAGCTGCCGCCCCACAGGGCAGTATAGGCAGCATCGCTGTAATAGTAGCGTGCGCTGACGCCGCCATAGGCCGCCGCGTCCCAGATCGTCGGCAGGATCGACACAAAGCTGTCGGTGTCGTTGGTGTTGCCGCCGGTGGTCAGCCGGTCGGTCTGACCGGTATGCATGTAGAGGCGGTTCGGCCAGGTCGGCCCCAGGATCGAGCAGAAATAGTTGTCGCAGATCGTCCAGTTCTGCGCGGCTGCGGCGAAGAACGGCACGTCCCGCGGCCTCGTAATAGCCGATCGGGAACTGGTCGCCGGCCGGCTGGGTCAGAAGGAAGCCATCCATCGCGCCGCCGTTCATCTGGGTCCGGCCGGCGCCGAAGCCGTGATCCGGATCGGCCGAGGCGCAGTTCTGGAACAGGGTCAGATGGGCACTGTCATGGCTCTGGCCATTGGTGTCGACGAAGGTCCGGCCGGCCTGGACGCCATTCGCGCCGGGCAGCCAGCCCAGCATGTGGTCGAAGGAGCGATTCTCCATCATGAGCACGACCACGTGGTCGATGCCTGAATCCTCGGGCGATGCCGGCAGGATGCCGCGGGCCGAAGGGGCGGCCAGCGCGCCCGGCGCAGCCAGGGCCGAGGGCAGCGTCGAGCTGATTGCGGCGGCGCCGGCGATGCCGGCTACGCCCTTGATGACCGTCCGGCGCGAAGTGCCGGCCGGACTCTGGTCCTGGGTGGTCTTGGGAAGTTCGTTGGTCATCTCGCGGCCTCGTACGGTAGTGACAGCATGCGTCACTCTTGGCCGTAGCATCCCAATGGCGACAATATGGTGTCAGCCAGTTCGCTCTTTCGTCAAGGGATCCTGCTACCGCTCGCCGCGCTTCCGTCTGCAACTTGGCAGTTTGCGCGGCGAACGTCGATTTGGTCTCAGGCGAGCTTGAAATTGTGCTCGATCATGAGCGCTTTCACCTTTTCCAGATCGGCGAAATGCTGAGCGAAGGTCTCGTTGACATGGCCCAGATCGGCCATCGGATTGGCCGCACAGGATGAGCCGTAGACCTGGTCGACCAGATTGGCTGGCGGCGGCACGGAGGTGTCGGGCTGCTGCGTGAAATCGATCGCCGTCCCGATATTGCCCGAGGTCGTGGCGCGGATGCCAAGCCCTTCCAGGCCGAACCGCCAGGTGATGAAGTTCAGGATCGCATTGGCGTCGAACTGGTCATGTGCCACGAAGCCACGGCTGACGCGCGGACCGATCAGCAGGCAGGGCACGCGGAAGCCGAGATAGGCCATGCCGGTGCCGTCCGGGTTGAGCGGCGTATCGACATTGCCGATCGACGCTTCATGGGCCGAGACCGGTGCCATCGGCGGGGCGACATGGTCGGCGAAGCCGCCCCATTCATCGTAATTGATGACCAACAGGGTCTTTGCCCAGTTCGGGCTGGTGCTGAGCGCCTGATAGACCTTGTACATGAAGAGCTGGCCGTTGCGGATATCGGCCAGCGGGTGGTCGTCCGCCGAAGTGCCCTGGTCCGAGCCGACGAAGGGCGGGTCGACATAGCTGATCGACGGCAAATTGCCGGCCGCCGCGTCGGCGACGAACTGGTCGAAGGTAAAGGAAATGTCCGCGTAGCTGCCGCCCCACAGCGGAGTGTAGGCAGCATCATTGTAATAGTAGCGTGCGCTGACGCCGCCATAGGCCGCCGCATCCCAGATCGTCGGCAGGATCGACACAAAGCTGTCGGTGTCGTTGGTGTTGCCGCCGGTGGTCAGGCGGTCGGTCTGACCGGTATGCATGTAGATACGGTTCGGCCAGGTCGGCCCCAGGATTGAACAGAAGTAGTTGTCGCAGATCGTCCAGTTCTGCGCGGCCGAGGCGAAAAAACGGCACGTCCGCGGCCTCGTAATAGCCGATCGGGAACTGGTCGCCGGCCGGCTGGGTCAGGAGGAAGCCATCCATCGCGCCACCATTCATCTGAGTGCGGCCAAAGCCGAAGCCATGTTGTGGATCGGCCGAGGCGCAGTTCTCGAACAGGGTCAGATGGGCGCTGTCAAAGCTCTGGCCGTTGGTGTCGACGAAGGTCCGGCCGGCCTGAACACCATTCGCGCCGGGCAACCAGCCCAGCATATGGTCGAAAGAGCGGTTCTCCATCATGAGCACGACCACATGGTCGATGCCCGAATCCTCGGGTGATGCCGGCAGGATACCGCGGCCCGAAGGGGCGGCCAGCGCGCCCGGCGCGGCCAGGGCCGAGGGCAGTGCCGAGCTGATCATGGCGGCGCCGGCCACGCCGGCCACACCCTTGATGACCGTCCGGCGCGAGGTGCCGGCGGACTCGGGTCAGGGTTGTTCGCGCGAGTTTCGTTGGTCATGTCGCGGCCTCGTAGGGTAGTGACAGCATGCGTCACTCCTGGCCGTAACATCCCATTGGCGACAATATAGTGTCAGGCAGTTCGCTCTCTCGTCTAGGGATCCGGCTGCCGCTCAGCGCGCCTGCATCTGCATCTTGACCGTCTGCGCGGCAAGCGTCGCTTCGGCCGCTGCCTGTTCCCTTTGCTGGCGGGCCAGCGCGTCGGCGACTTGGTGCGTGCGCAAGGTTGAAGGAGGCGCTGGCCGAGGCGACTCGGGTGCACCATGCGGCGTCCCCCTCCGGCGCGAGGTGGAGTGTTTCGCCGGCGGCCTGCAATGTCACGTCGTTCGGGGCGATGGCGGTCAGCGTCCAGCCGTCGATCTGTTGCCCTTCGTGGATAGCGCGTGTTTCTCCGTTCGCCGTGAAAATCGCCTCATGCAATGCGGGGCTGACGACGATCCCGGTCAGACGATGATGCAACTCCGGATCGGCCGCCTGAGCGGGCGCGGTGGCAACCGATTCGGGAACGGCGCGGTCCGGTGTCGCGCCGCTCGCGACGAATGGAGCAAGCACAGCCAATCCCAGGCCGAGGTACAGCCTATATCCGGCCGCGAGGCGAAGCGTAAAGCGACCGGCACCAGACGTCATATCGACTCCTGCAAGACGGATCCATGCCGGGAACGGCGGCGGCAATTCAAGGGCGTCGTCCGCTGCCGCTGTATCCGTCCGGTACAGCATAGCACAGGACGCCTTGCCGGTTTCTTGCTTTCCCGTCGACCGTCATTCCGTCTTTCCTTATTTCGCGATACGCTTGGCCGCCTGGCAGCCAGAACTTGGCCGATATTCGGAAAGCAGCGCGACCGTGACACGCAATCCGCCGATCCCACCGCCACCGATCCGATGGTCCAAACCGCCGGTGCAGAAAGCGGTTTCCCCTCCCGACATCAGGACGCCCGGCGCCTGTCGCTCCACCGAAGATCGCCGCACCACCCTCCTCGACGCAGGCGGCGGTGGCCCAGGCCTCGAGGCGAGGTCGGGGCGGCGGCAAGAAGCCCCGCCGGCAGCTTCAACAAGAAGCAACTCGGGCGGCCCGAATTTTCCGGCCGAATCCTACGGACCGCAGTCAGGCAGCATAATCTGAACTACAATACCGCCGTGTCGATCAGGAAGCCTGAACTGTCCCGCCGTAATGCGGCATTGCCGCACCGGACGTCGTTCGATGCCATTCGCGCGCGGGTGCTGGATTATCTGGATGGCGTAGCGTCCGAGACCGAGATGCTCCGCTGGACGAGTCGAATGCTGAGCGCCGGCCAGGGGAAGATCAGAGTCCTGAGGGTCGCTGCCAGCCAAGCGAGGGACCGAGCGGCTCGCGAGAGCATCGATGAGATCATTGACGTCATCAATCGGCAGACGAATGCGATCAAGCGGGACCGAGCGACACTCGTCGCTGCCGTAAACTCCCGCATGCCCGTCTCGACGATCCTGGCCAACGCGCAAAGCCTGCTCGCCCGGCTGAACAGCTATCATCCGAATATCCCGGATCTCGGGCCGCATTCCGGGGTGAATATCCAGGTTCGGCAATACACCCCACCTCCATGTCAGGGACGGCAGCCTGACGCCGGGCAGCGTCGCCGCCGTCGGGCATACGCCGGGCAGTGTTCCAGGGGTCGCGTTCACACCGCGCGGCACTCATATCGCGACGACGACCGGCGAAGCCGTGGCTCCGAGTTCGCTTCCCGCGCTCGCAGCAACAGGCTGTCGCACGGCATGTCAGCGTGCCCCGAAAGGTGCGGCCGAAAGTCAAATGGGGATGATTCGCGCGGGTAGGACCTTGCCTCACACCTCCATGACCCGCGGCCCATCCGTCCACAGCAGCACCGTGCGCACCGCGCTTGCCCGGATAGATCCGTTCCAACGCCGCGCGATAGGCCGCGAGCTGTTCGCGATAGGCCGGTGCCACCTCGGCCGCGGTGATGGGCGGCGGGCGGTTGGTTTTGTAGTCGATGATCAGCACCTCGTCGCCGGTCACGACCAGCCGGTCGATCCGGCCGCTCAGCGCCTTGCCGTCGATCAGCCCGACCACCGGCACTTCGGCGCGCGAGCCGGGGCCGAACAGCGGGGCGAAGTCCGGATGGCGCAGCACGGCCAGGGTTTCGCGCGCAATCTGGTCCTGCTCCTCCGGGTCGAGGCCGTGGGCCTTGCCGGCGAGGTAGCGGCGCGCGGCGGCCTCCGCCGTTTCGGGCGGCAGCTCGGGCAGGCTCTGCATCAGGCGATGGATCAGCGTGCCGCGCTGGAAGCGGCGGCGGTCGAGATCCTCGGCCAAAGGGGAGCGCGCCGGCGGATCGGGCTGGCTCGGCCGCGAGGCGACCAGCGGGCGCGGCGGCGCCGGTTCGGGCGGGGCCGGATCGAGCGCCCAGGGCGGCAAGGCCGCAGTCTCGGGTGCCGCAACAATCTCCGCCAGGTCATGCTTGGCGTCGGCGCTCTGCGCGGTCGCATGTATGAGGCCCGGTTCGGTGAAGGCGACGCACGCCTCGGGCAGGCGATTTCGACGCTACGGGCGTGCTCGCCCATGCCGTCGCGGATCAGCGAATACCAGCATTCCGGGCTGACATTCGGTTTGGTCGCCCAGCCGCAGACATAGAGCCGGTCTTCGGCGCGGGTCAGCGCGACATAGAGAAGGCGACGATATTCCTGGTCGCGCTTGCGCTGCGCCGCCGCGCGCGCCGCGGTGGCGATCGGTTCGCCGGCGCCCTCGCCTGGCGCCCAGAGCATCGTCGCATCCGGTTCGGGCCACAGCAGCGGCGGCAGGCGCGTCGGCACCGCCAGCGTATCGGGCAGGAAGACGATCGGCGCCTGCAGCCCCTTCGCGCCATGGACGGTCATGATGCGCAGCTGGTCGCGCGCGCCGCCGGCTTCCTGGTCGCGCTTGATCTCGGCCTCGCCGCTGTCGAGCCACTGCAGGAAGCCCTGCGACGGCACATGGGCCTGCTCATAGGCCAGGCTCTGGCTGAGGGAATTCGTCGATCGCATCCTCGGCCTCGTAGCCGAGCCGGCCGAGCAGGCGGCGGCGCCCGCCGCCGGCCCCGAGCAGCTCGGCATAGAGCGCATGCGGCGGCACGAAATCGGCGCGCGCCAGCAAGGCGGAGAGCGTCTCGCGTGCCTCGACCGCCCAAGGCTCCGTGCGGGCACGGAGCGCCGACCACAAACTGCCGGGGCGGCCTTGTGCCAGAATGAAGAGCTGGTCCTCGTCGAACCCGATCAGCGGACCCTTGAGCACCGTGGCGAGCGTCAGATCGTCTTCCGGCAGCAGCAGGAAGCGGCCCAGCGCCATCAGATCCATCACCGCCAACTGTGCCGTCAGCACCATGCGGTCGGCGCCGGCGACCGGCACGTCGAGCCGCTTCAACTCGCGCAGCAACTCGGCGACGAAACCACCACGGCGGCGCACCAGCACGAGCACGTCGCCGGCGCGGATCGGCCGGTCGCGTGACGGCAGCGGCTCGCCGGTCCGGATCCATTCGGCCACGGTCTGCGCGATCATCCGGGCGAGCCGCGCGCGCGGCGCTTCGGCGGCTTCTGTTCGACCGGCAGGGCCCAGGGTTCGGCCCTCGGCCGCAGGGTCCGGCAGCACTGGCGGCCACAGTTCGACCCGCCCGGCATGGCCGGCGCGCCACGGCCGATGGCGGATCTCGGCGCCGTCCAGCGCCACGCCGTCGCGCGCCGGCTCGCGGCGAAGACGGCCGTCGACGATGTCGAGCACGGCGTCGGTCGAGCGGAACGAGATCTCCAGCGGCACGGTCGCCCATTCTTGCTTGGCGGCCTTTACGCGTTCGCTGAAATGGCGCTGCATCGCCAGGAATTCCTGCGGATCGGCGCGCTGGAAGCTGAAGATCGACTGCTTGACGTCCGCCGACCGCGAAGACCGTGCGCGGTCCTTCGCGGGGCGCCGAGCCCCGCGAAGAAATCCTGGGCGAGGGCGGCGACGACCTGCCATTGCTCGGGATTGGTATCCTGCGCCTCGTCGATCAGAATGTGGTCGAGCCGCCATCGAGCTTGAACAGCACCCAGGGCGCGACACCGGGCGTGGCCAGCAGTTTGCGCGTGGCCAGGATCAAATCGTCGTAGTCGAGCAGCGCGCGCTGCCGCTTGGCCGCTTCATAGCCGGCCAGGAAGGCGTGGCCGAGCCTGGCCAACGCCGCGCTGGCATCGCGCGTGACCAGCGCCGCCAGTTTCTCCTGTAGCGCCAGCACGCGCGCCTGCTCGGTCAGCAGGCAGTCGCCAACCCAGTCGCCGGCTGCCAGGATCGCCTTGGTCGCGAGCGCGGCGCGCGGCTGGCGCGCCTGGGTCAGGAACTGGTCGCGATACTCCTCCCAGCGTTCGGCCCGGCGTTCCGGCGCGGCGGCGAGCCAAGCGGCCAAGGCTTTGCCGCGCCGGCCATCGGTCACGGCCTTGGACGCGTCGAGCAGCGCGCAGATCCGGCGCAGCCCAGGCCCTTCGAAGCTGGCCTCCGCGCAGAAGCCGCCGAGCAGCGTGGCCCGGTCCAAGCCCGGCGCAAGGCCGAGCCGCCGGTCGAGCTGTGCCAGATAGGGCTCGAGCCCGCCGGCTTCGTCGAACAGCCGCGCCAGCCGGCCGCGTTCGGCGGTCAGCGCTTCCATCAGCGTCGCGAAGCCCTGCTCGCGCAGATGCGACAGCATCTCGGTCAGCGCGGCGGCCAGTGCGCCCTCGGGCCGGGGCGGCGCGCCGTTTCGAGCATCAGGGTCTGCGCCTCGCGCCGCAGTTCGGCGGCGCTACGCTCGTCCATCACTTCGAACTGCGGCGGAATGCCGGCTTCGAGCGGGAAGCGGCGCAGCACGGATTGGCAGAAGGCGTGCAGCGTCAGGGATATGCATGCCGCCCGGCGCGTCGAGTACCCCGGCAAAGAGCTGCGCGCCCGCTCGTATTGCGCCTCGTCCGGCAGCGCGCCGGTGATGTCGCGGATTTCCTCACGCAGCTTCATGTCGGGCAGGATGGGCCCATTTCGCCAGCCTGCCGTTCAGCCGGTTGGCCATCTCCGCCGCCGCCGCCTTGGTGAAGGTCAGGCACAGGATCCGCCCGGGCTTGGTGCCGGCGAGCAGCAGGTTCAGCACCCGGTCGGTCAGCACCTTGGTCTTGCCGGTCCCCGGCCGAGGCCGCGACCCAGACCGGACGCCGTGCCATCCGCCGCCCGCCGTTGCGCGGCGCCAGGATCGAGGACGGAGGTCAAAGTCCTTCTCCGCCCTTTAGGGGGGAGAAGGATTTAGGATGAGGTGGGTTGTGCCGTTGGATCTGTCGCCGGCCGGCACCCCACCCTAAAGGGGCGGAGAGGGAGATTAGGTGGAGCGTCGTCATTCCCCGCTCTCCGTACCCCATTCCTGCAGCCGGGCCAGGTGGCCATAGGCACCGTAGCGCGGGGCGCGGCCGGGGCGGGGGCGGGCGAGGTAGGGGGTGGCGGGGTCGTCGAAGCGGGCGATGAGCTGGATCAGTCCGTCGCGCGCCGGCAGCGGCGATCTCGGCCGGGTCGTCGGCGACGGCGACGATCTCGCCGGCCGGGTCGCCGCCGTCGAGCCGCCAGAAATTGAGCGCCGCGACCGGGTGTCGCCGGCACGTCGTCGAAACCGCCCTCGGCCGCCATCGCTGCTTCGAGCGGAAGCTGGGGCGCGAAGCCGAGCCCGACTTCGTCTTTCGAGGGCAGGCGGCCGGTCTTGTAGTCGATGACGGCAAGGCCGGCATCTTCGAACAGATCGATGCGGTCGGCCTTGGCGTCAGTTCGAAGGCGCCGGCCGGGCCGGGCAGCAGCATGCGGCCCGATCGTTCGGTCCAGCTGCGCTGCAGCAGCGCCCGCCGATTGGCTTCGATCTCGACGAACCAGGCGGGCGATGCGCTCGAAACGCGGCCACCAGAAGGCCCAGACGCCGGGCCGGGCCAAGGCTTCGCCGAAGGCGGCGCGGCCGATCTCCAGCAGGATGTTGAAGGCATCCGGCGGCAAGGCATCCGGCCAGCGCGCGACGAAGCCGTCCAGCGCCTTGTGGATGAACACGCCGCGCTCGGCGACGCCGGGATCGGCATCCAGCGGGATCGAGCGGCGCCAGCTTCAGGATATGCCGGGCATAGATGGCGTAAGGATCGCGCATCCAGGTCTCGATCTCGGTCACCGGCAGCCGGCGCGGTCCGGAGCGCTACCGGCGGGCCCGCGGCTCTGGCGCTGCGGCCGCCTGGATTACGGCCGGCCTTGTCGAGCAGCGCATGCAGCCCGGCGACCGGATGCGGCGCGAGCGTCAGTCCTGCTGCAGCCAGCACCGTGTCCAGTCGCAGCAGCCAGCGCGACGGCACGGTCGGCGCACCCTCGGCGCGGGCGGCCCGGGTCAGCACGACTTCGTTGGCATGGAAGCCCAGGCTGAAATCATGGGCGGCGAGGCCGATTGAACCTCGGGCGATTTCAGCCCGAACTCCTTGCGCATCGGCCGCGACAGCCAGGGATCATGCGGCGTCTCGGGCGGCCAACTGCCTTCGTTGAGGGCCCGCCGAGCACGACCATGATCGGCCTGCAGCAGCCGCGCCTCCAGCGTGCCCAGGATCTGCAGCCGCGGATGCAGGCCGAAGCGCGGGCCGGACCGACGCGGCCGGCGAGCAGCGCTTCGACCATCACCGGATAGGCGTTGCCGGCGATCGGTGGGAAATCCTGTGCCGCCTCGGCCAGCTCGGCGGACGAAATCGGCCAGGCTCTCGCCCGCCTCATGCGACCACAAGCCGGTCGGCGCCGGCCGAGTGCTTCGGCCGCGCGGATATGGGCGTCGAGTGCTTCGGCGAGCCGGGTCTCCGGCGTCCGACCAGCACCAGTAACGGCGCCAGCATCGTTTCCAGCCGCTCGATCAGCGCGCTGTGCTCGGACGCTGCGGCGCGCAGGCCGGCGAGGCCGGGCGCCGGTCGCGGACCGCGCAGCACCAGCCGCTCCAGGCGGCGGACCGGCTCGCGTAGATCGGGTGCGGCCAGCGGATGCTTCAGCAGCGCCAGCAGCGGCACCGGTGCCAGCTGTTCTGCCGCCGCCTCGGCCAAGAGCCGCAGCAGCGTGCCCGGCGCCGTCTGGTTCAGAGGCGTACCGGCCGAATCGTCGATCTCGACGTTCCAGCGCCTCAGTTCAGCCGCGACGCGGCGGGCAAGGCCGCGATCGGGTGTCACCAGCATGCCGGTCGCGGCCGGCGTCTCCAGCACGCGGCGCAGCAGCAGCGCCACGGCGACCGCTTCCTCCTGCTGGCCGGGCAGATCGAGGCGATGCAGGCCGCGCACAGCCTCGGGCGGGCAACGCATCGATCTCGCGCCAGCGATGGCTGACCGGGGCCGGCCGCATCATCTCGCGCGGCCAGCACGGCGCGGCCGGTCGCCTCGACCCGTCCAGGGCGGCAGCGCGTCATGCGTGATCGCCGATGCGGCCGAGCAGCTCGGCCAGCCCGTGCTTGTGGATGGGTCGGGTCGGCCGCAATCGCTGCCCAGAGTTCGTCATCGGCCTCGGTATCGACGCCGGGCAGGGGACGACGAAGCCCTCGGGCCAGCATCGAGATCAGGGTGAGCAGCCGGGGCCGCTTCGGGGCTGGTCGCGGCGAAGCCGGCGGCGCTGATCACGCCCGGCGGCCGGGGCGCGCCAGGCCTCGATCAGCGCGGCGATCACCAGATTGCGCCGCTCGGCCGCGTCGATCGTGCCCTCGGCGGCGAGCAAAGCCGGCCAAAACTCGGTCACGATGCGCAGGAACTCGACCGTAACCTGCCAATGCTCGGCCAGCTCGGCCGGAACCAGCCGTTCGAGCTGCGCGAAGGGCACGCTCTCGGCATGAGCCTGGTCGAGCAGGCGGGCCAGCTCGCCGGCCAGCGCCACCGCCTGGGCCGGCAGGATCTGGCCGCGATCGCGGGCCCGATCGCGGGCGAGGATCAGCTCGGCCAGCGCAATTGCCGGCGCAGCGGCGAGATCGCCGGCGGCAGGTCGAGCGGCGCTTGCAGCTCCAGCTCTTCGGCATCGATTGTCGCCGAGCGCCGCCATGCGCGGCAACAGCATGGGCGTGCCCTCGGCCCGGCGCAGAAAAGGCGTCGCGCAGCTCGCGCTGGGCACGCCGCGTCCGGCAGCAGGATGGTGATCTCGGCCAGCGCCAGCGGGTCGCGGCCGCGCCGCGCGGAAAATGCCTTCGACCAGCGTTGTCGAGGAAGGGCAGGGCTGCCGGTTATGGTCCAGACCGACGTCGCCATCGGATCAGCGCTCGACGCGTCGGCTGTGCAGGCGCTGCTCGACCAGCTTCAGCCCGTCGGGCGTGCTGACATGGTACCATTCGCCGTCATGCACCAGCGCGCCGAGCCCGCCCGGTCGCCTCGGCCTTGTCGTAAATCCGGTTCAGCGAGAACACGCCGTCCGGCATGTCCCTGGAACAGCGACGGCGCCAGCAACTGCACGCCGGCGAAGAGATACGGCGCCACCTCGCGGGCCTGGCGCCGGCGCGGCCGGTCGAGCTGACGAGCAATGTAGTCGCCCAGCCCCTCGCCATAGCCGACGGCGGGTCGCGGTCCGCTGCAGCAGCAGCATGGCGTCGGTCGTCGCCGGGCCCAGGCATCGGCCAGCCGGATCAGGGCCGGGCGGATGCCGTCGAGCCCAGAGGCTGTCGCCATTGACCACGAAGAACGGCTCGTCGCCGAGCAGCGCCATGGCGTGCTTGACGCCGCCGCCGGTCTCCAGCGCCGTCGCCTCGCGCGCGATGACGATCTCGGGCGCGCTGCGCTGCGCCAGATGCTCGGCGATGATATCGCCCAGATAATGGACATTGACGATGACCCGCTCGATGCCGGGCCGCTTCCAGCCGGTCGATGGCATGGTCGAGCAAGGCGCGGCCGGCGATGCGCACCAGCGGTTTCGGCAGAGTGTCGGTGATCGGGCGCAGCCTTTCGCCGCGCCCGGCGGCCAGCACCATGCCCACGCGCGGGCCGGATCATGCCGGCCTCGCCTCGCCCATGGCCGGGCGGGATGCGGCGCAGCGGCGCCGGCACATGCTGACTCATCCATCCCTCCAATTCCGCCAGCGCCGGATGCGCAGGCTGGTTTCCAACAGGCGCCACAGGCGGGGCAGGTGGCGCAGATAGCCTGGCTTGCCGTCGCGCACGCAAAGCCGGCAGAGACAGGCCGATCACCTTGGTATGGCGCTGCGCACCCAGGATCGCCAGCGCCTGCTCGAACCGGGCCGATCGAGCTCGGGCCGCTGCGCCAGATAGCGCGCGATCATCGCGTTGCGCACCGGGGCCGACACGTCGCGCCGGGCATCCTCGACCAGCGAGACCAGATCATAGGCGATCGGGCCGATCACCGCGTCCTGGAAATCGAGCAGCCCGCAGGCCTGCAGCCCTGCGCGCCCGTCCAGCAGCATGAGATTGTCGATATGATAGTCGCGCAGCACCAGGCTTGTCCGGCACGGCGCGGGCGAGGGGCAGCACGCGGCGCCACAGCGCGAAGAACTCGGCCGCGACCGGCTCGGGCACCGCGGCACCGGTCGCGGCCGGCAGGAACCACAGCACGAAGCGCCCGGCCTCTTCGAGCAGGGATCTCGTCGGAATAGGCCGGCACGCCATGCGGCGCCTGCGGATCGAAGCGGCGATGCAGATCGGCCAGCAGATCGGTCGCCAAACCGTTAAAGCCGATCCTCGTCGCCGCCGGCCTCGATCAGGCGGGTATAGGTCTGGTCGCCCAGATCCTCCAAGCACCAGGAAGCCGGCTGCCGGATCGGCGGCCAGGATCAGCGGCCGCCGAATAGTCGAGGCTGTGCAGAGCAGCCGTGCGATCCGCACGAAGCGGCCGACATCCTCCGGCGGCGGCGCATCCATCAGCATGGCCGCCGCGGCCCCGATCGGCCAGCCGGAAATAGCGCCGCGCCGAGGCGTCGCCCGGCAAGGCGTCGAGCCGCGCCCGGCCCCCAGCCGGCGCCCGCCAGGAACTCGCCCCGACGGCGGTCGCGATCGATCATGAGGGCGCCACCAGCCGGTCGAGCAGATCGGAGCCGCCGGCGGCATCGAGCAGCGCGTGGCGCGACTCCGCCGTATCGCCCGCCCGCAAGGTCAGATCCAGCCGCCGGGCGGGCAGAGCCGTGCCGAGCCGCTCCGGCCATTCGATGAGGATGATGCCGCCCGCCAGGGCCTCGTCGAAGCCCAGCTCCCAGACATCCTCGGGCTTGCCCAGCCGGTAGAGATCGAAATGCCAGATCGTGCCGGCGGCCGTGTCGTAGCTCTGCACGAGGGTGAAGGGTCGGGCTCGGCACCTCTTCGTCCGCGCCGGCCAGATGCTGGATGAGGGCGCGCGCGAAGGCAGTCTTGCCCATGCCGAGCGTGCCGTGCAGCGCGATCAGATCGCCCGGCCGCACGATCCGCCGCCAGCCGCGCAGCCAGCGCCGCAGTCGCCGCCGGGTCGGGCAGGCTGACGTCGATCGGGGCGGTGGCGGCGGGGATAGGCACGGCAGCACGTTTTAGGGCGGGGTGCCGCGGGCGCGCAAGATGGATCAGACAAGAGCGGTGCTTGCGCACGTGCCTTGCGGCGGAAGCACAGGCTTCCGATCCTCTGCCGGTGGGATCGGAGGGGCTCCGATGGGCGAGATCCTTGAACAGGTGATCGCGATATCCTGACTGCCATCGTCCGATCCGACTTCTGTACCATCATCCGTCCGTTTTCCGGACACGCGCAGGGTGACCGGGACCGAATGCCGAGGTCGATCGAAGGGCTCCCGGCCCTTGGCCCGGTGCGCCACCACCGCACACCCTCGGCGCATGCCGAGCAACGTCGAGTGCCGCGTTACCGAGTAGCAGCTAGGGCGCCCGCCGCCGCGGCGCGTATCAGGGCCGGTTCGTCGCCCTTCATGGTCTGACCAGCGCCGGTCAACGCGTCATGCTCGGGCTCCAATGATGAGCTGGTTTTCGGCTGCGCCGAGGGCGGCCGCCACGGCCGCCACCCTCGATATAGGTTCGACCTGTGCGCCAACCGCTGCCTCGACCATTCCGACCGTGTCGGCGCGTGCACGAAGACGCGGAGATCGCCGCCCTTCGCCATTCGCGACGATCTTCTCCAGCCGCTTGGTCGCCTCAGGCAAGCGCTGCGGCAGGGAGCGGGCGCTACGCGAGATGCCGAACATGCTATTGACAGCGAAATCCTGCACGCGGCCCCAGACCAGCGGCGCCATCGACGACGACGCCATGGGAATAGATCTTCAGCATCAGCGCGATCTCGACAGGCGCGCGCCGCCGGCATCCCGGCGGGGGCCCCGTGCAGCTCGAAGAGCAGGAAGCGGCGGGTAGAGCTCCGGCATGGTCTGGCAAAGCTTCAGGTACTGGTCGCGGTTCGCGCGATCCTGTAGCGTGGTGAAATTGATGGGGATCAGCTGATAGGTTCGTCCCTTGCCGGCGAGCAGCGTGTGCAGCGCCTGGAATCGCCCGGCAAGCAGCATGCAGTCGAGTTCGAACAGCGTCTGCTTCATCTGGGGTTACAGGTGATCGCCCGCAGTCGCTCGAGCGCGTGCTCACCGGTTGTTCTTGTCGAGCAGCGCCCGGTAGATCGGCACGACACGGCCGCCAGCGTTCCAGACCGGGCCGAAGCGGATTATAGCCTCCTTGAGCAAGCCGGTTGCGCCAAACCTCGGCGGCGGCCTCCGCCTCCTCGCGCACCGTTTTCAGAGCCTCCGCGATGCTTGTCGACGATCGACTGGCCCTTCTGCTCGATCGTGCGCCATTCGACCTCGGCGACGGTGTGCTGGACCTTTAGCTCTGCGCGTGGCGCGTCGCGCTCAAGCCGCTCGCGGATCCGCTCGGCGATGGTTTGGGTCCTGGCCTTCGCCTCTGCCTTCTGCGCCGTGCCGAAACACAGGATGAAGCTGTCCTTGCCATGGCGCTGGACGTGTCCTCGCTGGTCAGATGCGCGCGGATCGTCTCCTCGGCGATTGTCGCGAGCCCTGCCGGCGACCGCACTCCATGCCGGGCCGAGACTGCGCTTGATCTCGTCCATGCCGAGCAACTCGATGCTGCCGGCGAGCAGCGTTGGGCCGCGCCGGGCTGCCCGCCGCCGCGCCTCGATAAGGTCGCGCACCTTGTTCTCGAACTCGCCCGCCGGCGGCTGCGGTGGCCGGCGCGCGGATTGAGGCGGCGGCGGGGTCGGATCGCTCGCCAAGCTGAGCAGGTAGGTGCCGAGGCCGGCGGAAGAGACGGCGGCTCATCGCGCGTCCGCCATCGCTTGCCGGATCGCCGCCGAAAGGTTTGGCGAACGCGCAGTCGGCGCCGAGCAGCCGATCGCGGCCGGTGGTTCCGGCGCGCGGCACCGCGACGATCGGCGCTTCGGGCCGCGGGCAGCGCATCTCCAGGATCGTCTCGATGTCCCCGCGCTCGGGCATGATGATGTCCGCTAGGACGACGTCGGGCGGCTCCGGCCGAAAGCACGCCAGCTCTTCGGCCCCGTTTGCCGCCCGCCGCATACGGAAGCCCTGGCGGCGCAGCAGCGTCTCAACGGTGTCCATCTCCCAGCCAGCCGTCGTCGATCACGAGAACGGTCCAGCTCATTGGGGGGGCGTCTCCCGCGATGACTTCGAGGCTTGATCTCGACAATAACCGCACATCGCGTACTCCTAATTCTGTTTCTCGGTGGCCTTATTTACTTGCTCAGCTCGCTGGTGCATGTGCGAGCGCGCGTACCAATTAATAATGCGCAAGGGAAGGTCCGGATTCTGACGGAGTCGAATATAATGACGCTTGGCGCACTCAATTCGGCCATTCATGCGGTTCGGCGTGATTTAATGGGTGATCGCGGTCTCGTCATGCGTGTCGGGTACGGATATCGAGCATCGCGGCCAGATCTTCCAAGAATATTTCGACAAGCTTCGGGTCGAAATGCGTACTCGCGCCCGAGTGGATATGCGCCACAACTTTGTCGACCGGCCAGGGCTCCTTGTAGGGCCGGCGGGACAGCAGGGCGTCGAAGACATCGACGATGGCAACGATGCGGCTGCTTGAGCGGGATCGCCTCGGCGGCCAGCCCGCCTGGATAGCCGGTGCCGTCCCATTTCTCGTGATGACGCAGGGCGATTTCGGTGGCGAGGTCGAGCAGCTTGACTCCGCTTCCGTCGAGGATCTTGTGGCCGATCTCGGCATGTTTCTGCATCTCTTCACGTTCGTGCGGGTCCAAACTTGCCGAGCTTGAGAAGGATGGTGTCGGCGATGCCGATCTTGCCGATGTCGTGCAGTGGCGCGGCCATCAGCAGAGCTTCAGCGAAGGAAGTGTCGAAGCCGGCAGTCAGAGCGAGGCGGTGTGCCATCAAGCCGATGCGTTCGACATGTTTGCCGGTGTCGCTGTCACGAAATTCGCCGGCGAAGCAGAGGCGGCGAACGATCTCTCTCTCTGTTGCCGCCAGTTCGATGTTACCGGCACGCAACGCCTCAACTTGGTGCTGAGCAGCGGCCAGCAATCGGCGATCCGCGGCGACCAACAGGATCGCGAGTGCGAGGAGGGTGAGCGCGACGCCCGCAACAGCCATGGCAAGCGGGCGGGCGGCGAATCCCGGCAGGCGTGCTTACCTGCATGTGGGCCAGGAACTCGGTCGATTGCATTCCCGTGCAGTGTATCCCGCAGATCGCTGTTGCGATCACAGCCGCTGCCACAGCGCGTTGCCTCGTCGCTTGCAACGTCATCGACAACCACAACGCCACGATCGCAGCTGCTATCGCAATCAACACCGAGAGGGGTCCAAAGCCCGGGCCGGTAGGCGACGGTGCCAGGGAACAACAGTGCAGCCATCCCGACATGATGCATCGCCGCGAT
The DNA here is from genome assembly GCA_037200015.1 of Aliidongia sp. Taxonomy (GTDB): domain Bacteria; phylum Pseudomonadota; class Alphaproteobacteria; order ATCC43930; family CGMCC-115725; genus JAXDMU01. Next base: position 24,135 of record JBBCHB010000008.1, on the reverse strand, counting down.
CCCAACTCCGACGACGGTGCCGGCCAGCATGAAACGCCACACGGACAATGCGCCGGAACGAGCGATCTGCAAAGCCCGCGGCGGCCGCGGCAACGGCGATGATCAGCGACAGGATGGTAGCGCTGAGATCGTAGTTGATCGGCAGGCTGATCTCGAGCGCCAGCAGACCGATGAAATGCATCGCCAGATGCTGCCGCCGAGCGTCGCGGCGCTGCCCGCAAGCCAGAAGCGGGCCTTGGCGGCAGTCGCGCCGCGCAGGCGTTCCACCACCTCCAGCGAGGTGTAGGAGCCGATCACCGCGATCAAATAGGAGAGAGCGACTAGCCAGACATCATGCGCGAAAGGCACGCCCGTCGCGTCAATGAAGCGGAACCCGGGAAAGTGTAACAGCGTCAGACTCCATCATCAACGAGCAGCGCTGTTCCTCGCAGGGCAAGGCCAGCCCGTGCTGACACGCAGGGATGGTGATGATCCATGACATTCTACTCCTGACCGGTCCCCACCTCGGCGTAAGAGCAACTTCGCACTAGAGCATTCTCACGATGAGTCTCCACAGCCAGCGGCTTGGGGGTAGTTGGGCCGGCAATCAACCCGTGGCAGAATGATGGTCATGGTTGTTCCCGCGCCTGGCTCGCTCGCGATCTGCAGTTCGCCGCCGTGAAGAGCAAGCAGGCGCTTTGCCAAAGGCAAAACCGATCCCGAGGCCCTGGCAGCGCCGGGACCAGGAGCCGTCGACTTGCCGGAACGGCGTTCAGGGCGATGAGAATCTCGTTATGCGTCATGCCCACGCCGGTGTCCGTGACCGAAAGCTCGATATCGCCATTTGGGCGAACAGCGCCCGGACGGTCACTTTCCCTCCTCTCGGGCTGAACTTGACTGCATTGCTCAGCAGATTCAGCAGGATCTGTCGAAAGCGTATTGGATCGACCCTGGACGGGAGGAAGGTGCGCCGGCACTTCCATGATGATCTCAATATCGCCGGCTGTGGCTTGGTCAAGCATGAGATGGCGACACTGATCGATCATGTCTGCAGCGATGACCTGCTCGACGGTTAGAACCAATAGTCCCGTCTCGATCTGCGCTAGATCCAGGATGTCGGTGAGGAGATTCAGAAGCCTTTCGCCCGAGGCGTTTATATTGTGCGCATAGTCGCGATAACGGGGATCGATCGTTCCGATCTCGGTATGAAGCATCAACTCCGAGAAGCCGAGGATGGCGGTGAGGGGCGTCCGTAATTCATGGTTGATCGTGTGCAAGAACGTAGATATTAGGTTCGCCATCGACTGCACGCTCGGCTCCGTTGGCACATCGACCCTAGGGATCATCTGTGTCCGGATTTCATAAGTCATTGGCGGAGTACTCCATTGAGAAGGTAGAGCGGCCATCTGCGACCAACTCTTTCTGCTGCCATTCCTACTTATCGGCCCTCAGTCGGTTGAAACTCAATCCAAGCTAGAAACACCGTTCAGAGGTGATCTGGGACGTGCGATCGACTGCCTGCGGCACCGTATCGCCGCGCCCTTTGATCATTTCCAACCCCAGGGATGCGCCGAACTACTTGGAAACATGTCGGATGTGCAGACCCATTCTGGAAATGTCCTAGAGCTGCATTCGGTCGCAAATTCGAAGGTATCAATGGATCATTGATCTCGTAATCCATCGACGCAAGAGAAGCGCGGTCTCCGTGCTTTGATGAGCAATCTGGTACTTCCATCCATCCGCAAAGGCGTTGCTGAACCATCGATTTCGTAAGGCGCCCGGATGTTTTGTCGTGAAGATTCTCTGAGATGAAAGCCGTGCTCGCATCTTCAGTTCGTGTAAGTCTTGACCTTGTAACAGTGTAACCAGCAGCCGCCCTCTGATGCCAGGATCAGAACTGCAAAAAGACGACCGTATCAGGCGGCGATTAGGACGTTTCTACTGCTCGTGCAGCCCTTGCCGAAATCCCGCCGTTTGGCAACGGCGCAATGCTTTCTGGGCCCGCACTGCTGAGAGCAACGCCATGTGCGCGCTTTCAGTCCGCATGGGCGAGCCGACGACAGTTTGACTGACGGTGTCCCCAGCGCGAGCATCAGAAAGGCAAAAAAACGACCGCATCAGCGACGGTCAGCGGCGTTTCCGCCGCCTCTGTCTCTGTACAGAGGTTGAAGGCGAAACCCGGTCGGCTTGGGTGCCAGCGGCCTGACGCTGGATTGCCCTGGACTTCCGCGATTACGTGGCGGGATGGTCCCGCTCTACCTCTTAAGGCTTTGATCGCTCCACCCCGCGCCAGTTTCGGCCCAAGGGGGCGATTAGATCGCAGTGGGAAGCGCAGAAGCCATGGCCGCCGATGACCGCGCGACCGCGGAGCCCGGGCCCAGGCTCTATGAGGAATTGGCGGAGGAGATACCCGCCAAATCGCTGCGAACGTGCTCCGACCGGGCGATCGCCTGCCTTCGGTAAGGCAGACCTGCAAGGCTCGCCACCTCAGCCCCTCGACGGTGTTTCAGGCTTACTATCTTCTCGAGAGCCGTGGAGTGATCCGGGCAGTCCCGCGTTCGGGGTATTTCGTCAATCCGCCTTCGAGCGAGCCGGCACCCGAACCTGTGACTTCAACGCCGCCCGAAGGCGCACACCATGTCGAGATCACGGACCTGGTTTACGGCATCCTCAGTTCAGCAAAGTTCCGCAATATCGTTTCCACTCGGCTCGGCTTTTCCCAGCCCGTTGCTGTTTCCTCTCGACGACCTACGGCGAGCGCTGTCATCCAGCGTGCGCAGGCTCGATGCGTGGAGCACGCTCGACGACCTGCCGCCGGGCAACGAGCGGGCTGCGGCGCCAGATCGCTCAAGCGTTATCTGGTGCAGGGGTTGGAGGTCGGGCTCGACGAAATCGTGCTCACGCAAGGCGCCATGGATGCGCTGAACCTGTGCCTGGAGGCAGTGACGCGGCCTGGCGACGCAGTGGTGGTGGAGAGGTCCCTGCTTCTACGGCGCGCTGCAAGCGCTCGAACGGCTGGGGCTCAGGGCCATCGAGGTGCCAACGCAGCCACGTGAGGGGGTGGATCTATCCACCTTAAGCCACATCCTTGAGACCCAACGGCCCAAGGCCTGCTGGCTTATGACCAACTTCCAAAATCCACTTGGCTCGACGCTCCCTCGGGAGAAGAAACGCGCACTGGTCGCACTGCTGTCAAACCACGAGGTGCCATTGATTGAGGACGACGTGTACGGTGAATTGTATCACAACAGCGACGGGCCCCTCGTCGGCCAAGACCTTCGACCGGCGAGGCTTGGTGATGCATTGCTCGTCGTTCTCCAAGACGCTGGCGCCGGGCTACAGAGTCGGATGGGTCGCGGCCGGCCGGTTCGCCCATAACGTGCGGCGATTGAAGCTCATGACCAGCAATATTCGGGCTCGGTTCCCACCCAGGCCGCCCTGGCCGAGTATCTGCAGCAAGGTAGCTACGACCGGCATCTGCGTCACCTGCGGGAGACGCTGAAACGGCAGAAAGAGGCGATGGTCGCGTCAGTGACCCGACATTTCCCGATCGGCACCCGGCTCACGCGGCCGGACGGCGGTTACTTCATCTGGGGTCGACTTGCCGTGGGAAGCTGCCGATGTGCTCACCGTGTCCCGGGCAGCGCTGTCCAACCGAATCAGCATTGCGCCAGGGCCGATGTTCTCCAACCACGGCGGATTCGGCAACTGCCTGCGGCTCAATTTCAGCCATCCCTGGACGCCCCAGACGGAAAAGGCGATTGCCACGCTGGGCCGGCTCGTGAGTCAGCAATCCGCGCCCTCGGCAGGCAGAGAGTCCCGACGGGAATAGTCCTGACAGGGACGTGATATGGTCATGCTTGGCAGCTCTGCTTCTGACGTCATCCCGTCCGCCAATCCGCCCTTTGCCCCGCCAATCTGTCCGCCAGCCTCTATGACGCTGGCTTTCCGGACGGGTAGTTTGCCGGACGGGTTTTCGGATAACGCTCAGGCTTGCAATGACGACGACCAACTCGCCGGTTTTCAACCGCCGACTCGGACTTGGTATTGCAATTCGACGCCCGCCAAAGGCCGGCTGCGCCGTGCCGTTTCGAGGAAAGGCCTGCTCAATGTCTGCTTCAGGGAAATTGCAAAATCCGTCTCGGTGATCAACTTGGGTCGGAATCGGCTTCGTCATGTAGGGTACCAACCGCCAGATTTCACCCCCCTACGCTGCCCCGCTCCTTGTCCAACATCCGTTGCGCGATCACGGCCCGCAATCCCCAGCACCGTCAGGCACAGCGCAGGCACCAGCATCGGGGCGACCGTGCTCTCCGTTGCCTTGCCGACCCAGGGCATCAAATTCTGGCCCCAGAAGCCGCCGAGATTGCCGATCGAGTTGATTGCGGCGATGCTCGCCGCGGCGCGGGCGCCGCTGAAGAAGCCGGGGCGGGACCGACCAGAAGCAGGGATAGAGCAGCGACAGGCAGGGCGCGCCGAGCGCCAGGGCGATGAAGCGCAGCGTGTTTGCCGGGCAGCAGTGTGCTCGCGACGAAGCAGCAGATCCCGGCCAGCGCGATGATGGCGACGGCGCGCAGCATTGCCCCGTCCCGCCGCAGCCGGCGCGGCAGCCAGGTCAGCATGAAGCCGGCCAGCGCCCAGGGAACCGCGTTCAGCAGCCCGTTCTCGGTCGCGGTCACGCCGAAGCCCTTGACCACGGGTCCGGCAGCCAATAGGTCACGCCATAGAGCGAGGTCGACATCAGCATGTAGACCAGCGCGAAGCCCAGCACGCGCCAATCCCAGAGTGCCGCGAAGGGCCGGCCTTCGGTTGCGGTGGCGCTCTTCTCCGCGGCGAGCTGGCCGGTCAGCCAGGATCGTTCCGCTGCCGACAGGAAGGGCGCTTCGGCCGGGCCCTTCGGCAGGAAGATCAGCACGACCGGCGTCAACAGGATCGGCGGCGCGCCGGTGACCAGGAACACCCATTGCCAGCCGGCGAAGCCGAAAAGGCCGTCGAGATCGAGCAGCGGTCCGCCGATCAGCGCGCCCAACATGTTGCCGAGCGCACTGCCCAGGGTGAAGATCCCGAGCACGCGGGTGCGGTGCCGCTGCGGGAACCAGAGCGTCAGAGTATAGAGCAGGCCGGGATAGAGCCCGGCCTCGGCAATGCCGAGCAGCAGGCGCAGCCCGTAGAAGCTCGCGCCGGACCAGGTGAAGGCGAGCAGCACCGTGACCACGCCCCAGGTGAACATGATCCGGGCCAGCCAGTTGCGCGCGCCGAACCGGTGCAGGGGCGAGGGTGCTCGGAATTCTCGAAGACGAGATAGCTGATGAAGAACAGCGAGGAGCCCAGCCCGTAATCCGCCTCGGTCAGGCCGAGCGCGCCGACCATCTGCAGCTTGGCGAAGCCGACATTCTGCCGGTCGATGAACGCGACCAGGAACAGGATGGTCAACAACGGCATCAGCCGCCAGGTCAGCCGGCTGATCAGCCGGTCTTCGTCGATCGTTTCCTGCGACAAATTCCGGCTCCCGGCCATGGTTTCTTGCTGGGCCGGCGCGTCCTGCAAAAAGCCGGCCGCTTCGGAATACGGCCTCGGTTGCCGGCTTGGCAATGCTTCAGGCGGAATCGGGTGCCGGATCAGTGGCTGCTGCCGCAGGAAGAACCGCCGCAGGAGTGGCCGCCGGCGTCATGGCCGCCGATATCGGGCATTCCGCCCGGCGGCGCGACAGCCTGATGCGATCCGTGATGGTGCAGGCTGGTGCCGGGATCGCACAGCGGCGCCGGGCCAATATCGCCGCCGGATATCCAGGGAATTCCAACCGGTCAGCGGCGCTTGCCCAGCCGGGCGCCGAGCGGGACCGGGCAGGGGGCCTCGCTGGAGGAGATGGGCTATTCCGCTGCGCCCGGCTCAGCAACAGGGCCGTTTCGATCGTTCTTCAGCTGGCGTAACGCCTCGGGCTGCGGCGCCGGCCAGAATTGCGCCGTCGGGTTCGGCGCCGAACATCCGGAATGTAGCAGTCCCAGGTCCGCGCATAGTTGGCCGCGCCGCCGCCTTTCGGATCATGGTCGACGAAGCGGCCACAGACCGCGTGGCAATAGTCCCGATAAAGCGATGTGCAGCAGATCAGCTCATGCCAGAAGGCATCGACCCGGTTTTGCTGTCCAGGCCGAAATCCTGCCGGGGATGCGTCGCCAGGATCGCGAAGAAGCGTCGGAATTCCGCCTCGTGACGCCGGGCCGTCTCGTCGTCGAGGCCGGCGACGCGCCGATAGCGCTCGCGCGCCGGCGAAAGATTCAAAGGAGAGAACTGGCCTGCGGGGAACCGGCTTTCCGCCCCGCTCTCAGCCGGCGGACCAGCAGGAACAGCGCCAGGACGAGGACCGAAACCACGGCAAAGGCGACCATCGGTTTTCTCCATCAGCCCGGGCAGGCATCGCCGCTTTCTCTAGATCGTCATCCCCGGGCTTGTCCCGGGGATGACTTATTTGTTTTTCAATGGGTTGGATGGATCAAGGAAATCCATTGTCGAGTCCCGTCCGTCGCTACGGCAACAAACAAATGCGGGCATACCCTGGCGCGATGCGGGAGAGGGGCTTTCGAAGCGATTGTTCTGCACCGAATCCTCGTGTCGATCCTGCGCCCCGCCGTCCAGCCCCAGGTTGCGCTCTTCTACCTTATGTTTGGTTTCGATCCCGCGAGATCAAGCGGTCGCCTGCTTCATGCCGCATGCAGCTCGCCCAGGAACCCGCTCACGGCCTGGCGCAACGAGCCGCCGTCATCGGCCAATAGCGTGGCGGCGCCGAGCGCGCGGTCGGCGGCGCTGCGGGTCTGATCGGCCGTGCCGGCGGCGTCGCCGATCGTGTCGGCGACCGCCTTGGAATGGCGCGCCGCTTCCTGGATGCTGCGGCTGATCTCGCTGGTCGCCGCGGTCTGCTCTTCCGCAGCCGCGGATACGGCGCCGGTGATTTCGCTGATCGTGCCGATGGTACGGGCGATGTCGTGGATCGCGGCGACCGCGCGGCCAGTCTCGGACTGGATCGCGGAGATCTGCGCCTGGATGTCCTCGGTCGCCTGCGCGGTCTGGGTCGCGAGATTCTTGACCTCGCTCGCGACCACGGCGAAGCCGCGCCCGGCCTCTCCGGCGCGTGCCGCCTCGATCGTCGCATTGAGCGCCAGGAGGTTGGTCTGGCTGGCGATATTGTTGATCAGCCGCACGACCTCGCCGATCCGCGTCGCCGCTTCGGCGAGGTTCTGCATGGTGGCGCTGGTCTGTTCGGCCTCGCCGACGGCGCGCGAGACGATGCGCTCGGCCTCGCTGATCTGACGGCCGACCTCGGAGACGGAGGACACCAGTTCCTCGACTGCCGCGGCGACCGCTTCGACATTTGCAGTCGTGCGCTCGGAGAAATCGCGCACCTCGGCCGTCTGATTGCCCGTCCGGTCGGCATAGCCGGACATATCCCGTGCCGTCGATTGCATCTCGCCCGACGCGCGGGCGACGCGTTCCATCGTGCCGGCGACGCTGGCCTCGAAGCTGTCGGCGACCCGGCGCATGGACAGCCGCTTGGCCGCATCCGCCTCCTCGCGCAGCCGCGTCTGTTCCGCATAGAGCCGCGTCCGTTCCTCATGTGCGGCTGTGATTTCCTTGAGATTCCGCTCGCTGGCGTCGAACAGCGCGACGATCCGGAGATCGAGCCAGGTCAGCGTGGCGGTTTCCAGGACGACGATGGCCGCGTGCAGCAGCACGCGGGCAAAGTCGCCGCCGCCGGGATAGACCGCGGCCGGGAACGCAAAGTTGAGCGTCAGGTGATGCAGCGCCGTCGCACCGGCCGCCAGCACCACGACCTGCCAGTCGCAATAGATCGACAGGATGGCCAGCGCGGCGAAATAGTACATGTGGCAGTCGAGCTGCCAGGGGTGACCCTGCATGACGTAGACCAGCAGCGAAACCGCGCCGACCAGTGCAACGGCCGAGACCAGCCGCGAACTCTGTCCGATCGGATCGATGCGGTATGCCGCGGTGGCGGCAACGGCGAGGGCGGCCATGAAGAGCGTCGGCCACAGCCACGCGGTTCCGACCGCAAGTGCTATGCCCATCGTCAGGCCGACATGAATCCACAGCAATGCCAGCACGCCCAAACCGGCATTGCGCCGGAGTTCCGCCAGATCCTTCATGATTCGCTTCCTTCCGAATGTGCATTCTTCTTGCTGCCGATCCGGCCGCAGAATTCGAGACTCACCGGGTCGAGCAGCAGGATGGCCCCCGCCGCGCGCAGCCGGACGCCGAAACCATCGCGATCGGAGCGCGTCAGGACGATCGAACCCAGGCTGCCCCAGCCGGTGATTGCGCCCTCTGCCGTGATCACGGCATCCGTGCTGCGTGCCGCGCTCCACCAAGGCGGGAAGATTGCCGCGACGTAGTGATCGTCCTTAGGGCGCAGTTCGAGCCAGCCGGTTGCGACGAAGCTCGCGGCCAGCAGCATGGTTGCCGGGAGCCAGGCCCGGGCAGCTGATTTTCGTCTGCCGATGACCGAAAGTTCGGTGCTGACCAATCTACTGTCCCTGTCCCACTATCAATCTCTGTGGCAGAGGATTCTAGTATAAATATAAAAATTTGATCCAGAATTGCATTTGTCAACCAAGACGAGTTATCGCCGGATATCTGTTGGACTGTTTTTGCGACCGCGGATATGCTTTATCCATTACGATTTATAAGATATTAAAATCAGAACAGTTTAATTCAGCACGACAATGTCGTTTGGATATTTTAGATATAACCCCAATAGACCTGCTCTCGGAAGTTGCGAATGTTTCGCAGGAGCCTGCACTTTCGTCCGACCGAGGCGGGCTGCAGGCGTTGTCCTGTTTGCAGCCTGTTGAACCTTCTTTCCGCGAACTTTACGGCTGAAGCTACTTACCCGCGGCGGACGCCCGTCGGATCAGCAGCCCCACGGGCTGGCGATCGCGCTGCGTCTCCAATACTGGGGTTGATCGCGCCGAAGCACCTCGTCATGGTGGCCCGCGATTCACAGGATCGGGTGCCTTTTCGTATGTCCACCTCTCATGAGACCGATGTCGCCATCATCGGCGCCGGCCCGGTCGGGCTCTTCGCCGTGTTCGAATGCGGCATGCTGCGCATGCGCTGCCATGTCGTCGACACGCTGGAGACGCTGGGCGGGCAATGCGCGGCGCTCTATCCCGAGAAGCCGATCTACGACATTCCGGGCTATCCGGAGATCGGTGCCCAGGCGCTGATCGACCGGCTGGCCGAACAGGCCGCGCCGTTCAATCCCGTCTATCATCTGGGGGCAGCAGGTGCTGCGTCTGGCCCGGCTCGAGGCCGGCGGCTTCGAACTCGGCACTTCGGCGGGCACTACGATCCGCGCCAAGGCGGTCATCCTGGCCGCGGGTGCCGGCGCCTTTGGGCCGAACCGGCCGCCGCTCGACGGCATCGAGAGCTATGAGGGCAAGAGCGTCTTCTATCTGGTCAACCGCCGCGAGGACGCTGCGCGGCAAGCGCGTGGTCATTGCCGGCGGCGGCGATTCCGCAGTGGATTGGGCGCTCAGCCTGGCCGATGTCGCCGCCAAGGTGATGGTCGTCCATCGGCGGCCGAAATTCCGCGCAGCACCCGAGAGTGCCGCCAAGCTGCAGCAACTGGCCGAAAGCGGGGCGATCGAACTGGTCGTGCCTTATCAACTGCATGGTTTGGACGGGGCCGAGGGCAAGCTCTCCGCCGTCATCGTCGCCGATCTGGATGATCGAACCCGCCGGCTCGAAGCCGACGTGCTGCTGCCGTTCTTCGGGCTGTCGATGGAGCTGGGGCCGATCGCCGAGTGGGGGCTGGCGCTCGATCGGCATCATATCGCGGTCGAGCCGGCGACGGCGTCGACCAATCTGCCCGGCATCTTCGCGATCGGCGATATCGCGACCTATCCCGGCAAGCTCAAGCTTATTCTAAGCGGTTTCGCCGAAGCCGCACAGGCTGCGCACGCGGCGCATCCTCTGGTGCATCCAGGCGAGGCGCTGCATTTCGAGTATTCGACCTCGAAAGGCGTGCCGGGGGCGTAGCCGGTAGCTCTATCGGCGGCTGCTCGGCCGGCGGCGGCTCCGCCGCCACGCCCTCGATCGGCAGCCGGCAGACGACGCGGGTACCATGGGCAATGGCCGATTCCATTTCGACCGTGCCGCCATGCAGCTCGATGAAGGACTTGACCAGCGACAGGCCGAGCCCGGCGCCGGCTTGACGACTCGCCGGATCGCCGCGCTCGAATTTCTCGAAGACGCGGGCATGCAGTTCGGGGGCGATGCCGATCCCGGTGTCGCTGACCGACAGCAGCATCTCATTGCCCTCGTGCCGCGCCGCCAAGGTCACGGTGCCGCCGGCCGGGGTGAATTTGATGGCGTTGGAAACGAGATTGAACATCGCCTGGCGGATCCGGCGCTCGTCCAGCACCATGGTGCCGATATCGGTCGGACAGTCGAAGCCGAGGACAATGTCGAGCCGCCGGGCGCGTTCGCGGCTCAGCGTCAGGATGCCGGCGAGCAGCGTATGGATGTCGACCGGCGCGCGCTCCAGTTCGAGCTGGCCGGCTTCGACCGAAGCCAGGTCGAGAATGTCGTTGATCAGCGACAGCAGCCGTTGCGAGCTGTCCAGGATGCCGCGGCTATATTCGACCTGCCGCTCGTTGAGCGTGCCGAAATACTGGTTGGTCAGGATCTCGGCGAAACCGATGATGGCGTTGAGCGGCGTACGCAGCTCGTAGGAGACGTTGGCGATGAACTCGCTCTTGAGATGGCCGGCGGTCTCCAGCGCATCGTTCTTTTCGCGCAGCGCCCGTTGCACCCGGACCGAATCGGTGACGTCGAGATAGCTCAGCAGCACATTGCCGTCCGGCAGCGGCACGGCATTGACGTCGAGTACCGAGCCGTCGCGCCGCTCCAGCCTTTCGGAATGGCCGGTGTAGTTGGTCACCTGCTCGATCGCGGCAAGCCGCGTCCGTTCCCAGTTCCGTTCGCTGTCATAGAGCGCCTGCGCCTTGTCGACGAGAGCCGTGACATGCGGCCGGTTGGCGAGGTCGGCCGGCTGCAGCTGCCAGATCTCGCCATAGGCCGGGTTCCACAGCTTCAGCCGGCCGTCGCTGCCGAACACGGCGATGCCCTCGAACAGATTGTCGAGCGTCTCGCGCTGCACATCGATCAGCGTGTTGTAGGAGCGCTCCAGCGCCAGCTTGTCGGTGACGTCCTCATAGGTGTAGGTCAGGCCGCCGAACGGATGCCGGCTGATGCGCAGCCGCAATGTACGCTCGTCGGGCAGATGCAACAGCTCGTCGCGCGGCTCGGTCAGCTCGGTCAGCTGCGCAAGCTGATCGGCTTTGAAGCGGCGGAAATCGGCGTGCTCGGGCAAGGCCCGCATCTCGCGCAGCTGATCGAGCAATTCGGGCAGGCTCGGCTCCGAAGCCAGCCAATCGCCATCCAGACTCCACAGACGCTCGAAGGCGGTGTTGTAGAACAGCAGCCTCGCATCCGGCCCCCAGATCGCGATTGCCGTGCTCAGAGCCTCAAGCACCTCGCGATGCCCGAGCGTCAGCCGATCGCGCTCGGCCTGGATCGCCTCGATATCCGTGCGATCGCGGCCGAAGCCGATCGTGCCGCCGCCATCGAGCGGGATCTCGATCAGCTCGAAGGGGCGCCGCTCGCCGGCAACGGCTACAACGTGGCGTTCGCCGACCGGGGCCGTGTTGCCAAGCGCGCGCGTCGCCAGCATGGACGTCGTTTCGCTGAGGCCGGGGGCTTCGACGAAGCGGCGATTGCCGCCGGCGATCTTGAGATCGGCATCGCGCCACCAGATCGGCGCGGGCAGGCGATCGAGCACCTCGCGCAATACTGCGAGATCGCGCTGTGCCTCGGCGCGGGCGCTGGCCGCAGCCTCGCGCTCCGTGATGTCCGAGATCCAGACCAGATCGAGCGAGCGGCCGCCCTTCTTGGAAACGGCGCGGTGGCCGGAAATCTCCAGCAGGCGCGGGGAAGACGGACCACCGCCGGCTCGCAGGAAGAAGCCGCGGCCGCTGCCGGCCAGCTCCTTCAGAGCGCCGCGCAGGGCCGCAAGGTCCGTGGCGCCAAGGCTCTCCATCAGGACCTCGAGGTCGAGCGGCCAATCGGCGTCGTCGACGACGCCGTCGATGCGGGTCGCGCACCCGTTGCGGTAGCGGTAGCAGATGCCGGACAGCGTACCGAGCGCACCGGCCAGCAGGGCCGCCTGGTGCCGTTGCCGCCGGGCATTTTCGAAACCGCCAATTGCCAGGGCGAAGAGAACGGACACGACCGCCGCGACGAGCGAGACGCCGAGCATGCTCATCGCCCGCCGCCCCGAGGCAATAGCTGTCGCTTCCGGGCGGGCGCGCGGCTGGGTAGAGAAGAGGGTGCGACCGATGGTGAATTCATCGTTAGCAATCGTAAAGGCTGTAGCGTCGCACCACAAGAGACAGGGATATTATGTTGGTGAAGAAATGATGACGGCGGCATCCGTCGCCGGATGCCGCCATCTATTTCACGCGCCGCACGGGAACGAAGCGAGACTTCATCTCCAATTCGCCCCGGGGCGCCGTCCGGTAAAATACTATCGTACGCTTATCCGTGCCGGCCTACCTTAGTAACGATAATGATCGGCCTTGTACGGGCCGGCTGTCTCGATCCCCAGATATTCCGCCTGCTTCGGTGACAGCGCCGTCAACTTGGCGCCGAGCTTGGCCAGATGCAACGCAGCGACTTTCTCGTCCAGATGCTTCGGCAGGACGTAGACCTTGTTCTCGTACTTGCCGTGATTCGTGTAGAGCTCGATTTGGGCCAGCACCTGGTTGGTGAAGGAAGCGCTCATCACGAAGCTCGGATGGCCGGTGGCGCAGCCGAGATTGACCAGGCGACCCTTGGCCAGAACGATCAGGCGCTTGCCATCGGGGAACACGACCTCGTCGACCTGCGGCTTGACCTCGTCCCAGACATAGTTCTTCAGCGCCGCGATCTGGATCTCGCTGTCGAAATGGCCGATGTTGCAGACGATCGCGCGATCCTTCATCTGCCGCATATGGTCGAGCGTGATGACGTCGACATTGCCGGTCGCGGTGACGAAGATGTCGGCGATCAGGGCGGCGTCCTCCATCGTGACGACCTGATAGCCTTCCATCGCCGCCTGCAGCGCGCAGATCGGATCGACTTCCGTGACCATGACGCGGGCGCCCTGGCTGCGCAGCGAAGCGGCCGAGCCCTTGCCGACATCGCCGAAGCCGGCGACGCAGGCGATCTTGCCGGCCATCATCACGTCGGTCGCGCGCTTGATGCCGTCGACCAGGCTCTCGCGGCAGCCATAGAGATTGTCGAACTTGGACTTGGTCACGCTGTCATTGACGTTGATCGCCGGCACCTTGAGCTTGCCGGCCTTCATCATCTCGTAGAGGCGATGCACGCCGGTCGTGGTCTCTTCCGAGATGCCGCGGCAATCCTTGAGCAATTCCGGGTATTTGTCGTGCAGCACGATGGTCGCGTCGCCGCCATCGTCGAGCACCATGTTCGGCGTCCAGCCATCCGGGCCGCGCAGGGTCTGCTCGATGCACCATTCGTATTCTTCCTCGGTCTCGCCCTTCCAGGCGAAGACCGGGACGCCGGAAGCGGCGATGGCCGCGGCGGCATGGTCCTGGGTCGAGAAGATGTTGCAGGACGACCAGCGTACCGTGGCACCCAGCGCGGTCAGCGTCTCGATCAGCACCGCGGTCTGGATCGTCATGTGCAGGCAGCCGACGATGCGAGCGCCTTTCAGCGGTTTCGAAGCGCCGAATTCGGCGCGCAGCGCCATCAGGCCCGGCATCTCGGTTTCGGCGATCGCGATTTCCTTCCGGCCCCAGCCGGCAAGCGAGATATCGGCGACTTTGTAGTCGTTGGTGGCCATGTGGGTCTCCGGAGGAATAACGATATAAAGCTATCTTTATATGATGGCGCGGAACATAGTCGAGCCCTCGACCGCAATCAAGACAAATTTACCCCGTTGCCGAGGCCGGCCGGCGTGGATATGGTCCGCCCTCCCGCGCGCCGGAACGCGCCGCGGCAGGACCCGATTTCAGAGGAAGAGACGAGATGGCCCAGATCGACGACACCGAGGAACTGCGCAGCGGGTCCAGCCCACGCCAGGCCGATGTCGGCGGCGTCGCGGCCGACCAGCTGCGCTCGCTCGTCGAGCGCATCGAGCGCCTGGAAGAGGAAAAGAAGGCGCTCCAGGAAGACATCAAGGACGTCTATGCCGAGGCCAAAGGCAACGGCTTCGACGTCAAGATCCTGCGCAAGATCATCAGCATGCGCAAACGCGACCGCGCCGAGTTGGACGAGGAAGAGACGATTCTCGAACTCTATCTGCGCGCGCTCGGCATGCTGCCCGATGTCGAATAGACGGAGGGCGTAATCCCGCTCTGTCTTGGGCTCGCTCCGCGCGCGGAGCGAGCCGTCGCATCCCCGAGCTTGTCTCCAGTGAAAACTCCTTCTCCGCCCTCCAGGGGGGCGGATTTAGGATGATGCCGGCCTTGCCGCGGCTCGGGACTCGCCTGTCCTAACGCTGCCGAGCGAGTCGTTCCGCTTCCTCTTGCCATGGTCGAGATAGTTTCTTAATCAAGTATAGGTTACAATATCTTTGCGTGAGACGAGCAGACTGAAATCTCGGCCTGTCAATTTGCGGAATTGAGCACCGCCGTCGAGGTGACGCGCTCAGCATCGTAAAGCGAGGAATTCATGCTCGGTCAGGGATCGGCCAAGATCTTATTCGCGCTCGCCGTTTTTGCTGGACTGATATTTTCTCCTGGCGGTCACGCCCAAATCAAAGGCGAGCTTCCCGACACATTGCCGGAGATCTCCAGTCGTGCAGACTCTTGTGCATTGCTGAAGCAGGGGCAATACGCCGCGCTCGATAAGAAGGCGAACGATCTTCAGCAAGACTACGAAGCCGGCAGAATGACGGATTTGAGCCTACTGCACGATTTTCGTTCGTTTTGCCCGGAGATGTATAAGCTCGAAGAAAAATATGACGCGTGGATTTCGGCTTATCCGCAATCCTATTCGGCGCGGCTGGCGTATGGAGTCTATCTGAGCGACCTGGCCTATTATTGGAAAGGTCATGACGACGGCAACACGCTGTCGCCGGCCCAGGCTGAAACCGTGAAATCTTATGCCGATCGCGCGATGCAGGAGCTTACGCTGTCGATTGCCCTGACGGGCAGGCCGGTGATCTCCTTCTACGCCATCATGGGGATTTCCGCGCTGTCGGCGGATAATCGGACAGCGGCCCAAACGCTCGATGCGGCAGACAAAGTCGATCCGAAGAATTTCGTCGTGCGCTACAAATACATGGCCACGACCCTGACCACTCGGTCGGGCGGAAGCCTGGAACAAATGGTCGGGTTCAGAGACGACGCCCAGAAGGCCGGCGTGCCGGAGCAGCAGCTCCGCTACTTCGACGATCTCATCGCAGATGAGCGTGCCTGGGTTGCCTATTGCCAGTGCGGGGCCGCCAGCAATATTGCCAGATAGGCGAGTTCATGCAGGCAGGGCGGCTCGACCACGCCGGGCCAAAGTCTGTTCGGAGTCTCTATATGCCTGCATCGAAATCATCATCGGGCGCGGGATGACGAGTGAAAGAAAAAGATTTATTCAAGATATACCTTAAATCGAATGCAATTGCCGACTGTATTTTTCTCTCCGATTATGCCAGCTTCGCGCTCCTGTCGCTGCGTTCCATGACCGCCCGCAGCCAATCGACGAGAGTTGCGCATGAACCTTCTGGCCCGGATTTTTCTTGTCGTTCTTCTGCTTGCCGGCGCGGCCGCGCCGGCGGCGGGACAGACGGTCACGGAGCTTGGTAGCGGCTTCAACGCGCCGCGCGGCGTTGCCGTGGACGGGAGCGGGAACGTCTTTGTCGGCGATACCGGGAACGACCTCGTGAAGGAGATACTGGCCACGGACGGCTCGATCAGGACCTTCAGCAACTTTTTCCCTGACGCCCTGGGAGGAAATCTGCCTTTCGTTTCGCCCGAAGGGCTGGCCATCGAAGCCAATGGCGATGTGCTGGTGGCCGACCCCGGCTTCACCCAGCAGTTGCTGTGGGAGATCAATCCGTCCAGCGGTGCCGTCGGGGCGGAGGATATCGACGCGACGCCTTCGGTCGTTGCCGTCGATAACGCAGGCGACCTCCTCGTCAACTATACAACCTTCCCCTTGGTCAGGGAACTGAGCCAGGGCTACATCATCAGCAATGCCTGGCTCGGCGAAGACAGCGTGCTGTGGAGCAACGCGATCATCAGCGGCGTCGTCGCCGATGCGAGCGGCAATGTCTATCTGACCTCGGAAAGCGAAACCCAGATCCTGAAGGTCAATGTCGCGTCGCAGGCGATGACGCTGCTGGGCAGCGGCCTGAACGCGCCCGAGGCGACGGCGATCGACGCTGCCGGCAACATCTACGTCGCCGATACCGGCAGCAACAGCGTCAAGCTGGTCTTCGCCGCGGACGGCGCGGTCGCGACGATCGCGACCGGCCTCAGCCGGCCGAGCGCCGTGGCGGTCGATGGCAGCGGCAACGTCTATGTCGCCGATACGGGAAACAACGCCGTCAAGAAGATCCAGCCGGTGACCGCAGTTGCAGGGGTGTTGCCGGCGGCCGGACCCTTGGCCGGCCAAAATACGGTCACCATCGAAGGGACCGCGTTGACCGGTGCCACCGCCGTCTCCTTCGGCGGCGCGCCGGCCGCGTCCTTCGCCGTCAATAGCAGCACCAGCATCACGGCGGTAGCGCCGGCGGGCTCGGCCGGCACCGTCGATGTCGTGGTGACCACGCCGTCCGGCACCAGTGCCGTCGTCGCGGGCGACGTCTATATCTATGAAGGGCCGCCCAGCATCACAGCCATTTCGCCTGCAGCCGGTCCGCTCGCGGGCGGCACTATGGTGACGATCACGGGCACGAACCTGATCGCCGCCAGCCAAGTGCTGTTCGGCGCGACGGCGGCGACCCAGGTCGTGGTGAACAGCGCGACCTCGATCACGGCGACGGCACCGGCCGGCACCGGCACGGTCGATGTCACGGTGACGACGCCGAGCGGGACCAGCCCGACCAATAGCGGCGACGAATTCACCTATGTCCCGCGGCCGACCGTGACCGGCCTCAGCCCGAGCGCCGGCCCGCTCGCGGGCGGCACGCTGGTGACGATCACGGGTACGAATTTGAGCGGTGCCGGCGCGGTGTCGTTCGGCAGCACCTCAACGCTCATCTTCGAGGTGGACAGCGATACCTCGATTACGGCAACGGCGCCGTCCGGCGCGGCCGGCAAGGTCAATGTTACGGTCACGACGCCGGGCGGGACCAGCGCCACGGGTGTTGCCGACGGCTACACCTATGTTGCCGCGCCGATTGTGACGGCGATCACCCCTTCAACCGGTCCGCTCGCCGCCGGCACGGCCGTGACCATCACCGGCACGAGTCTCACCGCGGCGAGCGCGGTCAAGTTCGGGACCACTGCCGCGACCAATGTTACGGTGGTGAGCGCGACCTCGATCACGGCGACCGCGCCGGCCGGCTCGGCCGGTGTCGTCGATGTTACGGTCACGACGCCGGGCGGGATCAGCGCCACGAGCGCCGCCGATCGTTACACCTATGTCGCGGCGCCGACGGTGACGGCGATCAGCCCGTCGAGCGGCCCGCTTGCGGCGGGTACCCGCGTGACCATCACCGGCACGAACCTGACCGCGGCGAGCGCCGTCAAATTCGGTGCCGCTCCGGCCACGGCTGTGACGGTGGTGAGCGCGACCGAGATTACCGCGACAGCCCCGGCCGGCGCTGCCGGCGCGGTCGATGTGACGGTAACGACACCGGGCGGGACCAGCGCGGCCGGCGGTGCCGACCAGTATCTCTATCGACCGGTTCCGAGCCTGACCGGGCTCGGTCCGTCGAGCGGCCCGGCCATCGGCGGTACTTTGGTAGTGATCACCGGCACTGGCCTCACAGGCGCGGCGTCGGTTGCTTTCGGCGCTCTGCCGGCAGCGAGCTTCCATGTCGACAGCGATACGCAGGTTACCGCGATCTCGCCGGCCAGCAGCACTGCCGGCGGGGTCGACGTTACGGTCGCCACGACCGGCGGCACCAGCGCGACCGGCGCGGCCGACCGTTTCACCTTCATCGGTCAGACGAATGTCACGGTCACCGCCTCGGCCAATCCGTCGCAATACGGCCAGGTCGTGACCTTCACCGCGACCGTCGCGGGCACCGGCGGCAAACCGACCGGCACAATTGTCTTCAAGGATGGCGCCGCGACGCTTTTCACCGGGACGCTGGCCGGACAGATCTCCAGTTTCACGACCTCGGCGTTGTCGACCGGCAGTCATGCGATCAGCGTCGCCTATAGCGGCGACGGCAGCTTCGCCGGCAGCTCGGCCGGCTTGGTCCAGATGGTGCAGGAAACGGCCGCCACGCCGGGCCAAGCCTATATCTATCAGAGCACGCTGGGCACGCCCGGCGTCGCCAAGCCCGACGCCAGCCATTTCAATGCGCCCTCCGCCAGCGCGGTCGACCCGGTGAATGGCCATCTGCTGATCGCCGACACCGGCAACCAGCGGGTTCAGGTGCTCGACACCGGCACGCTTGCCCTGGTCGCGACGCTCGGCACACCCGGCGCGGCCGGCAGCGACAATGCGCATTTCGACGACCCGGCCGGGGTGAACTTCGATGCCGGCTCCGACCGGATCTTCGTCGCCGATAGCGGCAATGACCGGATCCAGGTGTTCGACGCCAAGAGCTTCGCCTATGTCGCGACGCTCGGGCCTTCGAGCGCCGGCGATGCCAGGATGGCTGCGGCCGCCGGCACTGGGTTCAGCACGCCGGTCGGCGTGCAGGTAAATGCAGCGACGGGGCAGCTCTATGTCGCCGATACCGGCAACCAGCGGGTCCAGATCTTCGATGCCGCGACGCTGGCCTATGTCGGCACGCTGGGCAGCACAGGCGTTGCCGGCAGCGACGCCGCGCATTTCAATGCGCCGAAGGACGCCGCGGTGAACCCCACGGCGAACGAGATCCTGGTTGCCGATAGCGGCAATGGCCGGGTGCAGCGCTTCGACGCCGCGACTCTCGCCTATAAGGGCACGATCGGCGGTGCGGGGCTGAGCGTCTCCAGCAATGACGATCTCGGCACGCCGGTCTCCGTCTCCTACGACTCGGTAAGCAACCTGATCCTGGTCGGCGATGATGGCGCCGCTCAACGCGTGCAGGTCTTCGACGCGCTGAGCTACAGCTACGTGCTGACGCTTGGCACGACGGGCTCGGCCGGCAGCAGCAACACCCAGTTCTCAGGCCCGTCCGGCATCGCGATCGATGCCGCCCATGGTCGGGTCTTCATCGGCGACCGGCAGAACGACCGGGTGCAGGTCTTCTCGGTCGCTCCCACGGTCGCCTTCGCCTCGGTGCTGCCCGGCTCGCGTTCGGTCCAGCTCGGCCGTCCCGCGACAATCTTCGCCAGCCTGGTCAATGCCGGCACGGTGCCGCTCGAGGGCTGCCGGGTGGCACTGCCGGTCACGGCGCCGACGGGGCTCTCGCTCAGCTACCAGACGACCAATCCGGCGACCAATGCGCTCACCGGCACGGCCGATACGCCGGCGACCATCGCCGCCAATAACGGCGTCCAGAGCTTCCTGGTGACACTCCTGGGTACCGAAGACTTCAGCGCGCCGGGCATGGCGCTCGACTTCGACTGCCTCGGCGTCGGCCCGGCCGCGATCGACTCCGGGGTGGATACGGTCGACCTTGCCATGTCGACCACGCCGGCGGCCGATATCATCGCGCTGGCGGCGACGCAGAGCGGCAACGGCATCGCGGAGCTGCCGGCCGGCGGTGTCGGTGCTTTCGCGGTCGCCAGCAGCAATGTCGGGGCGACCGCGCAGATCATCGTCTCGGTCGATACGGGCACGGCCTCGTTGCCGCTGACCGCGACGCTCTGCCAGTCCAACCCCTCGACTGGCGCCTGCCTGGCGACGCCGGCCTCATCCCTGACGCTGAACGACGCAGCCGGGTCGGCGCCGACTTTCTCGGTCTTTCTTCAGGCCAAGGCCACGATCCCCTTCGCGCCGGCGATGAATCGCGTCTTCGTTCGGTTCAAGGACGCCGCCGGCGGGCTCCACGGTTCGACCAGCGTCGCGGTCCAGGCGCAATAGGCGGCGAGGGCGGCCTCACGCCGCCAGCGCGTAGCGCCGGCAGTGCTCCAGATAGGCGCGCTCATGCGGGCCGACCAGCTCGACCACGCCGGTCCAGAGCCAGGACGGGGCGTCGAGCTGCTTCGAACGGTTGCGTGAGAGCTCCTTCATCCAGATGCCGCCGTCGAGCGTGCCCATCTGCCGGGCATGGGCGCGGCCGACGATCTTGGCGAGGAAGCAGGCAACGCTCATCGCCTCGGCGTGGGTCAGTGTCTCGATTTCCAGCTTGAGGTCCTGCGGCAACAGCTCGCGCACGAACACCGCCTTGTCCATCAGGCGCAGCGGCAGCATGCGGTTGCCGAGATGCGGAGACATGTGGCGGGCGCCTTCGACCACGCGCTCGGCATTGTCGCGCGGGATCTTTGCGTCGGGATGCCTTGGTGCCACCGCGGCGACCGCTTCCTTGATGTCCATCAGGCAGTGACTGATCTCCTTGCCACGCGCGACCTCGACCAGCACGGCAAGGCGCAGCAGGCCGAGCGAGCTGCAGCCCTTGCGCCAATAGGCGGCGTCCAAGACCTTGATTGCCGCATCGTCTTCGCGCGAGCGCAGCGCGGTCGCCAATCGGCGCATCCGCTCCTCGTCGAAGAGCTTCCGAACGGCGTCGCGCTCGGCCCGGTCAAGCGGCCAGAAGCGTTTGCCGAGCGGAATGGTCGGGGCCACGCCTTCGATCCGCTCGTCGGCCAGATGCCTCCACGACCGGCTCGCAGCCAGGTGCAGCGCGTGCTTGACCAGGTCCGGCACGCCGCCGTCGCGATCGTCGCTGATCTCATTGAAGGCTTCGCCATAGCCCACCATCATCTGCTCGATCATCTGCGCGGTCGTGACGCCGGGCAGGTCCGAAGCACGGGCCGCCATGGCAAGCGACAAGCCGAGGCGCAGCAGATCATGCGCGGGATTGCCGATCACGCTCTGGTCGAAGTCGCGGATCTCGATATCGACGGCGCCCTTGACGCTGGCGACCGGTCCCAGATTGCCGACATGGCAATCGCCGCAGATCCAGACCGGTGGTCCCTCGGGGATCGAGCCGTCCGTCGCGCGTCCGAGCCAGTCGTAGAATTCTCCGACGCTGCCGCGGACATAGGCATGGGCGGACGTCGCCATCTTCTCATTGCGCAGGGAAATGAGCCGGGCAGACCGCTCGGCCGGACTTGCCCAAAGGACAGAAGGTTTGGTCATGGGCGGGGACATGCTCGCTTGCAGGATAGCAGGGGTCTGAACTGTGAACGGCGGAAGCGGGAAATGTTTCCATCGGCATGCGCTCGACGCTCTTCCGTCCAAAGCAGTCTCGGCAGATAAACACCGGTCATGGAATGCCGGATGCAGTCGGCGGGCAGGAAGGAGCAGGATGCTGTCATGCGCGCCAAGGTGCTGGTGATCTATACTGGCGGCACGATCGGCATGGTGCCGGAGGCGGCCGCCGATCCGGAGAGTCCCCTGGTGCCGGCCGGGCGCGAGCGGCTGGCTCGCGCCATCGTCAATCATCCGGACGACATCGACTGGGATCTGGCCGGGCTGGCCGATGGCGCGGGCGGGACGCTGCCGCCGCTCGATTCCTCGGATGTCGGGCCGGATCACTGGACGGCGCTGGCGGCGCAGATCGTCGGCGCTTATGAGCGCTACGACGGCTTCATTGTCCTGCATGGCACCGACACCATGGCCTATAGCGCTGCGGCGCTGTCTTTTCTCCTGGAGAATCTGCGCAAGCCGGTCGTGTTCACCGGCTCGCAGCTGCCGATCTTCGCCAGTCGCAGCGATGCGCCGGGCAATCTCGCCAATGCGCTGGCTGTTGCCGGCTGGCCGGCCAGCCGGCTGCCCTGCATTCCCGAAGTCCTCATCGCATTCGCCGATGTCGTGCTGCGCGGCAATCGGGCGACCAAGATTTCGACCGGCGCGTATCGCGGCTTCGCCTCGCCCAATCTGCCGCCGCTGGCCCGGCTCGGCCTGGATATTGCGGTCGAGCGATCGCTGCTGCGGCCGGGTCCCGATCCGGCGGCGCCGTTGCGTGCCGATCGGCGGCTCGGCGCCCAGATCATGGATATTTCGCTCTACCCCGGCATCACTCCTGGTCAGCTCGACGCGATGCTGAGCGTGCCGGGGGTCGAGGGCTATGTGCTGCGCTGCTTCGGCGCCGGCAATGCGCCGGGCGATCCGGCGCTGCTGGCGGCGCTCGGTCGGGCGACGGCGGCGGGCCGCGTGATCGTTGCCGTCAAGCAGAGCCCGGAAGGCACGGTCGAGATGGGGCTCTACGCCGCCGGCAGCGGCTTGCTGCGCCAGGGCGTCCTGCCCGGCGCCGACATGACCGCCGAGGCGGCGCTCGCCAAGCTGATCTGGTTGCTCAGCCGTTACGAGGCGACTGAGGCGGCAGCCCTGATCGGGCAGGATCTGCGCGGCGAGCTGACGATCGGCTGAGGGCGCTCAGGACGACAGGCTGTCGAAGAAATCGGCGATGCAGGCCGGATCGTCCGCCTTGGCGACGGCGGCGACATAGCCGTCCGGCCGGACCAGCCACATGGCATCCTTGGCGAAGGGCGGCTGCGGTGCCGGCTCCAACAGATCCGAATAGTCGTGCAGCAGCATGTCGGCCGCTGCGCCGGGGGCCGAGAACAAAGTGAAAAGCGGCGTGTTGCCGGCGCCGAGCGGCGCCTGTCCTGCGATCGGCCGCACGCGGTCGCCCGGTGCCGGCTCGGCGTGGCGGGCCGGACCGTTGAGCGGACTGTGCGGATAGCCGATCGAGACTTCCGTCAGCGCCTCCGCCATCCTACGGCGCACCGGTCCAAGACCGAAGAGGACGCCGGCCGCGAAATTCCGCAAGGCTTGGGCAGTGTGATTGCGGATCACGGCAAGCGAGGTCAAATGCCCGGCATCGGCCATGACCTGGGCGCCGACGGCGCTGCGTTCGGCGCTGTAGCTGTCGAGCAGCCGTTCCGCGCCGCAAGCGTCGCGACAGACCAATGCCAGCTTCCAGGCGAGGTTGAACGCGTCCTGCATGCCGGTATTCATGCCCTGGCCGCCGGCCGGGCTGTGGACATGCGCGGCGTCGCCGGCCAGGAAGACGCTGCCCGCGCGGTAATCCGCGACCTTGCGCTCGTTGATCCGGAAGGCGGAGAGCCAGATCGGTTCGGATACGCGCACGCCGCCCGGTCCGCGCCGGTCGACGATCGCCTGAACCTGCTCCAGCGTCGGATCCGCCGGATGCGCGCCCTCAGATGCACCGATATCGGCGATGACGCGGCAGCGCCCTGGCGAAATCGGGAAGACGGCGAGCATGCCATCCTGGTGCCAATAGAGTGCCAGCTCGCTTTCGGGCACCGGCAGGCCGGTGAGATGGATATCGGCCAGCACCCAATCGGTCTGTAGCGTATTGCCGAGAAAAGGGAGGCCCAGCGCGTGGCGCACGGTGCTGTGGGCGCCGTCGCAGCCGATCAGCCAGTCGGCCTCGATCTTTTCTTCGCTGCCGTCCGCGCGGCGCAGCGTCGCCGTAACGCCGCGTTCGAAGGCGGTAAGGGCGCCCTCGGCCGTGGTGAAGCCGAGCAGCTCGGTCCGGCGCTCGACCTGGATGCCGAGGCGGGCCAGATGTGCTTCGAGCAGTCTTTCGGTTTCCGATTGCGGCAGCATCAGCGCGTAAGGATAGGGGCTGTCGACGCCACCCAGCACGACACGGCCGATCCGCTTTTCGCCGGCGATGATATTGGCGGCCTCGACCTTGCGCCCTGCGGCGACGAAGGACTCGGCGCAACCGGCGCGGTCGAGCAGTTCGAGCGTCCGGCTCCAGACGACCAAAGCCTTGGATTTATCGGTGCGTGCCGCAGCCTTGTCGATGAGGCGCACCGAGACACCGTATCGCGCGAGTTCGGCCGCCATGGTCATCCCGACCGGCCCGGCACCCACGACGAGAACTTGCAGGGTCAT
>JBBCHB010000007.1:0-152930 GCA_037200015.1 Aliidongia sp. | reverse complement strand
GATGTAACTCCATTGGTGAGCACACGTGTAACGCTGTCGAGGGAACTCGGATTGAAATCGTCGCGTGGGGCGGAAAACCCAGGCCGGCGGCTGCGATCGCTCCTGTCGACAATCGAATCCGCCGGTTCACGCGATGCTAAAGTGCTGTGATGGCCGAATTATGGCGGTAAGTGGTGCGGTTCAGGCAATTTGATATTCGAACTTGCCCTCCCCGCCGAGCGAGACGTTGATCGACTGGATCGACTGACCTTGCGCCATGCGTTCGAGCAGCAGCGCCGACAGCTCCGGGAGCAGACCTTGCGCCAGAATCCGCTCGATATTGCGGGCACCGCTCTCGGATTCCGTGCAGCGCTGTGCAATACCTTCGACCAGCCCAGCATCCCAGGAGAACTGCGCTTTGTAGTTCTCGGTCACGCGCTTCTGGATCCGGCGCAGCTGGAGTGCCACGATCTGGCGGATGATCTCCTCGGCCAGCGGGAAATAGGGCACCAGGGTGAGGCGGCCGAGGAAGGCCGGCTTGAAGATCTTGAGCAGCTCCGGACGCAGTGCCTCGGCCAGGCCTTTCGGATCGGGCCGGGTTTCGGGATCGGCGCAGAGGCTGGCGATCAGATCGGTGCCGGCATTCGAGGTCATGATCACGATGGTGTTCTTGAAATCGATGTCGCGCCCCTCACCGTCGCGCAGCATGCCCTTGTCGAACACCTGGTAGAAACACGTCCTGGATGCCGGGATGGGCCTTTTCCATCTCGTCGAGCAGCACGATGCCATAGGGCCGGCGCCGCACTGCTTCGGTCAGCACGCCGCCTTCGCCATAGCCGACATAGCCGGGCGGCGAACCGAGCAGCATCGAGATCTTATGCTCCTCCTTGAACTCCGACATGTTGATTACGGTCAGGTTCTGCTCGCCGCCATAGAGGAGTTCGGACAGCGCCAGCGCCGTCTCGGTCTTGCCGACGCCGCTGGTGCCGCACATCAGGAATACGCCGATCGGCTTGCGCGCATCGGCCAGCTTGGCGCGCGAGGTCTTGACCGCCTCGGCGATCGCGGTCAGCGCCTGGTCCTGGCCGATGATGCGGTCGCGCAGCCGGTCTTCCAGCGTCAGCACGGTGCGGATCTCGTCGCTGACCATGCGGCCGACCGGAATGCCGGTCCAGGCGGCGACGACTTCGGCCACGGCCTGGCCATCGACCACCGGCTGCAGCAGCGGCGTCTCGCCCTGCAAGGTCTTGAGCGACCCGGTCTTCGCGGCCAGCTCGCTCTGCCAGGCGGCGATCTGCCGGCATTGGCCTCGCCGGGCGCTTCGAGCGAGCCGCGCAACGCCTGAATCTCGCCGACCAGCGCCTTCTCCTCCTGCCAGCGCTGCTCCAGCGTCGCGAGCTTGTCGCCGGCCTCAGCCTGGCGCTGCTCCAACTCGGCGATGGCGACTTCATGCGTGGCGCCGGTCACCATCTCGCGGCGCAGGATTTCCAGGGTCGAGCCGTCCAGCTCGATCGACCGGCGCAGATCCTCCACGCCGGCCGGGATCGAGGTCTGGCTCATGGCGACGCGGGCGCAGGCGGTGTCGAGCAGGCTGACCGCTTTGTCGGGCAATTGCCGGGGCCGGGATATAGCGATGCGACAGCCGCACTGCCTCGACCAGCGCCTCGTCCAGGATGCGCACCTTGTGGTGCTTCTCCAGCGTGCCGACCAGGCCGCGCAGCATGGCGATCGCAATCAGTTCGCTCGGTTCCTCGACCTTGACGACCTGGAAGCGGCGGGTGAGGGCGGCATCGCGCTCGAAATATTTCTTGTATTCGGCCCAGGTCGTGGCCGCGACCGTGCGCAGATCGCCGCGCGCCAGAGCCGGCTTCAGCAGATTGCCGCATCGTTCTGGCCGGCGGCGCCGCCGGCGCCGATCAGCGTATGCGCCTCGTCGATGAACAGGATGATCGGCTGGACCGAGGCGCGGACCTCTTCGATCACCTGCTTCAGCCGGTTCTCGAACTCGCCCTTGACCCGGGCGCCGGCCTGCAGCAGCCCCATGTCGAGCGTGCGCAGCGCAATCGTCTTCAGCGCCTCGGGCACGTCGCCTTTGGCGATGCGCAGCGCGAAGCCTTCCACCACCGCGGTCTTGCCGACGCCGGCCTCGCCGGTCAGGATCGGGGTTGTTCTGGCGCCGCCGGGTCAGAATGTCGATGACTTGGCGGATTTCGGTGTCGCGGCCCAGCACCGGATCGATCTTGCCGGCGCGCGCCTGGGCGGTCAGGTCGATGGTGAACTGGTCGAGCGCCGGGGTCGCGGTGCTGCCCGGCGTGCCGGGCTCGCACCGGCTGGGGTGGAATCGGCGGCCGGGGCCGCTGCCGCGGCGGCTGCTTCGGACGAGCCGCCGCAGATTTTGACGAATTCGCGGCGCAGTTGATCGCCCGGCACGCGTGCCAGCTCGCCCGAGGAACGGCGGATCTGCAGCAGCAGCGTGTCGTCGGCCAGGAGCGCGCCGATCAGATGGCCCGACCGGATGCGGCCGGCGCGGCCCTCGAGCGAGGCGATAAGCCAGGCCTCGCGCGCCAGGGTCACGACTTGCGGCGACAGCTCCGGTGCGCGCGCGTTGCCGCGCTTCAGCCGGTCGAGCGTCCGATTCAGCTCGGCCGCGACGAGGCCGCCATCAAGTTCGAAATGCCGCAGAATATGGACGAAATCACCGTCGCCGGCATCGAGCAGCTTGAGCAGCCAGTGCTCGACTTCGACATTGTAATGCGTGCGGCCAACCGTGAGTCCGACCGCGGCGTCGAGCGCCTGGCGGCAGGTATCGTTCAATTTGCCGACAAGGGCGTGCAGATCCACGGCGAGCATGAAGGAGGAACCTCTTCAGTCTGGGCTTAACGGACGATAGTGCCGTCTCTTGCATCGCTCTGGTGTACGGCTGCCATTCTGCCCAGGATTGAGCGAAGGCGCCAGTGTCATTCGGCCGGACTCCTGTCGCCCGTACGCAATTAAACTGGCGCGAGCCCCGAGGAAGGCAAGCACTCCTCGTTCAATTCTCGCGAGGATATCAGTTGGTCTGCAGGAACTTCGCTCGGATCCGCCGATACTTTTCCAGCCGTTTCTCGTCACGCTCGGTGACGGTGGCGAGGCGGGACACGTCGAGATTGTCTTCGAGATCGGCGAGTTTGACTTTGCGTGCGATCGGATTGGCCAGAATTGCATCGATATAGGTTTCGTAGGTGGCGGGATCGGTGCCGTCATCCGTGCGGGTCAGCAGCCGTACGGCCTCGACCGCCGGTGCCGGCAGCCCCATCGCCACCAGGTCGTCGAAGGTGACGGGCGTGTCCTCGATCACGTCGTGCAGGATCGCAGCGATCCGCTCCTCGTCGGTCGTCATCTTGGCCATGACGCGCAACGGATGACCGATATAGGGCGCGCCCGCCTTGTCGAACTGTCCGGCATGAGCACGCCGCGCCAGGGCGATCGCCGCCTCGACGGTAGGAGAATACTGGTTCATGTCGGATGGACTCCAAGCAGACGGACGCGATGAGCGAGGCAGTCACCGGGCCTGAGTTGGATATAGAGCGCCGTGCTGCAGGGTCCAGTCCCGCCCGCCGTCGCCGATCGGCTTTCCGCCCCGGATCGCTCTCGCGCCGTTGGCGGGACGACAGGGTAGGGTGCCTGAACCGGCGCGTGCCCGCCGGCGCAGATCGCGTTTCGCGCGGGGGTGCCGGGCTGGCGCGGCAGGCTGGAATGCGGCGGAGCGGTAGCCGGGGGATGTCGTCTCACGAGGCACGCAACCCTTTGCCGCAGCGTTATTTCACAGAAATTCGGGAATTGCCGCGGCCGCCGCTCGTCTATAATTTCCTGTGCGTTCCGGCCGCGATGCGCCTTGGTTTCGACACATTGTTAGGCGATTGGTCCGTCCTTCGTAGATGAGAGAGTGCTATGTCTCGATTCAAGATAACATCAGTCCTCCTGGCGACCGTCGCGATGGTCCAGCGGCTGCGCTGCGCCACCCCTGGGCCCGACGGTCCAGGTCATGCCGGCGCCCGGCAAGCCGTTCGAGGTCTTTGCCCAGGACAGGACCAGGGCTACTGCAAGCAATACGCCAGCAGCCAGGTCGCCGGTCAGGCGGACCAGGCTAACAACCAGGCGGTCGGTGGTGCGCTACTCGGCACGGCGCTGGGTGCCGGGCTGGGCGCTGCAGTCGGCGGCGGCCGCGGTGCTGCAATCGGCGCGGCCAGCGGTGCCGTGGTCGGCACCGGCTACGGCGCCGGCAACAGCCAGAACGCGCAATACGGCATCCAGGCGCAATATGACAACGCCTATGCCCAATGCATGTATTCGCGCGGCAATCAGGTGCCGGGCTATGCACCGGCCGCTCCGCCGCCCCCGCCGCCGGGCTGGGCGATGCCTCCGCCGCCCCGGTAAAACACAAGTCTTGCGCGTGGCGACGAGCTAATCGATTACAGGTCCCACACCCCCTATCGGGAGGATCGACAACGATGAGCCTCGTCGCACGTTTAGGTTTGAACACCGTCCTGCTGGCCGCCATGGCTGGCGGGGCGGTCATCGTCTTGGCCGCGCCGCCGCTCGGGATGCCCGCCGCCGCTGCGATAGCGGACGAGACGCCGGCCGCGCCGAGCGACACGCCGCCTCCCGCCGATTCCCCGCCTGCTGCGCCAGCGCCCGACGCACCCCCGCCGGCCGACACCACGCCGGCACCCGGCACGGCCGCGCCGCCACCGTTCCCCGGCGCGCCGATACCGCTCGCCCCGTCGCCCAACCAGGCGCCGGTCGTCGTTCCGCCGCTGCCGGCGGTCAACCGAGCGCCCGCACAAGCTGCCTTCATGGCCGATTCGGAGCAGCTGACCACGACGGCGCCGACGCCGGTCTATGGCGCGCCCGTTGCGAGCGGTCCGCCCCGGCGCGTGATCCCGGCCGGCACGCGGGTCCAGCTCGCCGCGAAGACGGCGGATGGGCGATGGGGCTGGCTGCAGACGCCGGACAATCAGGAAGCCTATGTCCAGATGGCGACGCTCTCGGTTCGACCCGCCGCGCCGGCAGTGGTCCTGCCCGATACGCTCACGGCCGGGTCAAGGTGCTTACGACCGCCAGGATCGTCGTCGACGGCCACCGTATCGATGTGTTCGGCATCCGCGGCCAGGGCGGCGTCTATGTCGGGCAGATGCAGGCGGTGATCGTGTCGCGAGGCGGAACGCTGTCCTGCCAGCGTCGCGGCATGCGCTACGTCTGCAGCCTGCCGGGCGGCATCGATATCGCGCGGGCCGCGCTTTATAACGGCGCGGCGCGGCCTGCGGCCAATGCCTCAACGATTACCGGGAACTGGCCACCGGGGCAAAGAACGCCCGGCTGGGCCTCTGGGCGCGGCCGGGGAAATAGCAGGGCTCGCTTTTTGCCGGCGCTCCTGGCAGTCTCCGGCCGGTTCAAATGCAAGACCCCGTACCCCGTCCTTCCGTCTCGGACCCCGCTGCCTTCGAGCGCGCATCGGAGGTGCTCCGCACTGTCTTCGGCTATGAGGCCTTTCGCGGCCTGCAGCAGGATGTGATCGAACACGTCATCGGCGGCGGCGATGCGCTGGTGCTGATGCCGACGGGGCGGCGGCAAGTCGCTGTGCTACCAGATTCCGGCGCTGGTCCGGTCCGGGCTCGGCATCGTCGTCTCGCCGCTGATCGCGCTGATGAAGGACCAGGTCGATGCGCTGCGCCAGGCCGGGGTGCGCGCCGCCTATCTGAATTCGTCGCTGCCGCCGGGCGAGGCGCGGGCGGTCGAGGAGCAGCTGCACGAAGGCTCGCTCGACATGCTCTATGTCGCGCCCGAGCGGCTGATGATGCCGCATTTCCTCGACATGCTCGGGCGGCTCAAGCTGGCGCTGTTCGCCATCGACGAGGCGCATTGCGTCTCGCAATGGGGCCATAATTTCCGGCCGGAATATCGCCAGCTCACCATCCTGCACGACCGCTTCCCCGACGTGCCGCGCATCGCGCTGACCGCGACAGCGGACGGGCCGACGCGCAAGGACATCGTCGACCGGCTGCAGCTCGGCCAGGCGCAGATCTTCGTCGCCGGCTTCGACCGGCCGAACATCGCCTATCGCGTGGTCGAGAAGCGCGAGGCCAAGGCGCAGCTGCTGGAATTCCTGCGCGAGGAGCATCCGCGCGACGCCGGCATCGTCTATTGCATGTCGCGGCGCAAGGTCGACGAGACGGCGGATTGGCTGAGCAGCCATGGAAGGCTGGCGCTGCCCTATCATGCCGGGTTGGACAGCGAGACGCGGCAGCGCCATCAAGACCGCTTCCTCAAGGATGAAGGTGTCATCGTCGTCGCGACCGTTGCCTTCGGCATGGGCATCGACAAGCCGAATGTCCGCTTCGTCGCCCATCTCGACGTGCCGCGCTCGCTCGAAGCCTATTACCAGGAGACCGGCCGCGCCGGCCGCGACGGGCTGCCGGCGACGGCCTGGATGAGCTACGGCCTGGGCGACGTGATCCAGCTCAAGCAGATGGTGTCCGGCTCCGAGCTGGACGACCGGCAGAAGCGGGTCGAGCTGCAGAAGCTCGACGCGCTGCTTGGTTTCTGCGAGACCGCGACCTGCCGGCGCCAGGTGCTGCTCAACTATTTCGGCGATGCGCTGCCCGGCCCGTGCGGCAATTGCGACATCTGCACCAACCCGGTGCAGCGCTGGGACGGCACGGTCGCGGCGCAGAAGGCGCTGTCGGCAGTCTATCGCACCGGCCAGCGCTTCGGCGTGCAATATGTCATCGACGTGCTGACCGGGCACGAGACCGACCGGGTGATCGAATGGGGCCACCATCTGATCAAGACCTTCGGCGTCGGCAAGGACATGACTCGCAACGCCTGGGCCTCGATCTTCCGCCAGCTGGTCGCCGGCGGCTATCTTGCGGTCGATGTCGAAGGCCATGGCGGGCTGCATTTCGGGCCGAAGGCGATCGCCCTGGTCAAGGGCGAGACGAATATCGAGTTCCGCACCGACGCGAAGCGAAGCGGCCGAGCCGCCGGGCAACCGGCGCCGGCTCCGGGCGCAAGACTGCGGTGCTCGGCGATCTCGCCGGCGGTGACGCCGTGCTGTTCGACGCCTTGCGCGCGCTGCGCATGGAGCTGGCCAAGGAGCAGGGCTTGCCGCCCTATGTCATCTTCCACGATGCGACGCTGGTCGCGATGGCCAAGGGCCGTCCGGACAGCCGTGACGAGTTGGCCGAGATCCCCGGCGTCGGGCGGTCGAAGCTCGACCGGTATGGCGACCTGTTCCTGGATGTGATCGCGCGACATTGATCGGCTGCGGCGTTGCCGGCCGAGACAGCGGCGGCGGCATCGCCTAACCTCGGGCGCAATCAACCTGAAAGGAGAATGGGATGAAGCTCCTCCGTTACGGCCTGCGCGGCCAGGAAAAGCCGGGTGTGCTCGACACCGAAGGCCGCATCCGCGATCTCTCGGGCCATGTTCCGGATATTGCCGGCGACGTCCTCTCGCCGGCCGGTCTCGCCAAGCTGAAGGCGCTCGATATCGCCGCCTACCCCTGGTCGAGGGCACGCCGCGGCTCGGTCCCTGCGTCGGCATCATCCCCAAGATCGTCGCGGTCGGGCTCAACTATTCCGACCATGCCGCGGAGACCGGCGCTAAGCCACCGCCCGAGCCGATCCTGTTCATGAAGGCGACCAGCTCGATCATCGGTCCGAATGACGACGTCATGATCCCGAAGGGCTCGATCAAGACCGATTGGGAATGCGAGCTCGGCATCGTCATCGGGCAGCGTGACGCGCTATGTCTCGGTCCATGACAGCCTGAGCCATATCGCGGGCTATTGCGTGGTCAACGATGTCTCCGAGCGCGAATACCAGATGGAGCGCGCCGGACAATGGGATAAGGGCAAGAGCGCCGATACCTTCGCGCCGATCGGTCCCTGGCTGGTCACGACCGACGAAGTGCCCGATCCGCAGAACCTCGACCTGTTCCTCGACGTGAACGGGCAGCGCCGGCAGACCGGCAACACCAGGACCATGATCTTCGCCGTGGCGCATCTGGTCAGCTATATCAGCCATTTCATAACGCTGATGCCGGGCGACGTGATCCCGACCGGCACGCCGCCCGGTGTCGGCATGGGCATGAAGCCGCCGACTTTTCCTGAAGCCGGGCGACGAGATCCGGCTCGGCATCGGCGGGCTTGGCGAGCAGCGCCAGGAAGGTCGTCGCCTTCGGCTGAACCGGCGGTTTCGGCGTGCGGAAGAACCCCCGGTAGAGGGGCTTCCGCACAGACTGTCGGTTCGGTGAAATTTGCGCTATGCTTCCTGCGCTTAACTGTCGCAAGAGCCATCATGTACGAGCGCCGCCCGGGCATGTCCCACGAAGAAGCGTCACCAGCCGGCCGCAGGGTCGAGGCCAAGGTGAAATGGTTCAACGCCACCAAGGGGTTCGGATTCGTGACCCCGGACGATGGCACGCAGGACGCGTTCCTGCCGATGGCGATCCTGCGCCGCGCCGGATATTGAAGATATCCGCGAAGGCGCCACGATGGTCTGCGAGATCGGCGCCGGCGCCAAGGGACCGCTGGTCACCAATGTCATCGACATCGATCTGTCGACGGCACTGCCGCAGGTTGATCGCCGGCCGGCGCTGGACCGCAGCCTGCCGCGCACGCCGGGCGGCTCGCTCGACGGCGCGGTGAAATGGTTCGAGCCGGGTAAGGGCTACGGTTTCATCTCGCCCGATGGTGGCGGCAAGGACATCTTCATCCACATCACCGCGCTGCGCCGCAGCGGGCTGGAGGGGCTGGAGCCGGGCGCCCGTGTGCGTGTCGACGTCGTCGACGGCAAGAAGGGCCTCGAAGCGGATCGCGTAACCGTCATCTGACGCGCCGCCCGGCCGGTCCTATGGGGCCGGCTTGGCGGGTGGCTTGCGGCCGCCGACGAAGACCTCGCAGCTGCTGGTCCCGTCGTCTCGGAAGTAATAATCCTCGCTCTGCTGTGCCAGATGATCCGGATCGTGCAGATTGAGGCCGGTGCCCTTGGCAATGCCAAGCACGGCGGCCCCGCCACCGTCCTTGACGTGCAGCCGGACGACGAAGCGGCCGATCTGCTCTTGATTGAATCGGCCGAAGGAGCAGGCCTTCGACAACGCCTGATCGCGCGCGCCGACGTCCCAATATGGCGATTTTGAATCGATCACGGTCTCGGTAGCGCTTGCCCATATTTGACAGCAGCGCACCGGCGAGCAGCAGATTTGCGGAAAAACACCCGATGGCGCAGCATGGAAACGACCCCGACCTTGCGCCGGCGCGGCTGGCGCTTTAGGCTCATCGGCCGTCACAATAGAGCAGATTCGAGGCGGGCGGTATGGCCGCAACCGCTTGCCCGCTCATGCAGTTTCAGGAGCCTTCGATGTCGCCGAAATCCCGTGAGATCCGCAACGGATGCACCAAGATCCTGTCGGGTCATCGCCCGCGGACCGCGCGGCAATGGTTCGAAGCGCTCGCAACCTCGGTCGAGGCCGATACCCGGCTGGACGAATATGGCGACGGCGACGCGATCCAGGCGCTCGAGCGCGAGACGGCTGCGCTGCTCGGCAAGCCGGCCGCAACCTTCATGCCCAAGGGCATCATCGCGCAGCAGGCGGCGCTCCGCGTCTGGACCGATCGCAGCAACCGTCCGATCGTCGCTCTGCACCCGAAAAGCCATATCGCCTTTGATGAGCGCGACGCGATCGAGCGGCTGCACCGCCTGTCGCTGACGCGGCTGGGGCATGATTTCGCGCCCTTCACGGCGGCGGACCTGGCTGCGGCGGGCGAGGCGTTCGGCGCCGTCGTGGTCGAACTGCCGCTGCGCCGCGCCGGCTACAAGCTGCCTGATTGGGCGGCGCTGGTCGGCATCTCGGATTGGTGCCGCGAGCATGCCGTGCCGCTGCATTTCGACGGCGCCCGGCTCTGGGAATCCCAACCCTTCTACGGCAAATCCCTGGCCGAGATCGCGGCGCTGGCGGATTCGGTCTATGTCTCGTTCTACAAGGGGCTGGGCGGCCTTGCCGGCTGCGTGCTGGCCGGCGGCGAACGCTTCATCCGCGAGGCGCGCGTCTGGCAGGGTCGGCATGGCGGTTTCCTGCCGAGTTCACCGGCCGAGATCGCCTCGGTCCAGGCCGGGCTGCGCCATCATCTGCCGCGCATGCCGCTCTATGCCGCGCGCGCCCGGAGCCTCGCCGCTGCGCTCGATGTTTTGCCCGGCGTGCGGTCGGTGCCGCTGCCGCCGCAGACCAATTCCTTCCAGCTCTATCTGCCGGGGGCACCCGCTGCGCTGGAGACGGCGCATCTGGCACTCGCCGAGGCCGAGCAGCGCTGGCTGTTCGGCCGCTACGCGCCGACCGGCCGGCCGGACCAGACCATGGTCGAGATCGCGATCGGCGATGCCGTGGAGGATTGGCATGACGATGAGATCGTGACGGCCGTCGCCGCGCTGATCGAGCGTGCCCATGGCGCCTGAGTTCGATCTGCTGATCGTCGGCGGCGGCATCAACGGTGTCGGCATTGCGCGCGATGCAGCCGGGCGCGGACATTCGGTGCTGCTGTGCGAACAGGGCGATCTGGCCCAGGCGACCTCGGCGGCCAGCACCAAGCTGATCCATGGCGGCCTGCGCTATCTGGAATATTACGAGTTCCGGCTGGTTGCGCGAGGCGCTGATCGAGCGCGAGCGGCTGCTGGCGATCGCGCCGCATATCATCTGGCCGCTGCGCTTCGTGCTGCCGCATGAGCGGCATCTGCGGCCGGCCTGGCTGATCCGGCTGGGGTTGTTCCTCTACGATCATCTGGGCGGCCGGAAGCGCCTGCCGGCCTCGCAAGGGCTGCGCTTCGACGGCACTGGGCTGGGCGCGGCGCTGAAGCCCGGTTTCACCCGCGGCTTCGCCTATTCCGATTGCTGGGTGCAGGACAGCCGGCTGGTCGCGCTGAACGCGCTCTCGGCGCGCGAGCATGGTGCGACGATCCTGACCCGCACGCGGTTTCTCGGCGCCGAGCGGGTCGGCGGCAGATGGCGCGTCGACCTCGAGGATGTCGCGACCAGCGCCCGGCGCAGCGTGACGGCGCGCTGCCTGGTCAACGCCGCCGGCCCCTGGGTCGCAAAGGTGCTGGGCCAGACCGGGCAGGCGACCGACAAGCATGTCCGGTTGATCAAGGGCAGCCATATCGTGGTGCCGCGGCTTTATCCGGGCGAGCACGCCCATATGTTGCAGAACGCCGACCGGCGTATCGTCTTCACCATCCCCTATGATGAGCAGGATTTCACGCTGATCGGCACGACCGACGTGCCGATCGAGGGCGATCCGGCCAAGGTCGCGATCAGCAGGGAGGAGATCGACTATCTCTGCGACTTGCGTCAGCCGGTACTTCACCAGGCAGGTGGCGCCGGCGGATGTCGTCTGGAGCTATGCCGGGGTCCGGCCGCCTATGACGATGCGGCCGAGAACGCTTCCGCCGTGACGCGCGACTATGTGCTCGACCTCGAAGGGCAGGGCGATCAGGCGCCGCTGCTCTCGGTCTTCGGCGGCAAGATCACGACCTATCGCCGTCTGGCCGAGCATGCACTGGAAAAGCTCGCGCCGTACTCGGCGCCGGGAAGTCCTGGACCGCGTCCGAGCCCTTGCCGGGCGGCGACATCGCCGATCTGGATTTCGAGCGCTTCCTCGGCGGGCTGCAGGCGCGCTACCCGTTCCTGCCGTCGGAGGTCGCCCGGCGTCTTGGCCGCTCCTATGGCACGCGGGTGCAGCGCCTCCTGGGCGATGCCAGAGCTTCGCGGATCTCGGCGGCGATCTCGGCGCCGGGCTGAGCCGGGCCGAGCTCGACTACCTGGCTGCCGAGGAATGGCGAAGAGCGCCGATGACGTTCTGTGGCGCCGCTCGAAGCTGGGGCTCCATGTGCCGCCCGGGACGCGGGACGTGATCGAGGCTGTTTTCCAGAGGGCGGTCCCCAGCGCGGCACGGAAGAGAGCCGAGCAACGTTCTGACCGGCGAGTCCACGCCTGGCTTTCCCGTCCGGTCGGATCTCGAGCGCACTTGCCCGCCGGCAAAGCCTCGTGTTCAATACAGCCTCCGGTAGCAGGGCGCCAGAGCCGACACTGACCGTGCGGGAGAAGAACATGCGGAAGCACCTTGGCCCAGCCCTTATCGCTGCTGCGCTCTTCGCCGTCGGCGCTGCCGCCGCTGCCCCGCCGGGTGGCGAGGCGCGCAGCCTCTCGCTCACGATCTACAATGACGACCTCGCCCTGGTGCAGGGACACCCGCCCGATCGCCGTCAAGGAGGGGCGGCAGCGCATCGAGTTCCAGGATGTCTCGGCCCAGATCAAGCCGGAGACGGTCTCGCTGACCGCGCCCGGCATCGGCATCGTCGAGCAGAATTTCGATTTCGATCTGCTCACCCCCGCTAAGCTGATGGAAAAGGCGGTCGGCAAGACCGTCACCATCGTGCGGGTGAACCCGGCGACCGGGGCCGAGACGCGCGAGCAGGCGCAGGTGCTGGCGGCCAACCAGGGCGTCGTGTTGAAGATCGGCGACCGCATCGAGGTGCTGCGCGAGGACGGGCTGCCTGTGCGCGTGATCTATGACAAGGTGCCGGACAATCTGTGGGCGAATCCGACCCTTTCGGTTGTGCTCAATGCCGATCGGGAGGACACCAAACCGGCGGTGCTGAGCTATCTGACCGGGGGGCTTGGCTGGCATGCCGACTATGTGGCGCTTTATGACGAGGCCGCCGGCAAGCTCGATGTCCAAGGCTGGGTGACGCTGACCAACAGTAGCGGCACCAGCTTATGAGGATGCCCAGACCGTCCTCGTCGCGGGCGAGCCGCATCAGGTGGCGCCGCGGCCGGGCAGCCAGGACTATTACCAGTGGCAGCAGCGCCAGCAGATGCGGAACCAGCTGCGCCAGGCCGGCACCGAATCGGGGACGCGCGAGCGGGTCGGCGATTTCTATCTCTATCCCTGACCGGCCGGACCACCATCGCCAGCGCCCAGACCAAGCAGGTGAGCTTCCTCGACGTCCAGGGCGTGCCGGCCGAGCATGGCTATGAATATCGCAATCCCTGGCTCCACACGACGCCGGAGCCGGAAAGCGCCAAGACTGTCTATCGTTTCGCCACCGGCAGCCATGCCGGGCTGGGCGACCAGCTGCCGCAGGGAGTGCTGCGCTTCTATATGAAGGACAAGCGCGGCGCGCCGCAATTCATCGGCGGAGGACCATATCGAGCACACGCCGATGGGCTCGACCCTGGCGCTTTCGACCGGCAACGCCTTCGATGTCAAGGTTCAGCCGGTCGTCGAGAAGCGCGAGAAGCTGGGCATCGACCGCTGGACCACGCATATGCGCTACACGCTGACGAACGCGCTGCTTAAGCCGGTCACGGTGACGCTCTGGCAGGGCGGGCTCTGGGCTGACAGCACGGTCACCGAGGAGAGCCTGAAGAGCATGCGGCTCAGCGCCGAGGTGCGGAGTGGTCGGTGACGGTCCCTGCCAATGGTAAAACGGAGGTCACGGCGACCTTCGAGACCAAGTTCTAGGCGGCCGGCCAGCTGCTCCCGGCCATGCGCGCCGCTCTCGCCGCCTCACTGGTTGCTTCTCTCTGGCTCGGCACGCCGCTGGCCGAAGCCGAGGATATCGCTGCCTCGCCGCCCCGCGAGCTGTCGGTGACGATCTATCGTGCGCCGGGCGGTGATGCCGAGCGCATCGCGCAGCAAAGCGGCGGCCATGGCGGTTTCGCGCTGATCACCGAGACGCGCGACGTGACCATCCGGTCGGCCTCAACCGCCTGCGCTTCGAAGGCGTGGCCGAAGGCATCGAGGCCGAGGACGGCGCTGGTGACGGGCCTGCCCGCCGGAATCATCGAGAAGAATCGCGATGCGCGCCGGCTCAGCCCGTCATCCCTGCTCCGGACCTCCGTTGGCAAGCAGGGTCACGCTGCAGCGCACCGATCGCAAGACCGGGCAGGTTACGCGCAGCCACGCCACGATCAGATCGGCGCAGGGCGATCAGGTCGTGTTCGAGACGGCGGATGGCGTCGAGATCTTGAACTGCTCGGGGCTGCCGGAAGCCTTCAGCTTCGAGGCGGCCGATGAGAGTCTCTCGGCCCGGCCGACCCTGTCGGTGCTGACTCGGAGCGATCGGGCCGTGCGGGCCGCCGTCACGCTTTCCTATCTGGCGCAGAATTTCGACTGGGCAGCGGATTACGTGGCGACGCTGGCGCCGGATGGCCGGACGCTCGATTTGGGCGCCTGGATCACGCTCGCCAATGGCAATGGCATCGGATTCCCGGACAGCCGGACCCAGATCGTGGCCGGCGTGGTCGGGCATCGGCCAAGCCGCGATCCGGCCGATGACGTGGCGGGACCGTGGGGGCAGGGCCGCGTCGTGGCCGACTGTGTGCCCCCGGTGCCGGTAGTTGGCGTTCCCCCGTCGGCGGCGCCGCCGCCTGCGATCGCTCTGGACATGCCGCCGCCCATGGCTATGAGGATGGATATCGACACGAAGATCATCGAGGAGGTCGCGCTGCCGCCGCCCGGAGCAACTCGGCGATTTGAAGCTCTACCGCATCCCGCAGCCGACCACGATTGCCAGCCTGCAGGTGAAGCAGGTCCGGCTGCTCGACCGCGCCGCCGTGCCGGTCGAGCGCATCTATGCCGCGACGCGGGCCGCGGATGAGACGGCCGGTTTCGCGCCGCCCGGCTGTTGCTCCGCACGAAGAACGACAAGGCGCATCATCTGGGGCTGCCCTTGCCGGCCGGCCGTATGGCCGCCTACCAGAAGGTCGGTGAGCGCACGCTGCTGTTCGGCCGGACCGAGTTGGCCGACAAGGCCGAGGATGAGGAGGTTGAGCTGCAGTTCGGCGACGCGCCGGACCTTCAGGTGATCCAGGCCAGCCTGCCGGTGAAGACGGACCCGAGGTCCGGCCGAGGGGGCCACGACAATCTCGTCGAGATCGACAGTGAGCGGCGCGAGACCACCCAGTTCGAGCTGGAAATCCTGCTCAAAGCCGGCGAGAAGATCGTGGATGCCGATCACACGATGACGATGAAGAACGGCCAGCCGCTCTTCGCGCTGAGCATTCCGGCCGGCGATAAGGTCTCGGTCCATTTTCGGACCGAAGGTCCCTGACCTCGGGGCGCGCCGCGCGAAGCTCTGGACTGTCTCGCCGTTCATAAGATCGTCCGAAGCGGCACGGACGATAATAACAAGACCGGAGAACGCCTTCATGAGCCGCTATATCGGCGCGATCGACCAGGGCACGACCAGCACCCGCTTCATCGTCTTCGACCGTGACGGACGGCAGCGCGCGGTGGCGCAGCGGGAGCATCGGCAGATCTATCCGAGCCCCGGCCGCGTTGAGCACGATGCGCTGGAGATCTGGCGCAACACCCAGACCGTGATCGCCGAGGCGCTGTCCGGTGCCGGCCTCGGGTCGGGCGATCTCGCGGCGATCGGCGTCACCAATCAGCGCGAGACCACGGTGCTTTGGGATCGGCGCAGCGGCGCGCCGCTGGCCAACGCGATCGTCTGGCAGGACACGCGCGTCGATACCATGGTGGCGGAATTCGCCCGGCAGGGCGGCCAGGACCGTTTCCGCGCCAAGACCGGCTTGCCGCTCGCCAGCTATTTCAGCGGCCTCAAGCTGCGCTGGCTGCTCGACAACGTGCCGGGCGCCCGGGCCAAGGCGGAAGCGGGCGATGCGCTGTTCGGCACGATCGATTCGTGGCTGCTGTGGAATCTGACCGGCGAGCATCTGACCGACGTCACCAATGCCAGCCGGACCCAGCTGATGGATCTGCGACGCTGGATTGGGATGACGGGCTGTTGGCCGATTTCGGCATTCCGCGTGCCGTGCTGCCGCGCATCGTCTCGTCGAGCGAGATCTATGGTTCAGCGCGCGGCGAGCTGGGCGGCGTGCCGGTCGCGGGCGTGCTCGGCGATCAGCAGGCGGCGCTGGTCGGCCAGACCTGCTTCAAGCCGGGCGAGGCCAAGAACACCTATGGCACGGGCTGCTTCCTGCTGATGAACACCGGCGAGACGCCGGTTCAGTCGAGCTACGGCTTGGTCACGACCGTTGGCCTATCGTTTCGGCGACGCCGCGCCCCGCTATGCGCTGGAAGGGTCGGTCGCCATTTCCGGCGCGCTGGTGCAGTGGCTGCGCGACATTCTGGGTCTGATCCGCAGCAGCGGCGAGATCGAGCAGCTTGCCCGCTCCGTCGAGGACAATGGCGACGTCTATATCGTGCCGGCGTTCTCCGGCCTGTATGCGCCGTATTGGCAGGCGAATGCCCGCGGGATCATGGCGGGCCTGACCCGGTTCGCCAATAAGGGCCATCTCGCCCGCGCCGCGCTCGAGGCGACGGCCTACCAGACCAAGGAGGTGCTCGATGCCATGACCCAGGATTCGGGCATCGCCATCGGCGAACTCCGGGCCGATGGCGGCATGGTGGTCAACGAGCTGCTGATGCAGTTCCAGGCCGATCTGCTCGACGTGCCGGTGGTCCGGCCGATCGTCGCCGAAACCACGGCGCTCGGGGCGGCCTATGCTGCCGGCCTCGCAGTCGGCGTGTGGGGCAGTGTGGAGGATCTCGTCGGCAATTGGCAGGTCGATCGCGTCTGGCGCCCGGCCATGGCGGCAGAGCGCCGCGAACGGCTGTTCACCTCCTGGAAGAAGGCGGTGCAGCGCTCTTTCGACTGGCTCGACTAATCCGGTTGCCGTGCCGCGTGGGAACTCGCACGGTATTGCGACGTTAGACAGTACCCGTATCGAGATGGCGACGAGGAGTACTGTCATGCGTGGTGTTTTTGCGGTGGCGAGCGTTGCCGCCCTGTCCTTGGCTCTTACGGCCTGCGGTCAAACCCCGGGCTGCCGCGCGGCGACCGGCGCCGGGCTGGGCGCGGCCGGCGGTGCCGCGCTGGGTGCAATCGGCGGCAATCCGATTGCCGGCGCGGTGGCTGGCGGCGTGGCCGGCGCAGCGGTCGGCGGCCTGACCTCGCCCGATCAGGTGAATGCCGGCCCGGCGCCCTGCTACTGATCGAGTGACGCCGAGTCCGTCGGGAGCTGCTTTGCAGGCTTCCCGACGGTGCGGCGAATCGCCGGAATGCCCAGATAGATCATCCGCTTGGCCTCGAGACGGCCGAGCGTGACGGTCTGCAGGACGAGACCGCAGACGAGGCTGAGAAAGCCCAGCAGAGTCATGCCGGTCGCGAGAAGCGCGGTCGGGAAGCGGGGCACGAGTCCGGTCTGCTCGAAGGTTTCGAACACTGGAATCATCAGCCAGATGGCCGTGGCCAGCAGCACTAAGCAGACCGTACCGAAGAATTGCAGCGGCCGCTCGACCTGGACCAGGCGCAGAATCGTCCACAGAATGCGAACGCCGTCGCGGATCGTATGCAGCTTGCTGGCCGAGCCGGCCGGCCGGTCGCGATAACCAGTCGCCTGTTCGAGAATCGGCATGCGCAGCTCCAGCGCATGGACCGCGATTTCCGTTTCGATCTCGAACCCGGTGGCCAGGCACGGGAAGGACTTCACGAAGCGGCGCGACAGCACCTTGTAGCCGGACAGCATGTCCTGCAGTCGCGCCCCGAAGATCCGTCGGACCAGACCGGTCAGCAGCCGGTTGCCGAAGGCGTGGCCGAATCGCTGCGTGCCGGCGCGATCGGGGAGTCTGGCGGCGTTGACCATGTCGAGCTGACCATCGACCAGAGCCGAAACCAGGCCAGGCGCGGTAGCAGCGTCATAGGTGTCGTCGCCATCGACCAGCAGATAGATATCGGCCTCGATATCGGCGAACATCCGGCGCACGACATGGCCCTTGCCCTGCATCGGTTCTGCGCGCACGACGGCACCGGCGGCAGCGGCAACGCCGGACGTGCCGTCGGTCGAATTGTTGTCGTAGACATAGATCGTCGCGTCGGGCAACGCGGCCTGGAAATCCTGCACGACCTTGCGGATCGCCGCGGCTTCGTTATGGCAGGGGATCAGGACGGCAATGTTCTGCGTCATTCCAGGATCCCAGAGGGATCCGATCCGGCTGTCGCCTGGATCCCGAGAAAGCTGGTGCTGCCGCACAGGATTGAACTGTGGACCTCCCCCTTACCAAGGGGGTGCTCTACCACTGAGCTACGGCAGCGTCTCGGGGAGCGAAGAAGCCCCCTGCGAAGCGGCGCGGACCATGCCATAGCGATCCGCCCGGTGCAAGCGGCGCTTCCGCGTCGAGGCATGCAGCCGTGCCATGCTTCGATGCGTGGAGCGGATTGCCGAAGCGGGCCGGGTTCCGCCGTCACGACGACCGGTCGAGCCGCGCCAGCTTGCGCTCGACCAGCCCGGCGAGCAGGCCGGCGCCATAGGGCAGGGCGGCGTCGTTGAAATCGTAGGACGGGTTGTGAACCTCGCAGCCGCCTTCGCCGATGCCGTTGCCGACATGGATATAGGCGCCGGGCACCGCGCACAGCATGGCGGAGAAATCCTCCGAGCCCATGACTGCGCTGCGATTGCGGTCGACCCGATCCTCGCCGACCAGATCGGCCGCGATATCGGCGATGAAGGCGGTCTCCGCCTCGTCATTGATCACCGGCTGGAACTGGAAGCGGAAATCGATCTCGGCCGTGGCTCCGAAGCCGGCGGCGACGCCTTCGGCGACGCGGCGCAGGCTGGTCTCGATCAGCTGCATCGTCTCGGGCTTGAAGGCGCGCGCCGTGCCGCGCAGCACGGCATCCGGCGGGATCACGTTATAGGCGCTGCCGCCCAGGATCTGCGTGACGCTGAGCACCGCGGTATCGGTCGGCGGCACGTTGCGCGCGACCACGGATTGCAGCGCGGTCGCGACATGGCAGGCGGTCAGCACTGGATCGATGCTGCTCTCCGGCCGCGCACCATGGGCGCCGCGGCCGCGGATCGTGATGTCGAAGAACGCGCCGCCGGCCATCATCGGGCCGGGCCGGATGGCGTATTCGCCGACCGGCAGACCGGGCCGGTTGTGCAGGCCGAAGACCGTGTCGCACGGGAACAGCTCGAACAGGCCGTCGCGGATCATCGCGTCGGCGCCGCCCAGGCCTTCCTCGGCCGGCTGGAAGATGAAATGAACGGTGCCGTCGAAATTCCGCGTTTCGGCCAAATAGCGCGCGGCGCCGAGCAGCATGGTGGTATGGCCGTCATGGCCGCAGCCGTGCATGCGGCCGTCGGAGTTGGAGCGATGGGCGAAGGTGTTGGCCTCCAGCATCGGCAGCGCATCCATATCGGCGCGCAGGCCGATGCTGCGCGCGCCGTTGCCGAGGCGGAGTGTGCCGACCACGCCGGTCTTGCCCAGGCCGCGATGCACCTCGCAGCCGAATTCCGCGAGGCGTTCGGCGACCA
Organism: Aliidongia sp.; assembly: GCA_037200015.1. Classification (GTDB taxonomy): domain Bacteria; phylum Pseudomonadota; class Alphaproteobacteria; order ATCC43930; family CGMCC-115725; genus JAXDMU01. Next base: position 133,574 of record JBBCHB010000007.1, on the reverse strand, counting down.
GGTCGGATGTCCGGAATTCTTCGAAGCCTAGCTCGGGATGTGCGTGGAAATCGCGCCGCCATGCCGTCAATTCGTCGTGAAATGATCGGATATGATCCAGTATCGACACGGTTTCGACCTCGCTCGACGGGAAACTCATCGCGATCTTGTGCTATGGTCGCCGAAAGCGCCAGAGGACAGGATGAGCCAGGACGAGACCAGCGGCCCGAGCATGAACGAAGAGACGGAGCGCCGCCGCGAGGCGCAGCGCCGGCGGCTGGCCGAGGCGCTGCGCGAGAATCTGCAGAAGCGCAAGCAGCAATCCCGGGCGCGCACCTCGCCTGCCGACTAGGCTTGCGGAAATTTAACCTGAGCGATGGCTTGACCGGGGTGGCAGGCGATACCCACCTTCATGGCGTGCGACACACAAACTTGTGATAGAAGACCACGGCCATGCGCCAACCCGTCCCCGCCATGGGGTTAGTTCCGAGGTTCCCGGTCCCGCACGCCCAATCCCCATATGAGCGCTTTCGCTGACGAAAGGACCAATACGATGTCTTTCAGCTTCTTCCGCCACTTCATCGGCGGTCAGGGCGACAAGATTGTTGATGCCGTCACGATTGCCGCGGTCCGCTGGGACCCCAAGACCGCCTCGCTGGCGCAGCTGCGCGAGATGGAGGACGATTACGACAAGGCGAATGGCCTGCTGCAGCAGATCCGCCAGGAGACCGTGAACTTCGACAAGGAGATCGCGGCCGAGCAGCGCGAATACGAGGACCGCAAGGCGGCGGCCCAGCTGCTGCTGTCCAAGCAGAACGCCGAGACGGACGATTCGCGCAAGGCTGCCTATGAGAAAAGCATCACCGCCATCGTGAGCGATCTCGAAGCGCGCAAGCCGCGGCTCGAGCACGACAAGGACCAGGCCTCGCGCATGCATGCCCAGCTCGACACGGCCCAGGCCGCGGTCGAGGAGAAGATGACCGCGCTGACCGAGGCCAAGGCGCAGCTGGCCGATGCCGAGCGCCAGATGAAGCTCAACGAGCTGGAAGCGCAGCGCGCCAAGGCCGAGGCCGAACGGGCGGCGCAGCTCGAGGGCCTGCGCGGCAAGAATGTCAGCGGGCTCAACACCGCGCTCGACGCCATGCAGGGCGCGGCCGACAAAGCGGCCCGCCAGGCTGAGGCGCGCGCGCCAAGGGCCGATGCGCTGACCCATGCCTCCAAGGGGCCGGCGGCCGATGAGAATGTCGCCGCCGCGCTGGCGGAAGTGCGCACGGGCACCAGCGCCAATGCCTCGATCTCCGACCGGCTGGCCCATCTCTGACACTTCGGCTCTGCGTCCCGCCGGAGGCGGGACGCGGTAGCCCGATCCTTGTTTCGCCGTTCCGGCTTCTGCTCTAATCTCGGCCAGACCGCCCAGCGTGCCGTTTGTTGCAAGGATGTCTGCTCCGATGACCAGCCTTTCGCGCCTCGCGCGCGGCCTCTTGCTGGCTGCCTTCGCCACCGCTTTCGTCGCGGCGGCATCGGCGGAGGCGAAATCGACTTCGAGCTCGCCATCGCGCAGTTACGCCGCGCCGCAATCGCATTTCCCCGGTGCCGCTGCCCGCATGCGACGGTGCCGGGCGTGGCAGCACCGCCGCCGCCGGCCGCCGCACCGAGCGCTCCCCCGATCGTCGAACGGCTATGCTGCGCCGGGGTCTTCGGCGCCAGTCATGCCGCCGGCATCTTCAGGCTATCGGGCACCGAGCGCGGCCGCCGCGCCGGCTGCCGTGCGCAGCGGCAGCGACGCCGCGATGGGCCGGCGCTCCTCGACGAACGCCTATACCTCGTACAAGGCGACCCAATCGCAATTCAAATCGCTGCGGCGCCGCCCGCCCGCGCCGCCGGCCGATACGGTCTTTGCGCATGTCCAGCCGGCCTCGTCCTATACCGTGCTGGTTTCGCACCGGAACAGTTTATTACAGCAGCTGGGGCTATGTTCCGCCGTCCTACATCTACGGTTACGGCCCGCATTTCGGCATGTGGGACGCGATCTTCCTGTGGTCGCTCGCCTCGGCCGCCGGCAATGCGGCGCAGGCCGATTGGTTCTATCACCATCAATACGACCAGGGTTATATCGACTGGCGCCGCCAGGCCGACATCGAGGCGCAGCAGAATGCCGATCTGCGGGCCCAGCTCGCGACGATCGACCAGCACATCTCGACGCTGGAGTCGCAGAAGGTCGCGCGCGATCCGAACTACCTGCCGCGGGTGCCGATCCGCAGGTGGCGCTCGCGGCCGAGAATGTCGTGTCGCACGACGCCCATGATGCCGATGTCGATGTAACCGCCCAGCCGCAACCGCGAAGCATGGCTCGCATTTGTGGATCGATCTCGCGCTCGCGGCCCTGGCGATCGGCATCGTCGGCTATGTGATGCATCGCCGCGCCGCCTGAACTCCGACCTCTCGCCGAAGGATGTGAGCCGATGCAATCCCTGACGCTGCTCAGTCAGATGATCCGCCGCAAGCTGGTCGGCGATCCGCCGCCGCGCGACATGTTCAAGCCCGGCATGTTCCTGTCGCTGTCGGCCATCCCGTTCCTGCTGTCGGATGACGCGACCCATATCGGCGCGCCGGAGATCGACGGCGCCGACATCAAGACCAATATCGGCGATGTCAGCTACGTCGATTGCGGCGATCTGCAGCTGGTCCGCCTGCATGTGCCGGAGGTCGAAGGCCAGCCCGGCTTTTTCCAGATCGAGCTGGACGATCAGGGCAGCATCGCCGAATGCCGCTTCTTCCGCGAGATCGACGTCGTCTACCCGCAGACCGAGGATGAGTGGTTCCTTTGGGTCAATCCGTATTACGGCAAGCCCGATCGACTTCAGCCCGACGATCCGAGCTATCCGCGCGCTTATGAAGTCGCGCAGATCCTGCCGATGATCGGGGCACCCGCAATTCCAGCTGACCGACGGCACCTTGTACGGTCGGCACTGGTCGCCGAGCGATTACAGCCTCGATCCCTTCGTCTTCACCGAGACCGAATACGGTCCCGGTCGCCGGATCGTTGCCGAGCGCGAATGGCAGTCGATGCTGTATTCGCGGGCGCTGGATCTGCCCGCGCCGGCACCGGAAGCCGAATATATTCTGGTCAGCCTGGTCGAGCAGGGCGAGGAGGCGTCGATCCGGATCCATTGCGGCATCGACATCCCGGCCAGTTCGATCATGGCGGCGTGACGGCCGGCGAGTCGGGTGGGTATCCTGCGGCGCGGCTTGAGGCCCGTCGCGGCGGGCCTCCGAGACGCACATCCAGACGCTTGCGAATAGAGTGATTTCGACCCGCCCTCGCATTTTCCCCTTTGCAACCCGCCGCCAACCGCGCGATGGCAATGGCGGGTACAGCGCTGCACCGGTCCCGATCGGGCCCGGTTCGATCTTCAGGAAGCTAGATGGACAAGATTCGTATTCGCGGCGGTGCCGTGCTGGAAGGCGAGATTCCGATCGGTGGATCCAAGAATGCCGGCCTGCCGCTGATGGCGGCCAGCCTGTTGACCGACGAGGCGCTGGTGCTGTGCAATCTGCCCCAGCTGGCCGATATGGCATCGATGGCCAATCTGCTGGCCCAGCACGGCGTCGAGCAGGGCCGGGTCGACGAGCGGGATGAGCATTGCTTGAGCCTCAAGGCCGGGCGCATCACCTCGACGAGGCGCCCTATGATCTGGTGCGCAAGATGCGCGCTTCCGTGCTGGTGCTGGGACCGCTGCTCGCGCGCTGCGGTGTCGCCCGCGTGTCGCTGCCCGGCGGCTGCGCCATCGGGGCCCGGCCGGTCGATCTGCACATCAAGGGCCTGCAGCAGCTCGGTGCCGAGATCGAGATCGATCAGGGCTATATCGAGGCGCGCGCACCCAAGGGGCTGCGCGGTGCCGAGATCGTATTTCCCTTCGTCTCGGTCGGCGCCACCGAAAACCTCATGATGGCGGCGTGCCTGGCCGATGGCGAGACCGTGCTGGCCAATGCCGCGCGCGAGCCGGAAATCGACGATCTGGCGAAATGCCTGTCCGCGATGGGCGCCGAGATCAGCGGCGCCGGCACCGACCGGATCGTGATCCGGGGCCGCGACCGGCTGCACGGCGCGACGCATCACGTCATCGCCGACCGGATCGAGACCGGGACTTATATGATGGCGGCGGCGATCACCGGCGGCGACGTCCGCTGACCGGCACCTCGCTCGGGCTGCTCAGCGTGGTCGGCAAGGTGCTGAACGCGGCCGGCGTCCGCGTCACCGAGATCCCGGACGGCATCCGCGTCACCGGCTCGAATGGCTGGGGCCGGCCGCATGTCACCGGCACCGACGTCATGACCGAGCCTTTCCCCGGCTTCCCGACCGATCTCCAGGCTCAGATGATGGCGCTGATGACCATCGCCGACGGTGCGGCGATGATTACGGAGACGATCTTCGAGAACCGCTTCATGCATGTGCCCGAGCTGTGCCGCATGGGCGCCAACATCAATATCCACGGCTCGTCGGCCATGGTGCGCGGCGTGAAGAAGCTGACCGGCGCCCCGGTCATGGCGACCGATCTGCGTGCCTCGGGTCTCGATGGTGCTGGCTGGCCTCGCGGCCTCCGGCGAAACCACGATCAACCGCGTCTATCATCTCGATCGCGGCTACGAGCGGCTGGAGGCCAAGCTGGCCGCCTGCGGCGCCGAGATCGAACGCGTGGGCAGGGGAGTGACCATGGCCAGTCCCTTGCGGCTTAGAGCGGAAGACTCCGAGGATCTGGTGATCCTGGCCTCCTGCCTGCAGGATGCGCTGGTTATGATCGGCGACATGGCCTATCTGCCGGAGCCCCAGCGCTTCGTGCTGGTCGCCAACCGCTTTCGGCTGGGAAACGCCCGGGCCGGATCTGGAGCGTGTCACCAGCGCTGTGACCTTCAGCGGCGTGACCGCGGTGCGGCGGCGCGAGATCGACCTCAAGGACAATGACCGGATTCTGTCGCTGCTGACGCTGCAGGCGGAAGACGGCGCGATCGAGCTGATCTTCTCCGGCGGCGCCGGGATCCGGCTGGAGATGCCGAAGATCGTGGTCCATCTGGAAGACATCGGCGACACATGGCCGACGCTGTGGCGCCGAGCCACGAGGGGTAGGGGCCTCTAGTGTCTTGGTTCTGACGCTTGTCGCCCCACTTTTCTTCGTCATCCCCGGGACGAGCCCGCTGGTGTCCGGTTGAGGGTTCAGTCATTGTTGGAACCTCGCAAGCTTCGGCACTGGATTGCTTCGCTTCGCTCGCAATGACGACTCGTTTTATACTGTCATTGCGAGGAGCGTAGCGACGAAGCAATCCAGCACAGCGCTTCGGCCTGCTCCCAACTCGCTGAAATAGCTCGATAATCTAAACCGAACACCTGTGGGGCGAGCCCGGGGATGACGGTCAGAGGGAATCGAGCATCGCCAATATTTGTTAGGGCACAGCGCTAGCGTCTTAGCCCCGGGCTCCGGAGTGATTCCGGAGCCCGATTCCGTTAGAGCGTCAGGTCGCGCTCTGACCGCCATCGACTACCAGTGCCTGGCCGCTCACATAGGAGGCCCGGTCGGACAGCAGGAACAGTGCCGCCTCGGCCATCTCTTCCGGCTCCGCCAGGCGGCCGAGCGGGATCACGCCGGCCGGCGCGAGGGGATGCGTTTCGGCACCGGTGTCGTCCGCCTTGATCCGGCCCGTGGTCATCGGCGTGCGCGTGATCGACGGGTTGACGGAGTTCACGCGGATGCCGAACGGCCCGAGTTCGACCGCGGCGGCGCGCGTCAATGCGGAAATTCCGCCCTTGCTCGCGCTGTAGATCGAGGTGCCGGGGAAGGCGATATTGGCCAGCACCGAGCCGTTGAACACGATCGCGCCACCGCCTTGCAGTTTCATTTGGGCGGCTTCGGCCTTGAGGCAGAAGAACGCGGCCTTTAGATTGGTGTCGATGACACTGTCCCAGGTGGCTTCGTCCAGCGTGTCGATCGGCCCGCCACCGGAGATCCCGGCATTGTTGAACGCGCAATCGAGCCGGCCGTAATGCGCGACGACTTTGGCGATGATGTCGGGGATCCTGGCGGTGTCCGCGAGATCCGCCTGGATAAAGATCGCGTCGCCGCCGGCCGCGACGATCTCCGCGACGACCGCCTCGCCCTCGGCGGCCCCGCCTTCCGGTCAGCGCGACCTTGGCGCCCTCTGCCGCGAACAGAATCGCGCTGGCACGACCGATGCCCGATGTGCCGCCGGTAACCAGCGCCACCTTGCCCTCTAGCATTCCCATGACCTTTTCCTTACATGATCACCAACATCTAAATTCGAATAGATGTTGTAATCATGTAATTTACAAGAGGCTGATATGGGCAAGGTCTCGCGGAAGCAGGCGGCGGAAAATCGATCGAAGGTCGTGGCCGCGGCATCGTCACTGTTTCGGCAGAAGGGCCTGGATGGCGTCGGCATCGACGATGTGATGGCGGAAGCCGGGCTGACGCGGGGCGGGTTCTATGGCCAGTTCGGCTCCAAGGAGGTGCTCGCGGCGGAGGCTTGCAGCTATGCCTTCGATGGGGTCGAACAGGCTTGGAGCGCCTTGGATGCCAAGCCGGCGAGCCGGTTGCGGCGCCTCGTCGAATTCTATTTCACGCCGAAGTCGCCCGGCCGCGATTGCCCGATGGCGACCCTGTCGGGTGATTCCGCCCGCGCTCCCCGCCGGTGGCCGGTGCGCCGGGCGTTCACGGCAGGTTTGCGCCGCCTGGCGAACTTGGTTGCAGGTGAGGAGCCCGACGACAAGGGTCTGGTCGTCTTGGCGGCGATGGTCGGCGCCGTCGTGCTGCGCCGGGCGAGCGACGACGGGATATTGGCGGCTTCGATCGAATCCGCTGTCCTGCGCTTTGCAGGGGATGGTCCTGAATGATTCGCTGTATTCTCGCGGACCCTCTGGCGGTGCGCGGCGAAGATGTGGATCGCTGGCGGCTTCCATCCCGGCATGGGTGCCCTGCCGCGCTGGACTTCGACGCCGCCAGCCTCTAAATCCGTGGCTCGGCTGACCCGAAGGAAATCCCATGCGCGGCAACGAGACTCTGGTTCTGGCGCTCCCCAAGGGGCGGATCCTGAAATCGGTCGTGCCATTGCTGCGGCGTACCGGCGTCGAGATCGAGCCCGAATTCGACGACGAGGATTCGCGCCAGCTCCGCTTCAAGACCAATCTGCCGGGGCTCGACGTCATCCGCGTGCGCAATTTCGACCGTTGCCACTTTCGTTGCGTTTGGCGCGGCGCATCTCGGCATCGCCGGCAACGATGTGCTCATGGAGTTCAACTACCCGGAGATCTATGCGCCGCTCGACCTCAAGGTTGGGCATTGCCGGCTCTCCGTTGCCGGGCCGGCCGATCTCATCGCCAAGGATGAGCCGACGCGCTGGAGCCATGTCCGGGTCGCCACCAAATATCCCGAGATCTCGCGGCGCTATTTCGCGGCGCGCGGCGTCCAGCCGAATGCATCAAGCTCAACGGCGCGATGGAGCTGGCGCCGACGCTCGGATTGTGCCGGCGCATCGTCGATCTGGTGCAGACCGGCGCCACGCTCAAGGCCAACGGGCTGATCGAGATCGAGCATATCGCCGACGTCACTTCGCGGCTGGTGGTCAACCGCGCCGCGCTCAAGACCAGGCCGGTCGAGCTTGGCGACTGGCTGGAGAAGTTCCGGGAGGCGGTCGACCATGCAGCCTGAAGGCCCCCGCCGGCTCGACAGCCGCGCGCCGGATTTCGCCCGGCGCTTTGCCGCCTTGACCGAGGAGACGCGCGACGCGGCCGCTGAGGTGACCGAGGCGGTCGCCGCCATCCTGGCCGATATCCGCCATAGAGGCGATTGGGCGCTCGTCGAATATACCCGCCGGTTCGACCGGCATGACGTCGAGAGTCTGGCCATCGGTGCCAAGGAGGTCGACGCCGCCGTCGCCGCCTGCGCGCCCGAGACGCTGGCGGCGCTCGGCTTCGCAGCCGAGCGGATCAAGGCCTATCACGACAGCCAGACGCCGCAGGATCTCGACTGGGTCGACGACAGCGGCGTGCGGCTGGGTGCGCGCTGGCGGCCGCTCGAAGCGGTCGGACTCTATGTCCCCGGCGGCACGGCGTCCTATCCGAGTTCGGTGCTGATGAATGCGATTCCGGCCAAGGTTGCCGGGGTCGAGCGGCTGGTCATGGTTACGCCGACGCCGGACGGCAAGATCAATCCGCTGGTACTGGCCGCGGCGCGGCTGGCCGGGATCGACGAGATCTACCGGGTCGGCGGCGCCCAGGCGGTCGGGGCGCTGGCCTACGGCACCAAGACGATCCGGCCGGTCGACAAGATCGTCGGGCCGGGCAATGCCTATGTCGCCTGCGCCAAGCGCCTGGTTTTCGGCACGGTTGGCATCGACAGCATCGCCGGGCCGTCGGAGATTCTGGTCGTGGCCGACGGCGCCAACGACCCGGACTGGATCGCGGCCGATCTCCTGTCGCAGGCCGAGCATGACGCTGTCGCGCAATCGATCCTGATCACCGACGATGCCGGCTTTGCCGATAGGGTCGCCGCTGCTGTCGAGGTCCAACTGGCCGCTTTGCCGCGCCGCGCCATCGCCGAAGCGAGCTGGCGCCGCTTCGGTGCCATCGTCACCGTCGCCTCGCTCGACGAGGCGCCGGCCCTGGTCGACCGTATCGCGCCGGAGCATCTCGAACTCGCCGTCGAGGAGCCGGACGCATTGGCACTGCGGATCCGCAACGCCGGCGCCATTTTCCTTGGCCGCCACACGCCGGAAGCCGTCGGCGATTATGTCGGCGGGCCCAATCACGTGCTGCCGACCTCCCGCGCCGCGCGCTACGCTTCCGGCCTCGGCGTCAATGATTTCGTCAAGCGCACGAGCTTCCTGGCCTGCGACCCGGCCAGCCTGGCCCGGATCGGCCCGGCGGCGATCACGCTGGCTGAGGCCGAGGGGCTGCACGCCCATGCCCGCTCCGTCGCGATCCGGCTCGCGGGCAAAAGGTGAACGAGGATGCCGCGCCGCCAGCCGATCAGAAGGCCCGCATCGTCGGGCTGACGCTGGACGAGCGCACGGTGGTGCGGCGCAGTCCCGATATCGAACATGAGCGCGCCATCGCGATTTTCGATTTGCTCGAAGAAAATGTGTTCCGGCATTTGGGCGAAGTCGACGGGCCGTTCCATCTGCAGCTCTCGGTCGAGGAGAATCGGCTGATCTTCGATCTGCAGACACCGGAGCGGCAGCCGCTCGACCGCATCACCTTGCCGTTGTCCGGCTTCCGCAAGATCGTGCGCGACTATTTTATGGTGTGCGAAAGCTATTTCCAGGCCATCCGCAAATCGAGCCCGTCGCAGATCGAGGCGATCGATATGGGCCGCCGCGGGCTGCATAACGAGGGCTCGGTGCTGCTGCGCGAGCGTCTGGCCGACAAGGTCGAGCTCGATCACAACACCGCGCGTCGCCTGTTTACGCTGATCTGCGTCCTGCATATCCGGGGTTAAGCGGGCATGCCCGGCCTGCCTTCCGCCATTCTGTTCTCGTGCTCCATGAATTCGGTCCGCTCGCCGATGGCGGCGGCGATCATGAGGCATTTCCATGGACAGCACGTCTATGTCGACTCCGCCGGCGTGCGGGCCGGTCCGCTCGATCCGTTCATGGTCGCGGCCATGGACGAGATCGGCATCGATCTGACGCGCCACCGTGCCAAGAGCTTCGACGAGCTGGACGACGATTATTTCGACCTGATCGTGACCCTGTCGCCGGAAGCGCATCACACGGCGCTGGAACTGACCCGCACCATGGCCTGCGATGTCGAGTTCTGGCCGACGCTGGATCCGACCGCAGTCGAGGGTAGCCGGGAAATCCGGCTCGATGCCTATCGAGACGTGCGCGATTCCCTGATGCAACGCATCGCTGCGCGCTTCCCGCGCGGGCCGGCGGCCGAAGTCTAGAGTTGAGTTGAGAGGATAGAGAGAATGAGCATTCCGGCCAGAAGTTTCGTCCTGGCCTCGGCCTCGCCGCGACGGCTCGATCTGTTGCGGCAGATCGATTACGCGCCCGATGCGGTCGACCCGGCCGAGCTGGATGAGACGCCCGGCCCTGACGAGACGCCGCCGCGCCATGCCGAAAGGCTGGCGGTCGAGAAAGCGCGCGCCGTCGCCGCGCGCCATCCGGACGCCTGGGTGCTGGGCGCCGACACGGTCGTCGCCTGCGGCCGGCGCATCCTGCCCAAGGCCGAGGACGTCGCGACGGCGCGGCGCTGCCTCGAGCTCCTGTCCGGCCGGCGGCACCGCGTCCATGGCGGCGTGGCGCTGATCGGTCCGGACGGCACGACGGCGACGCGCTGCGTGCAGTCGACCGTCGTCTTCAAGCGCCTGACCGAGATCGAGATCGTCTGGTACCTCGACTCCGGCGAATGGCACGGCAAGGCCGGCGGCTACGCGATCCAGGGCTTGGCTGCGCGGTTCGTGCGCGAGATCGGCGGCTCCTACTCGAACATCGTCGGCCTCCCGTTGTTCGAGACGGCGCAATTGCTGGGCGGCCGCGGCGTGCGTGCGCCGTGAACCGCACTCTGGCGCTCTCGGTCGCGCCGGGCGAGATCCGTGGCGTGCTGCTGGAAGACGGGCACGCGGTCGAGCTGCGGCTGGAGCGCGATGCCGGGGCGAGCCTGGTCGGCGCTGTGTTTTTCGGCCGGTGCAACGCTTCGTGCCGAGCCTGCCGGGTGCCTTTCTCGATCTCGGTCTCGGCCGCCCGGCCTTTCTGCCCGGCGAAACGCCGCGTGTCGAAGGGGTGGGGCTGCTGGTCAAGATCGTCAAGGATGGGTTTGCCGATAAAGGCCCGGAGGTCACGGCGTCGCCTGATTTCGAGGGCAGGCTTGCGGTCTGGACGCCGTTCCGGCCGGGCATTGCCGTCTCTAACCGGATCGAACCGGCCGAGCGGGCGCGGCTGTCCGCGGTGCTGGCGAAGCTGGTTCAAGAAGGCGAGGGGGTTGTGCTGCGCAGCCACGCCGCCGGCGCCGATGCCGACGAGATCACGGCCGATATCGATCGGCTGCGCCGACAGCACGCATCGCTGCTGCAGGCCGCTGCAAAATCGACGGCGCCGGGCCGTCTCGACAGCGCGGAAGACGCCCTGGGTCGGATCGCCGCCAGGATCGGGGAGGAGATCGATCGTGTGCTGATCGACGATCGGGCGGGCTTTGCCCGGCTGCGCGGTGCCCTTGCGGTGCTGGATCGGCTCGTCCTGGATCTCGAATCCGGGTTTGCCGAGCGGCATGGCCTGGCCGAGGCGTTCGACCAGGCGCTGGCGTCCCGCCTGCCGCTTGCCGACGGCGGCGAGATCGTCATCGAGGGTACGGTTGCCTTCACGGCCATCGACATCAATTTGTCGGCGGCGGCCGGCAAGCGCGGCCGTGCCGCAACGGCGATCCTTGCCGTAAACCGGGCGGCGGCAGTCGAGATCGCCCGGCAGCTCCGGTTACGAAATATCGGGGGCGCCATCGTGGTGGATTTCATTTCCATGTCGTTGCGCGAGCATCGGCGTGCGGTCGAGGCGGCGCTTGCCGAGGCGGTCCGGCGCGATCCGATGCCGGTCGAACTGCATGGCTGGACGCGGCTCGGCCATCTGGAGCTGACCCGCAAGCGCGGCGCCGCCTCGATTCCCGATAGGATGCTCGAAAACGGCGGCGCTCGGCGGGCGAAGACGCCAAGGACCGTGGCGCTGGAGCTGCTCCGCGCGCTTACGGCGATGGCAATCCGGCCGGGCCGGGTCGAGATCCGAGTGCATCCCGGCATCGTCGCGGAACTTCAAGGCGAGTTGGCCCCGACTTACGAGGCGGCGCTTGCCCGCGCCGGACGTCCGGTCGTACTCGCCGTCGAACCGGGGCGAGACCCGGAGACCTTCGACATCGCCGGCACTTGAGTTTATCACTTGGCGGATCGTCACTGCCCCGAGGCCGACCATGTCCGATTCTGCCTCCGACGCGCCGACGCGCCAGCCTTGCCCGATCTGCGGCAAGCCGTCGGTCGTGCGCTACGTCCCCTTCTGCTCCGCCCGGTGCGGCCAGATCGATCTCGGCCGCTGGCTGGTCGGGCGCTATGTCGTCGAGACGGAAGAGGGCGACGAAAGGTTGCAGGACGAGGAGTGATCCAGCGCGTCGGTTCTGCCTGATCGTCGAGCGCTTCTCACCCGCTATGGATGTTTCCGGTCGGTCTTTTGATCGCCTTATGCTTTGGGTGGTTGTGTAATTCCCTGTCCGCTAATTATAGAAATCATTCTCTCCGCGAATTTCTCTTACTGATTGGCAACCGCGCCGGCGACGGACGATTGCGGAAAAGGCTGTGCGCGCCATAGTTGTATTATCCGAAATTCGCGCGCGAAGAACATATCTTGGTTGAGAAATACTACCAAAAAAATACACATTAATAATGTGTATGTCAAAAATACGTATGGCTGTACAAATTGTATCTGACGATTCACAATGATTAACGAAATCGGCGCTCGATCGCAATAGTTTCGTAGATGTTCGGTTAATTCTATTGTTGAGATACGGCTCATATTCTCCGCGATATTCGAGACTCATGCGAAAAATTGCTGTAAGATCGGGGTAATAACATATCGATTTTACAGAAATATCGAGCAGGGGTGGGCAAATGCGCGGAGTTTACACGGTCGGAGCGAGTGCGATCGCGCTGAGTGCGGCGTTGGGATCGGGGGCAGCCTTTGCGGCCCCGCTGTCACCACATACCGTATCGGTGCCGATCATCGCCGACTATAACGCAGCGCAGGTCACGACGGCGGGCGCGATCCTGACGGTGCCGGCCGGGCTGGCGACCTATTCGGTCAATAGCGGGACGCTGGAGATCAATTCCCGCTTCACGGTGACGTTGCCGGCCGGGTTCAGCTTTTCCTCGCAGCCGGCGCTGACGGCGACGAGCGGGACGACCTTCGCGCTGGCAGGCGGCGGCATCGGCTCGCAATCGATCACTTATACGGTCGGTGGCACGCCGCTGTTGCCGGATAACAGCGCGACGCTGACGAGCTTCGCGATCCAGGGCGCGACCGCGCTCGAATCGCCGATCCCGGCTGCGGCGGCGCTGCCGATCAGCATGCAGTCGACCAACAATTCGCAGATCGACAACAATGATGCCGCTCCGATCAGCAAGCCCGCTTTCGCGAGCGAGCCGGGCGCGGCCGCGGTATTCGTCGGCGCGATCCAGTTCATCGATTTGACGGCGCCTACCCTCGGCACCGAGTTCGGCACGAACCCGGCGACGGACACGACGACGGCAGTGCTCTCCGCCATCGCGATCTCGGCTCAGCTGCAAGACTCGACCAGCACGTATCCGGTGCTGAGCCCGAGCGGCTCGCTCAATACGCTGGCGACGACCGATACGGCGACGGTGACGATATCGGGCTTGTTCAACGGCATCTCCGCGGCGTTCGCGTCCACGACTTCGGATTGCAAGACGCCATCAGCGACCGGCACGGTGGCGCCGACCCAGCTCACGATCCCAGGTGTCGCGCTGAACGCAGAGGTGTTTTTCTGCGTGACGGGGGACGGCACGTCGCTGTTGCAGCAGAACCCGCTTGGCTTCAACCCGACCGTGACGCCTGGAACCAGCACCGATTTCCTCGGCGGTGTCGTCCATAACGAGTTTCCGGGCATCTGGACCTATACCGGCGGCGGCGTCATCTCCGTCACCAACTTCTTCACGGGTGACGATTCGGGCTATAGTTCGCTGCTGCGGGTGAACAATGCCGGGGCGGGCACGGTCAATCTCTTCGCACTGGTCCAGCCGGATACCGGTGGAGTGGCGCTCACCGGTTCGCTGGGTTCGCTCGGCGCCGGGACCGGCACGGTCTTCACCGAGCCGCAGATCGCGGCGGCGGTGACCGGGTTGGATCTGGCCAATTCCGGCCAGCGCGCGACGATCCAGCTGATCATCAGCGGCGATTTCGGCAATGTCGCGGCGTCCAGCTTCCTGGTCAACCCGGGCGGCTTCGTCGACAATGTCGGCGTTCTCGCGGAGCCGCCGGGCTAGCGATCTAGCGGAGCGATCCGGCCGGATCCAGGCGATGTCTGGATCCGACCTGATCGTTGCTTGACAGATAATCGCAATACGTTGTCTTGTTTCGGTCGCGAAAAAGCCGCCCTCTAGGGCGGTTTTTTGCTGCGCCGACTGAACCGATGCGCGGCGCGGGACCAGCACCGTTCAGCGCGCGCGGCGCCACGCCCCGTCCAATATCCTCGCAATCTCTGTTTGCAGACTCCATAGTCCGGGTAAAACTCAACTAGGAAGACGTTCAAAGCTTTGCTATAGCAGTATCGGGTTCGGTCACGCGCCGACACAGTGTCCAGTAGAACATCGCCAGGGATGGGTGGGATAGATGCAAAAGCTATATGTCGTCGGGGCAAGCGCGATCGCGCTGAGTGCGGCGCTGGGATCGGGTGCGGCATTCGCTTTGCCGCCGTCGCCGCATACCGTATCGGTCAACATTGCCGATTATAACGCGGCGCAGGTCACGACGGCGGGCGCGATCCTGACGGTGCCGACCGGCCTTGCGACCTATTCGGTGAACAGCGGGACCCTGGAGATCAATTCCCGTTTCACGGTAACGCTGCCGGCGGGCTTCAGCTTCTCCTCGCAGCCGGCGCTGACGTCGACGAGCGGGACGACCTTCGCGCTGGCAGGCGGCGGCATCGGCTCGCAATCGATCACTTATACGGTTGGCGGCACGCCGCTGTTGCCGGGCAACAGTGCGACGCTGACGAGCTTCGCGATCCAGGGCGCGACCGCGCTCGAATCGCCGATCCCGGCTGCGGCGGCCCTGCCGATCAGCATGCAGTCGACCAACAATTCCCAGATCGACAACAACGATGCCGCTCCGATCAGCAAGCCCGTTTTCGCGAGCGAGCCGGGCGCGGCTGCAGAATTCGTCGGTGCGCTCCAGTTCATCGATTTGACGGCGCCCATCCTCGGCACCGAGTTCGGCGCGAACCCGGCGACGGACTCGACGACGGTGGCGCTCTCCGCCATTGCGATCGGGGCGGAAACTACTGACGCAGCGACCGGCTCGCATCCGGTTCTGAGCGCAGACGGTTCGCTCAATACGCTGGCGTCGACCGATACGGCGACGGTGACGGTATCGGGCCTGTTCAACGGCATCTCGGCGGCTTTCGCGTCCACGACTTCGGATTGCACGACGCCGGCCGCGACCGGCACGGTGGCGCCGACTCAGGTCACGATCCCGGGTGTCGCGCTGAACAGGGAGGTGTTTTTCTGCGTGACGTCGGACGGCACGTCGCTGCTGCAGCAGAATCCGAATGGCTTCTTCCCCACCGTGACCCCCGGAACCAGTACCGATTTCCTCGGCGCCAGTGTTAATGCTAATCCGCTCGGGACGCCGTTTTACGGGCTCTGGACATATTCCGGCGGCGGCGTCATCTCCGTCACCAACTTCTTCACGGGTGACGATTCGGGCTACAGCTCGCTGCTGCGGGTGAACAATGCCGGGGCCGGCACGGTCAATCTCTTTGCACTGGTCCAGCCGGATACCGGTGGAGTGGCGCTCACCGGTTCGCTGGGTTCGCTCGGCGCCGGGACCGGCACGGTCTTCACCGAGCCGCAGATCGCGGCGGCGGTGACCGGGTTGGATCTGGCCAATTCGGGCCAGCGCGCGACGATCCAGCTGATCATCAGCGGCGATTTCGGCAATGTCGCGGCGTCCAGCTTCCTGGTCAACCCGAGCGGCTTCGTCGACAATGTTGGGACGCAGAATTCGGAGAAATAGGTCGGGTCGGATGTTTTTGCCGGATAGGAAGTGCGCTTTCCTATCCGGCGTTTCGCGTCTACCGCCCTCTAACATCCTGATCTTGATGAAACTCGGCTAGGAAACGATGGTGCGTTTTGCTATAGCTGGCCCGTGTCGGGTTCGGTGACTGGCTGGCGTAGTATTCAAGTACACGTTGTCAAGGAATGGGGGGGTTGATGCAAAAGCTTTACATCGTTGGGGCAAGCGCGATCGCGCTGAGTGCGGCGCTAGGATCGGGGGCGGCTTTGGCTGGGCCGCCGCTGTCGCCGCATACCGTATCGGTGCCGATCATCGCCGACTATAACGCAGCGCAGGTCACGACCGCGGGCGCGATCCTGACGGTGCCGGCCGGCCTTGCGACCTATTCGGTGAACAGCGGCACGCTGGAGATCAACTCCCGCTTCACGTTAACGCTGCCGGCCGGGTTCAGCTTCTCCTCGCAGCCGGCGCTGAATGCGACGAGCGGGACGACCTTTGCGTTGGCAGGCGGCGGCATCGGCTCGCAATCGATCACTTATACGGTTGGCGGCACGCCGCTGTTGCCGGGCAACAGTGCGACGCTGACGAGCTTCGCGATCCAGGGCGCGACCGCGCTCGAAACGCCGATCCCTGCTGCGGCGGCGCTGCCGATCAGCATGCAGTCGACCAACAATTCGCAGATCAACAACAATGATGCCGCTCCGATCAGCAAGCCCGCTTTCGCGAGCGAGCCGGGTGCGGCCGCCACATTCATCGGCGCGGTCCAGCCCATCGATTTGACGGCGCCCGTGCTCGGCACGGAGTTCGGCACGAGCCCGGCGACGGACACGACGACGGCACTCCTGTCGACCATCACGACGATCTCGGCTCAGCTGCAAGACGCGACCAGCACGTATCCGGTGCTGAGCCCGAGCGGCTCGCTCAATACGCTGGCGACGACCGATACAGCGACAGTCACGGTGTCGGGCCTGTTCAACGGCATCTCGGCGGCTTTCGCGTCCACGACCGGGGATTGCGCGTCGCCGACAGCGACCGGCACGGTGGCACCGACCCAGGTCACCTTCCCGGGTGTACCACTGAACACGCTGGTGTTTTTCTGCGTAACGTCGGACGGCACGTCGCTGCTGCAGCAGAACCCGCTTGGCTTCAACCCGACCGTGACCCCCGGAACCAGCACCGACTTTCTCGGCACTGTCGTCGATACCGAGTTTCCGGGCTTCTGGAGCTATTCCGGTGGCGGGATCATCTCCGTCACCAACTTCTTCACGGGTGACGATTCGGGCTACAGCTCGCTGCTGCGGGTGAACAATGCCGGGGCCGGCACGGTCAATCTCTTTGCGCTGGTCCAGCCGGATACCGGTGGAGCGCCGCTCACCGGTTCGCTGGGCTCGCTCGGCGCGGGGACCGGCACGGTCTTCACCGAGCCGCAGATCGCGGCGGCGGTGACCGGGTTGGATCTGGCCAATTCGGGCCAGCGCGCGACGATCCAGCTGATCATCAGCGGCGATTTCGGCAATGTCGCGGCGTCCAGCTTCCTGGTCAACCCGAGCGGCTTCGTCGACAATGTCGGGACGCCCAACAAGCCGCCGGTCTAAGGCCAGCTGCCGCAACCGCCCTCGGGGACTCGGATCGCAATCAGATCCGGATCTCGCGGGCGAAGCAGTGGTGTGAACGTCTGCAATCGGCCCAGCCCTGGATCGGGGCTGGGCCGATTTGCCTTTCTACTTGTTCAGGATGTCGGCCAGTTCTCCCAGCTGCTTGTCGGCACGCAGCAGATGGAAGCCTTGGGTCGATAGATCCGACGGCGTGAAATAAGCGCCGGCTTCGCCATTGGCGACGAAGAATTTCGAGAAGGTGGCTGCCGAGCGGAGCGAGACCAGCATGTTCGCCCAGTGCTCTTCGGCATGTTTCGCGGCGAGGACGTCGGCGTAGTCCTCGCCGATCGCCTTCAGGATCACGTAATAAGCATAGATCCGACCCTTGGTCGCATAGAATGCAGCGCCGGCACGCGAGTCGAAATAGCCGCCATTGCTGGTCAGCGCGGCGCGCTCATTGTCGGTCAGGCGTTTTTTCTCGTCGGCGGTGAAATCGTCGGGCGACAGCACGGTCAATTCCAGCACGGCCGACTGGCTGCCGAGATCCTTGCCGATGCGATCGAGGAACAGGGCGAGGTTGCTCGAGATCCGGTCGTATTTCGCCTGGCCGGCAGCGAGGCGCCGGTTATAGGCCACCAGCCGGTCGATGCCGTTATTGTATTCGCCGACGGCGCTCGGCAGCAGCCAGGCCGTCGGATCGTATTTGAACAGGCCCGAGGCGTTGGTCAGATCGGCATCCGCCTCGCCCGAACCGCGCTCGCGCCCAAGCAGATCCGCCATCTCGACTGCCCAGCGCGCGACCGCATATTGGATGCCCTGCTGATAGTTCTTCATGTTCGAACTATAGGCGATCGGATGATACCAGAGCCGGTTCGGCGCCCAGCCGGTATGGTTGATCTCCAGATCCATCAGCGTCGCTGCCATGGTGACGGCCTTGCTGCCGCCGCTGATGGTGAATTTGGGATTCGGCTGGAGGTCGGGGCTGTCGTCGATCCGGTATTCGATGAAGAACGCCACGACGAACAGGACCAGGAGCGCCGGCACTGCGAGCAGGCCGAGGCGAAAGCCGATGTGAAGATTACCCAGGCGGCCGGCGATGCCGTCGCGCATCCTGCCGGCGGCTCTGCTGATCGCACTCATCTGGAGTCCTTCGCTTTCCACCCGTTGTCCGGCGGCACGCCCGCAACGATAGCGCGCAGTAGCTAGTGACTGCCCGCGCCGCCGTCAATGCCGCCGATCACGCTAACCGGCGTGCCCGGCATATTGGTCGATCAGGCGCAGTGCCGCCGGTCCGTCCCAATCGGCCTCGCCTTCGAAACGGCCGATCTCATGGCCATCGCTGTCAAGCAGCAAGGTGGTCGGCAGCCCGTTGATCTTGAAGGCGTGGCTCAGTGCATCCTTCGGATCGAGGTAGCGCGGCAGTCCGGCGAGACCGTTCTTGGCGAAGAAGGCATCGACGGCGGAGGCACCCTGGGTGTCTTCCGATATCGTTGCGACAACGAAATGATCGTTCTCGCGGGCGGCACGAAGTCGCTCGAGCGACGGCATTTCGCGGACACAGGGCGAGCACCAGGTGGCCCAGAGATTGACCAGGGTCACATGCCCCTTGAAGCGGGAGAGATCGGTCGGCTTGCCGTCTTCATCGAGAAATGCCGCTTCCACCGCGGCCCCGGTCGATGCTGCGCGCTGGAAGCCGGCCATCGCGCCGTCTTGCGGCGACGCGTCGGACGGGGCACTGTGCAGCGCGATATAGCCGGCCGCTCCGGCGGCCGCGACGAGCAAGATCACGACGGTCGAGAGTACGAGTTTGATGTTCATTTCTACGATCATTCCGAATTGCCGCCGTTCATGAGCGCGGATATGCCCTCCGAGCGGCCTCGCGATCAAGCCCCTGCCGCGCCGCAGGCGGCAAATGAGATGTGGGGCGGCCGTTTCGCCGGCGGACCGGCCGAAATTATGGAGCGGATCAACGTCTCCATCGATTTCGATCGGCATCTCTACGCTCAGGACATTGCGGCGTCCAAGGCTCATGCCGCCATGTTGGCCGCGACCGGGATCATCAATGCCGAGGACGCTGTGGCGATCCAGTCCGGTCTCGACCGGGTCCGCGCCGAAATCGAATCCGGCGGCTTCATCTTCAAGCGTGCACTCGAAGACATCCATATGAATGTCGAGGATCGGCTGCGCGAGCTGATCGGACCAGCCGCCGGCCGGCTGCATACGGCGCGTTCGCGCAACGATCAGGTCGCGACTGATTTCCGGCTCTGGGTGCGCGATGCCGTCGACCGGCACGAGCGCCAGCTGCAGGCACTGCAGGCGGCGCTGCTCGACCAGGCCGAACGCCATGCTGCCACGCTCATGCCCGGCTTCACCCATCTGCAGCTGGCTCAGCCGGTGACCTTCGGCCATCATCTCCTGGCCTATGTCGAGATGTGCGGCCGCGACCGCTCGCGCCTCTCCGATTGCCGGCGGCGGATGAATGAATCGCCGCTCGGCGCTGCAGCGCTGGCCGGCACGTCGTTTCCGATCGACCGGCACATGACCGCGGCGGCGCTCGGCTTCGATCGTCCCGCGGCGAACTCGCTTGATGCCGTCTCCGACCGTGATTTTGCCATAGAGTTCCTGTCCTCTGCCGCCATCGTCGCGATGCATCTGTCGCGGCTGGCCGAGGAGATGGTGCTCTGGACGACCGACGCCTTCCGCTTCGTGCGCCTGTCGGATGCCTTCACCACCGGCAGCTCGATCATGCCGCAGAAGCGCAATCCGGACGCTGCGGAGCTGGTGCGCGGCAAGGCCGGGCGGGTGATCGGCGCGCTGGTCAATCTGCTGGTCATGATGAAGGGTCTGCCGCTGACCTATGGCAAGGACATGCAGGAGGACAAGGAGCCGAGCTTCGAAGTGTCGGCGACGCTCGATCTGTGCATCGGCGCCATGACCGGCATGATCGTCGATCTCGAAGCCGATCCGGCAGCGATGCGCGCGGCGATGGCGCGCGGCTACATCACGGCGACGGATCTGGCCGATTGGCTGGTGCGGCGGCTCGGCCTGCCGTTCCGCCAGGCGCATCATGTCACCGGATCGATCGTGCGCCGGGCCGAGACGCTGGGCATCGCGCTGGAGCATCTGCCTTTGGCCGAGTTCCAGGCCGTCGAGCCGGCCATCACCGAGGAGGTCTTCACGGTGCTGTCGCTTGATCGAGCCGTCGAGAGCCGAACCAGTTTCGGCGGCACTGCGCCGTCGCGGGTCAAGGAAGCCGTTGCGGCGGCGCGGGAGCGTTTTCTATGAGCGTACGGGTTCTGCACCTTGCCCTGGTCCTGCTGCTGATCGCGGCACCGCTCGCCGCCTGTGGCAAGAAGGGCCAGCCGGGCCTGCCGGCCGGCGAGAAGAGCTCCTATCCGCGGCCTTATCCGAGCGGCGCGACGGAGAGCGCAACGCCCAGCGCACCCGGCGGCCAGACGGAAATCAACCCCAACGCCCCTGTGCCGGCAGTGGCACCCAACGAGCTTCCACCCAGTGCCATACCAACCAATCCGGCGACGCAAGATGCCCCGCCCCAACAGTGAGTTTCCTTATCGCGACGGCGTGATGCAGTGCGAGGGCGTGTCCCTCGCCGCGCTCGCGGATGCCGTCGGCACACCCTTCTATTGCTATTCGACCGCGACCTTGACGCGGCGCTATCGCAATTATGAGGCAGCCTTTGCCGGGCTCGATGCCCGCATCTGCTACGCGGTCAAGGCCAATTCGAACCAGGCCGTTCTGGCCAGCTTCGCTCGGCTGGGCGCCGGCGCCGATGTCGTGTCCGAGGGTGAGCTGCGCCGTGCGCTCGCCGCCGGCATTCCGGCCGAGCGCATCGTCTTTTCCGGCGTCGCCAAGACGGAAGAGGAGTTGGGCTTCGCGCTCGATCGCGGCATCGGCCAGGTCAATGTCGAGAGCGAGCCGGAACTCGACCTGCTTTCGTCGCTGGCGCAGGCGCGCGGCAAACGGGTCAGGATCGCAATCCGGGTCAATCCGGACGTCGATGCCAAGACCCATCCCAAGATCACGACCGGCAAGGCCGAGAACAAGTTCGGCATCAACATCGCCGATGCGCCGCGCCTCTACGCCCATGCCGCAACGCTGCCCGGGCTGGAGCCGGTATCGGTCGCGCTGCATATTGGCTCGCAACTGCTCGATTTCGCGCCCTTCGAAGCAGCCTTCGCCCGGCTGGCGCGGCTGGTCCGCGCGCTGCGCGAACAGGGTCTGGCGATCCACCACCTCGATCTCGGCGGCGGGGTCGGCGTGCCCTATCGCGGCGAGGCGCCGCCCGACCTCGGCGCCTATGCCGCGATCATCCGCCGCACGGTTGGAGACCTCGGCTGCGGCTTGACCTTAGAGCCCGGCCGGTACCTGATTGCCGAAGCGGGTGCGCTGGTTTCCCGGGTCATCGTCGTCAAGCCGGGCGTGACCCGGCGCTCGGTGATCCAGGATGCGGCGATGAACGATCTGCTTCGGCCGACGCTGTACGAAGCGTATCATCCGGTCGTGCCGGTGCAGGATCGCGGCGATGCGCCGGCGACGCCGGCCGATGTGGTCGGGCCGGTCTGCGAATCCGGCGATTACCTGGCGGTTGCGCGCGACCTGCCGGCGCTGGAACCGGGCGATCTGCTGGCCGTGTTGTTTGCCGGGGCCTATGGAGCGGTTATGAGTTCGACCTACAATTCGCGACGATTGATCCCGGAAGTGCTGGTCGATGGCGAGCGTTGGGCCGTGGTCCGGCCGCGCCGGAGCTATGACGAACTCATCGGCCTCGACCATATGCCGGAATGGCTCGACCGGGAGCAGAGATAGGCATGCCGATGACCTGGCGCCTGCGGCTCGCGCTCGTCGCCCTGGCCTGGGAGGGGTTCTGGCCTGCCTTCTGGCCGGTGGTCGCGACGCTGCTGGCGTTTCTGGTGCTGGCATCCTTCGATCTGCTGCCCGGACTGCCGGGCTTTGTTCATGCCGCATTGCTGCTTGCCGGCCTCGCGGCGCTGGGCTGGGGCGGCTTCGCCGGCTGGCGCGCGGCGACGCTGCCCGATCGGACGGCGGCACGGCGCCGGCTGGAGCGCGATAGCGGGCTGACGCACCGCCCGCTCGCGGCACTGGAGGACCGGCTGTCCGGGACCGGCAACGATCCCTTCGCCCAGGCGCTCTGGGAGGCGCATCGCAAGCGTATGGCGGCTGCCACGCGCTCGCTGCGGCTGGGCTGGCCGCAGGCGGGGCTGGTGCTGCGCGATCCCTATGCGCTCCGTGTCGGGCTGCTGCTTCTGCTGCTGATCGGGCTGGTCTCGGCCGGCGACGATTTCTGGCCGCGCGTCGGCCGGGCGCTGGTGCCGGAATTCGACAAGGCGGATGCCGTCGCCATGACCGGCGTCGATCTGTGGATCAATCCGCCGGATTATACCGGCGTGCCGCCGATCTATCTCGGCACCGATGCCCAGCGTTCGACGGCGACCGGGTTCGACCCGTCCAAGCCGATCGCCGTCCCGGCCGGCAGCACGGTGCTGGCGCAGGTGCATGGAGGCCGGCGCGTGCCGAAGCTGGTGCTCGACGGCGACACGTCGGAGTTCTCGGCGCTCGACGCCAGCGATTTCACGGCCACGGCCAAGCTTGGCCAGACCCGGCATCTTGCCGTCTCGCAAGGCGGTTCGACCATCGCCGGTTACGACATCGCGATCATCCCCGATCAACCGCCGACGGCGGAGTGGGCGCATCCACCCGTCGCGACCAGCCGGGGGGCGTTGCGCCTCGACTATCTTGCCAAGGATGATTACGGCGTCAAAAGCCTGACCTTGGAGGTCCGCCGCGTCGGTTCGGACGAGCCGCCGCTGGAGATCCCGATGGCGGTGCCCTCGCAGTCGCGGCGGGAGATCAAGGGCACGGGCTACCAGGATCTGACGCCGCATCCCTGGGCCGGGCTGCCGGTCGAAATGCGGCTGACGGCACGCGATGCGATCGAACAGTCGGGTGCCAGCGCGCCGGTCAAGCTCACGCTGCCCGAGCGCCAGTTCCGCAATCCGGTTGCCAAGGCGATCATCGACCAGCGCAAGCTGCTGAGCCAGGACACGACGCAAGAAGACGTCGTTGCCGAAACGCTGGAGGATCTGGCGTCGCGGCCCGCGCTCTATCGCGACGATTTCACCGTCTTCCTGGCCTTGCGCTCGGCGTCGGCACGGCTGCAGCTGGCGCCCGGCAAGGAGGTCGTGCCTGGCGTCCAGACGCTGCTCTGGAACACGGCACTCAAAGTCGAAGAGGGCGACGAGCCGGAGGCGCAGCGCTCACTGCGCGAGGCCGAGCAGGCGCTGCAGGACGCGCTGGACCATGACGCACCGGATGCCGAGGTCAATCGGCTGATGACCCAGCTGCGCCAGGCGATCAACCGCTATCTGCAGGCGATGATCCAGAACGCCATGCAGAACGGCCAGCAGCCGCCGCAGGAACCGGGTTCGCAGCAGACGATGACGCCGGAAGATATCGGCCGGCTGCTCGACCAGATGCAGCAGATGTCGCATTCCGGCGCCAAGGACGCTGCCAAGGAGGCTCTGGCCCAACTGCAGGATCTGCTGGAGAATCTGCGCGCCGGACAGATGCCGGGCCAGGCCGACGGGCAGGGCCAGCAGATGATGCGCGGTATGCAGGAGCTGGCGCGGCGTCAGCAGCAGCTGCTCGATCGTGCCTACCGCCAGGCACAACGCAACCAGAACGGCTCTCCGCAGCAGCAGGGTCAGCAACAAGGCCTGCAGCAGGGGCAGGGGCAGCAACAAGGTCAAGGCCAGCAGCAGGGCCAGGGCGGCGAGTCCGGCGACATCGCCGGAGCGCAAAACGCGCTGCGGCGCCAGCTCGGCGAGATCCAGAAGCAACTCGGCGAAGGCGAGCAGGGCGAGGTCGGTCAGGCGCTGGGCCGGGCCGAGCGCGCCATGCGCGACGCGATCGACGCGCTGAACAAGCAGTCGCCGGGCGATGCCGTCGGACCGCAGGGCGAAGCGCTCGACCAGCTGCAGCAGGCGACGCGGGAGCTGGCCGAGCAGATGCGCAAGAACGGTGAAGGCGGCGAGGGCGGCGGCAATCAAGCGGGGCGCGATCCGTTCGGCCGCAATCTGCCCGGCCAGGGTGATCTCGATCGCGGCGATGTGAAGATCCCGGAGGAATCCGAGATGCAGCGCAGCCGGGAAATCCTCGACGAGCTGCGCCGCCGCGCCTCCGATCGCGCCCGGCCGCAGCTCGAGCGCGACTACATCGATCGGCTGCTCAAGCGGTTCTGACTATTCTGTGGCCCAGTTCACATTGACCTCGGTCGCGCCGTCCGCGGCTGCGACCGAGGTCTGGAACGGCACCGACTGACCGGGTGTGAGCGGATCGCCGGTTACCTGGAAATCCTTGCTCTTGACGATCTTTTTCTGCGCATCGAGCAGGACCACGCGGAGCTTCGGCATCGCATGCGGTGCGTCGGAGACATTGGCGATCTCGCCCGAGACGATCAGGTTGATCTGGCCGTCCGCAGCTTCGCTTGCGGTCTTCAGGCCGGTCAGGCTGAACCAGCTATCCGGGCCGGGGGCGCGAAAGCCGACCAAACCATAGAGCCGTTGAGTCGCCGGCCAGACGGCGGTGATCTCGGCGCGGAACAGGAAAAGCGCGAGGAAGAGCAGGACGACAAAGCCGGACAAGGCCGCCCAGCCGATCTGAACCGGCGTGAAGCGCGGCGGCGGCTTGCGGATTGCCGGCAGCCGCGGACGGTCGAGCCGGTCGCGGCCGCCGATGAAGCTCGGCATCGGCTCGGTCGGTACGGCCGGTGATCCGTCGGCACTCGGCGGCGGCGTCACCACCGGTTCGGGCGGAAGAGGATCGAACCGGGGCGGCGCCGGCGTCGCGTCGGGTGGCGGCGGCGCCTGGAACCAGGTCTCGGCACAGCGCGCGCAGCGCACCATGCGCCCCTGCGGGCCGAGCGCCGCGGGATCGACCAGAAATCGCGTGGCACAGGCCGGGCAGGTGACGATCATGCTGGCGCCAAAAGTGTCAAAATCAAGCCGTTATAGGCAGGCTGGCGAGCAGAGCGCAAGCAGCGGCGCGGCCGAGCGGCAGTGGGAACGATCGTCCGGCGGGGAAGCGTGGCGCATGATGAGGCACGAAGTGGCAAAGGATCGGGGATCTTCCCCCGCAGGCTCCGCCGCGTCCAGCCCCTTCTGAACCAGGGCCGGCCGGAGGTACCGATTGACAGGCGCGTGCGATGCTGACACAGAAGAGATGCGGAAGCTCGTCGAGATGAAGCTACCGAGGCGGGGGCCGATATTGCAGTTCTTGGATAATCCAGACGAGGCTGAGCAGTATTCACAGGCCGCGCTGGCCCGGATGAAATGTCTCGGCATCCCGCCGCACCCGAACAATCACCTGCTCTGGTATTGCTACTACGCCGATTGTGTGCCCGAGTTGAGGATGACGCTCGATATTCTGCAGTCGAACCAGCAGGATTTCTCGGGCGAACTCAATGACGAGCTCTACGATCGCTTCTTCGGACAGAAACGAATCTCGGCGGCGGTGCACAGCAGCAGCCTTCGTGTTGAGGGCTTGCTGCAAAAAATTCTCGATGAATTGGGCGCTGCCGGCGCCGATACTGCGCGCTATGGCGAATCTCTGCAGGATTTCCAGGAAAGCGTCGCGCCGAGCATCGGCTCGTCGGAACTGCAGCGGATGGTGGCCCATATCCTGGTTGAGACCCGGCGCATGGCCGCACACAACCAGGCGCTGGAGCAGCACCTCAATCGCTCGGCCGGCGAGATGGAGGATCTGCGGCGCGATCTGGTAAATACCCGCAAGGAGGCGATGACCGATGCGCTGACCGGCATTGCCAACCGCAAATATTTCGATGCGAAGCTGCGCGAGACTGCGGCCGGGTCGATGGAGACCGGCGAGGCGATGTCGCTGCTGCTGGTCGATATCGATCATTTCAAGAGCTTCAACGACCGGCACGGCCATCAGGCCGGTGATCAGGTGCTGAGCATCGTCGCCCATAGCCTGACGGATTCGATCAAGGGCCAGGACACGGTCGCGCGCTATGGCGGCGAAGAATTCGGCATCATCCTGCCGCGCACCGAACTCGAGGGCGCCACGGCGCTGGCCGAGCAGATCTGCGCGACCATGGCCGCACGGCATATCCGCCGGAAGACCACGACCGAGGAATTCGGTGCCGTGACCTTGTCGATCGGAATCGCCGAATATCGTCTGGGCGAGCCGTTGACCGTCCTGATCGACCGGGCCGATGCCGCGCTCTACCGGGCGAAGAGCGACGGCCGCAATCGCGCGGTCAACGAATCCGTCCTGACGCAGCGGGCGGTCGAGCCGGCCGATATGGGATCCGAAGCTCTGTCGTCGTGACGCTCCGGCGGCGGCGCGGCTGACGCTTCTGTCGCAAAGGCAAAACCTCACACGGACGAAATCGCGCCGCCGGCGACCTCCGACCCGTTGCAGCCCCGGCGCCCGGCGGGTTACACCGGGTGGTGCCGGGATCGGTACGGCGAGGTGCTGAGGGGTGAAACGGGCGTGGTTCGGTTGGAAAACGTCGCGATGCGGTATGGCCGCGGGCCGGAAGTGTTGCAGGACGTCAATCTCGAACTGGCGGCGGGAGCCTTCCATTTCCTGACCGGGCCGAGCGGCTCGGGCAAGAGCACCCTGCTGCGCCTGCTATACTTGGCGGAACGCCCGACACGGGGCCGGGTCTGGCTGTTCGGCCGGAATGCCGCCAGCGTGCCGCGTCCCGAGCTGCCGGCGTTGCGGCGCCAGATCGGCGTCGTGTTCCAGGAGTTCCGTCTGCTCGATCATCTCTCGGCGCTGGACAATGTCGCCCTGCCGCTGCGCGTCTCGGGCGCGGGCGAGGACATCATCCGCGAGCACGTGGTCGATCTGCTGCGCTGGGTTGGGCTCGAGGACCACATCAACGCCCGGCCCTCGACCCTGTCGGGCGGTCAGCAGCAGCGCATCGCCATCGCCCGCGCCATCATCACGCGGCCGAGCCTGCTGCTGGCCGACGAACCGACCGGCAATGTCGATGATAGCATCGCGCTCCGTCTGCTCTATCTCTTTGAAGAGCTCAACCGGCTGGGCACGACCGTGGTGATCGCGACGCACAACGCCTCCCTGATCGAGCGCTTCGGCTATCCGACCATCCTGCTGCGCGATGGCGGGGTGACGATGCGCCCCGGCACCGGACGGAAGCTCTGATCGCATGGCCGGTACTTCAACTCTGCCGCTCGATGAGGATGGCTCGACCCGGTTCCTGCCCTGGCTGATCGGGCTGATGGTGTTCCTGGCGGCGCTCGCGACCGGCGCCGGCTTTGCGGTGGATGCCGCATTGATCCGCTGGGATGACGGAATGCGCGGCAGCCTGACGGTGCAACTGCCGCAGCCGGCCATTGGCGGTCCGCTCTCGTCGTCCAGCATCGACCAGGCGCTGGCATTGCTGCGCGGGACGACCGGCGTGACTGCCGCCAAGGCGCTCGATGCGCAGGCGGAGGCTGGGCTGCTGCAGCCCTGGCTGGGCGACTCGGTCGAGGCCGGACAATTGCCGCTGCCGGTGCTGGTCGATGTCCAGAGCGCGGAGACGGCGACGCTCGACC
Organism: Aliidongia sp.; assembly: GCA_037200015.1. Taxonomy (GTDB): domain Bacteria; phylum Pseudomonadota; class Alphaproteobacteria; order ATCC43930; family CGMCC-115725; genus JAXDMU01. The sequence continues at coordinate 105,577 of JBBCHB010000007.1, read as the reverse complement.
TGCCGGATCTGACCCGCCGCCTGACCGCGATCGTCCCGGGCGCCACGGTCGAGACTCATGGCGCCTGGCTCGAACAATTGTTTCGCGTTGCCCGGCTGATCGAGATCGGCGCAGCCGGCATTGTCGGGCTGATCGCCACGGTCGCAGTGATCACGGTAATCTTCACGACGCGCACCGGCTTGATGATCCATGCGCCGATCGTCGATCTGCTGCATCTGATGGGCGCTGCCGACTTCTATATTGCACGGCAGTTCCAATGGCATGCCTTCCGCCTTGGCCTGCGTGGCGGCTTCATCGGGTTGATCTTGGCGCTGCTCGCTTTCGGTGCGATCCGGGTGACCATCGAAGAGACGGGGACCTGCGTCTCCGATCTGGCGCCGGGCCTGCGCCTGCCGATCCTGGCCTGGGTCGTAGTCGGACTGCTGCCGCCGATCATGGGGCTGGTCGGTCTGGTGACGGCGCGGCTGACCGTCCTGCGCACGCTGGCACGGATGCCGTGATCCGGCGCCTCCTGTATCGGCTGGTCGTGATGGTCGTGCTGGTTTGGCTTGCCGGATTCGTCTGGTTCGTCCATGGCGTGGTGCAACCGGTCGCCGATCCCGATTCGGTGACCGATGCCGTGGTCGTGCTGACCGGCGGCAGCCTGCGCATCGACAACGGCTTGGCTTTGCTGGCCGAGGGCAAGGCGCAGAAGCTGTTCGTCTCCGGCGTCCATCAGGGCGTCGAGACCGGCGAGGTCCTGCGCCAGGTGCCCGGGGCGCCGCATGGCTTTGAATGCTGCATCGTGCTCGGCCATGCCGCCGACAACACCCAGGGCAATGCGCTGGAGACGGCGCAATGGCTGCAGCGCGAGGGGTTTCACAGCATCCGCCTGGTCACGGCCAATTACCACATGCATCGGGCGCTGCTCGAATTCGGCCGGGCCTTGCCACCGGATGTTCGGATCATTCCCAACCCGGTCTTCCCCGAAGGGACGAAACCGGACGATCTGTGGTCGCTGCGCGGCACGGCGCGGCTTATCGTCATCGAATATGTGAAGTATATCGGGGCGCTGGCGCGTCCGCTCGCGCTGCCTGGTCCGGCGATGCAAGGTCCGAAATGATTCGTCTGCGTGCCCTGCTGTTCAATCTCGGCTATTTCGGCTTCACCGGGCTGCTCGCAGTCATCGGTCTGCCGCTGTTGTGCCGGCGCGGCTGGGTCGTGGCTTATGCCAGGCTCTGGACAGGGCTGATCCTGTGGTGGCTGAAGCTGACTGTCCGCCTGGACCACGAAATCCTGGGGCTGGAGAATCTGCCCGCGGGTCCCTACATATTAGCGCCGAAGCATCAATCCTCCTGGGATACGCTGGTCCTGAACCATCTGGTGCGCGATCCGGCGGTCGTGCTGAAGCGCGAGCTGACCTGGATCCCGGTCTTCGGCTGGTATCTCAGCCGGGCCGGCAATATCGTGATCGATCGCAAGGCCGGGCCGAGTGCGGTGCGCAAGCTGGTTACGCAGGGCAGGGCAGCGGTCGCAGCCGGGCGGCCGATCGTGATCTTCCCGGAAGGGACGCGCGGACCGGTCGGCGGCAAGCTGCCCTACCAGCCTGGTGTCGCGGCGCTCTATGTCCAGCTCGGCGTGCCGCTGGTGCCGGTCGCGCTTAATTCAGGTCCGTTCTGGGGCCGGCTGACCTTCGTCAAGCGACCCGGCCGGATCACCATCGAGATTCTGCCGGCGATCGCCCCGGGGCTGGACCGGAGACGTGCTTTGGCGGAATTGGAGCAGCGCGTCGAGGCCGGGTCGACACGGCTGCTCGCCGCGGTCGGCTTTCACGCCGAGCCTGTGGATAACCCCGTGGAAAACGCCGCGCCGCCTTGAGCTTTCCATCGGGATAGCGGCGCGGCCAAGTCGTCGGTTTGGTGGATATTGATTGACAGTCTCGAAACATAACGCGAACATTCGCGCTTACCAGGAAGCCGCAAGGCAGGTTGCAAATTGTCCCTTCACGTCCCGATGAAAATGAGCGTTGACGCGGCCTTAACGATGTGGTGCCCGAGCGCCCGCTACCCGGCCCTGTCGTCCCGGAGTATTCGCCATGGTTAGCATCGCCGCCATTTCACAGCAGATCTGGGACATGAAGTACCGCTTCAAGTCGCCGGATGGACAGGCTGTGGATAAAACGGTTGAAGATACTTGGCGTCGTATTGCCGAAACGCTGGCGGCGCGGGAAACCGAGCCGGCTCAATGGGCTGAGCGTTTCTACAGTGCGCTTAAGGATTTCCAGTTCCTGCCGGCTGGCCGGATTCTCGCCGGCGCGGGGACCGGGCGGTCCGTCACCCTGTTCAATTGCTTCGTCATGGGCACCATCCCGGACGATATGAGCGGCATCTTCCTGCAGCTGCGCGAGGCCGCGCTGACCATGCAGAAGGGCGGCGGCATCGGCTACGATTTCTCGACCATCCGTCCGCGCGGCGCGCCGGTGCTCGGCGTCGGCGCCGACGCCTCCGGCCCGCTCTCCTTCATGGATGTCTGGGACGCGATGTGCCGGACGATCATGAGCGCCGGCTATCGCCGTGGCGCCATGATGGCGACCCTGCGCTGCGATCACCCCGACATCGAGGCCTTCATCGAGGCCAAGCGCGAATCCGGCCGGTTGCGCATGTTCAACCTCTCGGTACTGGTGACCGACGCCTTCATGCAGGCGGTCGAGGAGGGCGCACCCTGGGAGCTGAAATTCGACGGCACGGTCTATCGCGTCGTCGAGGCGCGCGCTCTGTGGGACAGCATCATGCGCGCGACCTACGCCTATGCCGAGCCGGGCGTGATCTTCATCGACCGGATCAATCGGAAGAATAATCTCTGGTATTGCGAGACGATCTCTTCGACCAACCCGTGTGGCGAACAGCCGCTGCCGCCCTACGGCGCCTGCCTGCTCGGCTCGATCAATCTCGCGAGCCTGGTGACCAAGCCGTTCGAGCCGGACGCCGCGCTCGATCTCGACCGGCTGCGGGAGCTGGTCCCGCTCGCCGTACGGATGATGGATAATGTCATCGATCTGTCGCGGTTCCCGCTGCCCGAGCAGGAGGCCGAGGCGCAGGCCAAGCGGCGCATCGGGCTCGGCGTCACCGGGCTGGCCGATGCGCTGATCCTGTGCGGGCAGCGCTATGGCTCGCCCGAATCGGTGGCGCTGGTCGAGGCGTGGATGCGGGAGATCCAGGTCGCGGCCTATCGCGCTTCGGCCGAACTTGCGGCCGAGAAGGGGCCGTTCCCACTATTCGACCACGAGAAATATCTTGCCGGCGAGTCGGTCCGGGCGCTCGACGCCGAGACCCGCGCCGCCATCGCGAAGCACGGCATCCGCAATGCCCTGCTGACCTCGATCGCGCCGACCGGCACGATCTCGATCTTCGCCGACAATGTCTCCTCCGGGCTCGAGCCGGTGTTCAGCTTCCGCTACACCCGCACCGTGCTGATGCCCGATGGATCGCGTCGGCAGGAGGAGGTCAGCGACCACGCCTATCGTCTGTTCCGCCGGATGCAGGGCGAGTCGGCGCCCCTGACGGCGGCCTTCGTCGATGCCCAGTCGCTGGCGCCGGAGGATCATCTGGTGATGCAGGCGGCGGTGCAGAAATACGTCGACAGCTCGATCTCCAAGACCATCAACCTGCCCGAGGACATCTCGTTCGAGGCATTCAAGGACATCTATCGGCGCGCTTACGCCATGGGCTGCAAGGGCTGCACGACCTACCGGCCGAACGATGTCACCGGCGCGGTGCTGGCCGTTGCCGAGCCGGCCAATCAGCCGCTGGAGAATACGCCGGCGAAACCGGCCGCCGAGCCGATGCCGCCGCCGCGCGAGGCGGCGGCCGAGGCGGGCGGCGTCTACTACATGACGCAGCCTCTGTCGCGACCGGAGGTGCTGCCGGGCCAGACCTACAAGCTGAAATGGCCGGAAAGCGATCACGCCATCTACATCACGATCAACGACGTGATCCAGGACGGGCGGCGGCGGCCCTTCGAAGTCTTCGTCAATTCGAAGAACATGGACCACTACGCCTGGACCGTCGGCCTGACCCGAATGATCAGCGCCGTGTTCCGGCGTGGCGGCGATGTCGCCTTCGTGGTCGAGGAGCTGCAGGCCGTGTTCGATCCACGCGGCGGCGCCTGGATGGGCGGGCGTTACGTGCCGTCGCTCCTCGCCGCGATCGGCGACGTCATCGAGCGTCACATGATGGCGATCGGCTTCCTGCCCTCGGCCGAAGATGGCACCCAGGAGACGCCGCGCCAGGTGGCTGTCGTCGGCGAGGGCGGTCCGCGCCTCGGTCAATGCCCGCGCTGCGGCCAGGCTGCGCTGGTCCGGCAGGAGGGTTGCGCGCAATGCACCAATTGCGGCTATTCGAAATGTGGCTGAGGGCGGAGCGCATCTCTATCGTCTGGCGCCTCAAGACTCTTCCCCGAATGTGAGCATCCGATGGACCGCCTTCCTTCGCTGTCGCGCCGTAGCGTGCTGAAGACTGCCGCCGGCTCGGCCCTGCTCGCCGGCCTGCCGTTCGCCACGGCCCAGGCCGCGCCGGCCTTCGACCCGAACCGAATCAAGGTGATGGCGTTCGATTTTCAGGGCTCCTGCGTCGACTACACGTCGCCGCTGATGGCGATGGGCGCGCGGGTCAACACGCAGAAAGGCCTGGACCTGGATTGGGGCGTGATCTCGACGGATTGGCGCGGTGCCTATCACGACGTCATGGTCCCGGTGCTCGACCATAAGCGGGCCTATGTGCCGACCGACAAAGTCTATCGCGAGGCGCTCGACGCCGTCTTGGACGAGCACCATCTCTCGGATCGCTTTTCATCGGCCGAACGCGACGAGATGTCTTCGGTCTGGGGTCGCATGGTGCCGTGGCCGGACACGATCGAGGGGCTGACGCGCCTACGCCGGCGCTTCACCCTTACGACGCTGTCGAATAGCGGCATGGCGACCGTGATCAAGATGGTCAAGGTCAACCGGATCCCCTTCGACGAGGTGCTGACCGGCGAGCTTGTACAGAGCTACAAGCCAGCTCCGGAAGTCTATGCCCTCGTACCGCAGATGCTGGGCGTCGCGCGGGAACAGATCCTGTTCTGCGCGACGCATTTCTACGATCTCGAGGCCGCTAAGAAATTCGGTTTCTGGACCGCGTGGTGGCCGAGGCCGCTCGAATATGGCCCCAACCACAAGATCGATATGGAGCCGAAGCCCTTCATTGACGTCTACGCCAAGGATCTGGTCGATCTGGCGGAGAAGCTTGGGGCTGCGTGAGGGCGGCGGTCGGCTCAGAGAGCCGCCGCTTTGCCCCTCTACCGCACTGCGGGAGAGGGAGGGGCCCGGCCCGATAGCGCTGGGAGGGTGAGGGGCGAGCCGCTGGCGAAATCTAAGATGCTTGCGCATCTCACCCTCATCCGGCTCGCTGACGCTCGCCACCTTCTCCCGCAATGCAGGAGAAGGGTTTAATTCCTCACCGCGCGTCGTGGGCGGCGTAGGCGTCCATCACGCGGGTGGAATAGACCAGTGCCGCTCCGGCATTGATAGCGGTTGCGACGCCAAGCGCTTCGGCGATTTCCTCGCGCGTCGCGCCATGTTTGATGGCCGCGTCGGTATGGACGGCGATACAGCCGTCGCAGCGCACCGTGACGGCAACGGCGAGCGCGATCAACTCGCGCGTCTTGGCGCCGAGCAGATCCGCCTTCTGGCCGGCCGCGCCGAGTGCGACATAGCCTTTCACCGTATCCGGGCTGAGCTTCGCGATGTCGCCGACACCGGCCAGGACCTGTTGCCGGTAGCCGTTCCAGTCCATCATCATGATCCGTCTCCTTGGTAAGCCGCGTTTCGACCTCGACGAACGCGGTTTCCAAAAGATAGGACCGATCGACGCCCAGCCGAATGATCGCGCGGCTCAGGATTTTAGCCGCACGGATCAATCGGCCGAAGGGCGCTAGAACAGCACGGTCAGCGTGAACCGCGCCGAGAGCGGCGGATGGACCTGATAGTCGTTGACGCCGGTGGTGCCGTTCGCCTTGACTTCGGCCGCCGTGATGTTGGTCGCATAGTAGTACTCGGCCGAATAGGCCCTCTGGTCGAGCAGATTATAGATCGCCAACTGGGCCCGGACCGATGAGGTGATCTTATAGCCGACATCGAGATTGGTCTCGGAATAGCCGCGCGCCCGCGGGCTGCTCGGCCCGTCGGTCAGCGGGTAGGGGCCGAGGATGCGTTCTTCCAGCCCGCCATACCAGGGGCCGAGATTATCGACCAGCGCGCCGAAGGATGCGGTGTAGTCAGGCGCGTTGGAGATATAGGTGCCGCCGGCGATGCCGAAGAAATTCGTCAGCGTTGTTTCGTTCTCGAAATAGCGCGCATGGGTCGCCGCCACGTCCGTGTTGAGTTCGAGCCACGGGACGGGACGGTACTGGGCCGAGAATTCGACGCCTTCGCGGCGGCTCGGTGCCGTCGCCTGGTCCAGGCCGGCATCCTGGTCATAGACCAGCTCCGAGCTGAAATCCTCGCGGAACAGTGCCAGCTGCATCTGCAGATCGGGGATCGAGGCATTGCGGATGCCGAATTCCTCGCCATAGGTCTTGGCGATCAGCGGCACGCGACCGATCGAGAGCTGTGTGCCCTCGAGCGGGACGGAGCCCAGAACGCCGCGCAAATCATCGGAATGAAAGCCCTTGCCGGCGCTGACATAGAATTCGGTATCGAACCAGGGACCGAAGGCGATGGTGCCCTTGGGCTGGAACAGGAATTCATGTGCCGAGCCGGAGAAATCGGTCAGCAGGCTGTGATCCGTGCCGGTCGCATAGTCCTCGCGGGGCGCCGATGGTGGTGCGCAGCCAGCTCAGCCAATGCGTCGTGTTCGAGACATAGGGCGCCACATCGTTGATCCGGATCTTGTCGGCTGTGCAATCTTCCTGACCTTGCGAATAATCGCCGTCGCCGTCGTTGCAGTAGTCGAGCACGACGCGATCCCGAGTATGGCGCCGGTCGACATAGAGCGAATCGTAGCGATCCTGGACGCCGAACACCGTTTCCGAATCGATGCTGCCCAGGCTCAGGCTGCGCGTATACGCGACACCGCCGCCGAAAGTATCGCGCGTCTCGTCCTGCTCCTCCTGGTCGCCATTGATCGGGTCGTCGAGCAGATGGGTGAAGTTGTTCCAAAGGGTCTGAGTGCTGTGGATGGCGTAGGCGTTGACGGCAAGCTTCCAATCATCGCCCGTCGCGCCGTAATGCCCGGACAAACTCCAGCGATTCGAATCATTACCGTCGGTCGGGTCGAGCGTGCCATAGCGCCCGATCAGCCCGTCGTCGACGGCGCGCAGCGGCTGGTCGGTCGAGTTGCGGCCCTGGCCCTTGAAATACATCGCCGTCAGGCTGTAGCCGTCCTGATCGGTGCCCATGCTGTAGCGCGACGCCAGTGCGATCTTGCGGAAATTGTCGGAATAGGTGTACGGCCCGTCGAGATGGCTGATATCGGCGGCGGCGAGCAGCCGGCTTGCCATCGTCGAAATGCAGCGTGCCGCCGCCGAACACTTCTTCGGATCCGAGCGTGCCGATGCTGGTCGAAACCTGGTCGGGCAGATCGTCGAGCAATCGCATATGCTCAGACCCGACCGCGCCGAAATCGCCGATCTCCGCGTAATACGGCCCCTTGGTGTAGTCGAGACCCTGGAGCAGCTGCGGAATGACGAAGTTGAGATCGGAATAGCCCTGGCCATGAGCATTGCTCGGCCGGTTGATCGGCATGTCGTCGATGAAATTGGCGAAGTCGATACCGTGATCGAGATTGAAACCGCGCAACAGATATTGGTTGGCCTTGCCTTCGCCGGAATGCACCGTAACAGTCAGGCCGGGTACCGTTTCGAGGAGCTGACCGACCCGATAGACCGGTCGAAGATCCAGCTCCTCCTGGGTGACCCGACCCTGGCTCGCGGTCTCGGCAATGCCGATCAGGTTCTCGCGCGATGCGGTCACCGTAATGTTCTCGGTCTGTGATGCCTCTGCGGTTTGCGGGGTAATGGCGTCGGCCTGCTGTGCCTGGGCATGCGCGAATAGGGACGACCCTAGAAGCAAAGCCGATAAGCGCGCGTGGCGCGTTGCAAAAGACATGGGCGCTCTCCGTCCCGATACACACCCGTACCGGGAATGAGGCCGCGTGGATGCGAGAGAGATCGCGATTCGATTCCCGCCGCCCGCCGCAGCCGGTTTAGTGATGCGAAGGGCAGGTCTCCTGGCTCGCGGTTCATCGTCGGGGCACCCCGCCTTCCCGGTTTCCCAGTGGCCTGATGGAGTGCGGACTCGCCGCTCACAGTTGCGGGGGCAGCCACGGATCGGGCCCCTTCTGGGTCGTCCCTACCGTGTTCCCTTTTGATCCAGCAGGCGTGGCCTGCTTAGAACCCTTCGCCGTCGAAAAGAGACCATCGCCAGCCGGCTTGTCCAGGGCAAAATATCGATACCCCGATAGTGGCCGGCGCGGTCACCGGCCGGTCGGACCGACCGATCGCAGTGTCCAGCGGCCCGCGTTGCGGCGCAAATCGGCGGCGCTGAGCGGCTCGATATCGAGCCGCCAGAACGCCTGTGGCGGCGCGCCGAGGCAATGGACGACTGCGGCGCGGATGACGGCCGGATGGGTTATCGCCACGGTATGGCCCGTCGACTCGTGCCGGTCGAGCCAGTCGCCGATGCGATGCAGACAGGCCGCGAGCGACTCGCCGCCATGTGGTGCCGCTTCAGGATCCGACAGCCAGGCCGACGCGGCCTGCGGATCGTCGCGAAAGATCTCGTCCAGGCTGCGGCCTTGCCAGCTGCCATAATCGACGTCGCGCAAGGATTCGATGACGACGGTATTCGGCGCCAAAGCCTGGGCCGTCTGCCGAGCGCGCAATTCCGGCGCCGTCCATAGCCGGTCGAACCGATCGAGCGTGACCCCCGACGCGGGAAACGCCGTCCCGTCGATCGGATCATCCGCCGGGAAGCCGATGCCGGGCCGGCCGGCCAATCGGGCATGGCAGAGCAGCGTCAACCGTATCGCCATTCGAAGCCGACCTCCGCTCGCCTGATTGACATCGTGGTTGGTAGCACTCCATGATCCGTCCGGGAAGTTTCCCCGGAGCAGGAAGCCGGTGCAATTCCGGCACGGTCGCGCCACTGTAATCGGCCAGACAGCCGCAAGTCAGACCTTGTCTTCGCCCAAACATCGAACGGGACGCGTCATCCCTGGAGGTCTTCATGGCTTATTCGGCCGCTCAACCGGTTTCCCTTCCTGTCATCCCCGTCGGCGAGATCCTGCCCTGGGCCGTTTTCGGTGGGCTGCTCTTGTTGCTCGCGATCTATTTCGTCGGGTCGGAGCAAGGCGCCACGGCGCTGTTCAGCGGCGCCTATGTCCATGAGTTCGTGCACGACGCGCGGCATCTCCTGGGGTTCCCCTGCCACTAAGATCCTAGTGTCTGGCTCTGCCGGCGCGAGCGATATAGGTACTCGGTTTGGCCGAATACCGAACAAACCCTCTCCCGCCAAGCGGGCGAGGGTGTATCGTTGTCGCAACCTTACTTTTAGCCAGCAATAGCCCGACGTTTTCTTCCCGTCCGTCCTTTTCGAGGGAGTAGGAATCTGGTCGGGCCGGCTCCCGATAGGGACTAGCATCATGGTCGGAACATTGCTCCTGCGCGGCATGCTGGTGGGCTTCATCGCCGGCCTGCTCGCATTCGGCTTCGCGAAATTCGTCGGCGAGCCGCAGGTCGACAGGGCCATCGCCTTCGAAGCCCGGATGGACGCGGCGAAGGGCGAGGCGCCGGAACCGGAGCTGGTCAGCCGCGGAGTCCAGAGCAGCTGGGGATTGCTGACCGGAGCGGTGGTCTACGGCACGGCGGCGGGCGGATCTTCGCGCTGGTTTTCGCTTATGCGTCCGGTCGCGTCGGCGCGGTCGGGCCGCGCGGACTGGCGGCGTTGCTGGCGCTTGCCGCCTTCCTCGCCGTCACCTTCGTCCCCGGCCTCAAATACCCGGCCAATCCGCCTTCGGTCGGCGATCCGGAGACGATCGGCTATCGAACCCAGCTGTTCTTCGCAATGATCGCCTTTTCGATCGCGGCAATGATTGCGGCCGTGAGCCTGGGCTTGCGTCTGCAGCGGCGGCTCGGCCCATGGAACGCGACGCTTGCAGCAGCGGCAGGATTCATCGTGGTGATCGCCGCGATCCAGACCTTGTTGCCGGATGTCGACGAAGTGCCGGAAGCCTTCCCGCCGTCGTGCTATGGCGCTTCCGGGAATCGGCGCTTGGCCTGCATATCGTGCTCTGGGCCGCGATCGGTCTGGGCTTCGGCTGGCTCACCGAGCGCAGCACCAGGGCCCGGATCCGTTTCGAAAGACCGGCACGCTCCTGATCGCGCCGGTCTTTTCTCTTTCGTTCAGACCGGCTTGCGGTCCAGCATCGCCGATGCCGCGGTCGATATCGCCGGCCAGCAGCTTAGCGACTGCAAATGCTGATAGACGCGGAGAGCAGGCCCTTCTTGCGCCAGGCCAGAAAGGTCTTGTCCGGCAGCTCGTTGAATTTTTTGACCTCGACGGCATAGAAGCCGGTCAGCCGGGCCGGCTTGCGGTCGCCGCCCAGGCCAACTGTCGCCTCGTGCTGGACGAGAAGGCCGGACGCGTGCAGCAGCTTGCCCAATTCCCGAGTCTCTTTCAGAGCCAGGTTGTAGGCGTGGCAAAAGCGGAGGATTTCCTGATGGGCGGCGTGATCTCTTCATTTTCGATCATCAAATCGCCGACCAGCGGTCCGATGCCCGGGCCTTCAGCGTCAGACAAGCGATAAAGGAATCGGGTTGCGGGCCGTCCAGGATGGCGAAGGGATAGCAGCGCACATACCACGGCACATAGACGCCGGTCGCCCAGCGGCCCTCGGCATCGACGAACAAATTCTCGCCCGGACGATAGCCCAGAACGGCATCGGCATCGGCTGCGGACCTTCGGAGAAGATGATCGGGTAGTAGACGCCGGCCGTGACGAATTCCTGCATGGTCAGAGGAACGACGCTGACGCCTTCGGCGAAATGGTAGTTCCGGTTGCTTCGATCGTATTTCAAGCCGGTATGCCGGGCCGGTTCGAACGGCTCCAGGCGCTTGAAAAGCAATGGTTGCTGCCTGGTCGTCGGCCGTTCCGTCGCGGCCATGTCGCTCGCCATACTCGATCACTCCTGAGGCGTGATGCCTGCATCGTAAATCCGAGCCGATTCCTGGATCGGCGGGAGGCGCAAGAATGCGCAGCCGCACTCGCCAGTCAAGCTCAATGCAGTTTGACGGTCGGCTCCGTGCGCCGGGTGATCATCCGCGCCAGCGTATCCAGAATCACCTTGATCAGGCCGTGCAGCGCCAGCTCGTGCATCTTGTAGAGCGACAGATACATGAAGCGGGCGAAATAGCCCTCGGACCATCAGGCTGCCGCCGACCAGGGAGCCCATCAGATTGCCGACGGTGCTGTATTCACCGAGCGAAACCAGCGAGCCGAAATCGCGATACTGGAACGGTTCGAGCGGCTTGCCGTCGAGCAGCCGCCGCATCTGGCGGTACAGGTGCGAAGCCTGCTGATGAGCCGCCTGGGCACGCGGCGGCACGGTCCGTTCCGAGCCAAGCCAGGGCGCTGCCGCGCAATCGCCGAGCGCGAAGACCGCGTCGTCGAGTGTCGTTTGCAATGTCGGGCGGACGATGAGCTGGTTGATGCGGTTGGTTTCCAGCCCGTCCAGGGTTTTGAGGAATTCCGGTGCCTTGACACCGGCGGCCCAGACCGTCAGCTCGGCCGGGATGATCCGCCATCGGCCAGGCGCACGCCGCCGGGCTCGACCGCCTCAACCTTGGATGAGGTATGGACCTGAACGCCGAGCTTGCGCAGCAGCGCTTCGGTCGCCGTCGAGAGGCGCGGCGGCAGGGCAGGCAGGATCCGGTCGGCAGCCTCGATCAGATGCAGGCTGATATCGCGTTCGGGATCGATCCGGTCGAGCCCATAGGCGACAAGCTGGCGCGTCGTATTGTGCAGCTGGGCGGAGAGTTCGACCCCCGTTGCCCCGGCGCCGATGATCGCGACCTGGAGCTGGCCCGGCATGTCCGGGCCGGCCGTGTCGTGGGCGCGTAGCAGGGCGTTGACCAGCCGGCGGTGGAAGCGCTGCGCCTGCTCGGGCGTGTCGATGCCATAGGCGTATTCGCGCACGCCCGGTGTGCCGAAATCATTGGTGCCACTGCCGACGGCGATGATTAGCGTGTCATAGCCGTAACGGGCTTCGCGCGTGATTTCCGTGCCTTCCTCGTCGACGACCGTGCCGATGATCACTTCGTGCCGGGCGCGGTCGAGGCCGATCATCTCGCCCATACGGTAGCGGAAATGATGCCAATGCGACTGCGCCAGGTAGTTCAGTTCGTGATGGCCAAGATCCATGCTGCCGGCTGCCACTTCGTGCAGCAGTGGCTTCCACAGATGCGCCCGGCTGCGTTCGATCAGCGTGATCTCGGCGCGGCCGCGCCGCGCCGAGATGATCGCCAGACGAGTCGCGAGCTCCAATCCGCCGGCGCCGCCGCCGACGATGACGATGCGATGCGGTGCTGCCACGCTCATGCCGGCACCTCGGCTACCGCACGGCCGAGCGAGGCCAGGGCGCCGTCGCGGATGCCGAGCGTCTCGAGCTGTTCGAGCGTGCGCGACAGGTAGTCTCGGTTGGTGCCGCGCAAGCCGCGCGCCGTGCCGATACGCGCCGCCGCCTCGACCAGCGACAGCTCACCGGCATAGGCCTCGTGGCGCGGGTCGGCGACAAAGGTCAGCGCCTCGACGATCCGGCCGCCGACAGCATGGCCGAGACGCGCTGGGGCAGATAGCCGTCGGCCAGAGTCATCTCGCGCTGCCACAGATAGGCCAGGGCCGAGGCCTTATGGTTGGCCTCCACGCGCAGGGCAAGTCCGCGGCATTCGCCGCTGGGCTTCAGCGCTACGACCAGGCCGGGCCATTCCGGCGTGCCGCGATGCCCCGCGCTGTGTACGCAAAAGGAGCGATGCCAGCCCGATATCAAGGCTTTCTCGCGAGCATCATGCGGAAATCCAGGATTCCACATCAGGGAGCCATAGGCGAAAACCCAGAACTCGCCCTTTGGGATCTCGATGCCCAACGGTGCGTAGCGTCTTCGAACCATTCCATCGTTTCAGAATACCACATCCTGCCCGCCGATTTGGCAAGGGCCTGCCGTGCAAGGTTCGTTCCGCGGCAATAAAACGCTCTTCACACCAGAAGCCGGCGCCGTTTTACATCGACCGGGCGGGGCCGACCGCGTATAACCCCGCGCCATGATTCGATCCCGTTCGGTAGCGACCACGATCGTGGCGAGCCTGGTGCTCGTCCTCGCAGCCTATTACCGCGCTCTGGTATTTCGAGGCGAGCGCATCCGCGGCGCTATCGCGCGCTTCATTGAGGCGCGTGCCGCACATGGGATGATCATCCGCAGCGAGCGGCTGGACATCAGCGGCTTTCCGTTCCGGCTCGACGCCGATTTCGGCAAACTGACTGTCGATGGCCTGCCTTATGCCAAGCCAGCCCATGTCGAGGCGGCCACGCTGGTCGCGCGCGCGCGACCCTGGCGTCCCGGCGATTGGCGTTTCGTGGCGGCGAAAGGCTTCGCCCTGTCGCTCGATCTCGGCAGCGGCATGCCACGGCGATAACGGCCGGCGACGCGCGCGGCCGCGCCGAGGCGAATCGGGCGGGGCGCTCATCGCCATCGATTGCCATGACGTGGCGCTCGGCGGCAGCAGCACCGCCCCCTCGGCGCATCACGCGTCGCTCCGGCTGACCGTGCCGGACAAGCCGCCGGAGGACCACACCACTCCGTCGCTGACATTTTCCGCCGTGGTCGACCGCGCCCTGTTGCCGAGCGAAATCGAGCCGCAGGACGGGCTGCTCGACGGCTGTCGATCGACGGTACCATCGAGGGACCGGTGCCCGAGCAGCCGCTCGCTTCGGCCTTGACGACCTGGCGGGAAGGCGGCGGCTCGGTCGAGCTGCATCAGGTCGTGCTGCATTGGGGCGCCGTCGACCTGGCAGGAGACGGGACGCTGACGCTCGACGCCAATCTCCAGCCGACGGCGGCCTTTACCGGCCGGATCCGTGGCTGGGGTGCCCTGCTCGAGGATTTCGTGCAGGCCGGCACGCTGACCAAGGAACAGGCCAATTACTATCGCTCGGCTTGAACCTGCTGACCCGCGTCGCCGATGACGGCAAGAGCGAATTGCGGGCACCGATTACGCTGCAGAACGCGCAGGTTTTTCTCGGGCCCGCAATGATCGCGAAAGTGCCGTTGATCAGCTGGCAATAAGCTCAGCGCTTCTCCGAATCCTGCTTGACGGATTTGCGCTCGTCTTCGGTGAAGGCGCGATCATGGCGCGATAGGTCGCTTCGGCGACATCCGGCGAGAGATGGTCCTGCTCGGCCAGGCCGCGGATCTTGGTGATGATCTGCTCGACCCGCTTCGGATCGTCGACCGCGGCCGGATTGGCCTTGAACCGGCCGGCCTCGCGAACGAAGGTGCCGCGCTCTGCGACCAGCGCCAGATCTGCCGGTCGATGCGGTCGATATTGCTGCGGACCTCGCCCAAATTCTGGCAGCACGTGCCGCCGGCGGCGCCCGGTGTGCGCGATAGGCCGGGTGATTTGGATCCGCTTCGTCGGCCGTTGCGGCAAACGCCAGGCCGACCAGCAGCAACGGGGCCGCTTTCCATAGATATTTCATTGTACTAAGCCTGCTTTGCTTCGATAACCCCGCGCCGAATCTCGCGCGCTCGGGCAAAACGTTCGACCAGAAAATCACCCTCGCCCCGACGAATCGCGCGCTGCAATGCGGCCAGATCCTCGGTCAGGCGCTGCAGCATTTCCAGCACTGCCTCGCGATTGTTGAGGAACACATCGCGCCAGAAGATCGGGTCGGAAGCGGCGATGCGGGTAAGTCACGGAAGCCGCCGGCCGAGAATTTGATGACCTCGGATTGCAGGCTTTCTTCGAGATCTACTGCCGTGCCGACAATCGTGTAAGCAATCAGATGCGGCAGATGTGAGGTGATGCGAGCACCTTGTCGTGATGCTGTGCATCCATTTCGACGACGTCGCTGCCGATCGCGTGCCAGAGGGCCGATACCTTGTCGATGGCGATGCGATCTGTTCCGGGCGGCGGCGTCAGCACTGCCCAACGGCCTTCGAACAGCTCGCCGAAGCCGTTCAGCGGGCCGGATTTTTCGGTGCCGGCGATGGGATGTCCGGGGATCAGATGAGCCTTTGCCGGGATAACGGGGGCAAGATCGCGGATAACCGACTGCTTGACCGAACCAACATCGGTCACGATCGCGCCAGGAGCGAGATGCGGCGCAATCACCGCACCCAGCGCCGCATAGCTGCCGACCGGCGTGCAGATGATGACCAGATCGGCACCGGCGACCGCCTCGGCCGGATCGCGGTCACGGCATCGGCCAGGCCGAGCGCCGCGATCTCGGTCCGCGCCGTCTCGCTGCTGTCGCAGGCGACGAGCGTGCCGGCGAGGCATGCGTCTTGATCGCACGGCCAAGCGACGAACCGATCAGTCCGAATCCGATGATCGCGATGCGCTCGAAGAGAGCGGCGGTCATCGCGATCCCAGGAAATCGGCGAGCGCCGCTGCGGTCTGACGCATCTCGTCCCCGGTTCCGATCGTGATGCGCAGCGAGTGGCCGAGGTGATAGCCGCCCATCTTGCGGGCGATGATGCCGCGCTGCTTCAGGAACTCGAAACCGGCATCGGCATTATGCGCCGGCGCGTCGGGAAACCGGACCAACAGGAAATTGCCCTGGCTCGGCACGATTTCGAGGCCGATCCGGGTGAATTCGGCCGTGCACCAGTCACGCCAGATCCGGTTGTGCTCGAGGCAGAGCCGGGTGTGCTCGACATCATCGAGCGCCGCGACGGCGGCAGCCTGGCCGGCCGCGCTGACATTGAAGGGCGCGCAACCGGTTCAGCGCATCGGCGATGCCGGGCGGGCAGAATGCCCAGCCGACCCGCATCCCGCCCAGCGCATAGAGCTTGGAAAAGGTGCGCAGCATCACCGTGTTCTCGGATGCCAGCACCAGCTCGATCCCCGGATCGTAATCCCCGCTCTCGACGAATTCGCATAGGCGGCGTCGATGGCGAGCACGACATGGGGGCGGCAGCCCGGCATGGAGCCGCTGCATTTCCGAGGCCGGCAGCCAGGTTCCGGTCGGGTTGTTCGGATTGGCCAGGAACACCAGCTTGGTCCGCTCGGTCACCGCGGCGAGCAGCGCATCGACATTCGCCGTGAAAATCGGTCTCGGGCGCGTCGACCGGCGTGGCGCCGACGCCTTTGCCGAGATCGCATACATCAGGAAGCCGTGGGCGCTATAGAGCACCTCGTCGCCCGGCCCGGCAAAGGCGCGCACCAGCAGCGAGATCAGCTCGTCGGAGCCGTTGCCGATCAGGATGCGGTCGGCATCGAGGCTGAAATGCCGGGCGAGGGCGATGCGCAGATCGTTCGAGCCGCCATCGGGATAGCGGTGCATCGACGCGGCATGGGCCTGCAGCGCCGCGATCGCCTTCGGCTGGGGGCCGAGCGCGCTCTCGTTCGAGGCGAGCTTGATGATGCGATTGGCGCCGGGGATCTTCGACTCGCCGCCGACATAAGGGGCGATGTCGAGAATGCCGGGCCGACCACCGGGCCGAGGGTGGAGCAGTGGGCTTCGAATCGGACAAATCAGGCCTCGTTTCAGGCGGTTGGGGCCGCGTTCGACGGTACGACCGTCTCGGCATAGCCACCCAGATGGTAGACACGCTCGATCGGCGTGCCGAGCTGCGCGCCGAGCTCGCCGAAGCGCTCATCGGCGGTCGCGACCGGCCCGTCGAGATCGAGCAGGACGAAGCAGTTGTTCTCCTGGACCGAGACGTCGATCACGCGCCGCCGAAGCCGGCAGCGCCCAGGCTGGAGATGAGTTTCATCCGGCTCATCGGGCTCAGGATCTCGACGACGATCAGCGAGTGATCGACCGCGCTGCTATCGCCGAAATTACAGCCGATCGCCAGCACCGAACCGGTGCCGCGCGCATTGCCGCGATCGGTCACGGGCAACCGGGCGAAGACGCGCGGCATGGTGCTGTCGGCGCTGAGCAATTGCCGCCACCACGGGTCCTCGTCATGCTCCTGCGGCATCGGCAGCACGCCGATCGTCGCGGAGCGGTCGGTCACGGCGCGGAACACCTGACCGATGGTGTGATAGGCGTTCATCGGCACGATGGAGCCGAAATAGTCGCGCGCCAGATCCCAGGCGCCGGTCAGCGGATCGGGCGCATAGACGGCGACGGCCATGGGCTGCTGCATCTGCGTAATGGCCGAGATCAGCTCGCGCCAGATCCGCACCAGGGCCGGGAAGGGGAAGCCGCCATGATGACGCGCCGCCAGCCGGCGCAGCACGGCGGTCTCCCGCTGCGGCTGACGACCGTGCGCCGCTGCGGTCCTTGTTGCGGCGGATTTCCTCGACCAGCGCTGCGCGGGCAATCACAAGGTCGTGAATCTGTTCGTCGATCCGATCGATGCGCTGTCGCAAATCGGCAAGGGCGTATCGGTCTCTCGCATGGATCTGTCAAAACCAAGTTTCACAAAGACATAATGCAATAGTCCGCACCGGGCCTGCGGAAAGAAGCGAAGGATGTTGCGCTCGCGCCCGGCGCTCGACAACTGCAATATCGGTCGCTGCCGTCCACCCGGCTGCTCGTCGGGTCCGGCAATAAAGCATTTGACAGCCCGCGGCTTCGGCTGGAGATAGCCGGCACGCTGGGCTGTTCCTGCGTTTGTTCCCCGGCCTTTGTGCCACGCCGCGAGACCAACAAGCAAGATGAGCCGCTCCCAGGTCACGGCAACGAGCGAAACGATCGAGCGTCCAGGGCAGGTGCTGAGCATTGCCGAGCCGCTGCGCCTCGAATCGGGCGTCGTGCTGCCGGCTATCACATCGCCTATCAGACCTATGGCGCGCTGAACGCCGAGCGCTCGAACGGCATCCTGGTGTGCCACGCGCTGACCGGCGATCAATATGTCGCCGACACTCATCCGATCACCGGCAGCCGGGCTGGTGGACGACCTGGTCGGGCCGGGACGGGTGATCGATACCGACGCTATTTCGTCATCTGCTCCAATGTGCTGGGCGGCTGCCTCGGCACCAGCGGGCCGAAGGACGTCAATCCGGCGACGGGCGAGCCTGGGCGCTGGATTTCCCGGTCATCACCATCGGCGACATGGTGGCAGCACAGCAGAAGCTGATCGATCATTTCCGCATCGACCAGCTGTTCTGCGGTCATCGGCGGCTCGATGGGCGGAATGCAGGTGCTGCAATGGGCGACGGCTACCCGGAGCGCGTCTCGCGGCCGTGCGCGATCGCGACCGCGTCGCGCCATTCCGCCCAGAACATCGCGTTCCACGAGGTCGGCCGCCAGGCGATCATGGCCGATCCGGATTGGTGCAGCGGCGATTATATCCGCCAGGGCCGCCGGCCTGAGCGCGGCCTGCCGTGGCGCGCATGGCGGCGCACATCACCTATCTGTCCGAGGCGGCGCTGCACCGCAAATTCGGCCGCAATCTGCAGGACCGGCAGCGCTTCACCTATGGCTTCGAGGCCGATTCCAGGTCGAGAATTATCTGCGCTACCAGGGCGTCGCCTTCGTCGAGCGGTTCGACGCCAATTCCTATCTCTACATCACCCGCGCCACCGATTATTTCGATCTGGCGGCCGAGCATGACGGCGTGCTGCCGAGGCGTTCCGGCGCACCAAGGCGCGCTATTGCCTGATCTCCTTCACCAGCGACTGGCTCTACCCGACCTCGGAAAGCCGCGCCGTGGTCAAGGCGCTGAACGCCGTGGCCGGCAATGTCAGCTTCGTCGAGGTCGAGACCGATTCCGGCATGACGCCTTCCTGCTGGAGGAGCGCGAGTTCTTCCGCACCCTGCACGGCTTCCTCGACGGCTGCGCCAAGCATCGGGGCCTGCGGTGAGCGCCATCTCCGCCATCGGCACGGTCGAGGCGGCGGCACCGGCGCCGGGCCTGCGCCGCGACCTGAAGCTGATCGCCGATCTGGTGGCGCCGGGCAGCCGCGTGCTCGATATCGGCTGCCGGCGAGGGCGAGTTGCTGGCCTATCTGACCCGGACCAAGGCGGTCGACGGCCGCGGCATGGAGATCAGCCAGGCCGGGGGTGAATGCCTGCGTCCGCAACGGCCCTCTCGGTCATCCAGGGCGACGCCGATAACGACCTCGAAGCCTATCCGACCGGCGCCTTTCGACTATGTCGTGCTCAGCCAGACGCTTCAGGCGACCCGGCATCCGCGCCAGGTGGTCGAGAGCCTGGCCCGGATCGGCCGCCGGGCAATCGTCTCCTTCCCCAATTTCGGCTATTGGCGCGTCCGCCTGTCGCTGCTGATCGAAGGCCGCATGCCGCGCAGCGCGCTGCTGAGCTATCCCTGGTACGACACGCGAACATCCATCTCTGCACCATCCGCGACTTCCTGGGCCTGGCCGGCGAGCTCGGCATCACCATCGAGCAGGCGCAGATGCTCGACCATCAGGGCATGCCTATCGCCTGGCCGCCGAAAGCTGGGCGGCGAACTGGCTGGCCGCACAAGGCGTGTTCCTGCTCAATCGCGAGGGTTAGGACAGACACATCAATAACGGCTGCGACTTCGCCTGAGTCACAATTGCTCGGCGTCAGACATTTCTGTCACGATTAAAGCGGTATGATTTGAGGATCGCTCGACAATAACCCTCGCCCGCTTGGCGGGAGCGCCGCGCTTTAGCGCGCGCTCCGCCAAGCGGGCAGGGTTGTTTGGAGCGATCCGATCGAGCCTAAATTCATATTTCTCTAACGTGGATTGGCGCCACGCTTCCATGTCAGCCGATCGATCCGATTATCGATGTGGCTGTCCTTAGACGCGCCGGGATCCGGGGCAGGGTGGTCGGTGTTGGATCGCTCATGGACCATTCGCCGCCCGCTCCCGACGACCCGACCGCCACGCGGCTGCGCCGGCTTCGCCGCGCCGCCTGGCTGATCGATGCTGCGCTCCGCCTGCCGGGCACGCCGTTCCGCTTCGGCCTCAACAGTCTGATCGGTCTGCCGCCGGGTGTCGGCGATGCTGCGCTGGTGTTGGTGTCGCTCTACTTCGTCATCGAAGCGGCGCGCCTGCATGTGCCGCGGCGGCTGCTCGGGCGCATGCTGCTCAACATCGCCATCGAATCGGCCTCGGCGTGTGCGGTGCTGGGTGATCTGTTCGACGTGATCTGGAAGGCCAATCTCCGAAATGTCGCGCTGCTGGAGCGGCATTTCGGGCGCAGCGGACTGTAGTGCGCGAAATCGATTTCGCGCGTTCGGGCCGGCTGAAGGCAGGCAAGCTCTATGCGTCCGGCTCTATCAGGCCGCGATCGAACGGCTATGTGCTCGGATGGTTTCGAGGCGGAATAAAATAAGAATTTTTACAGAACATTTTATTGACAACCGGGCCCGGCTGTGGCATGTTTCAGGAGTAATTTCGATTTCTGCGCCCCGCGAGGACTCACTGTCCGCGCGGGCGTTGTCGTTTCTGCTCCCTACCTGACGAAACTGACCACACTGAAGGCGCCACAGCAATGACGCCGGTGGCATCGGCGTGCCCATGGCAATTAATAAACGCGCATATAAATAGCCGTCGCGCGCAACCGCGCAATCGCCCTCCACGACCGACTCTCCGTTGCCCTGTGCGCTGCCGTCGGGCCGCCCGGCGCGCGCGTGCTGCGCGCTGCGCCTCGTCATGCCCGCTTTCGACCCGAGGAAAACTCCGATGCAGCTGCCGATCGATTTGAACGTCGTCCGTCGCCGGAGGACCGGCGCATCCTGCAGGATCTGGTCGAGGCGTTGCGCGACTGGCGGCTGAAGATCCGCATGATGGTGCGCGGCACCCGGATCGGCACGACGACGATCCGGTCCTTCAGTGATCTCGAAGACATCCCGGGCGCCGGCCCGCCGGGCTGCGTGCCGCCGCTCTCGCGCCTGTCGCCGGCGCGACGGACTCTGGTCGAGATGACTCGGGCCATCGCGCGCGGCAATTGGGAAACCGCCTGGCGCGAAGAGCACCCGGAAGACCTTAGCCGCTACGCGACCGACGTCTCCGGCAACCCGCAGCCGCACTGGCAGGCGACGGCGCCGCCGCGCTGGCCCGGAGACGAGCCGAGGCGGAGGAGAGCCGGCCGAGCGCGACAGTGATCCTTATGACCACCCGCCGCGACGACGACCCACCCCTCGACATCGCCGGCTGGGTCGCCGCGGCAAGCCGAGCAATGGGCGCAGATCCAGGCCACGACGAGATGCTGCGGACCTTGCCGCTCCCGACGGATCCCGCCTTCGGCAAGTTCGAAACCCCCAAGCTTGGATACGACCCGAATTACGTCCTCCCATCGGTCGCGGAGATCCTCGCAGCGGCTGCGCCCGTATCGTTTTCGACGGCGTTCCTGCCGAACGAGGCGGACCTTGCAGCAGCGGTTCGGTCACTCGTTTCGACGGACGGGCCGGGAGGACGCTGCCTCCATTGTCCGCACCGCCGAGGATGCGGCACCGCCCGCTCAGCCAATCCGAGAGCGACATAAATGCGGATGCAGAAGTCTAGACAACAAAGCCAACGGCGACGCGCAGGTCTCGACCAGGATGCTCGACCCCGACGCAATCGGATAACGGCAATAGCTCCGATCCGCGAGAGAGCAAGGAGTTCCGACAGCCTGCCGAGGATGAGTCCGCTGCCTCAACGTGAACCGGAACTATCCGCGGCAGATGCGGCGCTCACCGCGAAGAGGTAATAGCGCTCCACGACGCGCCATGAAGCAGGCGTTTCAATGGCGAGATCAGATTCAAAACGGGGAGACAATAGACCCCGTCCGTGCGCGTGAAATATTCGACACATTCCAGAAAGAAATAAACGCTGCCTTGGCCAACCCCGAAACGCCGCAGGGAATCGGGCCGACAGGAACGAGCCTTTACCCATCCAATGCGGGTACGTGCTGACTGTTCAGGCCGCCACTATGGGGATTTGGCAGCCTCACTCGCTCGATAGCTTGCCGCCATCCGTCGTAAACGTCGGATTTGCCGCCGCATTGAACGACACCCCTGGCGACGCGGCGATCGCAGGGGCAGTCAGAGTTCGGCCCGGTGCGGGCGAGTTCGTACTCCCTCGGACGCAAGCGCTCCCGATTTTGTAGCAAGAGAGCATACCGATCCATCTCCGTCGTCGGTCGCCCAAACACGGTGGGTCGATGAGACAGTGGCGGCGAACTCGGTTAGCAGCGAACCGCAGGCGCTCCAGAGACTACGAGCGGAAATGCATTTGACGACGCGCAAGCTGTCAACTACCCGTATAACGAGGTCTACATCGACAACGCAGCGGGTGACGGATATACACGATTGGACTCGTATAATCCGGACCTTGGCGAGATCGTTTCGCGCAAATTCACAAGCTTTCTGATGTTCAAGAAAGTACGCGGTCGGGTATATTAATGAAATACCTAAAAAGTACCCATGGGCGCAACAATTGCCAATGTTCCATCAAGCGAGGGTCTTGCTGGTCCACCTTGCAGGCCAGTACATCTTGAGGTCCGCCTCAGTAACCCTGTACCGCAAGCGGTCTTGATGCTGCAAATAGGGCTGGTGTTTTAATACGAGACTCTAATGGAGTAATTTATTAAATGAATCGACCATTTCCTACTGTAAATCCTGGTTCCGGGCTAAAAGAGGCCAACTGAAATTTGGACGGACGAGCAGGCTAGAGAAGCTCATTGTCGAAGCGGCTCTATACTGCGATAGTTGGTCTGTCGAAAAGCCATTCTGCTTTTTGGAGGTCAATGACAATTTGTCGGGGTTGGTTTTCTTGATGAAAGGGCTCGGGAGTCGCTTTATTACGCCTTCAAGGAGTTGAGCCCGGCAAGCTCTTTCTAAGTATGGCAACATATCGTGAGTTTGAGGGTGATACCGATAAGGTCGACGTGGGGACTACATATGTTTTTAGTCCGGAAGGTTCTGTCAAATGCAGAGACAGCACTTTATCCTCATAGCAAAGAGGTTGCGGATTCCTCAACGGATGTTTCCGGAAACTATTCAGCGTGGCCAGAGTTTGGGGAATATGACGAGCTGATTCGTGTTGAACGAAATTGATGCGACCGTCTGTACAATGATGGCAATCACCTGACAGTCGCCTCCTTTCGCGTCAGAACTGTCCGTCAAAAACACTGCCTGATTCCGCCGCCAAAGGAGGCGACTGTCAGGTGATTACCCTCTCAGCACAGACCGTCAGATTAGCTCACGCCTTCATCTGCCTCAGCAACCGCACCGCCATAAAACCAATCGCGCCGATCCCGAGCAGCAGCACAATCCACAGCACTACGCTCTGCCAACCCCCGGCCGGCAGCTCTGCCGCCGTCACAGCACCTCCGCTCCCCGTCAGCGCCCCAAGGGCTAGCCTCCGAGATCGGCGGCGCCGTCTTCGAGCCATAGCCGGGCATCAACGTCGCGGCCGGCAATTCAGCAGCCGGCGCGGTATCGCGCCCGACCGCCAGCGTGAACGGCCCGGCGCCGCGGGCCAGGAAGACGAGCTGTTCGGCCGTCAGGCCGATCGAGAGCGTGGGCGCGCCGCCGAGGCCGCCGCTGCTCGGGTTCGGGGTCAGGCGCAGCGCCCGCACCGGCGAGGTGTAGAGCACGATATCCGGCTGCTGCCATTCCTTGCCATCGATCAGCAACCGTACAGCACGGCCGGGCCAGCTCGCGCCACTCGCCATGGGCGGCCTGATCGGTGCGCGCGGCGATGCCGGCCGGCGCCAGGACATTGTCCTGGGGCAGGGCGAGGCGCAGGCGCTCGATCGCAACCGGGCGCGGGAAATCCCATTCATAGGAGTCCTTGTCGGCCCGGCTCGGCGCTGCCGGGTCGGACCAGACGAAGCCGGCCGGCGGTCGGTGGCGCTGCCTTCGGTCAGCACCGCCGCGGTCAGCTCCGGTGCTTCGGCCGGCGATTGCCAGGTCAGGCGCAGATAGGCGCGCGCGCCGCGGGGCAGGTCGATCTGCCGGCGCTCGACATGCTGGCCGTTGAAATCGAGGCGGGCAAGCTGCGCGCCGCCTTCCCAAAGCTGCAGGTCTGCAGATCGTCGCTCGCCTCGACCGAGAGGCGCTGGAAGCGGTGAGTGCCGGATCCCAATCGAGCTCCAGCTTGAAGGCATTGTCCTTGGCCTGGCTGAGGTCGAGCAGATAGCCGCGCCGCTTCTGCTGCGGCGTCGGCGCGGTGGGCTCGCCATCCAGGACCGAGACGATGGTGCCGTCCGTGCGGCGCTCGATCCTGACCTGCTGCAGCGTGTCGGCGAGGCGTCGGCGGCGTAGAGCGGAAACCATTTGAGGTCGATGCGTTGTTCCGAGCGCTCGGTGCGCGCCTGATCGCGGATCAGGCTGACGGCATGGCCTCGCCCGAGCTATTGAACACGCGCAGATCCGGCAGCTCCGGCGCAATGGGCGGCGAAATGCACGCCGATCGGCAGGGTCAGCCGATAATACGGGCCGTCGCCCTGCAGCGTGATCGGCGCGCTCGCCTGGTAATCGGCCGGCGTCTCGGCCGCGGCGAGCATCGGCAGCAGCAGGCCGGCCAGGGTGAGGCATGCATATTTCATGACGGGACTTCCTCGCTCGCCATCGCCGGCCGTCTGGGCGGCAGCGGCGCGAAATAGCGGTGATCAGCACAGCACGCCGACCCCGATGAAGGAGATGATGCGCGGCAGCCGCCGGTATTGGTCAGCTCGACCAGGAACAGCTTGACCACCACGGCCGCGATCAGCGCCGCCCCGGCGATCCAGACGATGCGCAGCGCCCGGGCATGGCCGAGGATCATCAGGCCGACGCCGCCGCGGCCCACAGCATGGACAGGCTGGCTGGACCAGCATCGAGCCGAGCAGCCCATCCGGCGTGAACGGCACATCGGCCCAATGATGCGCGGTGCGCAGCACCGTGCCGGTCAGCAACAGCAGCGCCGTCGGACCGAGCACCCAATAGCCGGCCGATTGCGGCACCCGCGCCGCCCAGGGCAGCAAGGCGAGCGCCCGCGGAACCAGGACAGCAGCGCGAACAACACCAGCAGCTGGCCCAGCTCCAGCGGTTGACCAGCGGCAGATAGGGCAGGGCGCCGCATCGCCGTCGCTGAACAGCGCGCCGAGCCAGAACCAGGCGAGCAGGATCAACACCATGGGCAAGGCGGCGACGGCCCGGTATTCGCGCTCGAAAGCCGTGACCGGCCAGACCGCGGGAAAGCGCGGCTGCGCCATGGCCAGCAGATAGAGCGCCGGCACCGAGGCCCAGCGAGCCAGCGCCAGGCATTCATCCGGTCGCTGAGCAGGATGAAGCCGTTAGCGGATTTCGAGCGCGAGGACGGCGAGGCCGAGCCAGCAGCCGACGACATGGAGGCCGCTCGGCCAGCGCCGCGGCAGCAGCTCGCCGAGCCAGCGCAGCACGGCCAGATGCACGGCCAGCACCGCCGGCCAGGCAGCGGCGCCGAGATGGGCGGCCGGGTGGTACTCCTCATCCAAGCTGCCGATCAGCACCAGGATGGCGATCGGCATCGGCAGCGTCGCCAGCAGCGCCAGCGACCGCACTGCCAGCGCCCGCGCCGCCGGCAGCAGACGAGCGCCGTCGCCGCGCCGACCAGCAGCACGCATTGGGCCGCGCCGCGTCTTCGAGGAAGCGGAAGATCTCGGAGCCGCAGGCGAAGCTCCACACAGCGCCGCCCAGCCGAGCAGCAGATTGGAGAGCAGGGCGAAATCGAGCAGCCGGATCCGCGTCGCGGCGCCCTGCTGTGCCGCGCGGTGCAGGCGCAGGACACCCAGGAACGCGGCCAAGGCGATGATCGCCGGCGCCCAGAAGCCGGTATGCGCCCAGCGGCGTCAGCCCGGCCGACGACAGCGAGTCGAGGGCCGGGTACGCGCCGAACAGGAAGGCGCCGCCGCCGATCAGTTGCAGCACCAGCCGAAGCCGAACCCGATCCACTGGCGCAGGCGCAGGCTGGAAATCAGGATCAGCACGCCGCTCGCCGCCCAGACTCCGCTCGCCAGGCCCCAGGCAGGATGAACAGCACGGCGAGATTGAGGAAGCCGAGGCCGAACAGCAGCAGCAGCGACAGGCTGCCGCAGCGCGATCGGATCGCCTTGGCCCGGACATCGCGCGCCAGCAGCGCGGCGCAGGCCATTGCCGCGCCGCCGATCAGCGCCGCAAATGAACAGGCCTTCGAGGCCGGAGCCGAGCACGGCGTCGCCGAATTCGCCGCCGCCTGTCCAGATGGGTCAGGAAGATGAGCCCGCCCGCCGCCTGGATCACCAGCGCCGCGACCAGCCAGGGCCGCCGGCCGAGCCTGAGTCCGGCCGCCAGCACGGCGAGGGCCGAGCAGCGCCCAGGCGATCGCCGTGCCGTCGGGCGCCGAGCGACAGCGGCGCGATCAGGCCGAGGAAGAACAGCCCACCCCAGGCAAAGAGGGCGAGCAGCGCCCCGATCCTCGACATGATGCTGCGCGAGCGGAACCCGGTGCAGCTGCCAGAAGCTCGACAGCAGCGAGCCGGCCAGCATGGCGGCGCCGAGCTGCGTGCCGGTCAGCAGGTGGTGCGCATCGCCCGGCAGGAGCGGTCGGCAGCCAGGGCCCCAGGCGGCACCGAACTGGACCAGCGTCGCGAAGGCGCGGCCGATCCGGCGCTGCTGCTTGACGCGATCCAATAGATTGCCTGCCCCCTCGATCGCCCAGGCGGCCGAAGTCCAGCGCGCGTCGAGGCCGAGCGGCACGTGAGCGTGCCGAACACGACGCCGAGCGCGATGAAGACCTCGACCAGGGCCAGATAGCGCCGCTGCGTCCGGCTCAGCAGGGCGGCGGCCAGCGCCATATAGAACAGGCCGAGCGCCAAGGCGCTGAAGGCGAGGCCGTAGCGATAGGGCGTCATCAGCCCGGCCTGGAGCGCGAGGCGGCCAGAGGGGCGCCGAACAGCAGCACGCCGTCGAGATAATTCGACCGGCGCGCCGCCCACAGCACCAGCGCGGCGCGGTCCATCGGCCGGCGGTTCGCCCGGTGTGTCGCGCAGCACGCGGCGGGCGAACAGCACAGCGATGGCGACGAACATCAGGAAGAAGGCGATCAGGAACGGCTCGGTCGTCGTCAGCATCTCCGGCGCATAATCCTGCTCGGCCCAGGCCGCGCCGATGCCGAGCGTGCCGACGAAGCCGATCAGGTTCAGGCGGCCGCCAGGCCTTGAACCAGGGCGACCGACAGGATGCCGGCATCGAGCAGCAGGAAATAGCCGAACAGTGCGACGTGATGCTCGCCTGCCGGTCGAGGCCAGGATCGGCGCCGCGAAGCCGCCGGCCGCACCGGCCGCCGCTAGCACCAGCGCATCCTGCGCGACGGCCAGGATGGTCGAGAACACGACGACGGCGACCAGCATGAGGAAGCCGGCTTCCGGCGGGATCAGCGGGTTGAGCCGCATCGCCGCGAAGATGGTCGAGATAAAGGATGGCGGACGGCGCCGCCTTGCAGGATCAGCCCATAAGCGCGCCGAGTCTCACGCAGCCGCCAGCCGATGATCAGGAGCACGAAGCTGGCGAGCGCCACGCCGGCATAGCGCAGCTCGATCGGCACCGTCACCCCGCTCCGACGCGTAGCGCAGCAGAGAAGGCGAGCCGAGGAAGAGCAGCAGGACGCCGACCCGCGCCACGGTATTGCCCCCGAACAGCCACGCCCGCGCGGCGGCGAATTGCCGTTCCAGGAAATTCGGGCCGCGCGGTGGCGGCGATGGCAGGACGGGTGCCGGTTCGAGGATGACGGCCCGCTTCGACGATTGTCGGTATCGGCGCTTCGGCAATCGGCGCCATGATCGGTTCGGTGACGAGCAGCGGTTCGGGCTCGACGGTTTCAGGTGCGATCGGCTCGGGCGCAGCGACCACTGTCGCTATGGCGGCGGGCGGTGCGCTCTGCAGTGCCTGGAGCTGGCCCTGCAGCTTCAGGATTTCTGCTGCAGCGCGTCCTGGCGGCGGAACAGGCGCTGCATCCGGCCGAGCACGATGCCGAGCCCCACGGTCAGTGCTACATCGCCGAAACCGACCGAAAAGCTGTCGGCATCACTGAACAGCCAGATGCCGACGATCAGCCGACGAACCCCAGGACGAAAGACAGCATGTGCGTTTCCCCCAATGTCCCGGCGATGCCGACCCCGCTTTCGCAAATTTGTAGCATCGTTTTCAACGCGGCGCTGCAATCCGCTGGGCCGAGGGCTTATCCGGCAGGCGCAGATGCAGCACGGGGTTCGGCTTGAGGTAGGGATTTAGGGGCCGGCCAGGGGATCAGCAAGTCCATGCTCGCCGGACGCGTAGGGCCGCCACGTCATAGGCATCGAAATGCAGCATGGAGCCCGTCCTTGCCGAGCCGCCAGCGCGTCGGCTCGGCGACCAGGTCGGTCAGCGCATCCGCATCGCGCGGCCAGAGCTGCCAGGCTTCGTCCTGCGCCGCATCGGCGAGCCGGCGGAAGGCCAGCGCCGCGAGCGCCGAGCGCCAGGGCTTGGCCGGATCGAACACATCCTCCGCGACCAGCAGACCGCGCCGGCGGTGCCGGTGACGTCGAGCCAGGGCATCAGCCGCGGCTCCTGGAAGACGACGCCGACATCGTCCGGCCGGATCGGGCTGCCATCGAGTAGGGCGCGGCCGGCATCGGCTGCCTCCAGCCCGGCCAGCAGGCGCAGCAGCGTGCTCTTGCCGGTGCCGCTGCGGCCGATGATGGCGGCGATACGGCCGGGTTTCGAGCACCAGATCGACCGGTCCGACGACCGGTGCGGCTGCGTCGAAGCGCTTGACCAACCCCGTGATGTGCAGCAGCGATGCCATGTCAGCGCGCCTCCGCCACATCCTGCCAGGCCAGTAGCGCCTTGCCGGCACGCGCCAGAACGAGGTCACTCAGCTTGCCGAGCAGGGCGAAGAGCAGCAGCGCGCCGATCACCAGCGCCGGCCGTCCCGTCTGCTGCCCGTCGATCAACAGGAAACCGAGGCCTTCGCTGGCGCCCTTCAGCTCGGCCGCGATGACGAACATCCAGCCCAGCCCGAGGCCGCTGCGCTACACCCCGTAATATAGGCCGGCAGCGCCGCCGGCAGCAGGATGCGCCGGATCTGGTCGAACCGCTCAGGCGATGGATCCGGCCGACCTCGATCAGCTTGCGGTCGACCTGGGCGATGCCGAGCATCAGTTGAGATAGACCGGGAAGAAGACGCCGACTGCGATCAGCGTCACCTTCGACCGCTTCGAAAATGCCGAGCCACAGGATGAAGAGCGGCACCCAGGCGATCGACGGCACGCTGCGCAGCCCCTGGATCATCGGGTCGAGCAGGCTGCGTGCCAGCGGCGACGCGCCGTCGCGGCGCCGAACAGGGTGCCGAGGGCGGTGCCGAGCACGAAGCCGAAGACGAGGCGATAGCAGGTCGCGCCGAGATGCAGCCACAGATCGCCATTCGCCGCCAAGCGATAGAGGGTGAGCGCGATTGCACTCGGCGCCGGCAGCAAATTGGGCGGTACCAGACCGCCGCGGCAGGCGCCTTCCCAAGCCAGCGCGATCAGCGCAGGCAGCAGCCAGCCGAGCAGCGGCTTCGGTACGGAGAAGCGCCGCGTCTGCTTCGACGCTTCGGTGCGGGGGGCAGCGTCGGCGACGCGGCCATAGGCGAGATCGGCCATGATTGCCTCAACGCTTCGCCAGACGCTCGGTGAAGCGCGGTTCGAGCAGGGCGGCCAGCACCGTGTCGGTATCCGTGTCGTCCCGGGATGATGCCGCTCGTCTTCAGCACTGCGCCGGCCGGCGGCGATCGAGCTGCGCGGGACCCGCATCGAGCGCGGGATCGCTAAGATCGGTCCGGTCGAGCTGGCGCGCGGCCACTATCGGGCGACAGCTTGGCCGCCTCGGCCAGGATGGCGGCCAGTTCTGGCTTGTGATCCAGGCTCCACAACCGGCCGCGCTCATAGGCGGCGATGACCTTTTCGACGATTTCGGGGTGCTCCGCGAGGAAGGCCTCGCGCACGTTCAGCACGCCATAGGTGTTGAGATCGGGATTGCGGAAGAACAAGCGGTCATGGGCTCTCCAGCTCGGCCTGGGCCATGAAGGGGGTCGAGGCCCGACCAGGCATCGACGTCGCCGCGATCGAGCGCCAGCCGGCCATCGGCATGTTGCAGCGGTACGATCTTGACGTCATGTTCAGTCAGCCCGGCGCCGGCCAGTGCCCGCAGCAGGAAGATATGCGGATCCGTGCCGCGGGTGACGGCGATGCGCTTGTCCTTGAGATCGGCCACGCTGTTGATCGGCGTGTCGGCGCGAGTCACCAGCGCCGTCCATTCCGGCTTCGAATAGACATAGACCGTCTTGATCGGATTGCCGTTGGCGCGGCCGAGCAGGGCGGCGGCGCCGGCGGTCGAACCGAAATCGAGGCTGCGGGCATTGAGGAATTCGAGCGCGCCTTGTTGCTGCCGGCGCTCTGGACCCAGACGAGTTTCACATCGGGGCCGAGCGCCTCTTCCAGCCAATGCTTGCTTTCAGGACCAGGCTGACCGGGTTGTAATAGGCGAAATCGGCATTGACCGTCAGGGTTTCCGCTCGTGCGCCACCGCTGCCGAGCAGGAGCTGCGACGCTGAGCAATGTCGCGATCATCGTGCCGCGCAGGATAGAATTCGGTCCGGCCATCGCTCTGCTCCCTTGTGCCGGCGGGCGCAAATCCCGACCCGGCTATCCCGCGATCCGGAGTTTTTCCTCCTCCGGAGTCGCGAGAAAAACAAAACCGCCGCAGCTAAGGCTGGGGCGGTTGGGTCGCCTCGCTTTAGCTGCATTTGTAAGCGCCCGCAAGCTGTTGCTCAAATCGGCGCTATGGCACAAAATT
This sequence comes from Aliidongia sp., assembly GCA_037200015.1. Taxonomy (GTDB): domain Bacteria; phylum Pseudomonadota; class Alphaproteobacteria; order ATCC43930; family CGMCC-115725; genus JAXDMU01. The sequence goes on along the minus strand of JBBCHB010000007.1, from coordinate 74,598 downwards.
ACAATGGCCTATCGGTGCTGTCAACTCTCAAAACAACATAACTAACGTGTAGTATTTTTTAGACGGAAACGCCATTGCGCATTATTCGTCGGGTTACGCCGAGATATCCCCGCATGAGAGATCTGTTGCAAAACGGAACGCAAGATCTTGGTGTTGCCTCATTTCCGTCCCAACTTCTGTGTTAGGAAGAACGCGACGGTGCAGGATGGAAGTCCGGCCGAGTCCAATTGCGGGTAGCGATAGCGAATGGATGTGCCGCCGTGAGTGTCGTACATAGAGGCAAGAAAGTGATCCGAGGAGGTTGAGATGGTGTCGATGTTGAAGTCGAAGCGTTCGTTGGGTTTGGCTGCCGTGGCGCTGGCAGGATCGGCGTGGCGCTAACGGCGCCATCGGCCGAGGCTGGTGTCCGTATCGGTATCGGCCTGCCGGTGGTCGTTGCTCCGCCGGTCGTCGTGGCACCGGCGCCGATCTATGCTCCGCCGGTGGTCTATGGCGCCCCCGGCTACTATGCTCCGGGCTACTATGCTCCGGGTGTGGCGGTCGGCGTCGGCTTCTGGGACCATGACCGGTTCGCCATCGCTTCTGGCATCGCCGCTGATTTCGGCGCGGCGTGCCAGGCCGAAGCCTGACGCGCCGCGTCGTCGAACGCCCCTGACGCGCCGCGTCGTTGAACGCAATGAAAAGACGGGACGGGTGCAGCGCATCCGTCCGTTTTTTTTCGTCCTTATCGAGCGAGCTTGGCCGCGACCTCGCGACATGCTCGCCCTGAAACCGGGCGATCGACAGCTCGTTCTCGCTCGGCTGCGCTGGCCCTGGCCGCCGGCGATGGTCGTGGCGCCGTAGGGTGTCCCGCCGCTGACCTCATCCAGCACCATCAGGCCCGGATGGGAAAAGGGCACGCCGACGACGACCATGCCTTGATGGAACAGGGTGGTGTGGAACGAGGTGATCGTCGTTTCCTGGCCACCATGCTGCGACCCGGTCGACACGAACACACTGCCGATCTTGCCGATCAGCTTGCCCTGCGCCCAGAGCCCGCCGGTCTGATCGAGGAAATTGCGCATCTGCGCGGCCATGTTGCCGAAGCGGGTCGGCGTACCGAAGATGATCGCGTCGTAATCGGCCAGCTCGTCGACGGTGGCGAACGGCGCCGCCTGGTCGACCTTGAAATAGGCCTTCTCGGCGGCTTCGCGCGACAATCAATTCCGGGACGCGCTTGATCGCGACTTCGGTGCCCGGAACGGCGCGCGCGCCCTCGGCGACGGCATTGGCCATCGTCTCGATATGGCCGTAACTGCTGTAGTAGAGAACCAGAACCTTGGTCATGGCTGACGCTCCTGAAAATTTGCCGCGCGCTGGGCGCCGCGGTGACGGGTCTTGATGTAGACCGTTACGTACAGCGGATAATCCGGTTATTCTGAGAAACACTGTTCGGAAAACGGAGCCAATCTATGGGCCGGCTGGAAGAGATGCAAGCGTTCCTGTGCACGGCGGAGGCGCAGAGCTTTACCGGCGCGGCACAACGCCTGGGGCAGTCGAAATCCATGATCAGCCAGCGCGTCGCGGATCTCGAGGCGCGGCTCGGCGTGCGCCTGCTCAACCGCACGACCCGGCGCCTGAGCCTGACCGAGGCCGGCCAGGCCTTTCTCGACGGCTGCAGCCGGGCGCTGCGCGAAGTCGAGGATGCCGAAGAGGCGGCGAGCCGGCACGGCACCGAGCTGCGCGGCCACGTTGCGTATCGCGGCGCCCTTGAGCTTCGCCGTGCTGCATCTGCGGCCGGCCATGCTCGATTTCATGACCGCGCATCCGCAGCTCGAAGTCTATCTCGACATGGAGGACCGCATCGTCGATTTGATCCAGGGCGGCTACGACATGGCGGTACGGATCGGCCGTCTGCCCGACAGCTCGCTCATCGCCCGGCGTCTGGCGCCGTCGCGCATCGTGGTCTGCGCCAGCCCGGCCTATCTGATCGAACGCGGCCGGCCGGAGCATCCCGAGCAGCTCTCCGATCATGAATGTCTGCTCTATACCGGTGCCGCGCGCAGCGACCATTGGTCGTTCCAGATCGATGGCCGCTGGACCGGGATTCCGGTGCATGGCCGGCTGCAAAACCACAATGGTGACATGCTGCTCGCCGCCGCCATCGCCGGCTACGGCATCGCCATGCTGCCCAGCTTCATCGTTGGCTCCGCGCTGGAGAATGGCGATCTCACCTGCCTGCTGCCGGGCTACCCGACCCTGGACGGTGCCATCCACGCCGTCTACCCGCCGGCCCGCCAGGTCTCGCAGCGCGTCCGCGTGGTTCTGCGATTTTCTGGCCGCGCGGATCGGCAACAATCCATATTGGGACAAATTGCTGCCGCCCTTGCCGGGGTAAGCCTATTGCGTCTCGATCTCCGCCGGCAGCGCGCCCAGCCCGCGCAGGCGCTGTTCGATCAGCTTGGCTGCCAGCGCGTGGCCGATGGTCGACCAGTGCGTGTCGTCCGGCAGATAGAGGTCGACATGGTCGGCCGGGTCGAAATCCTGCCGGTCGATACGGACCAGATGCAGTGCAGGATACTCGTCCAGCACCGAGAGCCGGCTCAGATGGTGGAAGCTGGCATCGTCGAGATAGGGCGCGTAGCTGGTCAGCTTGTCCGGCACGACCATGACCAGGAACAGGGTCTTGCCATTGGCTTGGACGCGCTGCTGCAGCCGCAACAGGCTGCAGGCGGCGTCGTGCCAGCGCGGCTCGGTCCAGGACATCTTGTTGAAATCCTCGCCATAGACCAGCAGGGATCGGTCGCGCCGGCTGGAGAACATGCCGCCGCGGGTCAGACCGATCTCGACGGAATTGGTCGTCTCAAGGCCGATCACCGCGCGCCGCAGATTCTGCACGATATAAGCGAGGCCGTAACTGACCGGCAGATCGGACCAGGCGCGGACCGTCGGGCGCATATCGGGTGTTGGCAGCGGCGTTGCCGGACCGGGCGCCAGCACCGGCTGCGGCGAGGCCTGATCGATCGGGCAGGCCTCGCCGACGGCCGAAGGATGGCTCGGGATGAAGTTGCGCTCGACGATCTCGTAGATCACCACGGGCGGCGGGTCTGCCCGGAACCGGAACTGGCCAGCAGCCGGTCGACATCGACGTCGTTGCTGTCGAAGATGCCGATCTTCAGACCGGTGTCATGGGCCAGGAAATGCGGCCAGGTCGTGCCCGGCCGCCAACGCGATTCCGCCGTGAAGCTGTCGCCGATCGTGACGATGTCGTAACGCCGGTCGAGGCTGCCGATCTCGGCCGCGAGCGGTTCGAAATGCTGCTTCGGCAGCGTCCAGCCGAAATCATTCTCGGTTCGCCAGCCGATGCGGGTGAGATCGCCCCAGAGCGGCTCGAAGCTGCGCGCCCAGAGCCCGAAGCCGAGCGTCAACCCGATCATCAGGCTCACCCAGCAGCAGCGTGTAGCGGCGGTCCCCGACCATCTCAGAACCGGTAATAGAGGAAGGGCTGACATCGGACATCTGGCCGAGCGCCAGCAGGAAGGCGAGGGCCATCGCTCCCGCCCAGACCACGCTCGGCCGCCAGCGCCACCAGCCGGAGCCGGCCTGCAGGATCGTCTGGCTGTTCGGCACGAGCGTCGCGATCGCGCCCAAAGCGGCCAGCTCGACCCAGATTTCGAGATTGGGCGAGAAGGCGGCGGAAACCGCCTGGCGTGCCGGCCATCGCCGCGAACATGCGGGCCGCCGTGTCGAAGCCTTCGGCGCGGAAGACGACCCAGCCGAGCATGACCAGGAAGAAGGTCAGCGCCCAGCCGAGCAGCCGGGCGGGCGCGCTGCCGGTGACAAGTGCCCAGGCCGAACCGCTCGACTGTGCCGCGCCACAGATGGTTCAGCACCAGCAAGGCGCCGTGCAGGCGCCCCCAGGCGACGAAGGTCCAGGCGGCACCATGCCAGAGCCCGCCCAGCAGCATGGTCGCCAGCAGATTGGCGTGGCGGCGCAGCGTGCGTGCCGGTGCCTCCGAGCGGGATATAGAGATAGTCGCGCAGGAAACGCGACAGCGTCATGTGCCGAGCGGCCGGCCAGAACTCGATGATGCTGGCCGATTGATAGGGCGAATCAAAAATTGAGCGGCAGCACGATGCGAAGATACGGGCGCTGCCCAGCGCCATGTCGGTATAGCCCGAGAAATCAAAATAGAGCTCGAAAGTATAGGCGAGCGCGGCGGCCCAGGCTTCGGCCACGCCGGGCATGGTGCCGTGGGATGCGGCGTCGAACACCAGAGTCGCGACCGGCGCGATGCCGTCGGCCAGCACGGTCTTCTTGAACAATCCCATGATGAAGAGGCTCAGCCCGCTCGACACCATGTCGGGCTTGGGCTTGCCGGCCGAAGGATCGGCGAATTGCGGCATCATCTCCGATGATGCAGCACCGGCCCGGCCAGCAGATGCGGGAAGAAGGTGACGAAGAGCGCGTATTGACCGGATCGGCCTCGCGCGCCTTGCCGCGCGCCGTATCGACCAGGAAGGCGATCTGGGTAAAGGTGAAGAAGGAAATGCCGAGCGGCAGCGGCACGTCGAGCGGCGTCCATTCGGTGCCGAACAGGGCAGCCACGCTCTGGCCCAGGAAATCGGCGTATTTGAACCAGCCGAGCACGGCGAGATCGACGCCGATGGCGAGACCCAGCACCAGCTTGCGCCGCCGTCCGGCGCCATGGATGACATGCGCCGCGGCATAGTTGAACGCGATCGACCCGCCGAGCAGCGCCAGATAGCGCCAATCCCACCAGCCATAGAAGAACAGCGAGGCGAGGGTAAGCCAGAGCAGCGCCCCGCGGCGGCCGAATCCGGGCGAGGCTCCACCAGCCGATCAGCACGGCCGGCAGGAAGGCGAAGATATAACCCAGCGAGTTGAAGAGCATTGAGCAGGTGCGGACTCGTGTTGCGCCTGCGAAATACCGTGCCGCCGTGGCCTTGTCGCGGGTTTTTTGCGACATCACCTATTGTGACGGCGGCATCATGCCGCCGACGGAGATCCTTGGATGATCCTCATCCTCAATCTGCTTTGGCTGGTCTGCGGCGGATTCCTCGCCGCGCTGGTCTGGTTTGCCGCCGCTGTCCTGTTCGCGCTCTCGATCGTCGGCCTGCCCTGGCGCCGGGCAGCGGGCAACATTGCCCTCTTCACCCTGTGGCCTTTCGGCCAGACCGCAATCGCGCGCGACGAGCTGACCGGGCGCGGCGATCTCGGCACCAGCCTGTTCGGCTCGCTCGGCAATATCGTCTGGCTGCTGCTGGTCGGCTGGTGGCTGGCGCTCGGCCATCTGGCGGTGGCGGTGCCGCTCGCCGTGAGCATCATCGGCATCCCGTTCGCCTGGCAGCATGTCAAGCTGGCCGGCCTGGCGCTGTGGCCGATCGGCATGGCCGTCGTGCCCAACGGCGTCGCCTCTTCGGCACGCCCGGGCGAATGACTGGCGGGTGGCGGCGGAGTGGCGGCGCTGAACACTGAGCAGCCGAAGCCTTCCGCTCGTCAGTGGGGCGGGCGTCCTCGCCGGTTGGCGCGAGAACAAGGTAGGGAATGCTGAGGAAACCCTCTCCTGCTAAGCGGCTACGGTATGCTCACATTTGTCAATGTAATACAGTAACTTAGAGAATATAGGTCGTCGTCCCCGGGCTTGTCCCGGGGATCCACGTCGGGTCGACGCCCGAGTCTTTGCGGGAGGAGTCTTAAGCGTCGGCCCGACGTGGATGGCCGGACAAGCCCGGGACGACTTCCTTGTTTTTCAATGGCTTGAAGGGCGCGAAGAGATCGTTGGCCGTTCCGACGATTGTACAACAGCCAAATAGGTTTGAGCATTCCCTAGCGCCAGGCGGGCGAGGATTCGTAATGCCGCCGTATGGGAACATCAACGGCGGAGACGCCCGACGCACCCGGCCTCCTGCTGCCGCCTACTCGACCTCGATCACGACATTGCCGAGCACACGCCCGCCCTCGACCGCTTCATGCGCTTCGGCGATGCGGTCGAGTGGGAAGCGGGGCGCCGATCGTGTGGTCGAGTCGGCCAGCGGCCATCATTTCGGTGATGCCGTCGATCGCGCGGCGGCGATCCTCGGCGGTCAACTGGTAGACGATGAACAGCTTCAGCCGACAGGGTGTCGAACAGCATCCGCCGAAAGGGGATGGGCCGTCGTCGGCGGTGTTCGAGCCATAGGAGACGATCGTGCCGTGCGGCGCCAGGATGCCGGCGCCGATCAGCCCCGCGGTCGTCGAGAAATCCATGTCGATCACGGCATCGACGCCGCGCCCGCCGGTCATGTCGCGCACGGCGCCCGCCACATCTTCGCGCTTGTAGTCGATGGTCGCGTCGCGACTGCGCCGGCGGCGCGAGCATGGGCCGCCTTCTCGGCCGAGCCGACCGTTGCCGATCACGCTGGCGCCGGCCCGGCGTACCGCGATCTGCGTTGCATAGTGACCGACTGCCGCCGCGGCACCGATGGACCAGGACGGTCTTGCCGTCGATCGCGCCCAGCAGATGCACCGCCTGATACGCCGTCAGAGCAGGAATGCCGAGGCAGGCGCCGGCGTCGAAATCGGTATCCGACGGCAACGGGACAGCCTGGGCGGCCGGCAGCACGATATATTCGGCGGCGGTGCCGAAGGGACGCTGCCATTGTCCGTTCCAGACCCAGACGCGCTCGCCGATCCGATCGGCGGAAACGCCGTCGCCGACCTTGTCGATCACACCGGCGCCGTCGCTATGGGGGATGATTTTCGGATCGTCGATCGGGCGCGACCGGCGCGACTTCACATCTGACGGATTGACGCCGGAGCTGTGCAGCCTGACGCGGACCTCGCCTGGCGCCGGCTCGGGCGTCGGCAGCGTGCCGACAGTCAATACCTCGCCTGCGGGACCATTCTTCGAATACCAGGCGGCACGCATCATTGTCTTCCTCGGCTCGGTTCAGGGCGCCAGGGAAATGGGGCGCCGCAGCGCGGTCGGCAACGGGGTTGAAACCTGAACGTCGGCTTTCGGCTCCGATCGCCTTGCCGGCGGTATCGAGGCACCCTACTTGATGATCGTTCCGGCCAGCGCCGGTCCATTTTGGACGAGGCGTCATGCAGCTTGCTCCGTTGCGCCGTGTCGGTCGGGCTATCCTTCTGCCGCCATTGGCCGCGATCTTCCTGCTCGAAGATCTGCTCGTCCGTTCCTTCGGCGCCGCCATGGGCGCTTTCGCCCGGCTGCGTCTGGTCGCCCGGTTCGAAACCTGGGCGCGCGGGCTGAAGCCGTGGCAGGCGCTGCTGCTGTTCGTGCTGCCGGTCCTCATTTTCCTGCCGGTCCATCTGCTCGCGATCTGGGCCTTCGCCACGCATCGGGCGGTGCTCGGCATCGGCATCTACATCGCCGGCAAGCTGGCGGCGACGGCCGTGGTCGGCCGCATCCTGATCGTCTGCCGCCCGACGCTCATGCAATATCGCTGGTTCGCCCGCGCGTCATCCTGGGTAACCCGGACTCGGACGCGCATCCACGAGGCGATTGCCGCGACTGCGATCTGGCAGGCCTATATGGGCGTGCGCGCCCGTGTGCGCGCCACGCTCTCGCCGTTACGCGGCAGGATCGGCTGGTGGGCCGCCGCCCGCCGCTTCGCCCGCCGCAAGCCGGTCTGAGGCTCAGGCCGCGTCCAGCGCCTGGGTCAGATCCGTGGTGATGTCCTCGATATGCTCGAGGCCGAGCGACAGGCGGACATAGCCGTCGGTCACGCCGGTCTTGAGCCGATCCTCCGGGCTGAGCTGCGAATGCGTGGTCGAGGCCGGGTGGATCGCCAGGCTGCGCGCATCGCCGATATTGGCGACATGATAGAACAGCTGCAGCGCGTCGATGAAGCGTTTGCCGGCTTCGACCCCGCCCTTGAGCTCGAAGCCGACCAACGCGCCGTAGCCGCCCTTGAGATAGGCATCGGCCCGGCGCCGGATCTCGCCGCTGGCCTGGCTCGGATGGATCACCTTCGTGACCTTGGGATGGCTTGCCAGGAAATCGGCCACTGCCTGGGCATTGGCCGTCTGCGCCTTGATGCGCAGCGGCAGCGTCTCCAGCCCCTGGATGAACTGGAACGCGTTGAACGGGCTCATTGCCGCGCCGATGTCGCGCAGCAGCGTGACGCGCGCCTTGAGGATATAGGCGATCGGGCCGAGCGGCTTGACCGCTTCGGTCCAGACCGCGCCGTGATAGCTCGGATCCGGCTGGTCAGGCCGGGGAAGCGATCCGGATAGGCCGCCCAGTCGAAATTGCCGCCATCGACGATGATGCCGCCGATCGAGGTGCCGTGGCCGCCGATATACTTTGTCGTCGAATGCACGACGATCGCAGCGCCGTGATCGAGCGGCCGGCACAGGATCGGCGCGGCCGTGTTGTCGAGGATCAGCGGCACGCCGAGCTTCCGCCCCAGTGCCGCGACTTCCGCGATCGGGAACACGGCGAGCTTCGGATTGGGCAGGGTCTCGCCGAACCAGCAGCGCGTGCGGTCGTCGGTCGCGCGGGCGAAGGCTTCGGGGTCTTCGGGGGTCGACGAAGCGGACTTCGATGCCGAAACCCTTGAAAGTATGGCGAACAGGTTCCAGGTGCCGCCATAGAGGTCGGTCGAGCTGACGATGTTGTCGCCGACCCGCGCCAGATTGAGCACGGCCAGCGTCTCGGCCGACTGGCCCGAGGCGACGGCCAGCGCGGCGACGCCGCCTTCCAGCGCCGCGACCCGCTCCTCCAGCACCGCGCAGGTCGGGTTCATGATGCGCGAATAGATGTTGCCCAGTTCCTGCAGCCCGAACAGCCGGCTGGCATGGGCGGCATCGTCGAACTGGAACGAGGTCGTCTGGTAGATCGGCACCGCGACCGCATTGGTCGCGCTGTCGCGCCGGAAGCCGGCATGCAGCGCCAAGGTCTCGGGGTGTTTCCACTGGGTCATCGGATACGCTCCATTGCCTGGAAGATGGGTCAGCGGCCGATTGCAGGAGGCGAAAATAAACCCCGCCGCAGCTGGGGCCGGGGCGGGATCGCCTCGCTTTAGCCGCATTTGTAAAGCGCCCGCAAGCTGATGCTCAAATCGGCGCTGGCGGCGAGATTAGGGGCCAGCGTGCCGTGCCGTCAATGCGGCGCGATCATGTCATTTGTCCAACGCGCCGGCACCGGCTAGGCTGCCGGCGTCCGGGAGCACAACGGAGCAGCGATGAACCGGAGGCAAGGGCGTATCGAGAAGAAGCAGGGTGGCTCGGGCGATCCCCCGGCGATCCGCGACAAGCTCGCCCTTGCGGTGCGCCTGCACCAGGCCGGCGAATGGGCTGCGGCCGAGCGCTCTATCGCGAGATCCTGGCCTTCGATCCCGGCCATGCCGAGAGCCTCAATCTGCTCGGCGTCATGGCGCTGCAATTCGGCCATCACGAGGCGGCGGCAGCGCTGATCGGCCAAGCGATCGAGCGGCGCGGCACCGAAGCGAGCTATCACTACAATCTCGGCAGTGCGTTCAAGGGCCAGGGCCGCGCCGAGCAGGCGGCGGCGAGCTTCACCCGCGCGCTGGCGCTGCGGCCGAATTACGCCGAGGCGCTGAACAATCTCGGCAATCTGCACCGCGAGGCGGGACGGCTCGACGAGGCGGCGGCGCATTACGCGAAGGCGCTGGCGTTTCGTCCGGATCTGCCGAGCTGCACAACAATCTCGGCGGCATCCATGATCAGGCCGGACGGCTGGACGAGGCCGCCGCCTGCTTTCGGCGGGCCCTGGGCGCCAAGCCGGATTTCGTGCCGGCGCACTACAATCTCGGCAAGGTGCTACAGGCGCTGGGCGTGCTCGGACGAGGCGGCATCGTGCTATCGCCGCGCGCTGGCGCTGCAGGTCGATCACGCCGATGCGGCGATCGGCCTGGGGACGGTGCTGGCCGAGCGCGGCAAGCCGGCAGAGGCGGCCGGCTGGTATCGCGGCGTGATCGGCCGAAGCCCGGATCACGCGGTCGCGCATCACAGTCTGGCCCTGGTGCTCGAAGCGGAAGGCCGTATCGAAGAGGCGATTGCCGCCTATCGCCAGGCGATCCGTGCCGATCCGGACTATGGCCAGGCGCACAACAATCTCGGCGTCCTGCTGCAGGGCGAAGGCCACTTTGCCGAGGCTATTGCCTGTTATGAACGCGCGCTGGCGACCAGGCCCGAGGATGCCGAGATCCACAACAATCTGGGCACCGCGCTGCAGAGCCTGCAACGGCCGGCGGCGGCGTTCGCCGCTTATCAACGCGCGCTGGCGCTGCGGCCGGACTATGCCGGCGCGCAGATGAACCAGGCGACGTGCCATCTGCTGACCGGCCAGCTGCGCCAGGGCTTCGCCGGTTTCCGCGCGCGCTGGTCGGTGCCGGACAGCCCGATCCGCATGCCCGACCTGCCGCGTCCGCTCTGGCAGGGCGAGAGCCTCGAGGGCCGCTCGATCCTGGTCCATTGCGAGCAGGGGCTGGGCGACAGCCTGCAGTTCATCCGTTATGCCGCACCGCTGGCCGAACGGGCCGGGCGGGTGATGGTGCTGACGCCGCCGGCGCTGCTCCGGCTGTTCCGATCGATCTCCGGCGTCGAGGCCGTCGAGGCGCCGCCCGATCCCGCGGCCTATGATTTCCACATTCCGCTGCTCTGCCTGCCGCGCCTGTTCGGCACGGTCGCTGCGACGATCCCGGCCGTGACGCCCTATCTGGCTGCCGAGCCCGACGCGGTTCGGCATTGGGCCGAACGGCTCGGCGCCATGGGCGATCAGACGCGGATCGGCCTGGTCTGGGCCGGCGCGCCGCGTACCGACGACCGGCGGGCCCATGCCGTCGATCGCCGGCGCAGCCTGTCGCTGGCCGCGCTGGCACCGCTCGCCGGCAGCCCTGGCGTACAGTTCGTCAGCCTGCAGAAGGGGCCGCCGGCAGCGCAGGCCGCTGAGCCGCCGCTCGGGCTCGATCTGCTCGACCCCACTGGGGATCTCGGCGATTTCGCCGATACGGCGGCGCTGGTCGCCAATCTGGATCTGGTGCTCAGCGTCGACACATCGGTCGCGCATCTTACCGGCGCGCTCGGCAAGCCGGTCTGGCTGCTGTCGCGCTACGATGGCTGCTGGCGCTGGCTGCTCGACCGCGACGACAGTCCCTGGTACTCGACGATGCGGTTGTTCCGCCAGCCGGCTCCCGGCGATTGGCAAAGCGTCGTCATGGCGGTCCGGCTGGCCCTGCTGGAGCGGCCAGGCCGACCTGTGCAACGCGTCGCTTGCCGCGGGCCCCGTCGCCGTGCTGTAATCGACCCCCGTGGTGATTTGGGCCGGCCGGCTTGCGAACCACGTTAAACAAATCGCTAAAAGGTCGGGTGTGCCGCGAGCGTCGCGGGCTCCCTCCACCTTCCGGCTGGCGACGTTGATGTCGAAAGGGCTGTGTGTGGTGGAACCTCAATTCGATCCCGAAACCTTGCTGGTCCGCGGCGGCCTCGACCGGTCTGCCTTCGGCGAGACAGCCGAGGCGATCTATCTGACTCGGGCTTCGTCTATGACAGCGCCGAAGCGGCCGAGGCGCGCTTCAAGGGCGAAGAGCCGGCTTCATCTATTCGCGCTACGGCAATCCGACGGTGCGCATGTTCGAGCAGCGCCTGGCGCAGCTTGAAGGCGCCGAGGCGTGCTACGGTACGGCGAGCGGCATGGCGGCGATCTGGGCCGGGCTGCTGGCCCATCTCAAGGCCGGCGATCATCTGGTGGCGAGCCGCGTGCTGTTCGGCTCCTGCATCTATATCGTCCAGACCCTGCTGCCGCGTTTCGGGATCGAAACGACGCTGGTCGACGGCGCCGATCTCAAGGCCTGGGAGGCCGCGATCCGGCCCAACACCAAAGCCTTCTTCCTGGAGACGCCGGCCAACCCGACGCTGGCGCTGATCGATCTCCAGGCCGTAGCCGAACTGGCCCATGCCCATGGCGTTCGGGCTGGTGGTCGTCAATGCGCTGGCCAGCCCGATCGTGCAGAAGCCGATGCAGCTCGGCGCCGATGTCGTGATCTATTCGGCGACCAAGCATATCGACGGGCAGGGGCGATGTCTCGGCGGCGCCATCCTGGCGTCGGAGGAATGGCTGTCGAAGGAGTTCCAGCCCTTCCTGCGCCACACCGGCCCGGCGCTCAGCCCGTTCAATGCCTGGGTGCTGGTCAAGGGCATGGAGACGATGGCACTGCGCGTCGAGCGGTCGGCCGATACGGCGCTGGCGCTGGCACGGGAAATCGAAGCGCATGGAGCAGTGACGCGTGCCTTCTACCCGTTCCTGGAGAGCTTTCCGCAGCGCGAACTGGCGGTCCGGCAGATGGCGAATGGCGGCACGCTGATCGCCTTCGATCTGGGGTCCAAGGTGGCGGCCTTCGCCTTCCTGAACGCGCTCGAGGTGATCGACATTTCGAACAATCTAGGCGACTCGAAATCGCTGGTGACGCATCCGGCGACGACGACGCACCGCACCCTGCCCGACGCGGACAAGGCGATCGCCGGGATTACGCCGGGGCTGGTGCGGCTGTCGGTCGGCCTCGAAAGCGTGAAGGATCTGTCCCGCGACATCAACCGGGCGCTCGATATCGCCCGGACCGCGGCTTGAAGGAGGAATCATCATGACGGGAAGCTACGCCGGTGACGTCAATCCGCGCGACGCCTGGGCCGCGCTGGAGCTGGATCCGCATGCGGTGCTGGTCGATGTTCGCACCAAGGCGGAATGGTCTTATGTTGGCCTGCCCGATCTGAGCGCGCTCGACCGGCCGGTGCTCAAGATCGAATGGCAGAGCTGGCCGGACGGGCGGCCCAATCCGAGCTTCGTGGCCGAGGTCGCGGCGGCTGGGATCAAGCCCGAGCAGAAGGTGCTGCTGCTGTGCCGATCCGGCGGTGCGCAGCAAGGCGGCGGCGGCGGCGCTGACTGCGCAAGGCTGGCAGCATTGCTACAATATCAGCGACGGCTTCGAAGGCCCGCATGATGCCGACAAGCATCGTGGGCATCTGGCTGGTTGGAAGCATGACGGCCTGCCCTGGACGCAGGGTTAGGCCATGAAGGCGCGCGCGCAATGGGTCGATGGCCGGATGTTCGTCGGTGAATCCGGCAGCGGCCCACAGCGTCGTCATGGATGGCGCGCCAGATTCCGGCGGCCGCAATGCCGGCATCCGGCCGATGGAGATGCTGCTGATCGGCCTGGCCGGCTGCACCGCCTTCGACGTCGTCCATATCCTGGAGAAGGGGCGGGAGCGGCTCGTGCAATGCGTCGTCGACGTCGATGCCCGAACGGGCCGAGACCGATCCCAAGGTCTTTACCCGCATCCATCTGCGCTTCCGCGTGGCCGGCAAGGGCCTGGCCCGCGTCAAGGTCGAGCGCGCCGTGCAGCTTTCGGCCGAGAAATACTGCTCGGCCTCGATCATGCTCGGCAAGACCGCGGAGATCAGCCACGAGATCGAGCTGGTCGAGGGCGACTGACTAGGGTCAGAGGATCGGCAGGTGCCCGGTCTGGCAATAGAGGAGGCAGCCTTCGACGGAATAGGGCTGGTGCAGGCTCCCCGGCGGATTGCGGATCCAGCTGCCGCTCGGATAGGCGCTGCGCTCGTCGAGCATGGTGCCTTCGAGCACGAGGGTTTCCGTCCCGCCGGGCGGCCGGTCGACGATTGCGGCTGCACCGGGCCGGTAGCGCATCAGCGATACGGTGAGGCCGCCGTGGCGATGGAGCGGCAGGATGAGGAGCCCGTCTTCCTGCCGCACCTGCCAGAGTTCGAGATGCGGCGCCGTCATGGTCTGGACCTGATCATCCGCCGGGATGTGACCGCGCTTGACGAAAAGCACTGTCTCGACCGTCGCGATCACCGACGGGGTCGGACCCGAGGGGTGGCGGACATAGCTGCGCCGGCCGAGCGGAATGCCGTCGAACTCGATCTGCCTTCGACCACCAGGATTCCAGCCCAAGCCGCACCTCGTCCTTCGCCAGGCGGGCGCCGGGCGCAAGACGGAGCAATGCGGTGAACCGGCAGGGATAGTCCTCGAAAAATCCGGCTTGCACCATCATGGCCACGCGACGGCGATCGGTCCGGATAGACGACGCTACGCCGGACGAGTTCGCTGGTGCCGAGTGGATCCTTCGCGAGATGGAGCATTCAACGATAGTCGTCTATCTTGATAAGATTTACAACCCTTGATCGCCAGTTCGGCTGTATTTCGGCGAGGCGGGCGGCCGCGGGTCGACCGGTGGACCATCGGGACACCCAGCCGAAGCAGCGCGCGGAACGTCGATCCGGAGATTTCGTAGCAGCCGCCATCCGGTGCGGCCTGTGCCCACCATGCGGCGCGCGGTGCCGAATTCGGCCCGTCGCGATGGCAGCCGGAGCGGGCGAGGATCAGGCCGCCCGCAGCGGCCAGATCGAGGAGCGTTACAGCGCCGTCCGGTGCCGGCAAAGGATCGTCGAGTGCAACCATCGTTACGCTCTTTCGCAATCGTCGATAGCGCTATACGGTTGCAGGCGGGCCGGCATCCCCGATCGCGGGCAGCCGCCTCGACGGTGTTCACGTGACGGCTCGGTGAACGGGCGCAGTCCCGGTGCCGCTCCCGCCTTGACGAGCCGGGATGCGCCGGGCTAGAGCAGCGCCCGGAACGCGGCCAGGAGAGTGATTTGGCGGATGGGACAGAGCAGGTCGTGATCGAGACCGGCAGATCGGTGGCATCCGGCGCCGAACTGACTCTGATTGTCCCGACGCGCAACGAGCGCGACAATATCGCGCCGCTGGTCGATCGTCTGCGCAACGTCCTCTCCGGCGTCGCTTGGGAAGTCATCTTTGCCGATGACGATTCGACCGATGCACGATCGACGAGGTCCGGAGGCTGGCGCGCGCAGATCGCCGCGTGCGGCTGCTGCATCGCATCGGTCGGCGCGGCTTGGCCTCGGCCTGCATCGAGGGCGTGCAGGCCAGCGCGGCTCCTTATGTCGCGTGATGGATGCCGATAGCAGCATGATGAGGCGCTGTTGCCGCGCATGCTGGCTGTGCTGAAGGGCGAGCCGATCGATCTCGTCGTCGGCAGCCGCTATGTCTCCGGCGGCGGCGTCGGCGAATGGAGTTCGACCCGGGCCAATATCAGCGACGTTGCGACGCGGCTCGGCCGCTTCGTGCTCAAGACCGACGTCGCCGACCCGATGAGCGGCTTCTTCATGATGCGGCGCGACGCTTTCGACGGCGCGGTGCGCAAGCTGTCGGCGCTCGGCTTCAAGATTCTGGTCGACATGCTCGCCTCCTCGCCCGTGCCGCTGCGGGTCAAGGAATTGCCGTACACGTTCCGGCCGCGCGTCGCTGGGGAAAAGCAAGCTCGATACCCAGGTGGTCTGGGAATTCCTCATGCTGCTGGCCGACAAGATGGTCGGCCATATCGTCCCGATCCGGTTCATGCTGTTCTCGATCGTCGGCGTGATCGGGCTCGGCGCGCATCTTGCCGTGCTTTGGCTTGCGCTTAATCTGGCCGAGCTCGATTTCTCGATCAGTCAGGCACTGGCGACGGGTGTCGCAATGGTCGGCAATTTCACGCTGAACAACCTCTTCACCTATAGCGACCGGCGATTGACGGGCTGGCGGTTCTTCCAGGGCCTGCTGTCTTTTGCCCTGATCTGCGGCGTCGGGGCGGCGGCCAATGTCGGTATCGCCTCCTTCCTGTTCGGCTCGGAGCATTCGTCCTGGTGGTTTGCCGGCGTGGCCGGTGCGGCCATGAGTTCGGTCTGGAATTATGCCGTGAGTTCGGTGGTCACCTGGAAGCGTCGTTGACCGCGCCGATCTCCTTTCGCCGTTTCGCGCTCGCCTTCTGCGTCCTGCTGGGGCTCTCGGCGATCCCGATCTTCAGCACCGTCTTGCCGCCGATCCTGGATTATCCGAACCATCTGGCGCGGATGCATATCCTCGTGGAGGATGGCGCCTCGCCGCTGCTGAATCAGTTCTACACCGTGCATTGGGGCCGCGCTGCCCAATCTGGCGATGGATCTGATCGTCCCGCCGCTGGCGCGGCTGATGCCGCTGGATCTTGCCGGCAAGCTGTTCCTTGTCATGATCTTCGCTGTGATGGCCGGCGGAGCCGCCGCGCTCAACCGGGTATTGCATGGACGCTGGTCGCTCTGGTCGCTCGCCGTCTTCGTCATGCTCTATAACCGCATCCTGCTATGGGGCTTCCTGAACTATCTGTTCGGCGTTGGACTTGCGCTCGCTGCGCTGGCGTTCTGGTTGTCCGCCATGCATTGGCCGGTCTGGCGGCGCGTTCTGGTGTCGAGCATCTGGCGCTCGCGATCTATTTCAGCCATATCGCCGCTTTCGGTGTCTATGTGCTGCTGCTGGCCGGCACCGAGATCGCTCCGGTCTTCGGGCTGGTCCGCCGGTTGTCATGGCGCGCCCTTGCCGGACGGCTGACGTCGACCGGCGCGCAATTCGTCCTGCCCCTCGCCATCGTTCTGGCCGGCTGGGGCAAATCGGCCGGCGGCGTCATCGAATACGGCAATCCCCTGGCGCAAGATCGATCTGCTGTTCAGCGTCTTCGACAGCTACGACCGTTTGTTCGAACTCGTCTGCTTCGTCCTCTTCATCCTGCTATTACTGACGCTTGCGCTGCGCAAGCGGCTCGGCCTCGCGCCGGCGATACGCTGGCCGCTGATACTGGTCACCGCGGGCCTATCTCGCATTGCCGAGCCAGCTCATGAGCGGCTCGGGCGCAGATCGCCGGATGGCGATCGTGATCTTTCTGGTCATCCTGGCCGGCAGCCTGCCGCGCGCAAGCGACCCGCGGACGGCACGGATGATCGGTGCCGTCCTGGTCGTGCTGTTCGCAATGCGGCTCGCTGTCTTCGAGGCCCGCTGGCTCGAGGCTGACGGTGGTTACCGGGCGGATATTGCGGCACTCGATACGATGCCGGACGGCACCAGGCTGGCGGTCGTCTGGCCGGCAGTGCCGTCCAGGTCGGCAAGGATCCGGAATTGCACCTGCCGACGCTGGCAATCGCGCGCCGCAATGCGTTCGTGCCTACGCTGTTCGCGTATGCTGCGCAACAGCCGGTCGAGCTGACGCCGCGCTACGCGGCGCTGGCCGATGCGACCGACCAATCGGCGCTCCTGGAAGGATCTGATTGCCCAACCGGGCAAGCCAGCGGCACCTTTGCTCACGGCGCTCAAATCCTACGATTTCGTTGCGTTCATCGACCTCAAGCCTTTTCAAGTCCCGGAAAATCCTTGCCTTATCCCGGTCCGGCCCGGAACGACCTTCCAACTTTTCGCGGTCGACGCGACCTGCGCTGCTTGGCAGTAGCGGCGGGCATCGGCAATCGGTTTCAAGTACAAAGATATACTGTACTCGCGGAAACTTTCCGCTGGAAATAGAGTATATTTTGTCGCTCTCCGCCTCGAGCATCAGTCTCTGGATAATTTTCGATAATGATGGCAGAATTGCCGATATTGATTGACCGGCATGAAGGGCAAGAGATGTTGCGACTCTTTACCGAACACCCGGCTTCTGTCGGCGAAACCTATGGGCGAGCATTGGCGTTTTGCGTCTTCGACGGGGATGACCCTGATCGGCCGCCGGCTGTGCCTGCCTGGTCCATGGGCTGCTGCCGTTCCTGTTCATCACCACCGGCAGCCGGACGATCCGCACTCTGGCGGCGCGCCTCGCCGGCGTGCAGCCGCGTCACGCGGCGCGGCGGCTGGTGTTCCGTCCGACCGGGCGGACGATGGCGATGACGGCCGGCATGGATCGGCCGGCCGTGGTCGAAAGCCTGAACAGCGCCGGGTTATAGCGTCGCGGGATCGACTGCCAGGATCGTGGCGCCGCCGGTGATGGCGGCGAGCGACGCGGCAGCGCCGGGCAGGAACTGCTCGGCATAGAAACGCGCGCCCAGGATCTTGGTCTCGTTGAATTCGGATCGCCGGCGCGCCCCGCCAGCCGTGCCTGAGCCGCCAATGCCTGCTTGGCCAGCACCCAGCCGCCGGCCGTGACCGCGAAGAGATTGAGATAGGGCACGGCGCCGCCTGCGGCGCGTGCCGGATCCTCGGCGACGAGCGCTACGATGTTGCGCGTCGCCTGCGCCGTCGCGTCGAGTGCGGCGCTCAAATGCTGTCGGATGGTCGCGAGGTCGTCGCCCGGCTGCGCGGCCAGCTCAGCGTCGAGACCTCCCATAAGATCGAGGAAGCGAGGCGGCAGCCGCGCCACCGTCGCGCGCGATCTTGCGACCGATCAGGTCGAGCGCCTGGATGCCGTTGGTCCCTTCATAGATCGGCGCGATGCGGGCGTCGCGATAATGCTGCGCAACGCCGTCTCTTCGATGAAAACCCATGCCGCCATGAATCTGCACGGCGAGGGAGGTGTTCTCGACGCCAAGATCGGTCGACCACGCCTTGACCAGCGGGATCAGCAGATCGACCTGGGCCTGCGCCGCCGCACGCGCCGCGGCATCTACGGTGTGGCGGGCGCGATCGATCGAGGCCGCGGCGGAAATAGGCCAGGCCCCGTGCCGCTTCTGTCCGCGTCTTGATCGCCAGCAGCATGCGCTTCACGTCGGGGTGATCGATGATCGGATGTTCGCCGGAGCCCCGTGCCGTCATCGGCTTGCCCTGGATGCGGGTCTTGGCGTAGTCGCGCGCCTGCTGATAGGCGCGCTCGGAAATGGCGATGCCCTGCAGCCCGACATTGAGGCGTGCGCTGTTCATCATCGTGAACATGTATTCCATGCCACGGATTTCCTGGCCGATCATCCAGCCGATCGCACCGCCATTATCGCCGAAGGACAGCACCGCGGTCGGGCTGGCATGGATGCCGAGCTTGTGTTCCAGGCTGACCGTGCGGACATCGTTTGCGCGCGCCGAGCGAACCATCGTCCTCGACCAGCATTTTGGGCACCAGAACAACGAGATGCCTTTGGTTCCGGCCGGGCGCGCCGGCGTGCGCGCCAGGACGAGATGGATGATATTGTCGGTAAAGTCGTGATCGCCATAGGTGATGAAGATCTTCTGGCCGGTGATCCGCCAGTGGTCGCCCTCCGGCACGGCGCGAGCACGTAGCGCCCCGACATCGGAGCCGGCCTGCGGCTCGGTCAGATTCATCGTGCCGGTCCATTCGCCCGAGATCAGCTTGGGCAGATAGCGTTCCTGCAGGGCGCGGCTGCCATGGGATTGCAGCGCCTCGACCGCGCCGGAGGTCAGTAATGGGCAAAGTCCCCAGCCCATATTCGCGGCGTGCCACATCTCGGCGACGGCGAGCGCGACCACGGCCGGCAGCGCCTGGCCGCCGAACTCCTGTTCGAAAGGCAGGCTGTCCAGCCACCGTCGACATAGGTGCGATAGGCTTCCTTGAAGCCCGGCGGCGTGCGCACGACGCCGTTCTCGAGTCGGGCGGGGGTCTTGTCGCCGATATCGTTCAGTGGCGCGAGCACGTCGCGGGCGAGCTTGGCTGCTTCATCGAGCACAGCCATGACTGTATCGGGCGCTGCTGCTTCGCAGCCGGGCAGCGCGCCGATCTCGGCCAGCGCCGCCACCTCTTCGAGCGCGAATTGCATGTCGTTGAGCGGCGGCGAATAGGGGATCATGTCGAGGATCCTTCGAAGGAGGCGAGGTCGGGTACGGTCTTGCCCGGATTCATGATGTTGTGCGGGTCGAGCGCGGCCTTGATCCGCGCCATCAGCTCCAGCTCCAGCGCGGATTTGTAATGCGTGATCTCTTCGCGCTTCAACCGGCCGATGCCGTGCTCCGCGCTGATCGAGCCGCCCAGATCGGCGACGATCTCATGGACGATCGCATTGAACTCCGCCCAACGATCCAGGTATTGCGCCTTGTCGGCGCCGACCGGCTGGCTGAGGTTGAAATGGATGTTGCCGTCGCCGGCATGGCCGAAGGCGACGACGCGGATCTCGGGCAGTCTCGCCGTCACCGCGGCGGTCGCCCGCTCCAGGAAAGTCGCGACCGACGCGACCGGAACCGAGACGTCATGTTTGATCGAGCCGCCTTCGTGCCTTTGGCCCTCGACCAACCCCTCGCGGATCAGCCAGAGCGCGTGGCGCTGCGCCTCGCTGGCGGCGACGGTGCCGTCCAGGATTTCGCCGGCTTCAAGCGCTTCTTCGAGCAGGGTTTCGAGCAGCGCCTCGAGTCCGGCATCGCGGCGCGACGAGGCCAGCTCGATCAGCGCGTAGCTCGGATAGGGCTGGCTTAGCGGATCGATCACGCCGGCGACATGGCGCAGCGCGAATTCGACGCCGATGCGCGGCATGAGCTCGAAGGCGGTGACCTGATCGCCGCTCGCCTCGCGCGTCCGGGCGAAAAGCCGCATCGCCGCCGCGCTGTCCGGCAAGCCGACGAGGGCGGTCGCGATCTCGCGCGGCTTGGGGAAGAGGCGCAGCGTTGCCGCGGTCACGATGCCGAGCGTGCCTTCGCCGCCGATGAAGAGCTGTTTCAGATCGTAGCCGGTATTGTCCTTGCGCAAGGTGCGCAGCCCATTCCAGATCCGGCCGTCGGGCAGCACGGCTTCGATGCCCAGCACCAGCTCGCGCATATTGCCATAGTGCAGCACCTGGACGCCGCCGGCATTGGTCGAGAGATTGCCGCCGATCTGGCAGCTGCCTTCGGCGCCCAGGCTGAGCGGGAACAGGCGATCCGCGGCATCGGCGGCCTGCTGGATCGCGGCCAGGATGCAGCCGGCTTCGGCCGTGATCGTAAAATTGGCCGGGTCGACCGCGCGGATCCGATTCATCCGACCGAGCGCCAGCACGATACTGTTGCCGTCTTCGGACGGCACGCCGCCGCCGACCAGGCCGGTATTGCCGCCTTGCGGCACGATCGGCAACCGTGCGGCCGCGCAGATCCGGACGATCTCGGCGACCTGCGCCGTATCGGCCGGACGCAGCACCAGCGCCGTCGCGCCGTGATAGAGGCCGCGCATTTCGACCAGATAGGGCTCGATATCGGCGGGCTCGGCAATCCAGCCCTGAGGTCCGACCACGGCTTTCAGGCGGTCGATAACGGTTTCATCCGGCAGCGCCGGTCGCGTCGCATTCTTCATGGCGGCGGCACGATAGCACGGATGGCGTGCCGCCAAGAACCCGCAGCGCCATGGCAATTCGCCGGCAGGTCCAGACGATCGTTGCCAATGCGCAGAAGCAGTTACGGCCCGGCCGGCCGAGGCGCTGCTGCGCGGCGCAGCCGGTCGTTGATCGCAGCGCCCAATCCGATCTCGGGGATCGGCATGACGGCGATGCCGGTAAAGTCGGGGCGGTCGAGCGCGCGCAGGGCAGCGAAGAGATGGGCGGCGGCCTCGATCGGGTCGGCGGCTTCGGAAAGCTGCAGATCCGGCGCACGTGAACCGGCTGGTGCCGGGCCGAAGCCGAGCCAGGCTTCCCCGGCGGCCGGGGCGAGCGCATCGAGCCGGATCGGGAGCGAGGGGGCGTAGTGGCTCGCCAGCATGCCGGGGCTGGCCCGTGCTACGCTGTCCTCGACGGTCGGTGCTGCGGCGATCGGGCCGAGCACGCCTTCCAGCGCTTCCCGCGCTACGCCGCCAGGACGCAACAGCATGGGCGGCTCGCGGCTCAGATCGAGCACGGTCGATTCGATGCCGACGCGGCACGGCCCGCCGTCCAGAATCAGCGCCACGCGATCGCCGAGTTCGCTGCGGACATGTTCGGCCAGAGTCGGGCTGACCCGGCCGGAGCGGTTGGCGCTGGGCGCCGCGATCGGCCGACCGACGGCGCGCAGCAGGGACTGTGCCAGCGGATGGCCCGGTACCCGCACCGCCAGCGTGTCGAGCCCGGCGCTGGCGAGCAGGCTGACCCGGCAATCGGCGCGGCGCGGCAGGACCAGGGTCAAGGGGCCGGGCCAGAACAGGTCGGCCAGGCGGCGCGCGTCGGGACTGAATTCGACCAGCCGGCGCGCCGCCTCGGTATCGGGCAGATGGATGATCAGCGGATTGAAGCGCGGCCGCTCCTTGGCATCGAAGATGCGCGCCACCGCGCGATCGCTCGTCGCATCGCCGCCCAGCCCATAGACCGTCTCGGTCGGGAAGGCGACGAGACGGCCGGCGCGCAGATGCTCGGCCGCCTCTGCGATCGGCGGCGGCGCCGCGCTCGGATCGGCTGTCTCGATCAAGGGCCCGGCTCGACCTGGTCCCAATGCTCGGCAATCAGCCCGTTCTCGATGCGGAACATGTCGAAGCCCGTCCCGGTGAAGGGTTTGCCCTGCGGATCGGTCCCTGTGTATTGATCATAGACGACGACCACATCGCCTTCGGCCACCGTCTTGAGGATCTGGGTCTTGAAGTTTGCCGGCGTCTGGCCGAAGGCCTTGCGGAAATAGTCCTGGAAGCCCTTGAGCCCGGCCGGCATCTGTGGGTCGTGCTGGATGAAATTAGGGCTGATATAGCGCGGCGCGGCATCGACGTTGCGGGCGGACAGGACGTCGTTCCAGAAGCTCTGGACCAGCGCTTTGTTCTTGGCGAGATCGGTGTCGGCCGCCTGGGCAACCGGCGCCAGGAGAAACAGGCCTAGACCGAAGGCGGCGGCAAGCCGGCGGGGCGAGGGGGAGGACATCGGCAACTTCCTTTAAAACGGATACGTCACGATCGACGGCGAGTTTGGCGCAAGCGACCGGGCGGCGCCAAGTGCTGCCTGTGCACAGCTCAGCCGTGCCAGGCGATGACTAGGACGTGGAACGCCGTCGCATCTTCCCCTCGAACGGCGGGCCGCTTACATTCGTCGCAGGCATCGTGTCACAATGGCGATCCTAAAAGGTTTGTTTACGCCTTCGCCGGACAGTCGAATGGTTGAGCTGTTCCGCGGGAGCGGCAGAATGGAGGCGGCGCAGCGTGACCGAGCTCGGCTTTTCACGGCATGAAGCGGTAGAGCTCGCAATCGAGGTCTGGCGCGGCTTCCTCGGCATCGATATCGAGCCGGGCGATGAGGCCGATCCGGCCGAATTGCCGCCGACGGTGATGAGCG
The DNA here is from genome assembly GCA_037200015.1 of Aliidongia sp. GTDB lineage: Bacteria > Pseudomonadota > Alphaproteobacteria > ATCC43930 > CGMCC-115725 > JAXDMU01. The sequence continues at coordinate 51,637 of JBBCHB010000007.1, read as the reverse complement.
CCGGCGTGACGCTCAAGGGCGAATGGTATGGCGGCGTGCTGCTGGCCTATCCGCTGGCGCTGGCCGATCAGGCGGCGCGGCTCGCTTTGGGCGTCGAGAACGCGTCGCTGGACGATATGCGCGACGTCGTCGGCGAGATCGTCAATATGATGACCGGCCGGCTGAAATACTACATGCCCGGCAAGACCGAGATGTCGCTGCCGATCGTCGCGACGGGCGATACGCTCACCATCTCGATTCCCGGCTCGCACGAGGTAATGTCGCTCGATTTCCGCATCGAAGGCGTGCCGTTCCGCTTGTCGGTGGTGTGCACCGAGGCTTGAGGTCGCCTGCCGTTCTGGTTGAGGGATCGTTAACCACGCCGTGATCTGCTGCGTTGGCGGATCCATGGCGGGGGCGAATTTCATGAACGATGGCGTGGCGGGCGGCGAGCCGATCCGGCTCGGTGATCCCGTGCCCTGGTTCGGCGCGCGTACCCTGGCCGGCGGCACGGTCGATCTCCACGTCCAGGCCGGCCGCTGGATCGTGCTCGCCTTCCTCAACGACATCAACGAGCCGCGCGCGGCCCATGAACTGACCGAGCTTATGTCCGAGGCGGCACTGTTTGCTGAGGATAAGCTGGTCGTCTACGGCGTGCTGACCGCGCCGCCGCCCGAGCCGATCCACGTCGCTCTGGCCGAGGCGAGCAACCCGGCCCTGGGCTTCCTTGCGGATTATGACGGCGCGATCAGCCGCGCCTATGGCGCGCTCGGCGCGCCGCGCAGCATCGTGATCGACCCGATGCTGCGCGCCGTTGCCAATATCGCCTGGGACGAGGGCATGACCCATGCCCCGACTTTGCGCGGCTTCCTGCGCCAGCTGCCGGAGATCGACGCCTCGGCCGGGACGGAGATGAGCGCGCCGGTGCTGATCGTGCCGCGACTCTTCGAATTCGATTTCTGCGACTTCCTGGTCGGGCTGCATGAGGAGAACGGCGGCAACCGATTCCGGCTTCCTGTTCGACCAGGGCGGCAAGACCGCGACGGTGATCGACCATGCGCTGAAGCGGCGCCAGGATCTGGTGATCGGCGATCCGCAGCTGCGCGAGATCATCCGTGATCGCGTGGTGCGCCGCCTGCTGCCGCCGATCGAGCGCTTCTTCCAGTATCGGGCGACCCGGATGGATCGCTACATGGTGAGCTGTTACGACAGTGCGCTGGGCGGGCATTTCTTCCGCCACCGTGACAACGTCAATGCCGGTGCCCGGCATCGACGCTTCGCCGTGACGGTCAATCTGAATACCGACTATGAAGGCTGCGACCTGATCTTTCCGGAATTCGGCCGGCGGCGCTATCGGGCGCCTTGCGGCGGCGCCGTCGTGTTCTCCTGCGGCGCGCTGCATCAGGTGACGCCGATCACCAAGGGCCGACGCTACGCCTTCGTGCCGTTCCTCTATGGCGAAGACGACGCCGCGTCACGCGAGGCCACAACGCCCATCTGCAGGACGGCGAGGCGCATTATGTCGGCGGGCTCGACCGGTTGTTTCCGGCGTCCTGACGCATGGAGCTGTCGGATCTCGCGCAGTGGACGCCGGTCCGGCTGATCCTCCAGCCGCCTGAGGCGGCGATCGAATGGTGCGATCTGCGCGGTGTCCGTTTCGAGGAACCCTTCTTCGACCAAACCGTGGCGCGCTGGACCGATCGACCGCTGGTGCGGACGTCGCTGCAGGAGCTGGCGCTGCTCGATGCCGAACCATCGCTCGATCCGATCGGCTTCGTCTTCCACATGTCGCGCTGCGGCTCGACGCTGGTGTCGCGTCTGCTTTCGACCGTGCCGGGCATGGTCGTGGCGGCCGAGCCGGGACCGATCAATGCGCTGCTGAACTCGATCCGGCACTGGTCGACGATGCGGCGCGTGCGATCGTGCTGCGCCTGCTGATCCGGGCACTCGGGCGGATCCGCGCCGGCGACGAGGCGCGCTATGTCGTCAAGCTGTCGAGCTGGAATGTCCGGCTGCTGGCGCTGTTCCGCCAGGCCTTTCCGGATGTCCCCTGGATCTGGGTGCATCGCGCGCCGGCTGAGGGTGATGGGCGTCGATCCTGGCCGGACCGCCCGGCTGGATGCAGCTGCGCCGGTTCCCGCTGAAGGCACAATATCTCTTCGGCCTCGACCCGGCCGAGGTCGAAACCATGACGCCGGAAGAATTCTGCGCCCGTGCCTTGGCCGCGATGATCGAGGCGTGGCTGGCCGAGGCGGGTGTAGACGCGCTCACGGTGGACTACCGGACGCTGCCTGAAGCGGTCTGGGAGCGGGTCGCGCCGTTCCTGAAGCTCGATCTCGACGCGGCGGCCATCGCGCGTATGGCGGAGGAGGGGCGCTACTACGCCAAGGATCCAGGCAAACGCATCTTCTCCACCGGACCTGCGGCGGCGCCCGTCATCCGGCCGGAGCTCTACGATCTCGCCCGCCGTCTGGTCGAGCCGGCCTATGGGCGGCTTGTCGGCGCCTGACATCAAACCGTCATCGCCGCAGCCTAGTAAGACCTCTTGGACCTATCCTCGAGGGCGCCGATGGTCGAAAGCAGCACTGTCCGGCTCGCGAGCTTGGAGCGCAAAGGGACGCGGCGGGCGCTGACCGGCGGCGTCTGGCTTATCGTGCTGGTCATCCTGGTCTGGGCCTGGCGCGGCGCCGAGATGAATCCCTGGGTGCTGTTCCGCGATTCCGGCAATTCGCTGGAGATCGGCCGCGAATTCCTGCATCCCAATTTCCACGAATGGCGCTTCTATCTGGGCGAGCTGGTCGTGACGCTGCAGATGGCGATCTGGGGCACGGTGCTGGCTATCGTCTTCGCCATCCCGTTTGGGCTGCTCTCGGCCGACAACCTGATGCCCTGGTGGGTCTATCAGCCGGTACGACGCATGATGGACGTGCTGCGCTCGATCAACGAGATGGTCTTCGCCATGCTGTTCGTGACCGCCGTCGGGCTCGGTCCGTTCTCCGGCGTGCTGGCGCTGTTCGTCCACACCACCGGCGTGCTGGCCAAGCTGTTTTCCGAAGCAGTCGAAGCAATCGATCCGCGTCCGGTCGAGGGCATCCGCGCGACCGGCGCTAACAAGCTGGAAGAAATCCTCTACGGCGTCATCCCGCAGGTGATCCCGCTCTGGATCTCCTATTCGCTTTATCGCTTCGAGGCCAATGTCCGCTCGGCCACGGTCGTGGGGCTGACCGGGGCCGGCGGGGTCGGCGTCGTACTCTACGAGGATATCCGCGGCTTCCGCTTCGGCGAGGCATCGGCGGTGATGCTGATGATCATCGGCGCCGTGGTCGCGATCGATCTCAGCTCGGCCCGGCTGCGCAAGCTGTTCATTTGATCTCCGGTGTCTAGACGCGAACATGACCCCGAGTCTTAACAGCGACCATGGCACACAAGTATTTCCGGAGCGGCGATTTTCTGCGACGATGGACCTCCCGAGCAAGGAGAGGACTCCCTTTGATTTCAAAGGGTAACCATCCCCGGGACAAACCCGGCCAGGATGCAAGGCTAGGGGAAAGAAGCGGTTGAAATAAAGGCAGTACTGAAGCGGATTCGAAATCACTCGTGTGCACACAGTAAGTCTTAGCAGGGGGCGGTGAGTGGCAGGCCAGCGTTTTCGGGACAAGGCGGCAATCGTCACCGGTGCCGCCTCGGGCATCGGCAAGGCGACGGCCGAGCGGCTCGCCGCCGAAGGGGCCGATCTGGTGCTCGCCGATCTGCAGCAAGAGCCGATCGATACCCTCGCCGCACGCCTCGCCGAAACCCATGGCGCGCGGGTGACTGCAGTCGTGTTCGATGCGGCCGACGCCGCGTCCTGCCGGGCGATGATCGATGACGGTGTCGCGGCGCTGGGCCGGCTCGACGTGCTCTGCAATATCGCCGGCATCATGGATTGGGGGCCCTTCGCCGCGTTTTCCGAGGCGCGCTGGGACCGGATGCTGGGCATCAACCTGACCAGCCTGTTCCACACCAGCCAGCAGGTGCTGCCGCATCTGGTTGCGACGCGCGGCACGATCGTCAACATGTCTTCGGCGGGTGGGCTGATGGGCATAGCCTATACTGCCGCCTATTGTGCAGCCAAGGCCGGGGTGGTGGCGCTCACCAAGTCGCTCGCGATCGAATATGCCGCGTCCGGCGTGCGCATCAACGCGGTCGCACCAGGCGGCGTGAACACGCCGATGGTCGCCGGCAACCCGCCGCCGCCGGGCATCGACATGGCACTCATTGCCCGGCTGTTTCCGAAGCTGAACGGCGGCGCCCTTGGCGAGGCGGCGGATATCGCCGCGGCCGTGGCCTATCTGGCCTCCGACGAGGCGCGCTTCATCACTGGAACCGTGCTGTCGGTCGATGGCGGCCAGACGGCGGGATAGGGGTCGTGAAAGAGGGGAGCCGGCCTGTGCAGGCAGATGACTATGTCGCAATCCAGAACTTGATCCATCGCTATTGCGATCGGATCGACCGTGCCGATTTCGACGGGCTGGGCCAGCTTTTCACCGAGGCCGATGTCTATCTGCCCGCGACGGATCAATGGTTCCGGCGCGACCCGGCCGGGCTGGCGGCGATGTATCGCAACTGGGTCCGCCTTCATGCCGACGGCACGCCGCGCACCCGGCATGTCACGACCAACCTCATCATCGACGCTGAGGGGCCGGACCGGATCCGCACGCAATCCTACATACTCGTCTATCAGGATGCACCGGGCTGCCCGCTCCAGCCGATCGTCGGCGGCCGTTACGCCGATCGCTTCGTCAAGGCCGATGGCATCTGGCGCTTTGCCGAGCGCCGCATGGAGATCGACATGTTCGGCAATCTCTCAGCCCATATGCTGCAAGAGTTCGGGCCGGGCTGAATCGGCGCGGGCGGTCAGGATCGCAGATAGCCGAAGACGGCCCGCCGGACGCGCTCTTGCAGTGCTTGCGCCTCGACCTCGCCTCGGGCGCCGGCAGCGTCGACCATCCCTTTGACGATTGCCAGCAGATCCGCCGCGGCAAGCGGGAGATCGGCCTGCGGCGGCAGATCCGGCCGCGCCAGGATCTGGACCAAGGTCGCGCACAGTGCGGCGCCGATCTCGCGGACTTGCTCCTCTAATGGCAGACGGTTTTCCTCGACATCGAGCAGGCGGGCGAGATCGGGGCGGCCGAGCTGATGCCGGACCGCAGCGGCGACCAGCGTCTCCAACGCCGCCTGTCCCGATGTTCCATGCAGCGATGCGGCGGCCTCGTCGAGCAGCACGGAGGATTCGCGACGGAGCAATGCGCCAGTCAGCGCCTCCTTGCCCGGGAAATACTGGTAGAGCGAGCCGATGCTGACACCCGCGCGCTCGGCGACGGCATTGGTTGTGAACCCGGCGAAGCCATCCCGCTCCAAAATGCGAGCCGCTGCCTCCAGGATGACGCCGACCGTCTCGGCCGAGCGTGTCTGGCGCGGCAGTTTTCGAGGTTTGATCTGGATAGGTGGGCGCGAAACGGGCATGACGGAACGCGAGTATGAGATCTCCGAGAGGCAACCTAATATCCCTTGGCAACCTGATTGCACAAGGAGAAATAAATGTCGTCCAAATCTTCAAGCGAAGCGCCGTTCGAAATCGGCATGACTGCCTTCATGCTGGTGAAGACTACGCCGGAATGGCTCGGCCTTGCCGTCGATCGCCGGTTTCAACTGCTCAAGGAGGAGGTGGAGCCGATCCTGAAGAAGTATCGCGACAGCATCCGGCTGCGGTTCTACGATGTCGAATTCTATTCGGCGCGGGTGACCGATATCTGGGTCTGGGAGGCCCGCGATCACAGCGACTGGCAGTTGCTAGTCGAGGATCTGCGCGACACGCCGTTCTGGGATCGGTATTTCGAGATCGTCGAGATCCTGACGGGCGTCGAGAACGCCTATGCCAAGAACCACAATCGCGAGCCGCTCGCGGCGTGATCCGGAGTCGGCGGAGCGGCCGGCCGCCTCAGATCACCCGCGTTCCTGCCGTCCATACGCCGCGTACCAGGGGGAGGTGACGATCCTCCTGCACGCGGATCAGATCGGCGCGCAGGCCGATGGCGATGCTGCCGCGGTCGTGCAGGCCGACCCGCCGGGCCGGTTCGGCGGCGATGGCCTGCACGGCGCGCGGCAGATCCCAGCCGATTCCGGCCTCAGCCAGGATGAAGGCGCCGTGCAGCAGGCTTTGGGGCACATAGTCGGAACTCAGCACATCGAGCAGCCCGTGCTCGGCCAACGCCAGGGCCGAGACGTTGCCGGAATGCGAGCCGCCGCGCACGACGTTGGGAGCGCCCATCAGGATCGCCATGCCAGCTTCGCGCGATGCGCGGGCGGCCTCGATCGTGGTCGGGAATTCAGCGATCTCCATGCCGGCGGCAGCCGACTCGTCGACATGGGCTGCGGTCGCGTCGTCATGGCTGGCCAGCGCCAGCCCATTCTCCCGGGCCAGGCGAATGACCAGCGCGCGGTTGTCGGCGCCGTGCAACCGGGAGGTTTCCAGCTGGCGATCGACGAAGGCGAGGAATTGCTCCTCGGTCATGCCGTGCTTCTTGACGTAGTAGCCGCGATAGGAATCCAGCGTGGTGAACTGCCGCTGGCCGGGTGTGTGATCCATGACCGAGACCAGCTTGAGCAGCGGGTCGCCGATGAACGGCCGGAACAGCCGCGGCATGTCGGCATGGCTGATCTCGCAGCGCAGATGCAGGAAATGTTCGGCGCGCAGCATGTCGCGCTCGCTGGCGGCGCGGATCGCCCCGGTCATGCCTTCGAGGTTTTCCAACCGGTCGCCGCCGCTTGACACTTCACCGACCGACAGCGCGTCGAACACGGTGGTGATGCCGGCTGCCGCGACCTGGGCATCATGGCCGACGATGGCGGCCATGGCCGGCCATTTGGTGCCGGGGCGCGGGACGAAATGCTTTTCCAGATTGTCGGTATGGAGCTCGACCAGCCCCGGCAATAGAAAGTCGCCGGCGAGGTCGATCGCGCCGGCGGCCCGGCGCGGGCCCTCGTCGATCGCCGCGATCAGCCCGTTCTCGATCACCACGCTGCCCGTGACGATACGGTCGGTCAGAACCAGCCGGCCATTGGTCAGGATGGCGTTGCCGGGATCGATCGTCATGCCGCCGCTTTCGCCTCGCTCATCTCATAGAGCCGGGTCGCCACCCGCTCGCGCACCTCGGCGTCGTGGAAGATGCCGATCATCGCCGTGCCGCCGGCCAGCGCTTCGTCGATCAAGCCGAGCACCGCCCGGCGGTTGTCGCCATCGAGCGACGCGGTCGGTTCGTCCAGCAAAAGGATCGGATACTCGACCGCGAAGCCGCGGGCAATGTTGATTCGCTGCTGCTCGCCCCCGGAAAATGTCGCAGGCGCCAGGCTCCAGAGCCGCTCCGGCAGGTTGAGCCGGGCGAGCAAGCCGGCCGCCCGCTCGCGCGCCGCCTCGGGCGACAGGCCGCGTCCGCGCATCGGCTCGGCCACGATGTCGAGCGCTGAGATGCGCGGGATGACGTGCAGGAATTGGCTGACATAGCCGATCGTGTGGCGCCGGATGTCGAGGATCCGGCGCGGCTCGGCCGTCGCGATATCGGCCCAGGCGCCGCGATGGGCGACCAGGATCCGGCCCGAGGCCGTCTTGTAATTGCCGTGGATCGTGCGCAGCAGCGTCGACTTCCCCGTCCCGGACCGACCGTTCAGCGCCACGCATTCGCCGGGATGCAGCGCCAGATCGACGCACCCGAGCACATCCAGCGTCACGCCGCCCTGATTGTGCAGCGTGAAGGATTTGGCTAGGCCTTCGATGCGCAGAACCGGTTCCATGTCTTCCTCTCAGACTCCCTCTCCGCCTCATTGAGGGGCAGAGGGCCGGGGTGAGGTGGAGAACGCTCTACGATCGGAGCGCACCCACCTCACCCTAAATCCCTCTCCCCTCAATGGGCGGAGAGGGACTTGTGTTAATCCTCACACTTGCAGGATCGAGGCGACCAGCAGTTGTGTATAGGGATGCTGCGGATCGTCCAGCACCTGGTCGGTCAACCCGGTCTCGACCACCACGCTGGCTCGCATCACCATCAGGCGATGGGCAAGCAGCCGGGCAACCGCCAGATCATGCGTCACGACCACCGCCGCCAGGCCGAGATCGGCGACCAAGCCCCGGATCAGGTCGAGCAGCCGCGCCTGGACCGAGACGTCGAGGCCGCCGGTCGGCTCGTCCATGAAAACGAGGCGCGGCTTGGTCACCAGGTTGCGCGCAATCTGCAGCCGCTGCTGCATGCCGCCGGAGAAGCTCGACGGCGGGTCGTCGAGCCGGTCGGCCAGGATCTCGACCTTGTCGAGCCATTCCGCCGCCTCGCGCCGGATCGCGGCGTAATTCCGCGCACCGATCGCCATCAGGGGCTCGCCGATATTGGCGCCGGCGCTCACGCCGAGACGCAGCCCGTCGCGCGGGTTCTGATGCACGACGCCCCAATCGGTGCGCAGCAGCAGCCGGCGCAGCGGCTCGGACAGCGCATAGACATCGTCGATCCGGCCGTCGCGCTGGCGGTACAGCACCTGGCCCGCAGCCGGCGGTAGCCGGGCCGAGAGCGCGCCCAGCAGACTGGTCTTGCCCGAGCCGCTTTCGCCGACAATGCCGAGTACCTCGCCCGGCCAGAGATCGAAGCTGACATCGCGGCAGCCGACCCGGCTGCCATAGGCCACGGTGACGCCGCGCGCCGAGAGCAGCGGCGGTACATCGTCCTCGTCGAGCATCGGCAACGCCCTCATTCTGTGCCCTCCGGACCCCACTCCTGGAAGCGGCCATGAGCTCTGCGGCCGGGCGGCTGAAGAAGAGCACGGATGACACGGATGTCGGCGCACACCGGATGACGGCAACGAGGCTGCGGGATGGCACGGATCTGCCGAAGGCAATTCCAAGTGTCGAGCCATGTAACGGACGATGCGGACTGCTCTAGGCGCTTATCCGTGTCATCCGTGGATATCCGCGTCATCCGTGTTCTCTTCAGTCCGCGGGCGTCACCGTGCAATGGCAGAAGGCTGCTCATTCAGCGGCCTCTTTCCCGGCGCGGTCCCGGCAATATTCGGTGTCCGAGCAGACGAACATGCGCGTGCCCTCGTCGTCGGTGATGACTTCGTCGAGGAAGGAGCTGGTCGAGCCGCAGATCTGACAGGCCCTGGTCCCAGCTCTCGACCGTGAAGGGATGGTCCTCGAAATCCAGGCTCTTCACCTTGGTATAGGGCGGCACGGCATAGATCCGCTTCTCGCGCCCGGCGCCGAAGAGCTGGAGCGCCGGGCTCATATTCATCTTCGGATTGTCGAATTTCGGGATCGGCGAAGGCCGCATCATGTAGCGGTCGTTGACCAGCACCGGATAATCGTAAGTCGTCGCGATCCGGCCGTGGATGGCGATGTCCTCGTAGAAATTGACGTACATGCCGCCATAATCGCTCAAGGCATGCATGATCCGGGTCTCGGTCTCGCGTGGCTCGAGCCAGCGCAACGGCTCCGGGATCGGCACCTGGTAGACCATGATCTGGCCGGCGGCGAGCGGTGTCTCCGGGATGCGGTGCCGGGTCTGGACGATGCTGGCGTCGCGCGTCTTCTCGGTCGTGGCGACACCGGCGGTGCGGGCGAAGAAGCGGCGGATCGAGATGGCGTTGGTCGTGTCGTCGGCGCCCTGGTCGATCACCTTTAGCGTATCGGCTTTGCCGATGATGCTGGCCGTGACCTGGATGCCGCCGGTGCCCCAGCCATAGGGCAGCGGCATCTCGCGGCTGCCGAACGGTACCTGGTAACCCGGAATGGCGACCGCCTTCAGGATCGAGCGGCGGATCATCCGCTTGGTTTGCTCGTCCAGATAGGCAAAATTATAGCCGGCGAGCGGTTCGGTCATTCCGCAGCCTCCTTGAGCGCCGTCTCGCGCAGGCGCCGGACCAGATTCAGCTCCGACTGGAAATCGACGTAATGCGGCAGCTTGAGATGCTGGGTGAAGCCGGACGCCTCGACGCTGTCGGAATGATAGAGCACGAATTCTGCGTCCTGCGCCGGCGCCGTCACCTCCTCGCCCAGCTCGTCGGCTCGCAGCGCCCGGTCGACCAGGGCCATGGCCATCGCCTTGCGCTCGCAATGACCGAAGGCGAGGCCGTAGCCGCGGGTGAATTGCGCCGGTTGGGTTGCCGAGCCCTTGAACTGATTGACCATGTCGCATTCGGTCAGCCGGATCTCGCCGATCTCGATCGGGAAGCCCAGCTCCTCGGGGATGATTTCCACGGCGACATCGACGACGCGGATCTCACCGGCGAAAGGATGGTTCCGGCCATAGCCGCGCTGGGTCGAATAGCCCAGGGCGAGCAGAAAGCCTTCGTCGCCGCGCGCGAGGTTCTGCAGCCGCACCGCGCGCTCGGCCGGGAATTCCAGCGGCTCGCGGGTCAGGTCGCGCGGCGCCGCCCCGGTCGCGTCGGGAGCCGGCTCGATCAGCCCGTCGCGGCCGAGCAGATCGGCAACGCGCAGCATTGCGCCCTCCAGGACTTTTGCCGGAGCAGGGCGCTCCGGCGTCTCGCCGGTGGCGGCAAGCGCGAAGTCGAGCAGGCGATGCGTGTAGTCGAAGGTGGCGCCGAGCACCTGGCCGCCCGGTACATCCTTGAAGGTTGCCGAGATGCGCCGTCGGATCAGCCCGCCTGCGGTATCGACCGGCTCGGAGGCGGCGAGGCGGGGCAGGGTGGTGCGGTAGGCGCGCAGCAGGAACACCGCCTCGACCAGATCTCCGGCCGCCTGCTTGATCGCCAGCGCGGCAAGGTCGCGATCATAGATCGAGCCTTCGGTCATGACCCGGTCGACCGCACCGGCGAGCTGCTGCCGGATCTGGTCCAGGCTCAGCTCCGGCACGGCGGGATCGCCGCGCCGCTCGGCCGCGAGCAGGGCATGCGCGGCATCGATCGCCTTTTCGCCGCCTTTGACTGCGACATACATGGCGTTACTCCTCGACGCGCGTCGTGCGCGGGATGGCGGCGAGCCGGTCGCCGCAGGTCAGGATCAGATCGATCCCGCACGGAAAGAGCGGCGCCAGCGCGGCGCGTTCACGCCAGAACCCGACTGGCAACCCGGCGGCGCCGAGCTGGGCCTGCTCCAGGATGCCGGGACCGGACAGGCGCAGCGACTCGTCCTCAGCCAGCGCCGCGACCTCGATCACGAGCGTCGTCGAGCGGTCGGGATAGGTGTCGCTGCCCAGGGCGAACCCGTCCAGCGCGGGCAGCACCGCCGGATCGCCGATGAAGGCGAAGGCGGCCTGGTCCCGGGAAGCGGCGGTCGGGCAATTGCAGTAGAACCGCAGATGCGGCCGGATCGTTTCGGCGGCCTCGTCGAACCAGACCGCCGTCTCGAAATCCAGCAAGGCAAGCGCAGTCCCGATCGCCGCGCGACCGAACGGCCCGGCCGGCAGCTCGGCCGGTGCATCGACAATGACGATCCGGCCCGGATGGGCGAGCGCGTCGAGCACGCGGCGGAAGATGCGCTGGGCATCGTCGACCGGATCGGCGAGGCCCGGCAACGGCGCGTCGGTCGGCAATACGCTCATTCGCCCCTCGCCAGCGTGAAGAAGTCGACCCGCGTCGCGGCGATCTCGGCCTGCGCTGCGCTGCGCGTCGCTGCGTGCGTCTCGGCCAGGCTGTCGATCAGGCCGCTCTGCACATCGTCATGCCAGCGGGCATCCTGCAGCATGGCGTCGAACAGTGCGGCCAGCTCGGCATGGCGGCGGCTGCGGCCGGCGACATGACCGAAGCCGACGGGCCCGTCCTGCAGGCGCAAGGCACAGCGCGTCATGGTCATTTCACCCAGATTGAACGGCGCGCCGGTGCCGGAGATACGACCGCGCACCATGACCAGCCCGGTTTCGGCCGGTCGCAGCAGCGCGTAGTCGGGCCGTTCGGCCAAGCCCTGCCAATGCGCTTCCAGCACAGCCGGATCGGCCTTGGCCAAGAGCGCCATCCAGCGCTGGCGGGACGCCGTGCCGGGGGATGCGGACGAGTGCAACATTTGTCTAGACATCCATACCATCTATGCCCAATATTCTCCCCGCCCGGTGAAAAGTAAAGCGCCGTTCGGCGATATTTTCGTGACAGGCCCGAGGAGCCTACGGTGGATCAGGGCGCGGAGGACGGGGCGATTGAGCGCGGCCATGGCGTGGCGGTCTGGCGGCAGATCGACCAGAGCCTGAGCCGCGAGATCGCCGCCGGCGACTGGCAGCCGGGCGAAAGGCTGCCGACCGAGCAGGCTTTGGCTGCGCGCTTCCAGGTCAATCGCCACACGATCCGGCGCGCGATCCAATCCATGGTTCAGCGCGGATTGCTGCGCGTCGAGCATGGGCGGGGGCACTTCATCCAGGAAGGCGTCATCGACTATGTCGTCGGCAAGCGCACGCGATTTAGCGAGAATATCCTACGAAATCGGCGCTGATCCTTCGACTTTGCAGTTGCAGTGCGAGGAGGTAATGCCGCCGCCGCCGATCGCGCGGCGGCTGAAATTGCCGGCGAGCGCGCGGGCCGTTTTGCTCGAACGCGTGAGTTCGGCCGGCGGCCGGCCGCTCACGATTTCGACCATGTATTTCCCGGCATCCCGCTTTTCCGGGCTTCGCTGCGGTCTATGCCGAGACGCAATCCATCACCAGAACGCTGCGCCATTTCGGCGTGGAGGACTATGTCCGTGCCACCACGAGGATCACGGCGCGGCTGCCGACCGCCGAGGAGGCGCGGCATTTGAAGCAGCCGGTAACCCGCCCCGTGCTGCAATCCGAAGCGCTCGACGTCGATACTGCCGGTCGCCCCCGTTTCGGTGAACATTTCGCGCTTCGCGAGCGACCGGGTGCAGATCGTGCTCGACACCGGACTCGCTGAGGAATAGCTGCGACATCTCGGCTTTCCGTTACCGCGCAAATAGATCTGGCAATGTGTTCGAGTCGGATCTATATTTCTGCTGCGAAGAGGGTGCGGCGACGCATGCTTTTCATCGAGAGTGGCGACAGTGTCAGGGGATCGGCAAGACATGGCCCGTGGGCAGGGGATCGCCCGGCGCGAGCTGTTGCGTTGCGCCGGCATCATGGGGTTGGTGCGTTCAGCCTGTCGCTGACGCCGCAAGCGCTGGCTGCCGAGCGGGTCAAGGCGATTGCACCGCGCCGCCAGCAGATCATTGTCATCGACCCCGGCCATGGTGGCATCGATCCCGGCTGTATCGGCTATAGCGGTGTCTACGAGAAGGAAATCGCCTTCTCGACGGCGAGCGAAATTGGCCGGATGCTGGAAGCGACCAAGCGCTACAAGGTCGTGCTGACCGCAGCGAGGATGAATTCGTGGCCCTGCAGGAGCGCGTCGCCCGCGCCCGCGCCGCGAATGGCGATCTGTTCCTTTCGGTCCATGCCGACGCAATTCCTGACGAAGACGTCCGAGGCGCCTCGGTCTTCACCCTGTCGGAGAAGGCGTCCGATGCGGCTTCGGCAGCGCTGGCGGCGCGCGAGAACCACGCCGATTTCGTTGCCGGCATCAATCTCGCGACCCAGTCGCGCGAGGTCTCGGACATCCTGCTCGACCTGGCCCGGCGACAGACCAACAATCTGTCGATCGGCCTGGCGCAGGAGCTGGTGACGAAGCTCGGCTCCGAAGTCCGCATGCTCGACCACAGCCACCGCTCGGCCGGTTTTCGCCGTGCTCAAGGCGCCGGATATCCCATCGGCCCTGGTCGAACTCGGCTGTCTGTCGAACCGCGAGGAAGACCGGATGCTGCGGACGCCGGCCTATCGCAAGAAGCTGGCGACCGGCATCGTGCAATCGGTCGAGGCCTACTACGCGCAGGTCGTGAAGGCCTGAACGGCAGCGATTCCCTCAACGCTTCGGGTCCCAAGGAGTCCTCTCCGCCCTTGGCGCGAAGAGGTCGGGTGAGGGGCGCGCAGACCAGCAGGGTCCTTAAGACGCATGCGCTGACTGTATGCCGGGCACGCGCAATGCGTGTATTGAGGCGTTGTCACCGCCGGGTTACCACAGACCTCCGTAGCGCGAGGCTTTTTCCATGGTTCCCAGGATTCGCGGCGAGCGGGCGCTCACGCTGATCTGGGCGGGACAGCTCATTGCCATTCTCGGGTCGTCGTTGACCGGCTTCGGCCTGTCGCTGCATATGTACGACACGACCGGCAGCGTGCCGATGATGACGGCGCTGCAATTCGCGGCCGTGGCGCCGCAGGTCTATCTCAGCCTGTTCGCCGGCGTGTTCATCGATCGCTTCGGCATCAAGCGGGTCATGGCGCTCGCAACGCTGGCCGGTTCGCTGATTCCGGCCCTGCTGGCGATCGTGCTCGGTCTGGGGCCGCTCCCTGCCTGGCTCGTCCTATGCGCGGCGGCCGGCAGCGGTTCGGCCGCTGCATTCCGGGACACGGCGCTGCAGGCGAGCGTGCCCGGCTTCGTCAGGCCGGCGCGGCTCGCCGCCGCCAACGGCATGATTGCGACGGCGATCGGCGTACCCTATGTGCTCGGGCCCAGTGTCGCCGCGATCCTGCTCTCCTATTTCTCGTTCCGGGTGATCCTGATCGCCGATGCCGCGAGCGTGCTGATCGCCACCTTGGCCGTGCTTGCCGTCCGGTTCCCGGTCCTGCCGCTGCTCGGCGACGGGCAAGGGCTTGTCATCCGGCTCGGCCAAGGCGCACGCTGGGTTCTGGCGAACCGGTCGCTGGCCTGGCTCAGCGCTTATTTCTCGCTCAGCTATTTCTTCAACGGTGCCGCGGCGGGCCTGACGGCGGCCTATGTCCTGCTCCAGACCGGCGGCGACAAGACGGCGCTGGCGACGGTCAACACCTTGCTCGCGCTCGGCCTGATTGCCGGCGGCAGCGTCGCCGGTCCGGTTTCGCGGCGGGCGCCGCCGCTCAAAGCAATCGCGCTCAGCTGCGGCGCAACCAGCCTCGGGCGCGTCGCCTTCGGTCTGGTCATGGGGCCGGTTGCCTGGGGCGCTTGCCAGTTCGTCCGTGCAGCCGGGCTCACCGTGGCCGGCGCAGCGAATGATCTGGTCTGGCAGCGCGCCGTGCCGGAAGGCTGGCGCGGCCGCGTCTTCGGGACGCGCAAGATGCTGATGGGTGGACTCTATCCGGTCGCGCTCGGCGTCGGCGGCACGGTCGGGGCCATCGCGGCGCAATTCGGGGCTGGCAGCCTCGCTGCCTGTTTCGTCGTCTTCGGCCTGCTCGAGGCCTCGACATTACTGCTGTTGCTGCGGGTCCGGACCGGCGCCACGGCCCTCATACCGGCGGAATAGCCGGGCAATCACGGGAAAATCAGTTGCCGGAATGCCGCAGGCTGCGATCTAGTGTTGAGCGCGGTGCTGGGGAGGACGGGGATGGCGTTCGGCTGGACCTGGCGATGTCTGCAGCGCGGCCTGCGGGGCTGCGGCTTCGCTGCTGCCGGTTGCGCCGCCGCGCTGACGACAGCCCAGGCGGAACCCTCCGGATTGCCGCATGCCGATGACGAGCTGGTCATCGGCGTGCCGCAAGCGATCACCGCTCTTCACCCGCTGACCTATACCCTTTCGGAGGATTTCGTTCTCAGCTTCGCCCATCGCCGTTTGGCGATGCCCGATCAGTCCTGGCATCTCGCCTGCTCGCTCTGCACCGTCCTGCCGAGCCTCCGAGAACGGCCGGCTCAAACTGATTCCCGGCTCGGGCGGCGGGCAGGGCATGGAGGTTACCTATACGCTGCAGCCGGAGGCGCGCTGGGCCGATGGCGAGCCGGTCACCAGCCAGGATGCAGTCTTCACGGCCGAGGTCGCTCGGTTGCCGGATAGCGGCTTGCCCAACGCCATCCTGTTTCGCGATCTGCGCAGCGTGCGTGTAGTCGATGCCAAGACTTTCGTCATGGTCTACGACCATGTCGAGTTCGGGTTGGGTGCGCCGGAAGTCTTCGAGCTCTTGCCGGAACACATCGAGGGCCCGATCTTTCGCGGTCTGGCGAACAAACGCGATTATCTGCAGCATTCCGCCTATCGCAGCACGCCGACCTTGCCGGGGCTGTGGATGGGACCCTATCGCCTGGCGGAATTCGGTGCCGGCAAATACGCCGTTTTCGAGCGCAATCCCTACTGGTTCGGCGAGCCGGCCTATTTCCGCAAGATCACGCTGCGTTTCTATCCGTCCTCCAGCCAGGCCCAGGCCGGTCTGTTCGCCGGCGACACCGATCTGCTCGAAGAGGGGACGCTGCCGCTCAACGTCGCGGCCGATATCAGGGCCCGCCTGCAGGACCGGTTCGTCGTCAAGACGGCGCCGAGCGCCACATTGCTGTCGATTACGATCAATCTCGACCAGCCGCAGCTGAAGGACAAGCGCGTGCGTCGCGCATTGCTGCTGGCCATCGACCGCCCGGCGATTGCCAAAGAGTTGCTGGGCGACGGACAGGCGGTCGCGCAATCTTTCCTGGCACCTCAGGATCCCGGATATAGCGACAGCGTCGCACATATCCCGTTCGACCCGGTCGCGGCGGCCGAGGCGTTGCGCGAGGCAGGAGATAAACAGAACGAGGCGGGGCGCTGGGTCGATGCCGCTGGGACGCCGCTTGGCTTGCGCCTCTCGATCAATGCCGCCAACAGCCTCACGGGCCCGGTCAGCGAGCGTGTGGTGGCGGCCTGGCAACGGATCGGGTTCGATGCGACGGTCGTGCCGGATCCGGCCTTGCTGTCCCAGACCTTGCCGCATCGGCGTTTCGCCCTGGCCTTGTTCGGCTGGACGCCGACGCCGGAATATGTGCCGCAAACCATCCTCGGGAGTGCCGGGATTCCAACGGCGGCCAATAATTTTTCCGGGCAGAATTTCTCCGATCTGAAGAGTTCCGAGATCGACGCTGCCTTGTCGGCGCTGATCGGCGAGCTTGACGGGCAGAAACGTCGTGCGCTCTGGACCAGGCTGAAGCAGGACTGGGTGGACGAACTGCCCGCGCTGCCGCTGTTCAATTTGCCGCAGCTCTATGTCGTGCCGAATTGGCTGCGTGGGTTCGAGCCGACTGGAGATGCCATTCCATCCAGTAATTTCTGCGAAACCTGGAGCCGCCGCCCCTGATTTCGATGCGGCAGCCGAGACCGGCGCCCCATGCCGGCAACGTTGCCGCGGGTTTAGGATCGCGTTATGATGCGGGCCTATTCGTTGGGGGAGTTGGTCATGAAGTCGATTGCCATCGCGGTTGCGCTGCTCGCGCTGACGGCCGGGGCCGCCCAGGCGTTTACCTATGATGGGCATAGCAATCTCAACGCGGACGGTACGACCAAATTCACCGATCCGGACGATCAGCTGACCGACGGCTCGACGAAGACGGGCAAGAGCAAGAGCGGTTTCAGCATGCAGTTCAGCGGCGGCCAGACCGCAGCTCCAGGCTTCGGCTCGCAGAACCGGTTCGTGCCGAGCACCAATCGCGCCTTCAGCTCGCCGTTCCAGCAGAACAATTTCGGCTCGCCCTACAACAATAACTGAGTTCGCTGCGGTGCCATTGACGCCGGTCGCGGCACAGGAGGCTGCGGCCCTGCTGGTCGCGGCGCATCGCAGCGGTAATCCGCTCGATCATCTGCCCGGATCGTGCCGCCCTGCGACGATTGCCGATGCCTATGCCATCCAAGATGAGGTGACGCGGGCGCTGGGGCCGGTCGGCGGCTGGAAAGTCGGCATGGGCAGTGCCGATGCCGAACCTAGCTGCGCCCCGGTCTATCGGGACGCCATCCTGCCTTCGGGCGCTTCGCTCGATCCGCGGCGCTATCATGGTCTTGCCCTGGAGATCGAATTCGCGTTCCGGCTGCGGCACGATCTGCCATTGCGCGCCGGTCCCTATGGTCACGAGGAAATAGTCGCTGCGATCGATTTCCTGCCCTTGATCGAAGTTATCGGCAGCCGCTATCGGGATCGGACGGCGCTCAGTGCTGCCGAGCAATTGGCGGATGCCAATGGCAACGGCGCGCTCATCCTTGGTACGCCGGTCGAGGATTGGCGCGGCCTCGATTTCCGCGAACAGCTTGTCACCCTCACGATCGACGGCGAGTTGGTGCAGTCGGCCCGCAATACGCATCCGGCCGGCGATCCGGTGCGGTTGGTCGTATGGCAGGCCAACCACGTCGCGTCGCGTTGCGGCGGGCTGAAATCCGGCGATATCGTCACGACCGGCTCGCTGCAAGGCGCCACGCCGGCGGCGGCTGGTGTCCGCGCCTTCGGCGATTGGGGATGCTGGGGGCGGGTCGAAGTGAATATTACCCGGTGATCGCGCTTTAGGCGATCTTGCGGCTATGTTGGGAAACTGCTCTGTAAAAGCCGTCGAAACATTCCCTAAAATGCCCCATATTCTTGGTTTTTCCGGACGGGCATCGCAAATGTCTTGTTAATCTCCCTCGTGCGATAAGGTTCCGCGGCGGGGACAGGAGGACGCGATGCGGACGCTGGTCGAGACCATTGATAAGACTTTATTGAATATTGGGCGCGAGCCCCGCGATCTGCTGTTCGAAACGATCCTGGCTTTCGACAATCTGGGACTCTCCGACGAGGAAGAGATTTGCGCGATCGCCACGGCGATCGCCTCGAACGCCGCCGGTACGCATCGTCGCCACGTCACCCGATATCTCGACGCCATCAAGGTCTGGGCCATCGAAATGGCTGTGGACGCCGCCTCGCCGCCGCCGCGGCTGCATAGCCTGCCCATCGCCGAGAGCGTCGTCGAAGGAACCGAGACCCTGCTTGCCGGCACGCGCGAATTGCTCGATGCGCTGGAAACCGCCGAAGTCACCTTGCAGGATCGTCTGGTCGCCGAACTGACGCTCTACACGCGACTGCTCAAGCGGCACGACGTCAACACGATCAATCTCGCGCTCTACCGCGTCACCGAGGCGACGGCGCTCACCAGCTTCAAGCCCGGTGAAATGATCGCCGTTCCGCTGCGCGAAACCCACGCCCTTTCGCGCACTGACCGGCTCGAAGATCTGATGGTGCGCGGCACGGCCTGACGCATTTCCGGAGCCGCCGCGCCGTATGGCCGCGGCACGGTTCCTCAATTCGCAGCCCGCACCGCCTTTAGTGATAACCTTACGAATCGCGTAGAGTTTCCTTGATACGATACGCATCGCCGATAGGGCGAACGCGGCGATCGTGATCGAATGGGAATGACACCAAGCACGAAACCGGCGCTCGGATGCGGCGGTCGATGCCTGTTGCGCGATCGGCGAAAGCTGAATCGACGAAATTCAAACAAAAAGAGCTTTTAAACACAAGTTTAACACTGATTGCGGAGCCTGTCGGTCGCGCAAGGGAAGAATAAGCGTCCGTAGGGGAGAGCGTGCATGTTTCGGCAGGTCCTTTTTTCGCTGATCCGTTTTTCGGTGTCGGGCGCGAGAGCGGTTGCGAATCTGCCGAGGGACCTGGCCTCGGGTCGAATCAAGCTGAGCCATATCGGCTATTTCCTGATCGTCCTGACAGTCGTCGATTTCGCGGCCGTCCTGGTTTCGACCCAGACGCTGCTGCAGGCCTCGAGCGAGACGGCCCGCGCTGCCGGCGAGACGGAGAAGGCCTCGCTCGAAAGCGATAAGGCGTCGCAGGAGAGCGAAGACGCCTGGACCGACTACATCTCGCACACCGCCAAGAAGCATGACGCGCTGCTCGAGTTCACGCGTGCGCTCGGCTATGGCGGCATGATCCATGAGTTCAAGGACTTCATCATCACGCGCAGCGAGGACCATGCCAAAGCGGTTGGTGCCTCGGTCCAGGATGTGAAGAAGGCGCTTGCCGCCTATCACGATGCCGGCACGGATCATTCCGAGGACATCTCGCTCGACATGATCGGCAAGCTGGCCGATGGCTACGCCGCCGCGATCGATCCGGCGAAGGAGCTGATGAAGCAGGGCAAGACGCCCGAGGAGATCAGCGCCGCTCTCAAGCTCGATCTGCTGGATCGCGAGGCGCTGGTCCGTCTTGCCTCGCTGCAGAAAGTGCTCGATGGCGAGGAACTCGACAGCGGCGACCGCGTCAAGGACGCCGAGACTGCGATCAAGGACAAGATCACGGAGATCAAGGGCAAGGTCGCCGAGATCAAGCGGACGGTAACGGCGATCGACCATACGGTGCTGTCGACCGCGGCGATGGTCGGTGCCATCTCGCTGCTCACCATGTTCATGCTCGGCTGGTTCACGCTGATCCGGCTCGGCCGGCCGCTGCGCGGGCTCGAAACGGCGATGGGTGCGCTTGCCGCCGGCGATCTCTCGGCCGAGGTGCCCTATGTTGCGCGCGGCGACGAGATCGGCGCCATGGCGCGCACGGTCGCGGTGTTCAAGCAGAACAGCGAGGAGCGCGTCCGGCTCGAAGCGCTGACCGAGGAGCAGCGCGTCGCGGCCGAAGCAGCGCGCGAGGTTGCCGCCCGGGAAGCTTCGGCGCTCGGCGCCGCGCTCAACGAGGTGGCGACCGCCGTGGCCAATTCGGCCGGCCAGCTCAACGGCACGTCGCAGGCCCTGCTGACCGTCGCCGATCGCGGCCTCGATCGCTGCCTTGCGGTCGGCCAGGCCTCCGGCGAGGCGACCTCCAATGTCCACGCCGTCGCCTCTGCCGCGGAGCAGTTGCACCATTCGATCGAGGAGATCAGCCGCCGCGTCGCCGAGGCCTCGACCGTATCCAACCGCGCCGCCGACGAGGCGCGCTCGACCAGCGGGACGATCGAGGGGCTGAGTGCCGCGGCGCAGAAGATCGGCGATGTCGTCCGGCTGATCAACGACATCGCCAGCCAGACCAACCTGCTGGCGCTCAACGCGACGATCGAGGCGGCCCCGCGCCGGCGAGGCGGGCCTGGGTTTCGCCGTCGTGGCCAGCGAGGTCAAGACGCTGGCGACCCAGACTGCCAAGGCGACCGAGGAGATTCAGGCCCAGATCGGCAATGTCCAGGCCGAGACGCATAATGCCGTGACCGCCATGAGCGCGATCGTCGGCACGATCAGCGAAGTCAGCGAGATCACCACCGGCATCGCTGCCGCGGTCGAACAGCAGGGCGCGGCGACCCAGGAGATTGCGCGCAACGTCCAGGCCGCTGCCGAACGCACCGGCGAGTTGGACGGCAAAGTGCGCGAGGCTGCGGAGGATACGCGCGATCAAGCTTCCAATCTGCGCGGTGCGGCCGATGATTTGACCGAGAATGCGGTCAGTTTGCGCGACCGGGTCGATGCCTTCGTCGCCAAGATGCGGCGCGAAGGGGAGGCGGCGTAGCGCCGCCTCAGGCCTTGGCGGCGCCCTCGACCAAACGCCAGGACGGCAATTCGAGGCGCGCGGTCGTGCCGCGGCCTTCAATGCTGGACAGGCTCAGCGTGCCGCCATGCAGCTCCATCAGCCCCTTGGCGATAGCGAGGCCGAGGCCGGCGCCGTCGATGCGCCGCTGATAGGCGCCGCCGCCGCGGAAGAACGGTTCGAAGGCGCGGCTCAGTTCGGCCGGTGACATGCCGATGCCGTCATCGGTGATCTCCAGCACCACCGGACCGCGCGTCCGCACGGCGAGGCGCAGGCCGACATGACCGCCTTCGCCGGTGAATTTGATGGCGTTCGAGATCAGGTTGATCAGGATCTGGCGCAGTGCCCGCGTGTCACCGCGCAACGGCAGGGCGCGGTCGACATTGTCCAGGATCAGCGTCAGCTCGCGTCCGGGCGAGGCGACCCGCGCCCAATCGAGGCAGGAGCGCGCAAGCTCGACCAGATCGACCACTTCTTCATCGGCGATCTGCTTGCCGCTGGCCAGCCGCGACAGATCGAGCACGTCGTTGATCAGCCCGAGCAGATGCCGTCCGGCGCCCTCGATGTCGCGCGCATAGGCGGCGTAGCGCGGGATGTTAATCGGACCCAACACCTCCTGGCCGATCATCTCGGCGAAGCCGATCACGGCATTGAGCGGCGTGCGCAGCTCATGGCTCATATTGGCCAGCATCTCGTCGCGCACGCGGATCAGCGCCAGGGCTTGGTCGCGCGCCATGCGCATCGCCACTTCCTGGCGTCGGATCCGCGTCAGGTCGGTGACCTGGAGCAGGGTCAGGTCGGCAGTGTTGCCGGCGATGCGCGTGCGCACGATGGATCGGGTATCGATCTCGACGATGCGCGGGCCGAATTCGGGCGACCAGATCTCGACCTCGACGGCAGCCTGGCCGGAATCGGTCAGCAGCTCTGCGGCGATGCCGAGCCGGCGTGCGACGTCCGACGGCTCTCCGGACGGCAGATCCTGCGGCTCCAGCCCGAACAGCCGGCGGAACATGCCGTTGCTTTCGACCAGGCGCAGCGGTCCGGGCGCGCGGCCCGAGACCAGCGCCACGGCGGAGGTGCTCGATTCCATGATGGCCGAGCGCAGCCGGGCGGCGCCGAGCGCGCGCTGCTCGAACTCGACGATATGGAAGGCCAGTTCGGCGGCGGCGGCGCCGTCCGACGCGACCAGCATCTGCCGGAGCGCCGTGGCCAGAGCCGAGAAGGCTTCGACCCGATGCGGTTCCCAGGCCAGCGCCGGCGCCGGGCTGCCCGCTTCGAGCGGCTCCTGTTGCTGACGGAAGGCGACCAGGGCGATGCGCGGCACGGCGGCCAGCACGACTGCCATCAGCCCGCCCGAGCCGTTGCGTTCCTCCGCGGCGAAGCCGCCGGGCTGCGCGCCGAGGCAATCCGTCGTCCAGGGCCGTCCGGTGGTCCGCCCGACCAGCGCCGGCAGGCGGGCGGCCAGGGTGTCCGGCGCCGGGCCGCGCCCGACCACGACGCAATCCTCGCCGCAGATGACGGCGACACCATCGGCGCCGGCCGACGAGGCAAGCAACCGCTCGCCGAACAGCAGAGCCTCGACCGGCGAATTCCCTTCGGCACAGGCGAGTTCGAAGGCCGCGACCGCATCGGCGGCCAGCCGGCGGGCACGCCAGCGCGCACCGGTTTCGGCCCGCTCGCAGGCGGCGGCGATCACCGGGCCGAGGCCGAGGGCAAAGCGTCGCCAGCCCTGGCCCAGCCGGCGGGCCTGGCCATGTCCGACGATCAGATGACCCCAGATTCGGTCGCCGGCGGCAAGCGGCAGCGTCGCGACGGCGACGACGCCGCTCTCGCGCAGGATTTCAGCCTGCTTCGCCGGCGGCAGCAGCAACTCGGCCGTGCCGAGAATCGGCTGGAGCGTGTCGCTGACATGAGCCGTCAGCAATTGTGCCGGCGACGCCGTCAGATCGGCCGCCATGGCCACCCGGTTGCCGCCGCCCAGTTCGAGGATTGCTTCGAGGATGGCCGGCGCCCCGAACAGCGAGGGCAGAGCCCCAACCCGGGTTTCACCGCTGATTTCCGGGCCGGACGGTGTCGCCCGCGCCAGGGCCACCAGCCCGAAGCCGGTCGCTTCGGCGAAGCGATCGCAGACGATCCGGGCGATATCGCGCAGGCTCGACGCCTCGCCGAGATTGGCGGCGACGCTGTCCTGCAGCGCGCCGAGTGCGGCCGGCTCGACGGCGTCGGGGCTCGGCTCGAATTCGACGAGCACCGCGGCATCGTCGGAGATCAGATGAATGTCGAACACGCCGCGCGCCAGGGCGACGGTCCGGCGCTCGCTGGCGTGCAGGGCCATGCTCTGGATGCGCAGCGCCAGCTTTTCGTCGAACAGCGCGCCGACCGGCTGGCCGAAAGCATCGGGCAGCTCGATCGACAACAGGCGGGGCGCCGTTTCACTGGCATGGACCAAAGTGAGCTGCGGTCGCGCGAAGACCAGAACGCAGCCATGCGGCTGAGTTTCCGAACCTGGAATAAGTGTCGTGCTACGAGAGCCCACCACTGCCGCCCCGCGGTCTGCTGTTTGCCGCAAATCGGCAATGTCCATGCTTGTCCCGCCCCCGCGTACGCGGCTGCTTCATGCCGCGAACAATAGAGTGGACGGTATTGCCGTCACTATGCAAGCAAAGCGATGCGATTTTCGTAAAAATTTCGCGATCTACACTTGTGGGGGTCAGGTTGCGGAAACCTCTTCGAGATTCTCCTCCGCCTTCAGCCAGGCAGCTTCGGCGGTTTCGAGGGCGCGCGCCAGCTCGGCCTGCCGGCGCATGAGCTCGACACGGCGCGCCGCCTCCAGGCGCGGCTTGATCAGTTCAGCCTCCAGCTCGGCCTTGTTCGCGGTCAGGCGCTGCACTGCCGTCTCGGCGTCGCGCGCCGTCCGGCGCAGCGTTTCGAGCACCCGGCGCCGCTCACCGCCGCGCGGCTTTTCGACCGGCTTCGGCGCGTCGACCGGTTTGGCCGGCTTGGCCTCGGCCTCCTTGCGCTTCTGGCCGCCGCGCTGGCCGAGCATGAGTTTGCGGTAGTCTTCGAGATCGCCGTCGAAAGGCTGGACCTTGCCGTTCGCTACCAGCCATAGCCGGTCGGCGGTCAGCTCGAGCAGATGCCAGTCATGGCTGATCAGGATGACGGCGCCGGAGAATTCGTTGATCGCCTCGGCCAGCGCTTCGCGGCTATCGATGTCGAGATGGTTGGTCGGCTCGTCGAGGATCAGCATCGGCGGCGCGTCGAAGGTGATCAGCGCGAAATTGAGCCGTGCGCGCTCGCCGCCCGACAGATCCTTGACCTTGACGAAGGCCTTGTCGCCGGAGAAGCCGAAGCGGCCGAGCCGATTGCGGATCTCCAGCTCGCGTGCCTTGGGGATCAGCGCCGCCAGATGCGAGAAGGGCGTGCCGTCCGGCTCCATATCCTCGATCTGGTGCTGCGCGAAGAAGCCGGTGCGCAGCTTGTTGGAGCGGTGCTGCCGCCCCGTCAGCGGTTCGAGCCGGCCGGCGACCAGCTTGGCGAAGGTCGATTTGCCGTTGCCGTTGGCGCCGAGCAGCGCGATGCGGTCGTCCGGATCGATGCGCAGATCGATGCCTTTCAGGATCGGGTGCCCCGGCTGATAGCCGACGGAGACGCCGTCGAACGCGATCAGCGGCGGGCTGAGCTCGGCCGGTGCCGGGAAATCGAACACGACGCTCGGGTCTTCCTGCAGGATGGCGATCGGCGCCAAGCGCTCGATCATCTTCATTCGGCTTTGCGCCTGGCGCGCCTTCGACGCCTTGTAGCGGAAGCGGTCGACGAAGGATTGCAGGTGCTTGCGCCGCTCCTCCTGCTTGGCGGTGAGCGCGCGCGACTGGGCGATCTTCTCGGCGCGCAGCTTCTCGAAATCGTCGTAGCCGCCGGAATAATAGGTCAGCAGCTTCTGGTCGAGATGCAGGATGTGATCGACCGAGCTGTTCAGGATCTGGCGGTCATGGCTAACCAGCAGCAGAGTGCGCGGATAGCTCTTCAGATAGGCTTCGAGCCAGACCGTCGCTTCGAGGTCGAGATGGTTGGTCGGTTCGTCGAGCAGCAGCAGATCGGGCTCGGCGAACAGCACGGCGGCCAAGGCGACGCGCATGCGCCAGCCGCCGGAGAAGCTCGACATCGGCTGCTGCATGCATCCCGTCGTCGAAGCCGAGGCCGGCCAGGATCTGGGCCGCCCGTGACGGTGCCGAATGGGCGTCGATATCGTCGAGCCGGGCATGGATCTCGCCAATGCGGTCGGCATCCTGCGCCGTCTCGGCTTCTTCCAGCAGGGCGTGGCGTTCGGTATCGGCGGCGAGCACGACTTCGGCCGGCGTCTGCGGGCCGCTCGGCGCCTCCTGGGCGACGATTGCCGATGCGTGCGCCGCGATTGAGCTCGATCGAGCCGCCATCCGTGTGCAGCTCGCCCAGGATCAGCCCGAGCAAGGTCGATTTGCCGGCGCCATTGCGGCCGACCAGGCCGACGCGATGGCCGTCGGGGACCTGCGCCGAAGCGCCGTCGAACAGGGTCCGGCCGGCGATGCGATAGACGAGAGAGGAAATGGTCAGCATGCCGGGCGTGATAGCACAAGCCGCCGCCCCGAAGCGATGTCCAGGCGACAACCCCACGCAGCGTCCGGCCGGCGGCTTGAGCGCCGACGGCCTGAGTTGGATCGATTGGCGAGCCGAGTGTCTCAAAGATCTTCAGTGGGGTGGGCGGGGACGCCCACCCCACTGGATATCCGGGCTAACTTGGCGATAGGTCAGCCCCGAGCCGGAATGTGGTAATGTGGTACAGCAGGAGCGGACCGCCGCCAGGACGCGGTTCGCGACGCAATCCGGAAAAACGCTTCGATCCTGGGGGGAGATCGTCATGCAACCGGGCCGGCCATGCGGAAATCTACTCAGTACCGACTGCAGGTTCAACCCATCGAGCTTGGAGTAGTCCGCGATGGGAAGATTTACAATTACCCGAATTTTTCCAGGTCTGGTCGGTCTTTTCCTGTTGTACGAGATCATCGTCACATTGGACCTGATCTCGTATATAATAATCGCCGTGGCCAGCGTAATCCCGCCCGCGCTTTGTTTCGCAGCAGCCAGTCGAGTTCCACGCTTTCTGCTGCCGCTTGTTTATCTTCTTGGCTCGATCGCAATGATCTGGTTTTTGCACTCGTTCGGGGATGATCTGTTGCCGAGGGGAACGGTGATCTATTTCCGTCATTCGACCATCGACGCCTCGGGCGACTTTCTGGCCGCGTGGACCGGGCTCATGCTGACGCTGTACGGCATCGCGGCTGTCTGGTTCATGATCGCGGACGCACGGGAGCGCCGACGCAAGGCGCTTTTGCCGCAAACCGGTGCGAATCCGGGCTCTCGGCACGGGCGCCGTGATGGCGGCAAATCTCGGGCCGCCGGCGCTCGAAGGAGCTGCCGTGAGCGAGGCGACGGCCCGGCGCGGATCGGATGGTGGTGGATGAGCGGGGGAAGAGCATGCCCGATCTGACGGGATTTTCGGACGCCGTGATCGCCGCCCCCGAGGCGGACGAGCCCCGTCTGGCCTATGCCGCTGCCATTGCCGATACCGATCCGCTGCGCGCCGAGCTGATCGATGTGCAGCTTCGATTGGATCGCCTGCGGAAGGCCCAGGAAACAGGAGGCGAGCGCGGTATGCTCGCCATGCGGGCTGGCGGGTTGATCCGGGAGTATGGCCGGGCCTGGGCCGGCGATGTCGTGCCGCTGGTCGATAGCTGGGTGTTCGTGCGCGGCTTTACCGACGACGTTCGGATGGACGCCGCCGCCTTCCTGCGCACCGCGCCGGAGCTGTATCGGCGCGCGCCGGTTCTGCATCTGCAGCTGAAGGCGCTTTCGCCGGTCATGGATGCTGTTTTGGCCAGCCCGTACCTCGCGCGCCTGCGATCACTCGACCTGTCCCGCGGCGACCTCGGCGACGACGGCGTGGCCTTGCTGGCGTCCTGCGATTTGCCCAATCTGCGATGGCTGAACCTCGACTTCAACCAGATCGGCCGCAGCGGCCTCGACGCGTTGTGCGCCAGCCGATCGCTGCCGCGGCTGGCTTATGTTGCCCTCAGGGACAACATAATGCCCGATCCGCTGCCGAGCCTGGTCGACGACTACACCAGCGAAACGCCTTTGTCGCGGGAGTTGCAGGAGAAGCATGGTCCGCTGCGCTGGCTCGATTTCAGCCGGTTCCGCGACTGGCCGCCGGAACGAGACGCGATGCCGTAACCCGGCGCGGGACGGCGATTTCCAATCGACAATAACCTGCGGTAGCATCGCGCATGGAGGGCGTAGCCCCCTTGCGCTCGATCGCCGGAATGCTGGTTACGCTGGCGGATGAGGCAGTCGAATCCCTGCTGCTGACGGTTGATGCGCTGATCGACGCGGCGGACAGGCCGTGCCGGTCGGAGGCTGCTGCGCTGCTGCGCGAGACGGCGGAAGAGTGCGGGAATACGGCTCGCGCCGCGCGGCTCGCTGCGGCTGCAGCGGCGGTCGACGCGGGTATGCCATGCGCGCTTATGGTGGCCGGCGTCGACTGGCGCGGAGCAGTGGCGGAAGCCGCCGCAGCGCCTCAGGTTTGGCAGGATCGCCTCGAAGCGGCCTCTCCGCCGGACCCCGAGCCGGAGCTTCCGCCGCCGGTCATTCTCGGAGAGCAGCCGCGTCTGCCGCGGCTGCGGCTGCGGTATTTCTTTCCCGGTCTTGTCGTCCGGCTGCGCCGGCCGGTGCTTGATCGGGACGGCCAGGAGGCGCCTGTCGGGCAGAGGCTCACGCTGCGGCGGCTGGCGATCGAGGGCGAGGCGGGCGCCGCGGTCTATCATCTGCAGTTCGAAGAGCGCGGCTTCCGGCTCGACGTCCTGCCGCAGGACGACAGATCGATCATCGGCAATGGCGGCAATGGCTGGTTCCAGCCGGTACCGGAGCGCGACGCGCTGGCCGAATTGTCGGAGCTGCTGGATCGTCGCCTGTACGAGGCGGAAAGAGCGGTCGAGGAGGATGACGATCCGAACCAGATCGATGCCGACATGCTGTTGACGCTCAGGACCGATCTCGACGAGTGCGGCGACTGGCTACAGGGCGACGGCGCGGCACCGGCGCCCCGGCTGCTCTGTGCGCCGGTCGCGGCCGAGTATTTCGGCAAGGGCAGCGACATGGCCGACTGGTTCGCTCTGCTCTTCGCTGCAATCCTTCAGTGCAAGCGGGCGTGACGGGGCAGGCGCCGCCAATCGGAACCGCAGGGATGAGAACTCATGACGCGACCAGTCTTGGAGCAGATGTGCCCGTTCTTCGTTGTCAGCCACGTGCCCCGAACCATCGCCTTCTATTGCGGCAAGCTTGGGTTTGAAATCCGGTTCCAAGAGCCGGAGCACGAGACCTTCTTCGCCATTGTCAGCCGTGACGGCGCAATGCTCTTCGTCAAGGCCGGCGAGGCCGCGCCGCTGCCCAATCCTGCCCGAGACCCGGCCATGCGATGGGACGCCTATGTCCTGGCACCCGACCCGGATGCGCTTGCCGCTGAGTTCGAGGGGCGCGGCGTCGTGTTCAGCGTGCCGCTCAAGGACACACGGGACGGGTTGAGCGGGTTCGAGATCGCCGACCCCGACGGCTATATCCTGTTCTTCGGTCGCCCGAGATAAACGGCGCAGTTGACGAGCGGCTGCCCGCGGGCGCACCGCCGTCTTCGCTTTGCCGGCCAATGAGCTGAAACACTTGGACTCATGGTTGACAGCTTGTTACCGCCGATAGACAATCCGGCCCGCTGGCGTCGAGCGGCTTCGAGGGCGGGCCCTCGCTGCGCTGGAGGCCAACCCTGATCCGCCCCATCGCGTGTAAGAATGACGCTGAGCTTGACGGTAATCAGCTACGCTGGCCGGACGCCGCCTACGCCAGTCGCCGTCACGCTCGGCGAGCAGGGCGGGGTGATCGGCCGATTGCCCGGCTGCGACTGGGTGCTCGAAGATCCGGAAGGGCATGTCTCGAAGCGCCATTGCCGGATCGATTTCGTATCCGGCCGCTACCGCATCACCGATACCAGCACCAACGGCGTCTATCTGAATGACGGCACGAACCGGATCGGCTTCGGCGTCAGCGCGGTCCTGAACGACGGCGACCGGCTGTTCATCGGCAGCTATGACATCGCCGTCCAGGTTCTGGGGAACGGTGTCGCGGCGCCGGCTGCCGTGCCGGAGGAAGAGGATCCGTTCGGGCTCGGCCGCTATCAGGAGCCGGCGCAATATGGCGAGCCGGACCCGATCGCGCCACTTTCTCAAAACGACCGCAATGCCGCCTTCTTCGACAGCGGCCCGCTGACCCGCGAGCCGGAGGACAAGCTGCCGTCGAGCGAGGATTGGCTCAATCTGCCGACACCGGATCACGCGCCGATCGAGCAGCTGGCCTTCCAGCCGCCGCCCGTGGTGTCGCCGTCGCCGCCGGTCGCCGGCAACGGCGCGATGTCGGGCGGCATCCTGCCGTCGAATTGGAACCCGCTGGACGACGATGACGACGTCGAGGCCGGTCCCGCCGTATCGCCCGTGCAGGTCGATAATTTCGCCACCGTCAGCCCGCCGCCGCCATCGCCGCCGACGGTGCAGCGCAAGATGCCCAGGGTCGAGCGCGGCGTCAGCGGCGAATCGAGTTCGATGGATCTGGTCCAGGCTTTCCTAGAAGGGGCCGGGCTGGGTACCGAGCTGCTCGCGCAGGTCGAGCCCGAAGCGGTGCTGCATGCTGCCGGGCAAAGATTGCGTGAGCTGGTATCGGGCATGCGCGCCTTGCTCCTGGCGCGCGCCCAGATCAAGACCGAGCTCCGGGTCGAGCAGACCATGATCGCGGCGCTCGACAACAACCCGCTCAAGCTCTCGGTCGATGACGAGGAGGCGCTGATCGCCCTGCTGACGCCGGCACGCCAGGGCTATCTCGCGCCGGATGTCGCCGTGCCGCGCAGCTTCCATGACCTCAAGGCTCATGAACTGGCGCTGCTGGCCGGCGCGCGCAGCGCGGTCGCCGAGGCGCTGGCGCCGCTGGCGCCCGAGCTGCTGATGAGCCGGGTTAAGGGCAGCTCGCTGCTCGCGGCCTCGAAGAAGGCAAAATATTGGGAACTCTACGAAGCCGAGTTCAAGAAGCTGCGCGATTCCGGCGAGGATGATCCGCATGGCGCGCTGTCGCGCGCGCTGGCTCGTGCCTATGAGGATCAGGAGCACAAACAGTAGCACGACGGCCGGCAGCGGGCGGGCCTGCGGACACATCTTGACGGGGGGCGGGATGAAACTGGCGCGCCGGACGATGCTGTTGGCCGGGGTCATCCTGGCGCTTTCCCGTTGCGGCGGCAAGGAACCGCCGCCACCTCCGCCGCCGCCGCCGCCCGGCATCGTCGCCCTCGATATCGCCGCGGCGCCGGACGTCAATCCGGATCTGTCGGGCCGTCCATCGCCTGTAACCGTGACCGTGTATCAACTGGCCGAGCGCGGGGCGCTCGACCGGGCCGACTTCTTCCAGTTGAGCAAACCCGAGACGCTGGCCGCCGACCAGCGCGGCCGCGAGGACGTGCTGCTGTCGCCCGGCGAGCAGAAAAATTTGACCGAGCCCTTGAAGGAAGGGGCGCGCTATATAGCTATCGTCGCTGCGTTTCGGGCGATCGACAAGGCGAGTTGGCGCGCCGTGGTCGAGGTCCCGCCCCATGGCACGACCAAGCTCTCGGCGCTGCTGGCCGGGATCACCCTGACGTTGAAGCCTGGCGGCAAATAAGAGCATTCTGGGCCGGGCGGGCGTCCCGGAGCACGGTGTAGGCGGTTCGGGAGGGGTGTCGATGGCGTGGGACAGCAGGGTCGTCTGGTCGGAAGGAATGTTCCTGCGCACGCAGCACTTCCAGCAGCACGACCGCTATGTCGAACGGCTCGTCTCGCGCCGCGTCGGCGGGCTGGTCGCCCATGGCTGGGGTGTCGAGGCGCTGCAGATCGATCGCGACCTGCTGGCGATCGGCAAATTCGCCATCAGCTCCGGCCATGGCGTGATGCGCGACGGCACGCCATTCGTCCTGCCCGAGGATGCGCCGCCGCCGCTCGATGTCCCGGAAAGTGCCCGCGACGCCACGATTTATCTGACGCTGCCGGTGCGGCGCCCGGGCGCGGCCGAGATCCTGACCGAGGATCGCAGCGACGCCATTGCCCGCCATATCGCGCATGACGTCGAAGTCGTCGACACCGTGGCTGGGTTCAATGCCCGGGCCAATATCCAGATCGCCTCACTGCGTCTGCGCTACGGCATCGATGGCGACGAGCTGTCCGGCTATGTCCTGCTGCCGCTGGCGCGGGTCGTCGAGGTCCGGGCGGATCGCAGCGTCGTGCTCGACGAGGCCTTCATCGCGCCGTGCCTCAATTGCGCGGCCCAGCCGCAGCTCTCCGGTTTCATCGCCGATATCAATGGCCGACTCTATCAGCGGGCCGAGGCTCTGGCGGCGCGTGTTGCCGGGCCGGGCGCGCGCGGCTTTGCCGAGATCGCCGAGTTCCTGGTGCTGCAGCTGGTCAACCGCAATTTGCCGCTGTTCTCCCATCTGGCGGCCGATTCCGCGTCGCAGCATCCGGAGCGGCTCTACCGCGTGCTGATCGAACTGGCCGGCGAGCTGGCGACCTTCACGACCGACAGCCGGCGCGCGGCCGAATTCCCGCCCTATCACCATGACGATCTGCGCGGCAGCTTCGCGCCTGTGCTGGCCGATCTGCGCGAATCCCTGAGCAAGATCCTGGCGCCGACCGCGATCCCGATCCCGCTTCAGAAGCGGAAATTCGGTGTGCAGGTCGCGATCATCGAAGATACCGGCCTGTTCAAATCGGCGACCTTCGTCACTGCGGTGCGGGCGCAGATGCCGATCGACGCGCTGGCCCGGCAATTCCCGACCCAGGTCAAATTCGCCCCGGTCGAACAGATCACGGCGATCGTCAATTCCGCGCTGCCCGGCATTCCGCTGCGCGCGCTGCAGGTCGTGCCGCGCCAGCTGCCTTATGTCGGCAACACGCTCTATTTCGAACTCGACCGCAACAACACCTTCTGGAAACAGATGGAGCGGCCGGGCGGGACGGGCGGGCTGGCGCTGCATGTCGGCGCGGCACTCGGCGAGGTCGAACTCGAGCTCTGGGCAATAAAGGCGTAGGCGATGATGTCTGACGACAATCCATTCGCTTCCGATCCGACCGTCATCCGGCCCAATCCCGGTGGCCGACGGCCGGCCGCCGGGCCCGGGCCGGCAGTGCCGGGGCCGGGAACCGTGCAAGGACAGGGTCCCGCGGCCGTGCAGGGGCCGACGCCGCCATCGCCGCCGAGCGGTGCGCCGCTCGCCAGCCATCCCGGCGTGCCGGGCCTCGGGCCGCTGATCGCCGCGGCCGGCCCCCTGCTGTCGCTGGCCGGCTGGCTGCGCCTGCTGCCGGCGCATCAGAACGTGCCGGGGCTGCGCCAGCGCCTGCTCGGCGAGCTGCAGACCTTCGATTCCGTGGCGCGCAAGTCGGGCCAGTCCGAACTGGCGGTGCGCCAGGCCGACTACATCCTGTGCGCGACGCTCGACGACGTCGTCGCCAATACGCCCTGGGGCATGGCGGCCGATTGGTCGCGCCAGAGCCTGGCCCGGACCCGGCACAATGACGCGACCGGCGGCGAGCAGGTATTCCGGCTGCTGGAGGAATATCGCCAGGATCCGGGCAACCAGATTGCCGGCATTGAGCTGCTGTATTTCTGCCTGAGCCTGGGCTTCGAAGGCCGGCTGCGCATCTCGCAGCAGGGCGGCGCCGAGATGGTGCGGCTGCGCGAGAACCTGCATCGGCTGCTGCGCCAGTATCGTGGCGAGCGGGAGCGCGAGTTGTCGCCGAACTGGCGTGGCGTCGAAGGCGGCAAGGGCCTGCGCTTCTCGCTGCCGCTCTGGGCCGTCGCGGCGGCGGCGGCGCTGATCGTTACCGCCGGCTATTTCGGCTTTTCCTACAAGCTGAACGAGCTGTCCGACCACGCCTTTACAGAAATTGCCACGCTACCGCCCTCGGGAGCTGCTCAGGCCCCAGTGCCGGCGGCGGCACCCGCCGTGACCGGACCGGTGACGGCGACACCGGAGCAGCCGCCGCCGCTCGATGTCGACCGGGTCAGCGGCTTCCTCAAGCCGGAGATCGAGCAGCATTTGGTGACCGTGTTCGACGACGGGCACAACACGGTGGTCCGCATCGTCGGCGCCGGCATGTTCGCTTCGGGCAGCGCCACGGTCGAAAGTCCGTTCCTGCCGCTGCTGGGCAAGATCGCCGAGGCGCTGAAGGACACGCACGGCACGGTGCTGGTCACCGGCCATACCGACAACCAGCCGATCCACAGCCTGAAATTCCCGTCGAATTTCGACCTGTCGACGGCGCGCGCCAAGGCGGTGCTCGACATCATCGCCGCCAAGGTGCCGGAGGTGGCGCCGCGGCTCGGCTCGGAGGGGCGGGCCGATACCCAGCCGGTCGCACCCAACACCACGCCTGACGGCCGTCAGCGCAACCGGCGCATCGACGTGATCGTGCCGCGTCCGCTGGAGACTGTGCAGTGAATACGATCCGCCGCATCTTCTTCCATCGCTGGCTCGCCACGCTGATCGGCTGCGTGCTGCTTTCGCTGCTGATCTGGTTCGTCGGGCCGCTGATCGCCATTGCCGGTTCGGCACCGCTCGAGAGTGATCTCGTCCGCTTCATCGTCATCGGCGCCGTCTTCCTGATCTGGGCCATCGTAACGCTGATCGGCGTGCTGCGCGCGCGCCGCAAGGACAAGGAGCTGGTCAGTGGCCTGACCTCCGGCCCCGATGCCGGCGAGGCCGAGATCGCCGTGCTGCGCGCCCGGATCGAGGACACGCTGAAGCGGCTCAAGAGCGCGCCCGGCAGCGATGGCAAGCGGCATCTCTACGAGCTGCCCTGGTACATGCTGATCGGGCCGCCCGGTGCCGGCAAGACGACGGCGCTGGTCAAGTCGGGCATCAGCTTCGTCGGTTCGGACGGGCGCGGCGTCGAGGCCGTGCGCGGCATCGGCGGCACGCGCAATTGCGACTGGTGGTTCGCCGAGGATGCCGTGCTGCTCGACACGGCCGGCCGTTACACGACCCAGGACAGCGACAAGGAGGCCGACCGCAAGGCCTGGCTCGGCTTTATCGACCTGCTCAAGACCTACCGCCCGCGCGCGCCGATCAATGGTGCGCTGGTGGTGACGCCGCTGGTCGATCTGGCGGCGATGAGCGACGACGACCGGCGCGCCCATGCCCGCACCTTGCGCGAGCGCCTGGCCGAGCTGCGCGACAAGCTCGGCGTCGAATTCCCGGTCTATGTCGTCTTCACCAAGCTCGACCAGGCGGCCGGCTTCGTCGAATTCTTCGACCGGCTGTCCAAGGAGGAGCGGCGCCAGGTCTGGGGCTTCACCCTGCCGCTGGCGCGCGAGCGCAATGCCGAGCCGATCGTGACCAAGGTGCCGGACGCGTTCGAGAAGCTGTTCGTGCGCCTGTCCGACCATATGTTCGACCGGCTGCAGGAGGAATCCGATCCGCGCCGGCGCATGCTAATCCACGGCTTCCCGTCGCAGATCTCATCGCTGCGCGCGGCGGCCGAGGAATTCCTCGACGGCATCTTCAGCCCGAGCCGCTATGAACACGGCACGCTGCTGCGCGGCGCCTATCTGACCAGCGGCACGCAGGAAGGCACGCCGGTCGACCGCATCATGGGCATGCTGGCGCGCAGCTTCGGCCTGCCCGAAGCGCGCCAGGCGGCGCTGACCGGCGGTGGCCGCAGCTATTTCCTGGGCGACCTGTTGGAAAAGGTCGTGTTCGCCGAATCCCGGCTGGTCAGCACCGATCCGCGCGTCGAAAGCCGCATGGTCTGGATGGGGCGCGGCGTCTATGGCGTCTCCGCCCTGGCGATCCTCGCGACCTTCGGGCTGTGGAGCTGGAGTGCGCTGACCAATGCCAAGCTGATCGCCGATACGGAGGCGCTGCTGCCGCCCTATAAGACGGCGGTCGAGCCCTATGCCGACAAGCCGGCGCGCGATCCCGACGTCAAGCCGATCGTGCCGTCGCTCGACCGGCTGCGCGTGATCGCCGGCATCGACCAGCCGCCGGCGCCGTTCGAGGCCGGCTTCGGGCTTTATCAGGGCCACAAGCTGAACAGCGCCGGCATGCAATCCTATCGCCGCGCGCTGAATTCGCTGCTGCTGCCGCGCCTGCTGCTGCGCTTCGACGGCGCGATCAATGCGACGATGCAACAGCCCGATCTGCAATACGAGGTGCTCAAGGCCTATCTGATGCTCGGCAATGCCGGGCCGCTCGATAAGAACTATGTTGAGCAGCTGGTGACGGCCGATTGGGGCGTGGCTTATCCCGACCCGAGCGACGCGCCGCTGCGCGCCGCGCTGAAGAAGCATCTCGAAACCCTGCTGGCCGGGCCGCTCGCCAATATCCCGCTCGACAAGCCGAGCATCGACCGGGCGCGCGCCAATCTTGGCCGGGTGCCGCTGGCCGAGCGCGCCTATGCCGCGATCAAGACCTCGCCCGAGGCGCAGGCGCTGCCGATGTGGCGGCTGATCGATCATGCCGGCCCATCGGCCGATCGCGTGCTGATCCGCCGTTCGGGCAAGCCGCTGACCGACGGCATCCCGGGCCTCTTCACCCGCGACGGGTTCTATCACGTCTTCCTGCCGCATTTCGCCGAGGCCGGCACCGCGCTGGCATCGGAGCGCTGGGTGCTCGGCAACACCAGCCAGACGCCGACCGCGACCGAGGCCAAAGCGCTGGAAAACAACATCGAACAGCTCTACGAGACCGAGTACATCAATCGCTGGGACACGATGCTGGGCGACCTCGCCGTCGTGCCGTTCCACAACAATGCCGAGGCGGCCGAAGTGGTTGGTATCCTGGCCAGCCCGACCTCGCCGTTCCGCACCCTGTTCCCGGCCGTGGTGCATGAGACCCAGCTGACCAAGCCGCCCGAGGAACTCGCCACCGCGGCCTTGCTGGCGCCGGGCAAGGCGTCCGAGGTGGAGAGCGCCGCGAACCGGCTGAACCAGATCGCCAAGGCCTCCGGCGTCGTGCCGGCCGGGCAGGGCCAGCCGGGCGCCGCGGTCGAGCAGCATTTCAAGCGCCTGACGCAATATGTCGGCACCGGCACGGGACCGTCGCCGATCGACGACATGATGCGCAGCCTGAACGATACCTATCAGCAGCTGAACGGCCTCGCTTCGCCCGGCCAGGATCTGCTGCACGGCACGGCGGCGTCGAGCAGCGGCCAGGGGCTGCGCAAGCTCCAGGCCGATGCCGCGCAATTGCCGCAGCCGCTTGCCGGCATGATCGGCTCGATCGGGCAGGGCGCCACGCAACTGACCGCGGCCGGCACGCGCGAACAGCTGCGCCAGGCCTGGAACAGCTCGGTGCTGCCGTTCTGCACCCAGGCGCTCGAAGGCCGCTATCCGATCAAGCGCGACAGCTCGGTCGATGTGACGCTCGACGATTTCGTCCGGCTGTTCGGCGCGGGCGGACAGATCGACGCTTTCTTCAACACCAATATGAAGAACTTCGTCGATACCTCGCGCTCGCCCTGGCGCTGGATCCAGTCCGACAATGGCGATCTCGGCATGAGCAATGACGTTCTGGCGCAGTTCCAGCGTGCCTCCAAGATCCGCGACGGCTTCTTCGGGCCGGGCGGCGCCCAGCCGGCCATGAAGTTCCAGATCACCCCGACCTCCCTCGATGCCGGCACCAAGCAGGCGATCCTCGAAGTCGACGCCGTGACCGTCACCTATGCCCATGGTCCGCCGGTGCCGAGCACGATCCAGTGGCCGTCGCCGACCGGGTCGAGCCAAGTCCGGCTGGCGCTGCAGCCGACCGACGACAGCACGACGCCCAGCCTGTCGGCGACCGGGCCATGGGCCTGGTTCCGGCTGGTCGATCAGGGCCATGTCGAAAGCGGCGGGTCGAGCGACCGGCTGAAGCTGAGCTTCTCGCTGGGGGCGCATCAGATCGGCTACGATCTGCAGGCCGGCAGCGTGCTCAACCCGCTGACGTTGCGCGATGTCGGCGAATTCCGTTGTCCGAGGATGTAGCGGGATGGCCATCGGCTTTTACGGCAAGCTGCCCATGCGCGGCGATTTCCTGGGGCGCAGCCTGGCGCAGGATTTCGTGCAGCCCTGGGACGAGTGGCTGCAGGGCGTGCTGCAGACCGCGCATGACGGGCTGGAGCAGGCCTGGCTCGGGTATTACCTGAACAGCCCGATCTGGCACTATGTGCTCGGCGCCGGGCTGTGCGGCCCGGCTGCCATGGCGGGCGTGATGATCGCGAGCGTCGACAGCGTCGGTCGCTATTTTCCGCTGACCGTGGCCGTGCCGCTGCCCGGCCAGCCGGCACCGGCCCTGGTCGCGCCGGCCTTGTCCGACTGGTGCAAGGCGGCCGAGGCCGTCGCCTTGCGGGCGCTCGAGGCGGACATTCCCTTCGCCGAATTCGAAGGCGCCGTCGCAGCCTTGGCGCTGCCGCGGGAGGTCTCGGGCGAGGTCGGTTTCGGCCCGGTGGTGACGGTGCTGGAGGCGGAGCTGGTTCCGGCGCTGTTGCGGCTCTCGCTCGATCCCGCGGCGTGCCGCAGCAGCCTGTGGTGGACCGATGGCACGCCCGAGCTGCCGGCGGTCGCGCTGCGCACCGACGGCATGCCCTCGGCGCAGCAGGCGGTCGCCCTGTTCGATGGTCAATGGGAGCGGTGGGGATGGATCCGACGGTAAGGCAGGAGCGGGCGCAGCCGCCGGGACCCTCCGGGCCACGGCTCGAATCTGCCGGGCGCACCCATGTCGGCAAGGTCCGCAAGGTCAATGAGGACGCCTTTCTCGATCGGCCCGACATAGAGCTCTGGGCCGTGGCCGACGGCGTCGGCGGCTGGCATGCCGGCGACCGGGCGAGCGGGCTGGTGGTCGAGTTGCTCGGCGGGCTCGGCAGCGATTGCAGCGGCGCCGCCCTGCTCGCCGCGGTGCGCGAGCAGCTCGATCGGGCCAATGCGCAATTGCTGCAGGAGGCCGAGGAGACCGGCCGGCCGAGCGCCACGACCGTCGTTGTCATGATGTCGTCCGGCCGTCATTTCGCCTGCGTCTGGGCCGGCGATTCCCGGCTCTATCTGTGGCGCGCCGGTCAGCTGCAGCAGCTCAGCCGCGACCATACCGAGGCACAGGCGCTGGTCGATGCCGGCCTCATGACGCTGGAGGAGGCCGAGCGCCAGACCAACCGCAACGCCATCGCCCGCGCGGTCGGCGCCACGGAAATCCTGGAGCTGGAAATGCTGCAGGCCGGGCTGGAGGATGGCGACGTCTTCCTGCTGTGCACCGACGGCCTGACCAAGATGCTGAGCGACGAAGAGATCGCCACGGCGCTGGCCTGGGCGGCGCCCAAGACGGTGGTCGAGATGCTGGTCGACCAGTCGCTCGATCGCGGTGCGATTGACAATGTTACGGTCGTCGCCATCCGCTTCGGCCAAGTTGCGCCGCCGGCCGCCCCATCGCCGTGACGCCGAATATGCATGCGGTCCATTTGCCAAACCCCGACGCCGGTCTAGATCACTCTCGATTGCGATCGGAACGGGCGCGGATCTCGATGGTTTCACCTGCCGGCTTTTGTTTCTCAGGAGCGCCTTGACCATGGCCACCGAGCCGATCCTCGACCTGGCAACCCTGCTTGCGCCGATCGCCGGGGCGGACCCGGCGGGCGTGGATATGCGACTGGACGACTCGCCGAGCTCGATCTACTACACGATCAAGGATGCGCGCAGCGCCGCGCGCGAGATCGAAAAGGCGATCGCCAACCGGCCGGGCGGCGCGGCCGATGGCGGGCCGACGCCCGATATGGAATGGCGCAAGATCCGCACCCAGGCGCCGAAGCTGATCGCCGAGCAGGGCAAGGATTTCGAAGTCGCCATGTGGCTGACCGAGGCGCTGCTGCGGCTCGGCGGTTTCGCCGGGCTGCGCGACGGCTTGGCGCTCGCGGCCGGGCTGCTGCAGAATTTCCCCGAGGGCGTGCATCCGCGCCCGGACGAAGACGGGCCGGTCGCGACCGTGGCGACCGTGGCCGGGTTGGCCGGCGTGCAGAGTGCCGGCGCGCTGATCCAGCCGCTGCGCGCAGTCTGGCTCAGCGACTGCCTGGAACCCGGGCCGGTCGCCTATTGGGAATATCTGATTGCGATCGACCAGGGGCGCGGCACGGCGCAGGCGACCGATCTGTCGCGCGAGGATTTCGAGCAAAGCATCCGCCGGTCCACGCCGGAATTCCTGCGCGACCTGAAGGACGATCTGCGCGGCGCGCTGGAGGCGGTGGCGGCACTCCAGGTCCAGCTCGACGCCCGGGTCGGACGCGATGCGCCGTCCTGCGGCAATATCCG
Source organism: Aliidongia sp. (assembly GCA_037200015.1). GTDB lineage: Bacteria > Pseudomonadota > Alphaproteobacteria > ATCC43930 > CGMCC-115725 > JAXDMU01. The sequence continues at coordinate 11,978 of JBBCHB010000007.1, read as the reverse complement.
CCGCGAACTCGAAGCGATCCGCGAGTTGATCGTCAATCTGGTCGGCGAAACCGCCGAAGCGCCGGCCGCAGAGCCGGAGGTGGCCCCGGCCGATAGCGGCACGCCGGTTGCGGCCAAGCCGGTCCCGCAGGCGGTTGCGGTCGACGCAATCAACAACCGGGAAGAAGCATTCCGGCAGCTGCTGAAGATCGCCGAATACTTCCGCAAGGCCGAACCGCATTCGCCTGTGGCAATGGCCATCGAGGACGCCGTCCGGCGCGGCCGGCTCAGCCTGACCGATCTCCTGGCCGAGCTGATACCAAACGAAGAGGCGAGGCGAATGTTCTATCTTTCAGCGGGAATCAAGCCCCAGTGACGGGATTCTTTTGTTCAAGAAGAGGTACCTAAGCACCGATTTTCTTTGCCCAGGGACCGGTCATCGGCGATCATCCGTGACAACTCATGCGGATAGTGGGCGCGCATAGCGTATTGGCACGATCTGAGAGGGGATTACTACCATGGCGAGCGTTCATGACAGGCTGGAGCGGGTCCGCAAGCCGCGGGTCCATATCACCTACAAGGTCGAGACGGGCGGTGCGGAGGTCGTGCGCGAGCTGCCCTTCGTCGTCGGCGTGCTCGGGGATTTCATCGGCGATCCCAATCCCGACAAGCCGGTGAAGCCGCTGACCGATCGCAGCTTCGTCACGATCGACAAGGATAATTTCGATCACGTCATGTCGAGCCTGTCGCCCAATCTGAAGCTTAGGGTCGAGAATACCCTGGCCGATGACGGCAGCGAGATGGCGGTCGATCTGACTTTCAACTCCCTCGATGATTTCGACCCGACGCATGTCGTGAACCGGGTGCCGCAGCTGAAGAAGCTGCTGGATACGCGCAACAAGCTGCGCGACCTGATGGCCAAGGCCGACCGTTCGGTCGAGCTCGAGGATACGCTGGAGGCGATCCTGCGCGACAAATCCGGCCTGTCCAACCTGTCGAGCCTGCTCGACAAGGATGGCGCCGAGAAGAAGGAAGGCTGAGCATGGCCAATCAGACCGATCCGGCCGCGCAAGGCGCCGCCACCACGACGGAAGCGTCCGCCAGCCTGCTCGACCAGGCGATCGCCGCGACCAAACAGACTGAACCCTCGATCGCCAAGGATCTGCTGAAGAACCTGATCGACGAGGCGCTGAAGGGCACGGTCAGCTACGACAAGAACGTCTCGAAGACCTTCGACCAGGCCATCGCGGCGATCGATCAGCAGATCTCCAAGCAGCTCAACCAAATCCTGCATCACCCGAAATTCCAGAAGCTCGAAGGCAGCTGGCGCGGGCTGTACTATCTCGTCGACAACACCGAGACCAGCGCCAATCTGAAGATCCGCATGCTGCAGCTCAGCAAGCGCGAACTGACCCGCGACTTGTCCAAATCGGGTGGCGAGTTCGATCAGAGCCAGCTGTTCAAGAAGATCTATGAAGAGGAATTCGGTTCGCCCGGCGGCACGCCCTATGGCGCGCTGATCGGCGATTACGAATTCAACAGCAGCGGCGAGGACGTCGATACGCTTCGCTATGTCTCAGGCGTGGCCGCGGCGGCCTTCGCGCCCTTCATCAGTGCCGCTGCGCCGCAGCTCCTCGGCCTCAACAGCTTCACCGAGCTGTCGGTGCCGCGCGACATGGAGAAGTCGTTCGAATCGACCGAGTTCGTGCGCTGGCGCAGCTTCCGCGATACCGAGGATTCCCGCTTCGTGTCGCTCGTTCTGCCGCGCGTCCTGTCGCGCCTTCCCTATGGCTCGAAGACCAAGCCGGTCGACGAGTTCAATTACGAGGAAGCGCCGATCGATGACGGTACGCTGCAGGCGCGCCGGATGAGCCATAACGAGTTCACCTGGATGAACGCGGCCTATGTCATGGGCGCTCGCATGACCGACGCCTTCAGCCAGACCAGCTGGTGCACCGGTATCCGCGGGGCCGAGGGCGGCGGCAAGGTCGAGAATTTGCCATCCTACGTCTTCACCAGCGATGACGGCGACGCCGATATGCAATGCCCGACCGAGATCGGCATTACCGACCGGCGCGAGAAAGAGCTGTCCAATCTCGGCTTCATCTCGCTCTGCCATTACAAGAATACGGATTACGCCGTGTTCTTCGGTGGCCAGACGGTGCAGAAGCCGAAGAAGTATACGACAGCGGATGCGACGGCGAATGCGGCGATCTCGGCGCGGCTGCCCTATATCATGGCGACGTCGCGTTTCGCCCATTACTTGAAGATGATGGCGCGCGACAAAATCGGCTCCTATATGGAGGCGAAGAACGCTGAGGATTGGCTGAATCGGTGGATCCGCACCTATGTCAATGCGGACGACCAGGCGACGGCTGAAATGAAGCTGCGCTACCCGCTGCGCGATGCCAAGGTCGAAGTGGTCGAGGTGGCAGGCGCGCCCGGCTCCTACAACGCCGTCGCGCATTTGCGGCCCTGGCTGCAGATGGAAGAACTGACCACGGCGCTGAGCCTGGTCGCCCGGCTGCCGACCCGAGCCAACTGAGCATGGGCGGAAGCACGGCCAAGCAGGGTTGCGCGACCGGCTTCCGCAAGGCGACGGAAACCGGATCGCGCCGGATCGCGTGAGCACGGCGGCGGCGGCCCTGTACGGGTCGCCGCTTTCCGCCGACGAAGCATGCCGGCTGAAGGCAGACCGGGTCATTGCAGCGCTTGATCAGTTGATCTCCGATCAGGTGGATGCGATCCGCCGGCACCCGCGGTTCCGGCGTTTGGAAGCGGGCTGGCGGGGCCTCGCCTATCTGGTCGAGGCGGCGGACCGGTCGACGGGGGTCAAGATCCGCGCATTCCATATCACCTGGGCCGAGATCGGGCGCGATCTCGAACGGGCAGCGGAATTCGACCAGAGCCAGCTGTTTCAGAAAATCTACGAGCATGAATTCGGCATGCCGGGCGGCGAACCTTATGGCTTGCTGATCGGCGACTACGAGGTCTCGCACCGCCGCAGCGCCGAGCATCCGACCGACGATGTCTCGATCCTGTCCGGCGTGGCGCAGATCGCCTCGGCTGCCTTCGCACCCTTCATGGTCGGCGCGTCGCCCGATCTGCTCGGCATGGAGAGCTTCGCGGAGCTGGCGACCGGCGTGGTCGGGCGTTCGCGCGCGCCCGCCAGTTCGGGCGAGGTGCTGACGCTCTCCCAGCCGGCCTATCAGATCGATATCGCTCGCCTGCCGGAATATACCCGCTGGCGATCGCTGCGGCAGCGCGGCGATGCCCGTTTCCTGGGATTGATCCTGCCGCATTGTCTGAGCCGCGAGCCCTATCCCGACGCGGCGCGCCGGCCGGAGCCGTTCCGCGGCAGCGCCAGCCGCGATGCGCCGGCGGCCGACGAGTATCTGTGGATGTCGGCAGTCTACGCCTTCGCCTCGGCGATCATCGGCGCCTATGGCCGGTCCGGCTGGTTCACCGATCTGCGCGGAGCCCGGCGCGGCGAAGGCGGTGGCGGTCTGGTCGAGGGCCTGCCGCAAGCGGATTTCGCAACCGACGCCCCCGGCGTCGCCGTCCGCGCGCCGGTCGAGGTCGAGACCGATTACATGCAGGAGCGGGCGCTCGACGAACTCGGCCTGGTCCCCTTGATGCGGGCCTATGCGAGTGCGGACACGCTGTTCTTCGCCAACACCTCGCTGCATCTGCCGCCGCATTACGACACGGCGTCGGCGCGCGCCAATGCCCGGCTCTCGGCGATGCTGCAATACATTCTGTGCGTGTCGCGGTTTGCCCATTACATCAAGGTGCTGGGGCGCGACCGGGTCGGCTCGACACTGAGCGCAGCGGATTGCCAATCCATGCTGCAACGCTGGATTCTGCAATATTGCACGTCGGATGATGAGGCCTCGGCCGCGATGCTGGCGCGCTATCCGCTGCGCGAGGCGCTGATCGAGGTGCGCGACCGGCCGGGCCAGCCGGGGGTCTATAGCTGCTCGGCGTGGCTGAAGCCGCATTTCCAGCTCGACCAGATCGTGTCGGCCTATGAGATCGTTACCGAGCTGGCACCGCTCGGGGCGGGGTAGCGTTGAGTTCGGTCGAATTTGCCAACCCTCGCCCGCTTGGCGGGAGCGCGCGCTTGAAGCGCGGCGCTCCCGCCAAGCGGGCGAGGGGCTTATGGGCTGATTTGACGAGAGATCGCAGTTCACGCGAGTGATAGGGGGCGGATCATGAGCACTCCACAGGCGCTGTTCGAAACCGGCCGGCTCGACGAGGCGATTGCCGCGGCGAATGAAGGGCTGAAATCGCGGCCGGCCGATGTCGATCTGCGCAGTTTCCTGGTCGAGCTGCTGTGCTTCGACGGCCAGATCGAGCGCGCCGACAAGCAGCTCGAATCGATCTCGCGTCTGCAGCCGCAATACTCGCCCGGCGTGAAGCAGTTCCGCGATCTACTGCGTGGCGAGCAGGCGCGGCGCGACGTGCTGTTCTCCGGCCGGGCGCCCGAGTTGATGCTGGCGCTCGATCCGTGCCTGGAGGCGCATCTGATGGCGCTGGTCTTGCTGCGCGAGGGCCGGCCGGCCGATGCGCTGACCATGCTGCGCGTTGCCGACGAGCAGCGCCCGCCGGTCGGCGGGTCCAGCGACGGCGTGCGCTTCGAGGATTTGCGCGACCTCGACGACGTGTTGTCGCCCGTGGTCGAGATGATCACGGCCGACGGCAAATTCTATTGGGTGCCGATCAGCGGCGTGAAATCGATCGAGTTCGAGCCGCCGGACCGGGCGCGCGACCTGATCTGGCGCTCGGCCCGGCTCGAGCTGGCCGACGGCAAGCACGGCCATGTCTATATCCCCGCGCTCTATGTCACGCCGCCGGGCGCCGATCCGGCGCTGCGCCTGGGCCGTGCCACGGATTGGATCGAGCAGGATGGCGGCCCGGTCCGCGGGATCGGGCGGAAATGCTGGCTGGTCGGTGAGGAGGACCAGGACATCATGGCGCTGACCCGGATCGAGATCGACCAGCCGGAAATCGAAGCTGTGCCCGAGGCGGAAGACGAGCCGTGAACGGTACCGATCCGACTGTCCTGCCGCAGCTTTCCGTGCTCGACCGGCTGCTCGCCCCGACCGGCGAAGAGGCTAATGCGGCGCAGGCCGTGCCGAAGGGACGGCGCGCCGCGTTACGGGATGTCCGCGAGGCGGTCGAGCGCGATCTGGAAATGCTGCTGACCACGCGGCAGCGCTGGCTTGCCTGGCCGAGCACGCTGGAGGCGCTGCCGAGCTCGCTGATCAATTACGGCATCCCGGATTTCTCCGGCTCCAACCTGGCGACGCAGAATGCCCAGGACGAGTTCCGCCGCAGCATCGAGGCGGCGATCCGCTGCTTCGAACCGCGCTTCAAGCGGGTCAGCGTCCAGGTGCTCGATCCGGGCCAGACATTGGACCGGCGCTTCCGCCTGCGCATCGAGGCGCTGATGATCGTCGATGCCGAACCGATCGTCTTCGATTCGGTGCTCGATCCCGTGACGCGCAGCTTCGCCGTGCGTCCGGCCGTGGAGGCCTGATGGACGACGAGCTTCTCGCCTATTTCAACCGCGAGCTCAATTACCTGCGGCCGCTGCAGGCCGAGTTCGCGGAAGGCCATCCCAAGATCGCGGAGCGGCTGCGGCTCTCGGCCGACGCGATCGAGGACCCGCATGTCCGCCGCCTGATCGACGCCGTCGCGTTCCTGACGGCGCGCGTCCATCGCAAGCTCGACGATTCCTTTCCCGAGCTGACCGACGCGCTGCTCGAAGTGCTCTACCCGCATTATTTGGCGCCGATCCCGTCGATGTCGATCCTGCAGATGGCGCCGCGCAAGGATCTGGCCGGCATGTCGCAGATCCCGGCCGGCACCGAGCTGACGGTCGACGCGCCGGGCGGCGATCAGTGCCGGTTCCGGACCTGCTACCCGACCGAGCTGTGGCCGGTGACGATCGATGCAGCGGCGCTGGCCGGACGGCCGGTGCCGGCGCCGGTCAATCCCTATGCGCCCAATGCCGCGGCGGTGCTGGCGATCTCGCTGTCCTGCATCGACCCGAATATGCGCTTCGACAAGCTGCAGCCGGATCGCCTGCGCGTCTATCTGCGCGGCCAGCCGCAGGTGACCCGGCCGCTCTATGAGCTGATCATGACCGGCACGGCGTCGATTGCGCTGGCCGATAAGCGCAACGACCCGTCGCCGGTCTTTCTCGGGCGCGAGCATCTGCATGCCGTCGGCTTCGGGCTGGACGAGGCGGTGTTGCCGGTCCGGCCGCGGTCGTTTCCCGGCTATCGGCTGCTGACCGAGTATTTTGCCTTCCCGGAGAAATTCCTGTTCTTCGAGATCTCCGGGCTCGGTGCCAAGACCTTGCGCGAGGCCGGTCGGAAGCTGGAACTGTTCCTCTATCTCGAGCGCAGCAATGGCGGGCTGGAGCGCGCGGTTTCCGACGAATCTTTCGCGCTCGGCTGTACGCCGGTGGTCAATCTGTTCCGCCAGCGCGCCGAGCCGATCAAGCTCAGCCAGCATCTGTCCGAATACCGCGTGCTGCCCGATGCGCGCCGGCAGATGACGACCGAGGTCTATTCGGTCGATCGCGTCGTCGCCAGCGCGCCGGGTGGCGCGGTCGCTGAATATTCGCCCTTCTATCGGCCGGAGCATGGCGGCGACCGGGAGGAGCGGCGCTATTGGCATGCCGCGCGCAAGCCGGGCAGCCCCGGCGATCCCGGCAGCGAAGTCTATCTCAGCGTGGTCGATCTGGGTTTCGATCCGGCGGCCGAGCAGAATTGGACTCTTTCGGTCGACATCTCCTGCCTCAACCGCGACCTGCCGAGCCGGCTGCCTTTCGGCGGCGGCCAGCCCAAGGTCGATCTGGTCGAAGGCACGACGGATGTCGAACGGCCGCAGCTGATCACACCGCCGACGCCGACGCTGCGGCCGCCGCTCGGCGGCGATGCGCGCTGGCGGCTGGTCTCGCATCTGAACCTCAATCACCTGTCGCTGACCGGCAATGCCGAGCCGCTGCGCGAGATCCTGCGGCTCTATAATTTCCGCGATTCGGCGGAAACCCGCGCAGTGATCGAAGGCATCCTGTCGATCGTCGAGGCGCCGGCGACGGCGCGGGTCAGAGGCGTGCCGACCGGCATCTGCCGCGGCATCGAGGTCACGCTCGAAATGGCCGAAGGCCTCGCCAATACCGGCGACGGCTATCTGCTGGCGGCCGTGCTCGAATGCTTCCTCGGCCTCTATGTCTCGGTCAACGGCTTCACCCGGCTGACGGCGCGGTTCCGCGGCCGGCCCGACGCGCTGAGCCGCTGGCCGGCCCGCGCCGGGACGCGCGTGCTGCTGTGATCGCGGAGCTGTTCCGCAATCCCGGCCGGTTCCGCTTCTTCCAGGCGGTCCGGCTGCTCGATCTCCTGGCGCTGCGCAAACGGCGGGCAGCGGGCGGCCCGACCAGCGCAGTCGGCACCGCGGCCGATCCGCGCCATGAGGCCGTGCGTTTCCACAGCAGCACGGCGCTGACCTTTCCGGCGAGCGAGATCGTCGGCGCGCGCGCCGGCGATGGCGCCAAGCCGCCGGAGCTCACCGTCACCTTTCTCGGCCTGGCCGGCGCGATGGGCACACTGCCGGCGCATTACGCCGCGCTGGCCCAGCCGCGAGCGCGGGCGCGCAAGACCGGGCTCAACGACTTCTTCGATATCTTCAACCATCGCCTGATCGGGCTGTTCTACGCCGCCTGGGCCAAGTACCGCTTGCCGATCGCCTATGAACGCCATGACGGGGAAGGCGAGGACGGCGTCACGCGGCTGTTGCGCGCGCTGGTCGGGCTGGGCACGAGCGGGCTGCAGAACCGCCTGGCCGTGGCCGACGAGGTGCTGCTGCATTATGGCGGCGAACTGGCGCGCCAGCCGCGTTCGGCGGTCGGGCTGCAGCAGATCCTGTCCGATTATCTCGGCCGGCCGGTGCGGGTCGAGCAATTCACCGGCAATTGGCTCGACATTCCGGTCGACGAGCAGACGCGGATTTCGGGCCTCGCCACGGCGCGCGGCGGCCATGCCCAGCTCGGCGTCGATGCGCTGCTCGGCGAGCGGGTCTGGGATCTCGAAGGCAGCTTCCGGCTGGAGGTCGGCCCGCTCAGCTACGCTGCCTTCCAGCGCCTGATGCCGGGCGGCCCGGATCTCGCCCGCATAGCCCATCTCGCGCGCTTCTACGCGCCGGTGCATCTGCAATTCACCATCCGGCCGATCCTGCAGCGCGACGAGGTACCGAAGCCGATCCTGCGCACGGACGACACCGGGCCACGGCTCGGCTGGAATTCCTGGCTGGTAGCGTTGCCGGTGCCGACCGATCTGGGCGATGCGGAGTTCGACGGGCGGCAGACGCAGGGGTAGCGGGCATCCCATTCCTGGCCAGGGCCCGAGGCCCCTCTCCAGCATTGCGGGAGAGGGAGGGACCCGCGGAGCGGGAGGGTGAGGGTCGAGCCGCCGGCAAGATCGTGAAGTTTTTTTCGTTTCGGCGCTGACGCGCCGGACCCTCATCCGGCTCGCTGACGCTCGCCACCTTCTCCCGCAATGCGGGAGAAGGGCTTACCCGATCAGCACATTCATGCAGCCGGTGACGATCACGCCGCCATGTACCGTGATATCGCCGAGACGGGCGGCCGGCTGACCGCAGATCAGCACCGTGAAGCTGCCGAGCGCGATGACGTCGGGCGGGCCGACACAGGTTGCGAGGTCGCCGACCCGTGCCGCCGGCATGCCGCCGATCAGGACGGTGATGGCGCAGGGCGGCAGGATCGGGCCGCCGACATGGGGGACGATGCCCGTCACCATCGGGCAGACATGCATGTCGGCGACGCGGGCGGCAGGCATCGGCATCAGGTCGCACTCCCGCTTGCGGCGCGTCCGTCGCCGCCGCGCGCGATGTCGAGCGCGATGGCGGTGAACCCCAGATACCTGGCCGGCGCGCGCTCCGGTTCCGGGCGCACGGCGGCGAGCGTCACGGCGCCGGTGACGGCCTTGCCGGTCAGCCCATCGCCGGGGGTGATAGTCGGGGCGCCGGCCGGCGCCATGTTGTCACCGGACCAGAAGGCGGCCATGGCGGCCCAGTTGCTCGGCGAATCGGTGTCCACCTTGTCGGCGGCCAGCCTGGCGGCCTGGCGGTTCTCCTCGGTCGGGCGGCGCACCCAATTCTCCGCGGCGGCCAGCGCCTCCAGATCCGGCGAGCCGGGTTGCGGCGCCCCGGCCCGGCGCACGGAAGTGCAGGCCCACCAGACCGCCTCGCGCTTGGGCAGCGCATGGGCCAGCACCGCCATCGAGGCGGGATAGAGCCCGGCGGCGTTCAGACTGGCGACATAGCCATCGACCGTCTGGCCCGGCTCGAGCAGGGCGCGCGCATTGGCGTCGAGCTTCAGCCGTTCGGCCAGATCGGCCGGCGCCTTGCCGGCGAGCTTGGGGTAGGGGGTGGCAGGGCTGATCATCTCATCCGATCATGATTATGCCGCCGGACACGGTCGTCGTCGCCGAGCCGCTGATGCTGGTCGTCAGTCCGGAGATCTGGGTCGAGAGCGTGCCGCTCGTGCTCATATTCATGCCGCTCATCGAGATGCCGGTCTGGGTGATCGACAGGCTGGAGCTGCCGACGGTGAGGGTGATGCCCTGCATCGCCGTGATCGAGACCGAGCCCATGCTGACCTGGATCGTGAGGCTGCCCTGGTCGAGCGTCAGCTGATCGCTGCCCATGTTGAGCTCGACCGTGCGGCTGCCCTGCTTGATCGTCTCGCTGACATTGCCCTGCTCGACCGTGATGGTCCGGTTATTGGTCACGGTCAGGGTCTGGTCGTGCTTGATCTTGCGCGTCTCGTCGTTCTTGACCAGCGTGACCATGTCCTTTTCGGCCTGGACCGAGATCTGTTCCGAGCCCTTCTTGTCCTCGAAGCGCATCTCGTTGAAATTGTCGCTGCCGCCGCCAGTCGAGCTGCGGCTCTTCACGCCGCTCTGGGTCTTGTTGTCCGGCAGGCTGTAGGGCGGCATGTTCTGTGCGTTGTAGACGCAGCCGACCACGACGGGGTAATCCGGGTCGCCATTGTAGAAGGCGACGGCGACTTCCATGCCGACGCGCGGGATGAACTGCGTGCCCCATTGCGCGCCGGCCCAGGGCTGCACGACATGGACCCAGCAGGAGCTGGTATCGTCGGTCGCGCCGAAGCGGTCCCAGTGGAAATGCACCTTGATCCGGCCGTACTCGTCAGTGCAGATCTCGTCGCCCGAGCCGCCGGTGACGATGGCCTGCTGCAGGCCGATGATGGTCGGACGCGGCGTGGTGCATTCGTCTCGATAGTTATTCTGGTCGGACGAGCAGCTCAGGCTGTTCTTGTAATTCGGCGCCTCATGCGTGCCTTCGGCCGTGACATGCGAATAATCGGTCGAATCATGCGTCACGTCGGTGACGAAATAGCCCTTGGCGCTCTCCGGGGTGACTTCGTGCGTGGCGATGGTGAAGCGGCCGCCGGTGGCGAAATCGGCGGCCGTGCTTTCGGCATCGACCGATTGATAGCCCGATTCCTCGGCTTCCATGCGGATGCGCGTCTTCTGGTCGCCGGCCGAGGTCGTCGTGTAGCCACCCGGATAGTCGAAGCGCTCGAATGGCTTGAAGGTCGGCACGTTGATCAGCGTGTTGACCGAGCTTTGCAGGTTGTTGGTCGGCGTCTTGAAGTTGTAGTCGCGCTGCGCCCATTTGCCGGCGCGGAACTTGCGCTTCGGTGCCCATTGCGTGACATAGGCCTCGACATCCGGATTGACGCCGAAGGTCACGGCATGGCCCAGGCAATCGAAGAAGGTCGCATTGCTGTCGGCCACCACCATGGTGTGACTGCCCTGCGCATGCTTGAAATAATAGAACAGACCTTCGTCTTCCATTAGACGCGACAGGAATTTGAAGTCCGATTCTTTGTATTGGACGCAGTATTCCCGTGGCGGGTGGTCGCCGGTGATGCCGCTGAGGTCGAGCACGACATCGGGGAAATTGGCAGTGACGGCCTTGAGGATGTCCTGCACCGGCTTCTGCTGGAAGACGCGGCAGTTTTCATTGTGGGTCAGCAGCCAGAGGGCGGGCATGACCTCGACGGTGTACCACCGGTAGCCGCGGCCGAAGCTGCCGCCGCCGCTGAGGCTGCCGACGATGCCATGAAACGGGCGGCGGGTGTCGCCGGCCTTGCCGACCGACCAGGATATGCCCTTGCCCAGGATTTCTTCCGGCTGGATGTCATGGTCGGGCGAAACCATCTCCAGCTCGAAATTGAACAGTCCCGAGAGTTTTTCCGTGCCGCGAAAGCGGGTCAGAATCAGCTTGTTGTCGCCCAGGGGCGACTCGACATTCAGCAGCCTGCCGGACTGCTCGATCTCGAAATTCGACGACATTGACTGCTGCTTCCGGTCAAGCTCCGCCCGCGGCCGGTCGGCGCACGATTACGGGAGGCCGCTGCTTTCGGCGGCGGCCTCCAAACCAGCCACGGAGAATGCGGCGGATCAGACCGGCGTGTTCTGTGCCAGATCGTAGCCGGTGGTCATCGGCGCCAGCGGGCTGTTGCTGGAGTCGGTGGTCGTCACGGTCATCTGGAACTTGGCGCAGCTGATGCTGACCTGCTCGACCGGACGGTCGCCGGCGGTCGAGATGCTGTAGCCGGTGATCAGCACGTCGTCGAGCTGGTACTTCAGATAGGCCTCGCCCTGGGAGCCGGTCCGGGTGAAGGCGATGTTGACGGTCTGGCCCTTGCTCAAGGTGACCGAGGCGCGAAACAGGCCGGCGCTCGATGCGTCCAGGCGCTTGGTGACGGTAATCTCGCTGATATTCGGCACGCTTGCTTCGCGGCCGGCCGTCGAACCGACGCTGGCGGCGACGCTACGGCTCGTGCCGAAATGCACCGACTCCAGGGTGATCCAATCCTTGAACCCCGTCTCGGTCGCGTCGCCCTTGAGGCCGGGGTAATACATATACAGACCCAT